>CAZIPH010000018.1:0-56789 GCA_964541115.1 uncultured Salaquimonas sp.
CCGATCACCGCAATTACATTGTTGCGCCCGCCCTTGAGCTCACGGCCAACCGCCATGCCGAGACCCGCCGATATCGAGGTGGAGGAATGCGCCGCACCGAAGGGATCATATTCACTCTCGGCGCGCTTGGTGAAGCCCGAAAGCCCGTTTTCCTGCCGAAGCGTGCGGATGCGGTCGCGCCGCCCGGTTATGATCTTGTGCGGATAGCACTGATGTCCGACATCCCAGATCAGGCGATCATCAGGCGTGTTGAAAATGTAATGGATTGCGACAGTCAGTTCGACAACGCCCAGCCCGGCGCCGAGATGGCCACCGGTTTCCGAAACGACATCAATCAGCTCCGCGCGCAATTCGGCTGCGAACTGGACCAACTGGTCTTCGCTCAGTTTCTTGAGGTCTTTGGGCGTGTTGACCTGGTCAAGCAGGGGAGTGGCACTTCTGGAGTTCACGACAAATCTGTTCCCGAGGGAACCCGTTCTGGCGGGCCAAAAGTGACAGGCCACGCTGTTAAATGGTTATGCGATCACCGTTTTGTACAGAAGTCGTGGCAAAAGCACAAACCAACTTGTCCCAAGTTCGGGCTTTTTCAAGACCATATTTTGTCACGCAGCAAAGACCGGATCTGCCGAAAGCCGGCCGGTCATCGCATCCTGCAGACGCCGCAACCGGGCAATCTTCGAGTCTTGACGGATTGCAACGTTGTCATGCGTCAGCAACTCGCCCTTTTTCACCGGTGCCTTGACACTGGCATCCTGCAACAGGCCGCAGGGAATTGCACCGGCACTTTGGGCCTGCGAAACCGTCATCGTCCAGGATCGGTAGCAATATTCACCGACCTGGTCGAGGGTTTCGCCGACCGCCAGATCCTTCTTCGCCACGGCACAGACCTCGGCAACGGGAGTCTTCAGCGGAACCATGTCGCGCCTGCCGTAGAGAACTGCCCTCGCTGCCGACAGGGGAACTTCCAGCGAGGTCAGGTGATAGGGACGATGAAAGGCATAATACGGCCCCTCACCCATCTTCAGATCGGCAAACCGCTCATGGATACGTGGATGGTGGGCTTTCACAATAACGAAGATGCCCGGCGAAACTCCCTTGCCGATCGAATAATCTACACAGCCGGTCCTGGAAAGAACGCCGCCATCCTCGACAGGAACAAGCGTGGTTGCCAGTTCGCTCACCGTGGCACGTGGGCCATGCATCCCTGGAATATCCGGCACCAGCCCGGTCGCATTGGCGATTGCCGCCATTTCCACCATCGTCTTGGAGCCATCGACAAATTCGACAAGCATGCGCACATTCATGTTCCGCCGCTCGGCTTCCTCGATATAGTCATCCGGTACGGCATCGAAATTGAGCGGATTGTTCTTGCCCTTGCCCGCGCATACGACTTGATGGCCCATGGCGGTGACAAATTCGATGATCTCCATGGTCGAGGAAGGCTCGTCTCCCGCACCCAGCGTATAGAGGACGCCTGCCTTCTCGGCCGCATGGCTGAGATACGGGCCAACGCAAACATCACATTCGACATTCATCATGACGAGGTGCTTGCCGAAACCGATTGCCCGCATGCCGATATCGGCCCCTGCCTCGGGAATACCCGTCGCATCGATCACCACATCAACGAGGTCATGGGAAAGCGCCAGGTCAAGATCCTGCGTTACGGCAACCGCGCCAGCCTCGATTGCGGCCGACATTTCGTCATGGTTGGAAACATCGCGCGTGTGGCCGTCTTCGCCATAGGCGATTTCCGCTGCCTTGGCCGCATTGCCGGGCGTGCGCTCGCAGACTGCACCGACAACCAGGCCATCCATCTGGGCAACACCGGTAAGTATATCGGTCCCCATCTCGCCGGTACCAACCAGCCCGATGCGGATGGGTTTGCCTTCAGCTTCCAGCCGGGCCAGATCGCGGGCAAGGCCGGTCAGCGCCACATTAGATGCCATGAAGTCTCCCTGGTCTTTTCAATGCACGTACTCCGATACAACGGCAGGTCAAAATCCGAAAGGAGAGCTTTCAAAGAATTACCCCGCCACCATCCGCACTGGCCTGCTTCTGATTATAGATGGCTTCCAGAAATGCGAACAGTTCCACTCGCAATTCGAGCGGCACGCCCTGCCCGTTGCTGGCAATGAAACCGGAAAAGCTGAAATCGGGCCGGTCCGTAAGATTGAGCGCCTCAATACCCAGGCGCGGCAGGGTGATGACGCGACTTTTTTCGATCGACGAAAAGATGGCAGATGCCTGTGGCAGGATAAGGACATTGCCGACCGCCTCATTGATGACCGGCACGAATTGCACGTCGCCGGCCTTTTGCCGGACCTCGCGGGCCGCGCCGACAGAGGTTACGGTACGGTCGAGGACAAAATACACCGTGATCGCAACGCCTATCTCGCGGCAACCCTGATCAAACGAGATGTCGTTGAATATACGGAAAAACGAGCGCAAATGCTCGGCCTGCAGATCGACGAGATAATCAAAGCCCGGCTCGTTGATCACCGTGTCGAAAAGGGTCACCTGGCCGGCAGTCCTCGAAAAATCGATCACCTGGCTGCTTTGGGGATGATAACCCGCCAGGTCGCCATTGGGCGTATCGGTATCGAAAATCCGGAAGGCCTGCGGCCCCGAAAGTGAAAGCTGGTCGGCGACAAGCCGCGCGAGGAGCGTTTTCCCGTTGCGCGGCTCGTCCGAACAGATAATGGCAAGCGTTCCTGCGATGGTTCCCTCGGGTGGTTACAGGAGGTAGGTATCAGACATCCGTGTTTTCGCCATCGCCGTCATTGCCGCCCGAGCCCTGGGGAGACAACAGGGATTTCATCAGTTCGAGCTTTTCGAATTCCTTGTCCACATCACTCATCCATTTGCGCACATAGCCGCGCAGCACGAAGGAGTAGTTGGCATCCTGCCCCTTTGGCGTCTTGTTGGCGATGAAGTCGCTGAAGGTAACGCCGGCAAGATCGACCTGCTCATAGGCCATTTCGTTGAGCTTGGGTATTTCGATCTCGCGGGCATTGGACAGACCGGCGAAATATTTCTTGAAGGTCTTTTCATCCCATTCGAAGAAATTTGTCTCGTTGATGAAATTGCGGGCAACAATGTAGGAAATGCCCTTGGTGTATTTGGCAATTTCGCCCATCTCGTCGAGCGAGGCGATGGACGGCCCGACAACATGGAACAGCGCCATGTCGAAATCGCCGTTGCGGGCAGCTTCAAGCACACCGATCTTCTCGAACGTATCGAGCGATTCCGACAGGCTGCCGGCCTTCAGGTCGACCACGCTGACCTTGACGGCGGCCGTCTGCATCGTGTCGAGCACCTTCATCTGGTCGGCAACCTCGTGAAGGTCGATGATCTGGGTAATGTTGGGGTAGAATCGGTGCAGCGTTCCACGCGGGTTTTCTGTATCGAATGCCCTTGCAAGAACATTCCTGCGCGCCAGGAAATCCAGAAGTGCCCGCGATGTTGTCGTCTTGCCAACGCCGCCCTTGTCAGCGCCCACCATTATCAAGAGAGGTTTCATTGCTTGTTCCCATAAGGTTTGAATAGCGCGCAGACGCTACTGTATTCTCCCCTCTAGGGCAACAAACCCGAGACACTATCGCGACAGGCAATTGTCCAGACGCAATCAAGCCAGGAAACCGCGTTCTTCCAATGCATGAAGAATGGCATCTGCCGCAGCTTCCGCGCTCATTTCCACCGTATTGACCCGGATCTCAGGGTTTCGCGGCGCTTCATAGGGAGAATCGATCCCTGTGAAGTTCTTGAGCTGGCCCGCCCGCGCCTTTTTGTAGAGGCCCTTGACGTCCCGCTGCTCGGCAACGGCCAGCGGCGTGTCGACGAAAATTTCAAGGAACTCGCCGTCCTCAAGCGCCTGACGCGCCATCTGCCGCTCCGAGCGAAACGGTGAAATGAAGGAAACCAGCGTGATCAGGCCCGCATCGACCATCAGCTTGGCGACTTCGCTGACACGCCGGATATTTTCGACCCGGTCCGCATCGGTAAAGCCCAGGTCCTTGTTGAGACCGTGGCGGACATTGTCCCCGTCCAGCAGGTAGGTGTGCTTGCCAAGCGCCTGCAGTTTCTTTTCCAGAATATTTGCAATGGTGGATTTGCCCGATCCCGACAGGCCGGTGAACCACAGGACCGCAGGCTTCTGGGCCTTCATCCCGGCCCTCGCAGCCTTTGAAATGTCGGTCGCCTGCCAATGGATGTTGGAGGAACGGCGGAGCGCAAATCGCAATAGGCCCATGCCGACCGTAGCATTGGTCAGCCGGTCGATCAGGATGAAACTGCCCATGTCGCGGTTTTGCAGGTAGGGATCGAAGGCGATGCGCCGGTCGAGCGCGATATTGCATTCGCCGATCTCGTTGAGTTCCAGTTTGGTGGCCGGTTCACGGGCGATCGTGTTCACATTGATCTTGTATTTTGGCGCAGTGATTGTCGCACGGGCGGTCTGGGCGCCGGATTTGAAGGCATAGGAACGCCCCGGCAGCATGGCATCTTCCGCCATCCACAATATCGTCGCCTCGAACTGGTTTGCGACTTCGGCAGGCTGGCCAGCAGCTGCAATCACATCGCCGCGCGAAACATCGACCTCGTCATTGAGGCAGAGGGTCACAGACTGGCCGGCAATCGCCTCCTTTAGGTCACCATCCATCGTGACGATGGACTTGACGCTGGACTGAATGGCAGAAGGCAGGATCTTGACCTGGTCGCCAACCGCAATGCGTCCCGATGAAATCTGGCCGCAAAACCCGCGAAAATCGAGATTGGGACGGTTGACCCACTGCACCGGCATTCGGAACGGTTTGTCGATCTCCACCTGCTGGACACCAACTGTTTCCAGGTGCTCAAGCAGTGTTGCGCCTTCGTACCAGGGGGTCTTCGGGCTTTTCTCGACAATGTTGTCGCCTTCGAGGGCCGACATGGGGATCGGAACGATGTTGAAGGGAATCTCGCCGTTTTCGGCCAGGTTGGCAGCAAATGCCTGATAGTCCGCAACAATGTCGTCAAAGACCTTCTGGTCGTATTCCATCAGGTCCATCTTGTTGACCGCAAGCACCACATTGGGGATGCCAAGAAGTGACACGATGAAGGAGTGGCGCCGCGTCTGGGTCAGGACGCCCCTGCGCGCATCAATAAGGATGATGGCAAGTTCGGCAGTTGATGCCCCTGTTGCCATGTTTCGGGTATATTGTTCGTGACCCGGCGTGTCGGCGACAATGAACTTGCGCTTGTCGGTGGAGAAATAGCGATAGGCAACATCAATGGTGATGCCCTGTTCGCGCTCGGAGGCAAGCCCGTCCACCAGTAGCGCGAAGTCGATCTTCTCGCCCTGCGTGCCGACCCGCTTTGAATCACTTTCAAGCGCCGCAAGCTGATCCTCGAAGATCATCTTCGATTCGTACAGCATGCGTCCGATAAGCGTCGATTTGCCGTCATCCACGCTGCCGCAAGTGATGAAGCGCAGCAACGATTTTTCTTCATGCTGCTTGAGATAGGCATCGATGTCCTTCTCGATCAGGTCCGACTTGTGCGCCATCAGAAATATCCTTCCTGCTTCTTCTTTTCCATCGAGGCGGACTGGTCGTGGTCGATCGCCCGTCCCTGGCGCTCCGAAGTCGTTGTCAGCAGCATTTCCTGGATAATGTCGGTAACCGTGGTGGCGTTGCTCTTGACCGCGCCGGTAAGCGGATAACAGCCGAGCGTCCTGAAACGAACAGTCTCCATCCGGTGGTTCTTCATGTATTCCTCGGGAATACGGTCATCATCCACCATGATGGTGATGCCATTGTAATCGATCACAGGCCGTTCAGCTGCAAAGTAGAGGGGTACCAGCGGGATCTTCTCGAGATGGATGTATTGCCAGATGTCGAGTTCGGTCCAGTTGGAGATCGGAAAGACGCGGATCGATTCGCCCGGCGCCTTGCGGGTATTGTAGAGTTTCCACAATTCGGGACGCTGGTTCTTCGGGTCCCAGCGATGATCGGCCGAGCGGAAGGAAAAAATGCGCTCCTTGGCGCGCGATTTTTCCTCATCGCGCCTTGCGCCGCCGAAGGCCACATCGAAATCATACTTCGACAGGGCCTGCTTCAGCGCATCGGTCTTCATGATGTCGGTGTGTTTCGCCGAACCTGATGCGAAGGGATTGACGCCGTTCTTGAGGCCATCCTGGTTGGTATGCACCAGAAGTTCGAAACCCAGATCCCTCGCCAGCTGGTCGCGGAATTCGATCATCGCCTGGAACTTCCAGGTCGTGTCCACATGCAGGAGCGGAAATGGCGGTTTGGAGGGATAAAAGGCCTTCATCGCAAGATGCAGCATCACCGCGCTATCCTTGCCAATGGAATAAAGCATCACCGGGTTTTCAGCTTCTGCCGCAACCTCGCGCATGATATGGATGCTTTCCGCCTCCAGCTTTTGCAAATGGGTCAGTCTTGATGATGACATCGAATTTCCGGATCGTAAGGTTTGGGAAAATTGCGCGAACTACTATTGACTGAAACCCTGCTTGGCAAGCAAAACCGGACATCGCGGATCAGCAACCGTCCAGCCGCCGCGAACTGCCTTGCCGGTTGAAGAAAATCAACCCGCTGTGTCGGCCGCCTCCCGTATAGCCTTGATGTTGGCGCGGTAGTGAGCCTCGGTACCACCCTTGAAGACAGCTGATCCGGCCACCAGCACATTGGCACCGGCGCGGGCCACCAGCGGGGCCGTCTGTGCGGTCACACCGCCATCAATCTCGATATCGATCGGCCGTTCGCCGATCATCGCCTTTACACGGGCAACCTTGTCGACAACGGAATGGATGAATTGCTGACCCCCAAAGCCCGGATTGACCGTCATCAGCAGGATAAGGTCGAGCCGGTCGAGAACATATTCGATGACGTTTTCGGGGGTCGAAGGGTTGAGCGAAACGCCTGCCTTCTTGCCGAGATCGCGGATCGCCTGCAGCGAGCGGTCAAGGTGCTTCGTCGCCTCGGCATGAACCGTGATGATGTCGCACCCCGCTTCAGCAAAGGCGCCCAGGTAAGGGTCGCATGGCTCGATCATCAAATGGCAGTCGAAGATCTTGTCGGTGCGGTTGCGAACGGCCTTGATGACCGGAGGGCCGAATGTGATGTTGGGAACAAAGTGGCCATCCATCACGTCGATATGTATCCAGTCGGCGCCGGCCCGTTCAATGGCCTCGATCTCTTCGCCAAGCCTGGAAAAATCCGACGACAGGATGGAAGGGGCGATAATGGTGCTCATGCTGGTCTCCGCGCTGTTCGTCAGGCGATAAAGTAAGCCAAGGCGGAGCGCAATCTTGCCGCCCTCTCATACACAATAAAAGGGAACAACTAACCCTCAACGCTCTGCCAGCGCCATCCCTGCTGCATGGCCGCTGGCCCAGGCCCACTGGAAATTGTAACCACCCAGCCAGCCCGTCACATCCACTGCCTCGCCGATACAGTAAAGCCCACGAACCTTCTTCGCTTCCATTGTCCTTGAGGAGAGCTCGTTCGTCGAGATGCCGCCGAGCGTCACTTCGGCCTTGGCAAAACCTTCCGTGCCATTGGGATGAAACGCCCATTGCGAAAGCCGATCTGTAGCTTCGCGCAACTGGCTGTCGGGAACATTGCCAAGTTCGCGGTCAATGGCCAGCTTGTCGCAAAGGACATCGGCCAGTCTTGCAGGCAGCTTTTCCGCCAGCAGGGCCCGCAGCCGGGCGCGCGGTTTCTCCCGCTTCAAAGAAAGCAGCCAGTCTGCCGGCTCGGATGGCAGGAAATTAATGTTGATGGCGTCACCATGCCGCCAATAGGAGGAAATCTGCAACATGGCCGGGCCTGACATGCCCTTGTGGGTAAACAGGGCTGCTTCCCGGAAGGCCTGCTTGCCGCATGTTGCCACGACGTCTGTCGCCACACCGGAAAGTTCGCGAAAGAGAACTTCCTCGCCGCCAAGCGTGAAGGGAACCAGCGCCGGCCGCGGCTCGACTACCTTGAGGCCGAATTGCCTGGCAAGATCATAGGCAAGGCCGGTGGCACCCATTTTGGGAATGGAAGGGCCGCCTGTTGCAATCACCAGCGCGGGCGCGTGATACTCGTGCGCACCGAATGGAACGCAAAACTGCGATCCGTCATGGGAGACCGATCCAACCTTCTCGCCAAGCTGAACGGAAACATCTCCCTTCGCACATTCCCCAAGCAACATATCGACGATCTGTCGGGCACTCTCGTCGCAGAAAAGCTGGCCCAGCGTTTTTTCATGCCATGCAATACGATAGCGGTCGAGAAGGGCGATGAAATCCTCCGGCGTGTAGCGGCCAAGAGCCGATTTGGCGAAGTGCGGATTGGCAGAAAGAAAATTGGCCGCAGAGACGCTGCGGTTCGTGAAATTGCACCTGCCGCCCCCTGAGATAAGGATCTTCTTGCCCGGCCGGTCCGCGTGATCGAGTACAGCGACAGCCCTGCCCCGCTGGCCGACAATGGCGGCGCACATCAACCCGGCCCCGCCCGCACCCAGCACGATCACGTCTTTGCAGACTTTCATGGAAGCAGGTGTCCGCGGCTGCATTGCCAGATATTGCGCAGGCAGTCTGTCATAGGCGCTTCAGCAATCACACCCTGTTGGCTACGGCTCTATTGTCCACTGGGGTCTCACGAGCCTCGTCACCGCAATAAAGGTCGTACAGCACGGCAATAACCGATGCCACTTCCCTGCCCTTGAGGCCGTAATAGATCGTCTGTGCATCGCGCCGTGTCTGTACCAGGCCGCTGTCCCGCAATTTCTTGAGATGGTGCGACATGGCAGGCTGGGAAAGTCCGGCAGCATCGGCAAGGCGCAGAACGCTCTGCTCGCCATCCTGGAGGATGCACAATATCTTCAGGCGAACCGGCTGGGAGAGCATTTCCATCAGCCTGGCTGCATCAGTGAATTTTGGTTCCAGTTCCTCAAGCTTCGACATGTTCGCCTCCAGGCGCAGAATTTTTCGACACGACTTGACTTTATATAAAAGAATGCAAATATTCAATCCCTGTCGAGCATATAGCACGACAAGCGAAAAAATAAACCGTGTGCGATGGATGGAGACACACATGACGACTGAATTCACGCCGCTGCTTTCCTCGGTTGGCGGCTTCCTCATCGGCCTTTCGGCCGTGCTTCTTATGATGTTTCATGGCCGTATTGCCGGCATGACCGGTATCATGTCCGGGGCAATGCCACCTTATAACAGCGAAAGCCCATGGCGAATTGCGTTCCTTGCCGGTGCGATTCTCGCGCCAATGTTCTACGTGCTTTCAGGCGGCAATATCGAATTTGCAGTTCCGGTATCAGATGTGATGCTGGTAGTTGGCGGGCTGATCGTGGGTGTCGGAGTCTATTTCGGATCCGGTTGCACAAGCGGTCACGGCGTTTGCGGCACGGCCCGCTTTTCCCCCCGGTCCATTGTCGCAACCCTCGTCTTCATGACCACTACTTTCATCACGGTCTATGTTGTCCGCCACGTTGTTGGAGTTTGATCCATGAAACTGTTGTCTGCATTTCTCATTGGCGGTCTCTTCGGAATAGGCATTGCCCTTTCAGGCATGGCCAATCCCGCCAAGGTCTTGAATTTTTTCGACATAGCCGGAACCTTTGACCCGAGCCTGATCTTCGTGATGGGCAGTGCACTGGTAACAGCGGCCATCGGCTACCGCCTTGTGTTCGGTGCGCGCACGGCCCCGGTCCTGGAAACCAGTTTCAATGTCCCAACGAGCAAGGTAATCGATTCCAAACTGGTTCTGGGTTCTGCCACATTTGGCATCGGCTGGGGGATTGCCGGATTTTGTCCGGGCGGTGCCATACCGGCCCTCGGCCTTGGTTACACGCAAACTTTCATTTTTGTGGGCGCGATGGTCGTTGGGATCTACCTGGCGCGCCTGCTCAACCGCAGCGCCAGCCCAAGAGCCGCACAGGCGTGAAAACCCACTCACTCGACAAGGGAGAATGAAATGAACATTCAATCCGACATGACCGTCAAGCCGGAGGTCAAGGCGTTTTTCGATCCGGCCACCAACACTATCAGCTATGTTGTAAAGGATCCCAACAGCGATGCCTGCGCGGTGGTCGACAGCGTTATGGATATTGACTACGCGGCAGGTCGAATCACCTACGAAAACGCCGATGAGATTATTGCCCATGTTCGCGACAATAAGCTGGATTTGCAGTGGATCATCGAAACCCACGTACATGCCGACCATTTGTCTGCTGCTCCCTATATCCAGCAGCAATTGGGCGGAAAGATCGGCATTGGCAACAAGATCATGGTCGTTCAGGAAACCTTCGGGAAAATCTTCAACGAAGGCACCGAGTTCCAGCGTGACGGCTCACAATTCGATGCGCTGTTCTCGGACGGTGACACCTACCAGATCGGCAGCATGACAACACATGTGATCTATACGCCTGGTCATACGCCGGCATGCATGACCCATGTCATTGGCAACGCCGCCTTTGTTGGTGACACCCTTTTCATGCCTGATGGCGGTTCTGCTCGAGCCGATTTCCCGGGTGGTGATGCTGGTGAATTGTATGATTCCATCCAGAAGGTGCTCTCCCTGCCGGAAGAAACCCGCCTTTTCATGTGCCATGATTACGGCCCGAACGGGCGCGATATCAAATGGGAAACCACAGTAGGTGAAGAAAAAGCCCACAATATCCATGTGGGCGGCGGCAAGTCGCGCGAGGAATTCATCAAGATGCGAACTGAGCGCGATGCCACGCTTGCCATGCCCAGGCTCATCATCCCGTCACTTCAGGTGAACATGCGGGCGGGTGAAATCCCTACCGACAAGGATGGCCGCAAGATGCTGAAGGTTCCGGTCAACGGACTATGATGACTAAAACAGACCATAGGGAAACCGGTAAACAACCGGTTTCCCTTCTCTTTCAAAAAACGAATGCAATAAAAGCGGACGTTAATTTTCTTGTGATAACCATCAGGGTCTGAATCCCACGAGGCCCGATGTTCAAGAATTTTGAAAATTCGATAAGCGGCAGCATGGCTGTAATCGGCGGACTCATGTTGCCGGTACTTATTGCCGTAGTCGGCCTTGCGGCGGACTATATGATGTATTTCGATCAGCAGACGCGGTTGCAGGAAGCAGCCGATACCGCCGCTCTCGCAAGCGTCAAGGAGCTCTCCCTTGCCGGCTCCAGGAGCGACAAATCCAGCCAGTTGATGGAGGTCGCTGAAGGATATGTCTCTTCGACCTATTATGCCTCTGCCATTCCTTCGGGCGATTCGAAACTTTCAATTGTCACTACGCCTGACATGACCAAGGGCGAAGTTACCGTCGACGTCAGTTACGAGTGGGCGCCCATGTTGGCCCAATTGTTTGACCGGCGGGTAACCCCGATCAAGGTATCGGCAACCGCCCGTTTGTCGGGTGATGCGCTGACATGTGTCATCGGCCTAATGCAACCGGAGTCTCTCGCCAAGGCGAGCATCCACCTCGACAACAACGCAGTGCTGGATGCCGATAACTGCACCGTCTATTCGAATTCGACCTCGCGATATGGCTTCCGCGCCGATGGCAGTTCCAAAATGACCAGCCGATCAGCCTGTTCTACTGGGGGGGTCATGAAAAGCAGGACTGCGGCGCTTTCACCCGAACCGATCACGGATTGCCCAAAAATCGAGGACCCCCTCGCGAAGCGTGCTGCGCCCGTTTTCGGGAAATGCGATCATACCGCTCTGGTGGTCGAAACGGACACTGTACTGCAACCTGGCGTTTATTGTGGTGGCCTGACAATAAGGGGCGACGCGATCGCCTCCCTCGCAACCGGCATATTCGTCATAAAGGATGGTCCACTGATCGTTACCGACAGGGCAAACCTGGAAGCAGCCGAAGCCAGCTTTTTCCTTACCGGCAACAGATCGGAATTCGAGTTCCACGAAAACTCGACCATAAACCTGTCTGCGATGACAAGTGGCCCGCTCGCAGGCTTGCTCATCTTCGAGGACCGCACCGTGCCACACAGTTTCAATTTCAATCCGCTCTTTTTGAATTTCATCCCCGAGACGGTAAGGTTGCATCGCATCAGCAGCAACAATGCCCGCAACCTGCTCGGTACGATCTACGTTTCGAAGAGTGTACTCCTGATCGACGCCGACGCTCCGGTGGCAGACGGATCGGCCTATACCGCGATTGTCGCCGGGCGTATCTGGCTGCGCGAAGGACCGATCCTCACCCTCAATGCCGACTACACCGATACTGCTGTTCCGGTTCCTGACGGAATGATCGGCGTTGAGCCCGCGCTGGTCAACTAGCGGCTTACCACGGGTAATTTACGTTTTTTTATGGGTGGAGCCCTATGCTGCCCAGGTGGTGCCGGATGACGGCATTTTGAACCGGCCTCATCTGAAAGACGCAGAGTTGAACAAGTTCGAACCAGTGGAATTGCCGCGCAAGGAAAGGCTCGGCCACCGACTTTCCGTCGCCCTTGGAGCGACGACCTTCATGTTCGTCGCCACGGTCAGCTGTATTCTGTCCTACAGCAATTTCAGCCGCGAGGTTTCCCAACGGGTAGACAGCCTTGAAGGAACGGCAATGGTGTTTTCCGCCAGCATCGCCGGGCCGTTTTCAGCAGGAATGAAACGAGAGGTCACGCAGACCCTTACGGCTGTGGGCCGGTTTGCCTCTACCCAACACGTTTCGGTCGCCGACAATACCGGCAAGGTTTATGCCCAGATGGGTTTCGGCAACCATCTCGTGCGCAAGACCATTACTGACGGTGATACCGACATGCTGTCCTTCCTGCTCGCCGATGCCCGCACGGTAAGTGTACCCGTTATCCATTCGGGGGTACGCATCGGTTCCCTCTCCCTTACCGGTGATATTTCCGACAGCAAGAGCGGGCTTTTTCAAAACCTTCTCGGCAATCTGGCCATGGCGCTTTTTCTGTCTGCCCTTTCAGTGTTCGTGGGGCGGCGTTTCATCAGCACGATTACAAAGCCAATCGACACATTGTCGAATGAAATGATGCGCATAGGCGCTGAAGGGGGCTACAAGGCAAATCTGCCCGCCGACATGCGAGGCGAGATCGGCGTTTTGTCTCGCGCTTTCGGCGGCCTGCTGGAGGATGTGCGCGAACGCGACACCCAGTTGCTCGATCATCAGGCCAATCTGGAACGAAAGGTCAGGGAACGCACCCAGGCCCTCCATGAAGCCAAGATTGCTGCTGAAGAAGCAAATGCCGCAAAGTCGGACTTCCTTGCCACGATGAGCCATGAAATCCGCACGCCAATGAATGGCATGCTGGTAATGGCCGAACTGCTGGCGACAGCTGAACTGAACTCGCGCCATCGCCGGTATGCCGAGGTTGTGCTGAAATCCGGCAAGGGCCTGCTGACAATCATCAACGATATTCTCGATCTCTCGAAAATTCAGGCTGGCAAGCTGTCACTTGAAAACATCCCGACCAACATTGCGGCCCTGAGCGAGGATACGCTATGCCTCTTCTGGCAACAGGCCGATGAAAAGGGCATTGATCTAGCCTGCCGTGTGGGAAAGGATGTACCCGAACAGTTCCTTGGGGATCCGACCAGGCTCAACCAGATCATTTCCAATCTCATCAACAACGCGCTGAAATTTACCGATCGCGGAGAAGTGCGTTTGGACATCAACACGACGTTGACCCCGCAGGGTGAAAGCGGCCTCACCATCTGTGTAAGGGATACAGGTATCGGCATCGCGGAAGACAAGCTGGCGCATGTCTTTGACAATTTCGCCCAGGCCGATCAATCAACGACGCGCCGTTTCGGTGGAACCGGTCTGGGACTGGCAATCTGCCAGCGCCTTGCCCATGCCATGGGCGGCAACATTACGATAGAAAGCGAAGTCGGCAAGGGTTCGGCCTTTACCCTGCACCTGCCCTCGATTACCTGCCATCGTCCGGCACCTGCCAGCCAGCAGGTGAACCTTGATTCCGGCGAGAAAAAAACACTTCTTCTCCTCTACCCCGATTGCTTTTCGCGCGATGTCTTGGCCGAAGCATTGGCGGGGATGGGGTTTGATCCGACCCTGTGCGACCCTTTCAATGCACCTGACCACAATGATTTCGACTGGCTCGTTGCCCCGCTCGATTTCTACCAGCGCCAGTTTTTTGCCAATGCCCAGCAGACCCGCCTCGCCCTGATGAAAATGGGCGATGGTGGCATTGAGGATCTGATGAGCGCCGGCGCTATCCATGAATTTATCAACCTGCCTGTCACTACCACGGCTATAAGCCGCCGCGTCGGTGAGCATCTGGCGGGCCTGGACAGCGGGCATCCTGTGAACCGTTCACTGTCGGCCATCCAGAAAACCCGTGCAAAGCTGCACAAGTTCAGCAAGGCAAAAATTCTGGTTGCGGACGACAGTGCCGTTAACCGCGAGGTTATTGATCAGGCATTGCGCCAGTTCGATGTGAAGCCCACACTTGCTGCAAACGGACTGCAGGTTCTTGAGAAAATGAAAGAGGAAACCTGTGACCTCATCTTCATGGATTGCAGCATGCCGGAAATGGATGGCTTTGAAGCCACTCGCAGATTGCGCGAAAGCACATACTACACCGAACATCTTCCAATTGTTGCGCTAACTGCCCACGCTGTCTCCAACGTCACGGAACGCGCATTTGCAGCCGGGATGGATGACATTCTGGTCAAGCCCTTTACCATCTCCGACTTGCAGTCAGCCTTGCTGAAATGGCTTCCGAACAAGGCGGACGATGCTCCCTCGCCAATCGAGCCGATGGCCGAAAGCATTGCGACAGCAGCACCAAACAAGGCAGTTGCTGCAGATATGCCGGTTTTTGATCCTGCGCTTCTTGAAAACCTCAGGGAACTGGCAGCGGACCAGTTCCCCGCAACGCTTGTCCGTCTGCAAAACCTTTACCGGCAGTCCGCCCCGGAAATTTTCACCCACTTGCAGGAAGCCTTCGCTACCAACAACCATGAAGAAATTGTCAGCACCGCACACGCACTCAGGTCAATGAGCCTGAACATCGGCGCCGGCGCGCTCGCTGCACATTTGCTTGCGCTGGAGGAGTCAGGAAGAAGCGAGGATCTGCTGATCAAGTTCACCCAGGTTGAGCAACACTATCTGGCCGTAATGGATGCGTTGCAACACGATGAAACGCCTGCTGTGGGAAGCGCTGCGAATCCTCCAATTATTAAAATTTTATCATCCGCCTAAACCATGGATTGAGACGGGCCTGCTAGACTTTACAGCCTGAAAGCCCCTTTGGTTCGTTCGCCCAAACGCACCAAGTAACCGATTGAGTAACACTGTGACCACGGCTTCCACCCTTCTGATCGATGACGATCCGACCCAGATCGCCATTCTGAGAGCCTACCTGGCAAGCATGAAGCTTGACGGCGTCGTGGATGCTTCAGATGCACGCGACGCCCTCAAATGGTTCGCGCCAGGGTCTGACGCCGATATCCGCTTGGTATTCACCGATCTGGGAATGCCAAACATGGATGGCTTCGAGTTTCTCAAGCACCTTGCAAAGATCGAGTTTGTCGGCGATGTGGTCATCATCTCGGGCCATGAAAACATCCTTCTGGAAAGCGCTGCCAGCCTTGGCAAGATGTACGGTCTGTCAATAAAGGGACAGATCCGCAAGCCCATGACCAAGCAGGCACTTGACCGCCTTTTCACTGAAATGGACCAGCCAATGGTTCGCGACCGCCTCGCCAAACCATCCGGCCTGACAAGGGAACAGCTGACCGCAGCCATTGCCAACAAGAAGATTTTTCCATTTTACCAGCCTAAAGTCGATCTTTTGAACGGCCGTATTGTGGGTGCCGAGGCTCTGGCACGCTGGAAACTCGACAACGGGAACCAGATATCACCCGGCGATTTCATTCCCTTTGCCGAAAGTTGCGGTTTGATAAAGGAAGTTTCAGTGTTGATCCTCGATTCGGTACTGGCAGATATCGCTGAAAACCGCGATAGCTGGGGCGACAAGAAGATTGCAATCAACCTTCCCCCTGAGATGATCCGCGACACTTCCCTGCCAGACTTGCTTGTGGAACGTCTGGAGCGCTACGATATTTCGAGCGAAAACATCTGCATCGAGATTACCGAAGGCGGTGTGCTGGATTTTGATCCGATGTCTGTGGAGGTACTCTCCCGTCTTCGCATCAAGGGTTTCGACATTTCGATCGATGACTTCGGCACTGGCGCTGCCAATATTTCCAATCTGAAGGTCTTTCCCTATTCGGAAATGAAGATCGACCAGAGCTTTATCAACAATGTCCTGACGGATGCGTTTTCCGCTGAAACGGTGCGCACCAGCATTTCCCTCGCTCGTCAACTGGGTCTGCGGATCATCGCTGAAGGCATCGAGAATGAGGAAGTGCTGCAATATGCCAAGGCACGCGGGATAGACCAGGCACAAGGCTTCCTGTTTTCCCGCCCTGTACCTGCCGAAGCGATAACCGAAATGTTCAAGAGTCCGCTGTCCTGGATCCGTGATCGCAGCCAGCAGGTCGCCTGATACGGATATAAGAAGCGTTGGCCTAGTCGCTGACCTGCACGAACGAGACTTCCCTGATTGCCAGCTTTGCAGCATTTTCAGGTGCACTGAAAAGCATTACGAGTTTTACCGTATCTGTTCCGTCCCGGAACCTCGAATGGGATTCGTCACCGGTTTCGGCAATAATGCCCGATATTTCAAAACTCTCGCCTGGCGTAATGCCGGCCGGCTTTTGAAGTTTTCCGGTTGAAAGAAAATATCTGTGCGTGCCAGGTGGAGATGTAAGCAGCTTGCCGTCCTTGTCAAAGGTCGCAACACCTGCATTGAGCCGGGGCAACTCCCCCTCTTCAACCAGTTCGAGCGTCACTTTCATAACATAAACGCTGTCGGTATCGACCGGCAGAAAGCTGCTGTTGTAAAGATTGAGGCCGTCCTTGACGATCAACTCTCCATTGTCAAAGTAGTCGGCATAGGCAAGAGCCGAATCCTGGTTGGCGGCCGCACTTTGCCAGGCCGGACGCCAGTTCGACAAGTCGCCAGGAAAACGGTCGTTCACCAATACGAGCGTGTCGCTACTCTCTGCCTGTGCAGGCGCGGGAGAAGTCGGAGCAGCATCTTTTGCAGTCGTGCCCAGAACGCTGTTCCAGACCAGCCATCCGGCGAGAAGCAACAGGACGATCGCCAGTGCCGCCAGAAGAAGCCATTTCATTCTTCCAGATGAAGGCGCGACTGCACCAGTGGAGGCTTCCGTTTCGAACGCCATACCTGTATCGAAATTGTCCATATGCCCTGGCTCTAGATAACCGGAAGCCTGCTCCAAATCCCGATCCGGAAAAATCTCGGGCCCGGAAACGTCATCATGCCGGCTCATGGCGGGGGACCGGTGGGATTCGGCATTGGAATCGTCCGGCGTCTGAACTTGCGGGGTATTTGCGGCTTTTCCAGCTTTTCCCGCTTCAAATGTTCCGAATTCCTGTTCCAGTTCAATGATCGCCCGGTTCAGCTGTTCGCGATAACGCGGACGCGTTTCTTCGGGCAGTTTGTCAACTGCGGCAATTGCGGCCTTGTAGACGCCAAGTCGTTGCTGCTCATCGTCGCGGCCAGCGCGCGACAGTGCTGCTTCCAGCAATGATTTGGTACTCTCGTATGATTTCATCTCTGGCCCGCTGCCCCGCAAGTCCTGTTCCAGTGCTTTGGTCTACCAGTTATTCAATTTGACCTGATTGAACAAGGCTCAACCATGAAGAGAACCCTTGGTTTAGGCAAGATTTCGTCACTGGGGCAGTAATCAAGGCCGCGATCCCACAGGCCAGGCAAGCTGGTCGGGACCGTTGGGATCGAAACTTTCACCGGGCCTTGCCGGAAACCCCGCTTCCTTTCCCTTCCAGGGGAACCCAAGGGCATCCTGACGCGTTCTTGTCGCAACGGGAGGATCCTGATGAAATACCAGCACGATAAGGGCGCCTATGCCTTCCCCCTGTGGGGGCTTTTTTTCATGGCGCTCCTGGTCATACTGACGCTTGGCAAGGCATTCTTTCTTCCCGTTCTCCTGGCGATTTTTCTTTCGCTGACTTTCAGCCCTGTCGTACGTGCGCTGCGCAGGCGCGGCGTCCCCGAAAGCGTTTCAGCCGGACTGATGGTTCTCTTCGCGACAGTGGGATTCGCCTTTGCCATCTCCTATCTCGCCGACCCCCTGTCGACATGGATCGAACGGTTTCCGGCGCAATTTCTTGAGATCAAACAGCGCCTGTCCGTCTTCTTCGACAAGCTGACCCTGCTTCAGGACGCATCAAACTCTTTGTCCATGGAGCCGGGCGAGATGCCTGGCGAAGCCTCTACCGCCGAAAATGGTGACAATGGTGACAATGGTGACAATGGTGAAACTGGCATCATCGCCATGGCGGCCACCAACATTCTTTCCATTGCCACCGCAGCCCTGGTGACGATGGTTCTTTCCTTTTTTCTGTTGGCCAAGGGGCGTCTCTTCTATTCGAAAATCCTCGAGCGGTTCTCCGGCCTGCAAGACAAGAAGGATGCCCTTTCGACAGTCTACACGATTGAAAGAAGCATTTCGCGCTACCTTCTGACAATTACCCTGATCAACATGCTCCTTGGCGTGGCGATCGGGACAGCAATGTGGCTTCTGGGGATGCCAAGCCCGCTATTGTGGGGCATTGCTGCCGCGGTTCTGAATTTCCTGCCTTATATCGGCGCACTGATGGGAATTATCGGCTCGGCGGTGGTTGCCGTTCTAACCTTTGACGCTTTGGGCAGCGCGCTGATCGTACCACTGGTCTACGCCCTCCTCACCGGGCTTGAGGGCCAATTCGTGACGCCTGCCTATGTCGGGAAAAGCCTTTCCATCAACCCGGTGGTCATTTTTCTGTCTGTTGCCATGTGGAGCGTCATGTGGGGGCTTGCAGGCGCTCTGATAGCGGTTCCCCTGCTGGTGGTGATCAATACGATTGCACAGAATGTGGACAGCTTGTCATGGTTTGCCCATTTCATATCCGATTACGAGGAGCGGCCCGAACAAAATCCCGAACAATCGCTTCAGGATCAGCATCGCGAAAGCGGGCGCTGATAGGCCGGTTATTCCGTGAGCCGGTCCGTGACATGGTCGGCAACATAGGCCCCCCGCTCACCCACCGGTCGGGGAGCGCCCCTGGTGGTATCCTTCAGCGTTTCAAGTTCGAGTTCCCCGTTCAGCATGGCGCCGAAGACAAAGATCATCGCCGAATAATACAGCCACAGCAACAGGACAACCACCGCAGCAAGTGAACCGAATGTGGCGTCATAACTGCCGAAATTCTCGACATACAGGGAGAACGCATACGAGCCGACCAGCCATAACAGCGTGGCGAACAATGCGCCCGGCAGGATCCACCGGAAGCTGGCTGCCCGGCGGAACGGTGCCAGCCGGTAGAAGACAATGGTGGCTATCAGAATGAGGGCTGCGATTACCGGCCAGCGCAGCCATTTGGCTGCGCTCTCCAGAAAGGAGGGCAGCGGAAACAACTGGATCACGATGGGAATGATGGCAATGGCAAAAATGGTAATGGCCGCGAGCACATAGGTCATGAGCGTCAGTCCGAAGGACAGCAGTGCTCCCTTCACGAAAGTCCGTTCGCCATCTTCCTGATAGGCACGGGTGACGGCATAGACCATCGCATTTGTTCCCCTCGATCCGCTCCACAGGGCAAATCCCAGGGTCAGCAGCAGGCCCCAGCCAAGGCTGGTATTGTCCCGGTTTTCAAGATTGTTCAGTTGTGATTGCACAATCTCTTCAGGTCCCGAGGGAAGCAGGGGCGACAGCGTATCCAGTGTGCTTTCTATTATGGAACGATCAAGGAAGAAGCCGAAGAGGATCGCTGCCGCCGCGATTGCGGGAAACAGCGACAGGAAGCCGTAAAAGGCAACTCCGGCGCTGCGCAATCCGGCCTCGGACGAAAAGACCCGCAGGCCGGCGCGTTTGGTGGCCCTCCAGATCCGGCTCGTCGAAAGCGCCGCAGGCGTGGCGGTAAACATGTCGCCGCCATCATCCTGTTCAACGCTTTTCATCAGCTTGACTTGGTGTTGTCTTCGTTGAGTTCACTCAATACCGCCCCGTCTCGGTCGGAACCGCCCCGGGCCGCGGTACCCGGCGAGGTGCTCGATTGTGTCGTTCTGCTTCCCGGTGACCCGGCACTCTTCGTCCCGGTGGCCTGTGTGTTTCTGTCCTGTCTTGACTGTCCCTGTGTAGCCGGAGTCGAACCGGAGCCTCTTGTGGTGGGCGTTGTGGCCCTGGAAGCCGCTCCTTTGGTGCCGGAAGCCGCCTTCCTGGCCCGTGTGGTATTGGTCGCAGGTTTCATCTTCTTCACCGTCTTGTTTGGCTGCTGCTTCGCACGGGTCTGTTTTTTCGCCTGGCGAACGGCTGGTCCCGTCGTGGTTGCATTATCACTGTCAGTCTCACTGTCCCTTCTTGCTGTGAAGACAGAGGCTGCCAATGCGCCGATGCCGATTGCGAACAGGCCCAGTGCCACCGGATTATCGGAAGCAAACTGCCTGGCATCACTGGCGAACGTGCGGGTTCCGTATGCTGCCCGCCGGCTGGCGTTTCTGGCCGTTGACGCGGCCTTGCGACCGGTAGTGCGGGCGCGTTCCTGCAGGTCTTCGGCCGTTTCGGTAACGGTTTCACTGATTGCGTTCATGGTATCCCTCGAACTTTTGGCTGCGACCCGGGCCCTTTCATTGACCCTGGTGGCCGCTGTTTTGACATTATGCTGCGTTGACCGGGCAGCCTCGCTGTTTGCAATCCTGTCGCGTGTCGAAGCACCGGCAACAGACGCCATTCCGGCTGCCACCATCGCGCTGGCGATGGGGTGGTTTCTGATCGTGTCTATGATCTGGTCGACAGTCCGGCCCGGGTGTTCAGTCACCGACGAGACGGTTTCGTTCATGAGCCGATTTGGCGAAAGGCGTCCGCCGAGACTTTCGGCTCGCGCCTTCATGCGCTCCTGAATGGTATCGATTTCGTTTCTGATGCGGTCTGGATCGTCATGCATTCGTCCTGCCTCCAATATCGTTGCGGATGTTCTTCGCGGCATCTATCGTGCGACGCGGCTTCAGTTCACGGGCATTTAAATTGGACCGGGCAACTGCCAGCATGATGATTGAGATAACCAGCAGCAACGCTGCCACGATGAGCGCTGCATTGGTCGGAGTGGTCATGGTGGACAGGTAATAGACGGCGGCGTGACCCAAAAAGATCAGGCCCACAAGTCCGATCAGTGCACCGGCCAACAACGAGACAAGCCCGCTTTGTACCTGGTTTGCCTTCTCGCCCAGTTCGGCCTTGGCTAGTTGCACTTCCTTGCGGACCAGTTCGACTCCGTCATTGATGAACGCCTGTACTTCATATCTGAGTTCTGTCGCGGATATCATTTTCTTCTCCTGTGACTTGGCGTTCTTTGTCAGGTTTCGTCGATGTCATGGTGCGCCTTCTGCATGGCCGCAGCTGCCAGAAAACCGGCAAGCGCCAGACCACCAAAAGCAATCAGCGGCTTTTCTCGAATGAACTGCTGGACCGAGTTCGATATCTTGACGGTGTTGAGTTCTTCAACCCGGCTCTCGGCAACTCCCGCCTGGCCTGCTGCCTTGTCTACAAGGTTGGCAACAGTCGAATAGCCATCGCCGCGCAACTTTTCGGATGCGGCAGATACTGCATGGCGAAGTGACTCGATGAAGTCTGTCGCATGCCCCTGTGTCGCTGATGCAGCGCTGTCCACCCGCTCCCCAACTGCTTCGGCGGCTGCCTTGTTTGCTTTGTTCAGGGTCTTTTCCGCCTCCATGGCGGCATCACGGCCAACCTTCCTGACTGTATCGGTTTTTGACAATTTCTTACCTCCTGGCTTCCCTGGGCTTCGATGGGAATGAAACGTCTTTGGCTCGAATGAGTTCCAAAAAGACAAACAGGAGTGCGACGCAATGGATTGGCCAATACTGCGATGGATATTCTGGGGGGTGAGTGCGCTATGCATCATCGCGGCAATACTGCCGATGTGGGGTCTCCCTCACGGGGCGATCCGCCTCTTCGATTTTCCCCGTCTGATATTTGCCGGCCTGTCTGTTGTGGCGGTGGCATATGGCATCGCATTTGCCCAATGGACGCCTGTAAATCTTGTGGCGCTTGGCGCGGCAGCCGTCGCCCTCGCCATACAGCTTGTCAAGATTGCTCCCTATACGCCGCTTGCAAACAAGACATCGCGGCAGGCCGGTCCGCACATTGACCCAGAACGAGCATTCACCGTGATCGCCTGCAACGTAAAGCAGGGTAATGACAATTTTGATCAGGTGATCGATATGATCAGGTCCGCGGATCCGGACATCGCCGTTTTCATGGAAGTTGACCACAAATGGCAGGAAGCCCTGACGCCCTGCACCTCCCGATACCCGCATGTTCTTTCATGTGTGCTGGACAATTCCTACGGCATCTTGCTGATCGCCAGAACCCGGATGTTGTCGGGAGAAACCCGTTTTCTGACCAATGAGGAAATTCCCAGTTTCCACTGCTGTTTCGAACTGCCCTCCGGCGACCGCTTCAACCTCATCGCGCTCCACCCCGAGCCACCGGTGCCCAATTCAGACACTGTCGGCCGGGACGCGGAAATCTCTGTGGTTGGCAGGATGGTTCAGGGCATGGAACTGCCTGTACTGGTGACCGGCGACCTCAACGATGTCGCCTGGTCGCAGACAACCGATCGCTTCAGGAAGATGACCGGATTTCTCGATCCGAGGAAAGGCCGCGGCATGTTCAACAGTTTTCACGCCGACTACTGGTTTGTCAGATGGCCTCTCGATCACCTGTTCCATTCACCACATTTCAGCATCGTGACCATCGAGCGCCAGCCCCATGTTGGATCGGATCATTTCCCAATGCTTTACGGGTTTGTTCTCGATGCACTGGAGGCTGAGCCGGACGAAGGCATTTCCAGCGAGCAGGAGGAAGAGGTCGACGGGTTGATTGAAACCGGACGGGCAAGGGATGAAAGGCCGGTCGGTACCGATTGGGAGGATTAACGGGCTGGAAGACTGGTGGCCGAAAACAAAAAGGGCAGCCATTCTTCCCGATGGCTGCCTCTTTCTTCAAAACAGTTTCTTCAACTGGTATCTGGCGCTCACGCCTTGCGCAGGAAATTCATCACCAGTCCAATCACGAAAAGAACCAGGAAGATGTAAAACAGTATCTGGGCAATCCCGGCAGATGCACCAGCAATGCCGCCAAATCCGAATACACCGGCAATAAGCGCAATCACGAGAAATATCAGAGCCCATTTCAACATTGTCATAACCTTTCATTTGCGGTTGCTGATGGTCAAACAACGTCAACAATGATTTTCGGTTCCCACAAACTTTCCGACAAGTATGCCTGTTATTTCTAGCGTGAAGCATCGGGGTTCTGGTGCCCGAACCGCTCACCATCCTTCCATGCCTGCCGGTCATTGCCATAGGTTGGCAACCCGCCTGCGTGCTTGAGTTGCCAGGCCATGTGCATGAGGTTCCAGGTCATGATGGTCGTGTTCTGCTTGGTGAACTGGTTATCAAAGCCCGCCGGCATATCCCCCTCCCTTTCATCGCCATAGGACAGCCCGGGTCCTGCCTCACCAATCCATCCGCAATCGGCTTGCGGAGGGATGACGCAGCCAAGGTGCTGCAAGGCGTAGAGAAGGCTCATCGAACAATGCTTGATGCCATCCTCATTGCCCGTAACGACCGCGCCGCCGCATTTGCCGTAGAAGATGCTCTGCCCCCTGTCATTCAATTGCCCTGACATTGCATAAAGCCGTTCAATGATGGTGCGGCAGACCGAACTTTCCTCGCCAAGCCAGATCGGCGTGCCCAGGACCAGTATGTCTGCCTCGCTGACCCTTTGCCAAAGTTTCGGCCAGTGATCCTCTTCCCACCCGTGCTCCCTCATGTCGGGATAAATACCAGGCGGCACCTTGTGCGACAGGACATGAACTAACTCGGTCTCCACACCTGCCTTTTTCATGATGATCTCGGACACACCCAAAAGTGCACCGGTATGCGAGCGGTTCTCTTCACGCTTGAGCGTTGTATTGAAGAGTATTGCCTTCAATCCGGAATAATCCGGCATGGCTGTCACTCTGCTTCCCTCATGTTTGCTATCCTGTGACGGCATGAATTTTTACCTCCTGTCTGGTTCACTCATGGCCTGCCCATGTGGAACTTTCTTCCAGTCCGAATGTTCCTACTTCGCCAAACAAAGGAGTAGTAAATGTCACTCAATCAGAACGACAAGGCCCGCAAGATGCTCTTCGAGGCGCTGGAGGAAACTCGCGCAGTGATGTTGGGCGCTAACGCTGCATCCAGCCACATGATGCCCATGGCGCCACAATTCGACGAAGATGACAATGAGCGCGCCATCTGGTTCTTCACCACCACGACCAGCGAGCTTGGCTCTGCTGCGCATTCCCCGATAAGGGCAAATATCTGCCTTATCTCCAGGGATGAGGATGTATACGCCTGCATCAACGGCCAGCTTGTCGTTGACCACAACGATGGGAAGATCGAAAAATTCTGGTCTCCCGTTGTAGCTGCCTGGTTCGAGGGTGGCCGCGAGGATCCCGAAATGACCATGCTGCGATTTTCTGCGGAAGAGGCTGCCGTGTGGGTTAATGAAGCCAATGCTGCGAAATTCGGTTTTGAGATCGCCAAGGCCAATCTTGCTCGGACCACTCCCGACCTCGGCTACCATACACTGATCCATTTCGATTGAGCCGCCCGGAAAAACCCGGAACCCTTTTGCCCCTTGGCCGTTTCGTATCAACACTGTTGCGAAAGGAGGGAGTTTCATGAACGAAAAGCTGAACAAGCAAGAGGCCCGCCAGGGAGCATCCGGCAAGGGCGTTGTCATTGTTCTGGGAGTTTCCCTGTTTCTGGCACTGATCGCCGCGATCGGTGTCTACATATATGGCGAGCAGACCGACAATGATCCGCCACTCGCCGAGCAAATCGAAAACATGGAGTAAATGATGAACAAGGTATCAGCCATTCTGAAACCGGAACCTACCGACCGCAAACTCGATATCGGCCTTGAAGGGGCCTATCTCAAGAACATGAGCGAACAGCTCAGCGAGGTCCTTGTTGATACTTATCAGTTGACCATCAAGAGCCATGTTTATCATTGGAACGTCGTTGGCCCGCTCTTCAAACCATTGCACGAATTGACCGAAGAACATTACAAGGCCCTTTTTGCTGCAACCGACATTATCGCAGAGCGGATTCGGGCCCTCGGCCATCTGGCACCTGCAAGCCTGGCCGAGATCGGGGAGTTTGCCCCCAAAGGCAAGGACATCAGCAATCTGTCTGCCAAGGACATGGTCGATGACCTGATCGAGGCTCACGAGAAAGCCGTGCGCAAGATGCGCCACGCAGCAGAACTGGCAGGCGAGAGTTCGGACGTCGTGACCGAGGACATGCTCACCCAGCGCATGACTTTTCACGAGGAGGCCTTGTGGATGCTGCGGGCGACAATTGCCGTGTAGGACTGGTGAATCAGGCCGGTGCCGAACTGGCAGAATTCAGAATGAACGGGGCACGGCAAGCTTGCCGTTCCCCGTTATCCAATAAAAAAGGGAGAAAGACGATGCCAGGAACCGTTCGCGATGATATCGAGAAATTGATGAAAGACGACAAGCTGACGGACGGGCAGAAAATCGACGAACTGTTGAAGCTGCGTTCCGATTGCCGTGCGGCCCAGCGCGCCGCCACCGAAAGCACGATGGACGCTCCCGATTCGCTCCAGACCGACCTGAAGCATGTCGACAAGGCCCTGCGTGAACTGGGCTTCGAGAAACATGCCGACGAGCAGAACGCTGCAACGCTCTGAACCTTTCTTGTGCTCCTCGCTCAAATTTCATGAGTGAGGCAAGGCGTTTGCCGGTCAGGCGTCATCTGGGCTTTTGACCGGTTTGAGTACCTTCAGCCCGCCTGCATGGATCTTCAGCTCGACCTCTTTTTCAAGACCGACCAGTTCACCATCAATGAGCGCCTTTTGGCTGCGTTTCGTTCGAATGAAACGCAGATTGGCTTGTTTGGCGCTTTCAACGACAAGGTCAGGATTCTTGCTCCAGTTTCCCAGAAGAAGATCCGAGACAAGCTTCGCACTGGCGCTTGTCGAGATCGGCGCACAGGAATAAACCCCAAGGACATGACCATCCAGCCGGTCGGGATAGGGCAAATGCCCTTCCGCATGCATGTTGTTGGAGACAGCGATCATGCTGAGTTCGGCCGTTCTTTTGGTATCATCAAGCATGTACTCGCATTCGAATACCGGCGGCGCGCTGACCATCTCTGCCGCTGCCCTGAGCCCGGCAAGGATTTTGCCGATGCGAGAGCGGTAATTGTATTTGGAGCGTTTCCTGACAAGCGCCGGCTGCATGCCAACCGAATATTGATGCAGGAACAATCTGCCATTCGCGGTCCCGAAGTCACTGCGGCCAGGCTGTGCATAAGCCAGCGCATTGACCGCGAGCATGGGATCGAGCGGTACCTGCAGCGAGCGCGCAAACAGGTTCATGGTACCGCCAGGTAAGACGCCGAGTACCTTTTCGCTCCGAATGCAGGTCCGGGCAGCGGAGGCGATTGTCCCATCCCCTCCTCCTGCAAGGATCGCATCAGCATCGCTTTCCCCTGCCCTTGCCAATGCTTTTTCAAGATCACCCGGAGAAACCACCTCAATCCCGACACTGTGACCCGCCGCGCCAAACCGGTCGTTGATATGGGCGCGAAACCGCGTTTGATCCATGCCCCGCAGGGAACCACCCTGAACATTGATGATAGCCGCGATTTTCATCGGCTGACTCAAATCAGGGGACGTCGGGAGGACAATCCGCCCTCCCAGGATGCGAGTTCGGCCAGGCCTTCGCTGTTCCTGACAAGACATCCCCTGTCCAGCCATTTCAGGAAACCGCGATTGGCCAGCTTGCGCAGTGTCTTGTTGGTATGAACAATGGAAAAGCCAAGCGTATCTGCCACATGCTGCTGGGTTATCGGCATGGCAACCTCATCACCCTTGCCCAGGCCGACCGAACTGGCCCGTGCATAAAGATGTGCCAGCAGATAGGCAACCCGTTCCAGTGCCGTTCGCCTGCCCACACTTAACAGGTGTTCGTCAAGTATTCGTTCCTCACGCGCAGCAAGCCAGGTTAGATCATAGGCAAGGTCAGGATGCTTCTGGAACAATTCCATCAGCCTCACGCGCTCGAAGACACACAGGCTCATATCGCTAAGTGCTTCAATGGAGTGCTGCATTTCGCCCATTATGCCGCCCTGCAAGCCAACCATATCGCCCGGCAAAACATAGTTGAGGATCTGCCGCCGCCCGTCTTCCATCGTCTTGTAGCGAAAGCCCCAACCGCCCAGCACAGTGTAGAGATGTGCGCTGCTGGCACCCTCCGCGAGTATGGTTGTACCACGATCGCAATTGAGTTCACCCACCTTGAAGTCAGCAACAAAATCCAGTTGCCCTGCCGCGAACTCGCGAAACACCTCCTGCTTGCGCAGGGGGCAATTCGCACATTCGGTCTTCAATTTGGCAAGTTTGTTGACCTGAAGGTTCATGTTCACCGCTTTCCCGCCAGTGCAGACCTGCCCCGCCCGTCTATGAGGATCGTTTACCGGCTCACCCGTGAAACGATTTGCTTACAGTCGGCGACGTCAATTCGTCCGGGCCGTAGTCGCTACTTCCCGAAACGTCGAGCAGTTCCTGCAGATGTGTACGAGCCCTGCTGACACGGCTCTTGATCGTTCCCACTGCACAGCCGCACATTTCGGCCGCTTCCTCGTATGAAAAACCCGAGGCACCGATCAGGATGATCGCCTCTCGCTGGTCTTCGGGGAGCTTTGCCAGTGCAGCCTTGAAATCCTCGAAATCGAGCGCTCCCAACTGCGCTGGCGCTACGGCCATTTGTTGGGTGAAGAGTCCCTCGCTGTCCTGGACCTCCCGGCCCTTCTTGCGCATTCTGCTGTAAAACTCATTTCGCAGGATCGTGAAAAGCCAGGCCTTGATATTGGTTCCAGGCTTGAAACTTTCCTGCTTTGCCCATGCCCGCAGGATCGCTTCCTGCACCAGGTCGTCGGCATTGGAACGGTTCCCGCACAGCGAAATCGCAAAGGCGCGCAGGCTGGGTAGCGTCGCAAGCATGTCCCGCTTGAAATCGGCTTTTTCTTCCTTGGTGGTTTTGGTCAACTCTTGCCCTCATCCAATTTCCGTGACCGGGTTTCGGCTTCATCCAGCTTTTCCAGCAGATCAAGAAATTCGTCGGGGATTGGTTCCTGCTCTACAGCATCGTAATATTCCTTCAAACGTTGGGAGATCGCATCTTCCACATTTGTTTTCATTCTCTTTCCACTCATTGGTCACCTATGAAACGGCGGATTCAAGCACACCATTTGACCATAAACGCCCTTCAAGCGAAAAGGTTCCAAAAAAAACTGGAACCATCTTCCCCTCGCCGCGTTGAGATGTCGGGAAACTCTTTTCAATCCCTCAGGAGACGAAGCACATGAGCAGCTTATCCACCCGTATTGCTCCCCAACTCCCCATGTTGCGCCGGTATGCACGTGCGATCACCGGGTCTCAGACCTCGGGTGACGCATATGTGGCGGCTGTACTGGAAACCCTTATTGCGGATGTTTCGCTGTTTCCCCAGGACAATGACGACCGTGTCGCGGTCTACCGCCTCTTCGCCAGGCTTTATGATTCAGCCAATATCCCGATCCAGCCTGTAGAGTCTCCCTTTGCCTGGGAAAATCGTGCATCCAGAAACCTGGCTGCCGTAGCACCTACGGCGCGACAGGCATTTATCTTGTGGGCTGTAGAGGGTTTCAATCACTCCGAGATCGCTCAAATTCTGGATGTCCGCAACGACGAGGTTTCCGGACTTCTCACCCAGGCAAGCGAGGAAATCTCCAAACAGGTCTCAACCGACATCATGATCATTGAGGACGAACCGTTGATTGCAATGGATATCGAGGCAATGCTTCAGGAACTTGGTCACTCGGTAACAGGTATTGCCCGGACTCATGAGGAGGCCGTCAATCTTTTCAACAAGACCCAACCCAGAATGGTGCTTGCCGACATCCAGCTCGCTGACAACAGTTCGGGCATCGATGCGGTAAATGACATTTTGAAAGCCGATGACATTCCGGTCATCTTCATTACAGCTTTCCCCGAGCGACTGCTCACCGGAGAAAGGCCTGAACCGGCTTTCCTGGTCACCAAGCCCTTCAATCCGGACATGGTGAAGGCACTTATCAGCCAGGCTCTTTTCTTCAACGAACGCAATATCAGCAGTGACGCAGCCTGACGAAAAAGGGGGAAGTCAAACGACCTCCCCCTTCTTGTGATCATTTCGGTGTGATGAAGTTGTCGACTTCCCGTCTGGCCTCTTCCTTCGATTTTCCGTAGCGCTCCTGAATTTTACCTTCCAGTTGCTCGCGATTGCCATGGATTTGCTCGATGTCATCTTCGGTAAGTTTGCCCCACTGCTCGCGCACCGAGCCTTTGAACTGATTCCACTGTCCTTCGATCTGGTCCCAATTCATACCATTCTCCTTGTTGGATGTTTCTGTGAACTGTCCAGGAAAAATGCGCAGTTTTCCGATTGGTTCCACTGCAGTCCGTATGTTGGTGCAAGTGACGAAATCCATTTTTCAAACAACATGTCATAGTTAAATGCAGAGGCAAGGCTCCCTTGCTACTGAGACACTTTATTCGATTTAATAATTCGGGGATTGGTTTTGAATCGCTATCTGCCCCTGCTCGTTTTTTTCGTGACTACTTTAATCGGCTTTGCCGTGACCCAGTTTGTCTGGCGTACCGAACTGACGGGCGAACGCATGCGCCTTGAACAATTGGCCGACGATACCGCCTCCCGTATTTCCAACCGCCTTAACCAGCACATCGCTGTTCTCTCAACGGTGAAGGCCCTTTTCAAGGGTAATGACGGTCCCGTTACGCGTTCGCGCTTCAACATGTTGATAACAGATCTTCTGCAGTCTGAGCGCTATACCGGAATGCAAGGCGTCGGATTTGCAAGGCTGGTTCGGGTGGGAGAAGAAAACCGGACCCGGTCCGAATTACTTGTGAACTACCGCGAGCGGATCGAGATACATCCCCGTACAGATCAGGCTTTTCGCGTACCCATCGTCTTGCTGGAGCCCGATGACGAGCGCAACCGCAACGCGCTCGGCTATGACATGTTCAGTGAGGAAACCCGCCGCAATGCCATGATGGTCGCCGCCCAGTCAGGTAATCCGCAGGCATCCGGACCGGTTGAACTCCGCCAGGAGATCAACGAGGAAAAGCAGGCGGGCTTCCTTGTTTACCTGCCAGTCGAATCCAACAGTTTTATCCAGTCTGTCTCGAACGAACTGGACCAGACCATTTCCGGATTTGTTTATGCTCCATTTCGCGCCGGTGACCTGCATCGTTCGGTGCTGGGGGATGAACAAAACCTGCCGCTTGTCGTACACACGGCGGACATCACAACCGGCGCCCCACAGTTTCTTTTTGAGAGCGAAAGTTATCAGGCACTGGCAGATGCCGGTACTGCCGAGATTGTCAGGGACGTACCCGTAGCAGGTCGCATCTGGCGCATGAGCTTTCGGCCAACTGCCGATTTTGCAGGCGGTTTTTCACCGGTTGGCAGCATTCTGCTCGGCAGCCTTTCCATCCTCTTTTCCCTGGTGCTGGCCGTTTTCACCAGAACACAAATAAAGCGGATGGAAACTGCGAGGTTTCTGGCCGAACAGAAGATCAGGAGCGTCAAGCGCAATGAACTGATGCTGCAGGAGATGAAGCATCGCATCAAGAACCACATCAGCCGTATCCAGGCGATATCCCGGCAGACGGCAAATAGTTCCAAGACACTTGACGAGTACAAGGATGCCTTTGCATCCCGCCTGCAGGCGCTTGCGAATGCACAGGATGTTCTCACGCGCAGCAGCTGGCAGCGCGCTGACCTCGCCGAACTCGTTCACAAGGAACTTGAACAGGTGTTCGGTCCCGAACTGGCTTTTGTGGGCATCAGCGGCCCGCCGGTTGACCTCACCGAAAAACAGGCCCAGGCAATGAGCCTGACCCTGCATGAACTTGCCACCAACATGATCAAATATGGCGGGGTGGAGCAGGAAGAGGGTAATCTGTCAGTCATCTGGGAGATCATGAATCCGGGACGTAATCCGGTTCTGAAATTTTCCTGGGTAGAGCGCTCGGGATCGCCGGCAGTGGAGCCCGAAAAAGTCGGTTTTGGCACGCGCCTGATTGATGCAAACATCAAGGGCGAACTGGGCGGCAGCGTCGAGCGCCACTATACCCAAACCGGCTTTACCGCAGTCATGAGTTTTCCAGTGGAGCGCGGCGCAATCAGTTAGGTAACAGCAGTCCGGAATCAGGATTGTGTGCGTGGCCCGAGTTCATCAGCTGCATTCCTGTCCAGCAGATCCTCTTTCGCTGCACCGTGCTCGCGCTCGGCATCAACCTTCTTCAGAACGGTTGTATCTGCAGTCGTATCGGCAACCTCGGTCCGGCTTGTAGCAACGGGTTTCTTACCGCCTCCTGTTGCTTTGGCCCCCGTGCCTGCCACTACCCGCTTTTCCCCGCCGTCAGCGCCAAGCGCAATCCCGCCATCGAGGCGGAGCCGGTAAATCGGCTCTGGCAGTGCAAACCCGTTGCTCTCGAGAGCAATCTTCGTTAGCCGGATTGCTTCTGATCGCGCCTTGAGAAAATCCGTCTGCGTCTGGTTGATCCAGCCGCTCATGTCGAGCACCACATTGGAGTCGCCGACATCGGCAATCAGGGCAAGGGGTGAGGGTTCGCCAAGTACGAAATCCAGTTTCTCAAGCTCGCCCAGGCAAAGACGCATCGCTTGCTGCAGGTCGCTGTCGGCGTCGATGCCAAGTTGGAAGTGAAACCGCCTCTCGGGATTGCGGGAATAGTTGATGATGTTCGACTTGTAGACAGTGGCATTTGGAATGCGGATATGATTGCCATCCCGATCCATCAGGATGGTGGCACGCGAGGTAAGCAGAATGACGTGTCCCTCAAAGCCCTCAATGGCAACATAGTCCTTTGGCCTGAAGGGCTGGCGCACGCTCAACAGGATACTGGCAATGTAATTCTCGACTGTATCTCGAACCGCAAAACCGATCGCCAGGCCAACGATACCAGCTGCGCCCAATATGGTGCCAAGGATTGCTGTTGCATCGAGAATGTCGAGGGCAAGCACAAGTCCGAGCAGAATGAAGGCGAGGAAAACAACTTGGCGCAAGAGATCGGCAATGAAACTGTTTGGAGCCAGCCATGACCAGGGCCGCCTGCGGCTTGCAACAAACCACCCGAATGCAGAGATGACAAGCCACACGAAAACCGAGAATCCTAACAGCGGCAGGTATTCATATGCTCTCTCAAGGCGCCTCTCGAAACGGCCGATCACCGGCACAAGGCGCTCGGAAACTTCGGTGATTTCCTCGATCTCATTGACGACCGCCACCACGCCCTTGACCCGCCCGGCGAGTTGCACTGCCCGCTCGGCAAGTGTGGTCTCCGTCACCGTGCCGCGCAGCGTGACTACGCCCGAGCGCACTGAGGAACTGACATTGTCCAGTCCCTCGATCTCATCAAAAATATTCTCGATACGGATATCGATATCCTGGTCACTGGGTCCGTCCTGCCCGGTCTCGATGGTCGAAACGTCAGCCGGGGCCGGGGCGGTTTCCTGGGCAAGTGCAGGCGCATTTGCCAAAAACACCAGTGAAAGAATGCAGAACAGCAGCTTTTGCAGTGGCTTCAGAAGATTGGGCATGCCGATTTATACATTGAATATTCTCACAGCGGAAAGGAGATATCGACTTCCATGCCAGCTTTTTCCCGGCTTATTTCAACCTTGCTGCCAAGTACCTTGTCGAGGGCGCGCGTGACGAGTGTCAGCCCGCTTCTTGCGTCCGGTTCTTCTTCTGCCCGAGGTTCCCGGCCTCCCCGTTCAATCCATTTCAACTTCAGCATCCGGGGAGTTTCTCCCGCAACCTTGCCGCTTACATCCACACGGCCGCCGTCCACTGTTAGCGAACCATGTTCGAAAGCATTATTGCGCAACTCGTGAAAGATCAGCCCGATTCCAAGACCCTGGTCGGGGGTGAGTTCGACTTCAGGTAGATCAATCGTGATGTCACTGTTCTCCGAAAATGCTTCCTCGAGTTGCCCCGCCACCACCGCCCGCAACCCCACACCCCTCCAGTCATTGCCGGAAAGGATGCTGTGAACCCTGCTGATAGCCTGAAGCCGCCCGAAGAACACCGTCCGGTATTCGTTTCCGCTGGCGGTCCCGCGCAAAGTCTGCGCCGAAAGCGCCTGCAGGATTGCCAGCGTGTTCTTGACCCTGTGATTGAGTTCCTTCAGGAGCTTGCGGGTATTGTCGGCAAACGTCTTGCGTTCGGTAATATCGACCAGAACGCCAATAAGTGGCACTCCCTGTCCCGTACCGCCATGAAAATCCGGCTTGCCGCGCATACGGAACCATTGCCTGCCCCGCCTTGCAGCGAATTCGATATCAAACTCTTCGCCCGGCTGGTACTCTTTCCCGAAGACGGAGCGAAACTCCGGCTGATATTGCGGATCGATCACGTTGATAAATGCATCAAGTCCAACTGGCCCGTTGCTGGCGAAGCCAAGTTGCTGGCGCATAAGAAGATCGCAGTCGAAATTATTTTCACCCGGTCGCCAGACCCAATTGGAAATCTCAGTAGCTGTACTTGCGAGAAGGTCGAGCATTTCCCGCTCGAACCGCCTGGGACTTGCAACCGGAACTTCCTGCATGCCGTACTTGAAGCCAAGCAGGCTAGAGGCAAGGTCGGCCAGCCGTTTCAGACTGGCATGCCAGCGCGTGGAAACTTCCGCTCTCGGCTTCGTATCAATGACGCAAAGCGCCCCGATGCGCTCGCCACGCAGATTCACAGGATGGGCTGCAACAAAGCGGACCGGAGGTTTCCCGGAAAAACCGTCAAAGCGGACATCCTTGCTGGCATCAGATACAATCAGCGTTTCGCCCCGGCTGATAACGCGCGACCAGAGTTCTCCGTTCACTGCAACCTCTCCAGGGGCAATTCCGACCCTTGAATGGACCCAGAGTTCATCCCTGTCCTTCAAGATCAGGAATGCGATCGGGCCATCAAGCGTCTCGGACGACAGCTTCATCAGATTGTCAAAATCGGGATCATTCATGCTGCCATGCGAGATCCGATCCCGCAGGGAGTTCGCGCGAGCGCCATCGCCCACGGTGCCAGAATCTTTTTGGGACCGGATTGCAGGATTGGCTGGCTTTGACATTTGTCTGAGCTTCTAGTGCTAAACTTTTTACCTACCAAGAAACCCGGTAAATTCTGGCATCGCAAAAAAATGAACAGAGGAAAGCCGACATTCGCGGGTGGGGAGGGGGGAGGGAATAGCCGACTTTCCTCTGCATTGTTGGAAACCTGGCGGGTTTCCTGACACACAACGACACAATTCAAGTTCGGTTCCATGCTGTTTGAAAAAAGTTGTGCTGGATTCAGAAAATCTTCACGCCTGGTTGAGGAATCTTCGTGACCGTACCTGTCTGCAACTGCATGCGCATTTGCAGCCTGTTCTCTCCCGCTTGACACCTGTCCTGGCAACAAACAGGGCGGAACGATCAACCGCTCCGCACGTTATTCTCTCTGATCGCAGTTCAGGGAGCTAGAATGCCACACAAGTTGACGATCCGGTCCATTACGCCGGTCACCCATGACGTTCACCACTTCAAGCTGGAGAAGCCTGAAGGCTACGATTTCAAGCCAGGCGATTCCACCATGCTAAGCATCGCAATGGAAGGCTGGAAGGGTAAGAAGCGCCCGTTCACCTTCACTTCACTGCCCCAGGATGATTTTCTGGAATTCACCATCAAGCATTATCCCGAACATGACGGGGTAACGGATAAATTGCGTTCGCTGAAAACCGGCGATGCGCTCCTGATCGAGGAGCCCTGGGGCGCCATCAAGTACAAGGGTGAAGGCGTCTTCATCGCTGGCGGAGCAGGAATTACGCCCTTTATTTCCATTTTCCGTGACATTCGCAGACGCGATGCAGTCCCCCACAACATGCTGATTTTTGCCAACAAGAAAGAGAAAGACATCATCATCAAGGATGAACTGGAAAACATGCCGGGCCTGACCGTGCACCATATCCTCAGCGAAGCTGTTCACACCCATCATGACGAGGGGATGGTGGACAAGGAGTATCTGCGCGAACGCATTTCCGACTTTTCCGGCAATTTCTACATCTGCGGTCCGAAGCCGATGCAGGACAATGTGATGGACGCACTAAGGGAATTCGGTGCCGATCCGGACGCGTTGACATTCGAGCGGCAGGAGTAAAACCCGTGCTCCTACCCCGCCAACCCCAACATCTCGACCGATCTCAGCGTCCTGCAGACGGTTGCGCGGTGCCTTTCGTATCGGGTTTCTCGGGATTGAAGAGCGTCAGGGCAATCATCATCCAAAACCCGAGATTGATCGCCATGAGATAGTCGTTTCGCGCAAAATTGGCGTCAAACAGATTTTCCACAAGGATGTAGACCACATAACCGATCAGCGGCAGCGCATGATGCCAGGTCTTTCTGCTTTCCGCGTACGTCCTGACAAGCGAAATCAGCATGTATAGTGTCATGCCAAGATACATAAGGAACATGAGAATCCCTCCCCGCACCGCAAGGTCGAGATACTGGTTGTGGACGTGTGAAAGATAGTGCGTGATACAGGTGTCCCTTTCGCTCATCCCTTCAGCCAGTGCCCGATTGTCATAACCGCCATGACCCAGAATGGGCCGCTCAAGCCACATTCCCCATGCAATACGATAGATCTCGAGGCGCAAGATAATCGACGGATCCTTAAGAGCGTAGCTGGTGGCAACGCCCGATTCCAGATCACACAGGACCCATGACGGCGTGCGCCCTGGGGTTTTTGGTTTGTCGGAGGCTGCGTCACTTGCATCAGGACTCAGGGGTGTCGACTGTTGCGAAATGGTATGCAAGGGCTGCAAAAACGACTGATTTGCATTGCGGTCAGGCGACAACACCGACCCCGGCACCGACCCTGGTCCAGCAGGCAACAGGTCGGGAATTGGCAATATCATCAGGAAGGATAATGCGCTTATAGACAGGATCCGCCTTTGTTTGAGGAAAACGAGCGAAGCCAGAAAGATGATGCCCGCAGCAAAGCCCGCAAGACCGGCCCTTGAACCGCCGGTAAGGAACATCAGAAAGAACATTGCAGTCAGGGCGGCAACGAGAAACGTTTCATACCGGTTGCCAGCCGCCATCCGTGACTTCAGCAAGCTGGTCCAGACCAGCAGGACTACCACATAAATATAGAAGTCATCCTGATGGTTCTGGTTGAGCGTGGCAAAGCTCCTTTCTCCTACCCTGCGCGAACTGAAAAACTCCAACAAGCCGTTCAGACCGTTCAGGGGTGAGCCGAAAAGAAATTTCTCCGCAAGTACAAGAAAGGTGGCGATGCATACGCCGGCCAGGATGTAATCCTGCAACAAACGCACATTGAGCCGATGGCTTCGCGAAACGCAGTAGACAAAGTCCAGCAGCGGAAAAAACGCGAGGAAGCTCACGTAATAATAGCGGTTTTCGTAGATGATGCCTGCCAGGTCAAAGTGGCCGACATGAAGCCCGTTGATCAGTTGAAGCAGGACAAGACCAATCGATGCGAGGAAACCATACAGGAAATTCCGCCTGATGGGGGTGCGTTCAACCCTTAACAACGAGTTGAAGTGTACGAGATAGAAAACGGCCAGAATCAGCATGGCGAAGGCTGGCGAATAGATGAGCGAAACAAGGCAAGTTGCCAGGAAAAGTTCCGGCTGCGCCAGCCAGGTCAATCTTGCCCACCGGGTATTTGCCTGTGACACAGTCGCTTCATCCGCCCTGACTATCGTGCCCGGCAGTTCTTTCCCCTCCCCGCTCACGACTGTCTGGTCCGCAACCGTCTGCGGATTGCCTTGCTGATGATCCAGCCCGATCTTCCGACAAACTCGGTAAAGTTGAGATCCTTGCGGTATTTCAAGATAAAGCCAAAGCGGGTCATGTCACGCTGGCGTTGCCTTGCCTGGTCATGCTCCCGCATGATCGCGACTGCATCGGGTTCAATTGCGATACGGCTGCCTGTCTTCAGCACTTCAATGGCAAACGACCTGTCTTCAGACACGAGCAGTCTTTCATCAAACCCGCCAGCACGCCAGTAGGCCTCCTTGCGGATAAGGAAGTTGATGCCGCCAAGGCCGGGATTGCGCCGCAACAGCACGGAAATCGAAACCTCGTCATCTGTTGGCAGTGAATGGCGTTGCTGTATCCCGCGCCGCAGGATGTCTATCCGGCCATACACACATTCGACCTTTCTGGATTGAAGTGTCGACATGGCTTTTTCAAGAAAGGCGGGATCCCAATAGTCGTCGTCGTCAAGGAAAGCTACAAACTCCCCTCCCGCCATGGCTGCACCGAAATTCCTCGCCCTTGAAGGGCCGATCCGGGCAGGCAAACGATAAAGCACCACGTCCTGCGGCAATGCACCCGCATTCACCTGCCCGTTTCCATTGTCCACCACGATGATCTGTCCCGGCTTGAGAGACTGGGCGAGGGCCGAATTGATGGCATCCGTCAGGAACTCGATCGGTCGATCACAAGTGGGAATTACCACGGAAATCATTGGGCGCTCATTTGGAAAGGCATCGCGTTAACCGGAAAAGACCGACTCGTGCCCATTAACTTCAGAATGGAGCAATTTACAACTTTCCTGTTGAAAGCTGTTGCCCGGCTGTTCTCCGGACAGCCTCCCGAAGCAATTCGCATCCACTTTTCAATCTGGCTGAGAGTTTGAATTTAAAAGATTTGAAACAGGTCGGAGTATGGCAAATTTCAGCAAGTTGAACTTCAAAAAATGACTCCCTGGTTGACGTTTCCTTACGTAAGGGTTAGGCAATCTGCCAGCGGGACTAAATGATTTGGCATTTTGAGATGCCAGAGGGCGGATTTATGGACACCAGGGTACCACCGGCTTCACCCCGGCAGGGATTCGACGACAATTCTGCAGACCTCTTGGCGTATGAAACCGGGGACGACAAGGGTATCAGTGTAGTCGATATACTGTTTTTAGTCTGGCACCGCCGGGGCGTCGTTTTCGCTGGCACAATGCTTGGCCTCTTGATCGGCCTTGCAGCTGCGTTGTTCATTCATCAACGCACGAGCAGTGTGAGCCTTGTAGAATACTTCATTTCCCTGTCGAGTATCAGCAATTCCAAATATCCCAATGGCACCGATTTCTCTCCACAGGATTTGCTCTCGCCGGAAGTCCTCAATATTGTGGCCGAGCAGGTTGGAGTCGAGAGCGGTTCAAAGTTGCGTCCAGCGGTATCAGCCGAGTTCAACAGCCCGGATGCCGACGGAATTACACTTAAATACCGCGAGCAACTCAAGGGCCGCGGCCTGTCAGCGACGGAAATCGAAACGCTGAACAGACAGTATACCGAGGAGATTGAGCGAGCGACGGCAGGCTCCGTGCGCCTTGCGATCAATACCGCAGAAATCGGCATCAATCAGAATATGGCCAGGGAAGCGATGATTCACATCCCCGCCGTCTGGTCACAGGTCTATACCTCCCGTTTTCGCATCCTTGATGACCGCCGCCTGCAAACAACGTCGATTGTCCTTGATGAGGATATCCATTCGCCAATCGGTGCGATCAACGCAGACAGGAAGCTTGATACGTTGAAAGCCGGACTGGCCCTGCTTGCGAACGACAATCGCCTGTCTTCCCTGGAGGCAAACAATGGCAACTCACCTGCCGATCTGATCCAGCAGATCAATGACTTCATGGAAGTGTATTTGTCGCCAATCCTGGTAAGTCGTCTGTCCAAGGACGATTTCCTTACGCGATTTTACACCGATGGCATCGGCCTGAAAATCAGGGAAATCGACACCGAACAGGAAGGCATTGGCACGACCGTTGCAGACATTCAGCGGATAATGGTCCGTCAGCCTTCGCCAGTTAATGCAAGCACTTCAAGCCCGAATGGCTCTCCGGTTTCTTCCCTCGATCTGGACGGCTCTGCGCTTGACACCATCGTCGAATTGGCAAACAGGGCATCCCTGACCGAGCACCTTACGAAGTTGTTCGACAGGCGCCAGGAGCTTGTAGGACAGCGCGCTGCACTGGCAACGAGGATGAACCGGATTTCAGGGGTTGTAGAGGTCGATGACAGGTTCATCACTCAGGCCCAGGGCAGGCTTGAACAATATTTCAAGACCTACAATGAACTGGTCTCAAGGGCCCGAGAAATCGTTCGCTCTGAAGCGCCTGCCCTGTATCGGCCCATCGGAGAGCCCATGGTGTTGTCTGCCGGTTCTGCATTGCACAAGATACTCACAGTGGTGATTGCCACCCTTCTCGGCTTGCTGCTTTCGCTGGTGGTGGTAATGCTGACGCCCCGGCGCGCTACCGGCCGCAAGGTCGTTTGACTGCCCTGTAGCGTGAAACTGCCAGTCTGATCCTGATTTCCCATGCGTTCAAGGTGTAAGCTGAAGCAGATAATTCCAGGCTGCGTAACATCTTGATTCTGATTGCCCGGTTGGTTGAAGCTGTAGGCCACACCGTATCGGATCCTGAATGCCGCAAAAAAGGCGGTTACCAGCCAGCTTTAGATCTCACTTTTTTCATAGGATTTTCCGCTGAACCGCGGGGTTTGGTCTTGGATGATATTCAACCTTGACGATAGTAGCCGGAACTACATACTCCACTTAAGGCTGAGCGGGCGGTTCTGCCGAGCAGGCGTGCAGTTGGAGAGTAATCATGGATATCGCAGCAGCGGATTTAAAAAACAGGTCCGATCACGACAGCGACCAGATGCAACACGCCGACAATCTATGGGATAATCGCTGGTCTGCAAACGGTGACATGATGGGAAATCCGATCAGCGACTTTCTGGCATGGAAATGGATAGTACTTGCCATTACAATTGCCGGAGCTGTCCTTGCGATAATCGCTGCCTACTTGTTACCACCAAAAGCCGGCGCGTCAGTAGAGCTTCGTCCCATAGGGCCGGTTGAACTGAATATCTATGGAGCGTTCAATAATCTGAACGTTCAAGCCGGGAATGTGCGAGCCTTTTCGATCAACGCTGAAAAACTTCTGGAACTGTTTGCCCAAGATCTTGTGAACCGCAAGTCGATATATGAGGCAATTGTTGAAAACGGCCTCATCGATACTGCCGGGCTTACATCCGAACAAGCTCGATCAAAAATCCTTGATGCCGCATATCAGGTCAGCTTTGCCGAACCCGTCTCACTTGAGGAAGCCGTGGCATTGAAAATCCGCAATCCGGTCAAATACTGGACCCTGTCAATGTCGAGCGAAGATCCGGAAACCTTGCAAAAAACACTTTATGCTGGACTCGAAAAATCCAATGCTGGCACGCAGATACAACTGAGAGCTGCTTTCGAGAATTTCGTGAACGAAGAAAGGGCAACAAACAAACGCACAATTGAAGATCTGGAACGCAAACTGGAGCTGGATGAGCAGAAATACGATTTTCAGATCCGTTCGCACGTCGCGGTGCTGAAGGAAAATATCAAACAGGCCAGGGCACAGGATTTGGCAGGCAATTCGCTTGAGGCTGTCAGTCTTGACCAGGGCATCATTGCAATCAAACAAACGGAAACTCCGCTTTTCCTGCGCGGATACAAGGCACTCGAAGCGGAATTGGAAAGTACTCAGAAGCGTACGGACAAGACCGTCTTCATTGACGGTTATGCAGAAACGGCGATAGAAATTGCCCGGCTAAAATCAGACCCCCGCCTCACCCGCCTTCGGGAAGAGTTTGCCAGGACTCCCGTGATGCAGGATGACTTCAGGGCTGCCCGGTTCAGCCTGAATTCAATTGTTGTGCAATCCCCTACCAGCCGCTGGCTCTTCGCCCTGTTGGGAGGGGTTTTGGCGTTCATCCTGGTCACGGGATTTATCGTTGGCCGCAGGCTATTGCAGGACACCAAATCAATCTGAACGCCGCCCGGGCGCTTGTTCCCGCCTATTGGCCGAGCATTACCGGCCACTACTACTGCTTGCGAAACCCGGCAACAATCTTTTCGAGAAGTTTGACGCTTGCATCCGCATTTCCGGTATCCACAGCCTCACGGAACAATTCGATATACTCCATCAAGGTGTCGAAAGGCAATCTCGTTTCATCAGCCTTCATGATCTGCGGATGAACCGTGCTTGAAACATTGTTGTCAATCAGCAACTCCTCGTAGAGTTTCTCACCGGGGCGCAGGCCGATATACTCGATCGCGATATCACCATCGGGATGTTCCTCATCCTTCACAGAATAACCGTTCAGCTGGATGGCGAGACGTGCCAGATCCCGGATTTTCACAGGGTCACCCATGTCGAGTACGAAGACCTCGCCTCCTTCTGCAAGAAATGAAGCCTGGATAACAAGTTGAGCAGCTTCGGGAATGGTCATGAAGTAGCGGGTGATTTCCTTGTGGGTGACCGTTACCGGTCCTCCCTTGCGGATCTGGTCCATGAAGACGGGAATGACGGAACCGGACGAGCCCAGTACATTGCCAAAACGCACCATGGAAAAGACAGTGCCGGACTTGTCCTCTGCAAATGCCTGGATTATCAGCTCAGCCGCGCGTTTTGTGGCACCCATCACATTGGTCGGTCGCACTGCCTTGTCGGTCGAGATCAGGGTAAAGCGTTTGACCCCGGCAGCCGCACATTCGGAAGCCAGCACAACAGTGGACAGGATGTTGTTTCTCACCCCTTCCAGAATATTGTCCTCAACGATTGGCACATGCTTGTAGGCAGCAGCGTGAAAAACGAAATCGGGTCGCGTCTCCGCGAGCAGGCGCCGTACAAGGGCTCGATCATCCGCGCTACCAAGGCGGCTGACAATTTCGACCCTGAAACCGTTCTCTGCCATTGACTGCTTCAGCGATGCTTCGATCTGGTACAGGGCAAACTCGCTCTGCTCCAGCACGATCAGTTTGCCCGGTCGGTGGGTCAGAACCTGCCGGCACAATTCGGAGCCAATCGAACCGCCGCCGCCGGGAACAAGCACGGCACTACCTGTGATGGCATCGGAAAAGATTTTTGCCATGGGCTGGACCGCATCCCTGCCAAGGAAATCCTCTATGCGCAGTTCCCTGGCACTCTGAAGCGATGTACGCCCGGCTATAAGCTCGCTAAGCGGCGGAATGATTTCGATCTCAACGCCGGGCCGGGCCAATTGCTGATAGAGTGAACTCTTGCGGCTGGGGGTGAGATCCTGAAAACTCACGAAGATCTTGGGATTGGCGTAGCGCAGTCTTACCTGGTCGATCTGGTCGAGGCCGTATACCTTGCGGCCGCGCATGTAATTGCCAACAAGAGCACGATCCTCCTCGAGAAATCCGATAAGTGAAAATTCGGATGAACCACTCAAAATACTGGCAATCTGGTTGCCCTCGTCGCCGGCGCCCAGAATAAGAACCGGCCTTTTCTTGCCACGTTCGGCTACGGAATAATTATAGAGCCATCTCGCAAACACCCGGCTTGATCCGACAATGACAAATGACAGCAACAGGAAAATGAACGGAATTGAGCGCGGCATGAAGAACAAGTTCGAAAACATGTGTGTCAGCGCGAGCAATGAGGAAGTGACGAAACAACCAACGAAAAGTGTGTTGACCGAGCGGAAATCGAAGGCCCTTATGAGGTTACGGTAAAAACCCGTAGCCCAGAAGGAACCAACGCCAACCAGCGAGACAATGAAATAGGGTATGAGGGGAAAACGCCCGTCCCACAAAAAATCGCCCAGCCTGAGCCAATAGGACAGCAGCAGGCAAACGGGCAGGAGGATCAGATCAACGCCAACCAGCACGGCCTTCTTCTGACGCCGGCTTAACGTGTTCAGATACAATCCCAACTTGTCGAGAATATTGCCTGCACGCACCGCTGCAGGTTTGTCTGCCTCAACCAACTTTTCCCCTAACCTGCATCAAGCAACGCTGTCGCAAGCATAAACCCACACCCTGCGCTCTTCAATCCGCTTGGCATTACCAAGTCCCACAAGGCTCGATAGTTCATGTGACCTAACGTTACAAGATTGCCTTGGCGAATATTCTTTCAAGATTGGAAACAATGCCTCATTTGCAACAAGGATAGACGTTTCTAGCAGCCTGATTATGGTATTTTCTCGTGAAAAGCATTGGTCACAGAGAGCCATGCGGGATCTGGCCGGCAACCGTCTCCAAATTCCCTTTTTAACATCAGGAATGGCACACATCTATTTCACAAGAATTCCGGTCATTTTCTGAAGAATCGGGTCCGGTCGAACATGTGCTCGAGAGCCTCGATGCGCGGCCTCGAATTGTCCCAGTTTCGTTCCTGTACATCGGCGATGATGATCTCCGCCATCAGCATGATTGTCACGCCCGAATCCCATGATGAAGGAACCGCGATATGGTTTCTGAACGTCACTTCTGCAAATTCGGCTACGGGCGAAGACCACTGATCCGAAAAGAGGATGATGCGGGCACCGCGTTCATGGGCCATTTCCGCAAGGCGCAATGTCGAATTCTCGTAACGTCGAATGTCGAAAACAACCAGCACGTCGCCCGAACGAAGGCTCAACAGATAATGTGGCCAGGAATTCGAGTTGGAGGAAATCAGCGTTACCTGGTCGCGCACCACCTGCATGTGCAGGAAAAAATAATCGGCAACGGTACGCGTGATGCGCCCGCCGACCACATGAACCTTTCGCTCCATGTCGCAAAGTAATTCGCAGGCACGGTTGAATTCGTTCATGTCCATGCCCGCCAGCGTCTGGCTGATATTGTCTATCACGGCCTTGGTGAACCGGTTGAGCAAATGCTCGTCGGGAACCTCGTCCACCCAGTTCTGCCGCTTTGTCAGCGGACTGGAGATCTTTTCATCCAGCTCTTCGCGCAATGTCCGCTGAAAATGCGGAAAGCCGGAAAAGCCGAGTTTCTGAACAAGCCGCGCAACCGTGGGCGTCGATACGCCTGCCATGTCGGCAAGCGCGGTTATCGTTCCAAGACCCGAGACCGGGTAGTTCTGCATGATGATGTGACTCAACTGGAGTTCTGAGCGTGTAAGGCTGGTCGACTGCTCTTTCAGCCTTTCCTGTACAGTCTTGCTACCCATTGCCGAATCCCTTTCATGTGCGTCGCCGTCCGCCTGTGTTCAACGCAACTGTGCAATATATGACCATTTGGTTCGCGTTGTAAAATTTCTTCCGCGAAGGTGCCGGAAGATGATTGACATCCAGGATGTAATTGAAGAGGATTTTACAAAGTAAGGGAGGCGCATGACTTCCATGTGTTCGCAGGCACGAGAAATGGCAGAAGTAATAAACCCCGACGGTGACCATGCCGTTGTGCTGGTTTGCGAACATGCCAGCTCGTATATCCCCGATGAATTCAACCGCCTGGGCCTGGCCGATGATGTCGCTGCAAGCCATATTGCCTGGGATCCGGGCGCGGACGAAATCGCCCTGGAAATGTCGAGGCTGTTGAACGCCCCGTTGGTTAGAAGCTGCGTATCGAGACTGGTCTATGATTGCAACCGTCCGCCCGAGGCCATCGACGCGGCGCCGGCAAAGAGCGAAATCCATGAAGTGCCGGGCAATCGTGACCTGGACCTGGCAAGCCGCATGGCGCGCGCAAGGCAATATTACACGCCATTCAAGTCGCTATTGTCGGCAACCCTGCGCAAACACCCCGTAAGGCCTGTGCTTGTGACGATCCACACTTTCACACCGGTCTATTTCGGAAAGCGGCGCGAGGTGGAGATCGGCATTCTGCACGATGCGGATTCACGCCTGGCCGACGAGATTCTGGCAGTAGCCCGCAGCTATGTCATCCGCCGCAATGAGCCATACGGACCCAGGGACGGGGTTACACACACCCTGCGTGAGCACGGGCTTGCCAATGGTTATCTCAATGTCATGATCGAGGTCCGCAATGATCTGGCTGCAACGCTCGATCAATGCAAGCTGGTCGCGCGGGATCTTGCGGAGTGGATAGAACAGGCGCTTGTCAGCCTTGATGGCGGCAATACGGGCAGGGAGGCTTTCGCGTGAAAATCCTTCGCACCTATATCAGTTTCGCCGATGCGCTGAACAGGCGTGTCGGTCGTCTTGTCATGTATGGCCTGTTCGTAATGATGGCCGTGCTCTTGTGGTCCACTGTCAGCAAGTTCTCCGATCAGCCGTCGCTCTGGACACTGGAAGTTGCCCAGTTTGCCATGATCACCTATTTCTTCCTTGGCGGGCCGTATGCCATCCAGATGGGTGCGCATGTGCGCATGGACTTGTTTTATGACGACTGGTCGGTACGGCGAAAGGCAATCGTTGATTCCATTAGCGTATTCTGTCTTGTCTTTTATCTGGTCATCCTGCTTTGGGGCGGCCTTAGTTCCACCGCCTACTCCCTCGGTCATTTTGGCAGCGACCCACTATCCTTTTTCGCAGGCCTGCTGACCGGCACCGAGGAAGTCGGAACGATGGAACGCAGCAGGACAATCTGGCGGCCCTATCTGTGGCCCATCAAGACCATAATGTGCATCGGCATCATTCTCATGCTTGTTCAGGCTCTGTCGGAACTGGCCAAGGATATATTGCGTATCCGTGGAGCTGCTGTCTGACATGTCTTATGAGAGCATCGCCCTTATAATGTTCGCCTCCATGATGGCGTTGCTTTTCTCGGGCCAACGGGTCTTCGGTGCCATAGGGTTCGTGGCCGTAATTGCCGCGCTGGCGCTGTGGGGCGAGAGGGGCGGTTTCGACATCGCCTTCGCCCAGAGCATAAAGCTGATGCGCTGGTATCCGCTGCTGACCGTGCCGATGTTCGTGTTCATGGGTTACATCCTGTCCGAAAGCCGCATCGCGGATGATCTTTACAAGATGTTCCATGTCTGGATGGGCGGCGTGCATGGCGGCCTTGCGATCGGCACTATCGGCCTCATGGTACTTATATCGGCAATGAACGGTCTGTCTGTTGCCGGCATGGCGATTGGCGCGACCATCGCACTGCCCGAACTGCTCCGCCGCGGCTATGACAAGATCATGGTCACGGGCGTGATCCAGGCCGGCAGTTCGCTCGGCATCCTGGTGCCTCCCTCGGTCGTGCTGGTACTCTATGCAATGATCGCGCGCCAGCCCGTCGGCCAGCTCTGGCTTGCCGGCATCCTTCCCGGCCTGATGATGGCGGCTATGTTCATTGTCTACATTGCGATCCGCTGCAGACTTAATCCTTCCCTGGGACCGATCCTGTCGAAGGAGGAACGCGACCTTCCAAGGGCAGAGAAATACCGCCTCCTGCTTGCCGGCCTGCTTCCGGTCGTGATTTTCCTTTCCATGATGGTCCCCTTCGTCAGCGGCTGGACATCCCTTGTCGAGAGTTCTGCGATTGGCGCCATTGCCGCCCTGCTCGGGGCAATCTTCAAGCGTCGGCTGACCTGGCAGGTTTTCGAGACATCCGTGCGCAACACGCTTGGAATTACCTGCATGTTCATGTGGATTATCCTGGCAGCCCTTGCATTCGGCGCAGTTTTCGACGGTCTGGGCGCGGTGAAGGCAATCGAGAGCCTCTTCACCGAACGCCTTGGCCTCTCGCCCTGGATGATCCTCATTCTCATGCAGCTCAGCTTCATACTGATGGGCACATTCCTCGACGATACCGCCATGCTGGTTATTGTCGCGCCACTTTATGTGCCGCTGGTCGGCGCACTCGGTTTTGATCTGATCTGGTATGGCGTCCTATACACGATCACCACACAGATAGCATACATGACGCCACCATTCGGGTATAACCTGTTCCTCATGCGGGCAATGTCACCGCCACAGATCACCTTGCGGGACATCTACCGGTCCGTCACACCCTTTGTGGGGGTGATGATCCTGGCCCTGATCCTGGTGATGGCATTTCCGCAAATTGCCTTGTGGCTGCCGGAACTGGTTTACAACAAATAAGCGACAGGAAGAAGCGCATGAAGCAAGCAGTGTTCAACCAAAAGGGAGTATGACTCATGACAACACGCCGTACCTTTATCAAGGGAGCCGCACTGGCCGCCCCGGCCGCGGTTCTGGCCACACCCGCACTGGCGCAATCGACGATCAGGTGGCGCATGCAGACTTATGCCGGCGCAGCCCTGGCAGAGCATGTTGTGAAGCCTGCAATTGACATGTTCAACAAGATTGCTGGCGATCGCATGCAGATCGAACTGTTCTTTGCCGACCAGCTTGTTCCCACGGGCGAACTTTTCCAGGCCATGCAGCGCGGCACCATTGACGCCGTCCAGTCTGACGATGATTCCATGGCATCCCCGACCGAGGTTACCGTTTTTGGCGGCTACTTCCCCTTTGGCTCGCGCTACTCGCTCGATGTGCCGGTTCTCTTCAACCAGTACGGCCTGAAGGAAATCTGGGAGGAGGAATATTCCAAGGTCGGCGTCAAGCACATTTCAGCAGGCGCATGGGATCCTTGCCACTTCGCCACCAAGGAGCCGATCAATTCGCTGGAGGACCTAAAGGGCAAACGCGTCTTTACCTTCCCCACCGCCGGGCGCTTCCTTTCACAGTTTGGCGTCGTCCCGGTAACGCTGCCATGGGAAGATATTGAGGTCGCCGTACAGACCGGTGAACTTGACGGCATTGCCTGGTCGGGCATTACCGAGGACTACACGGTCGGCTGGGCTGATGTGACGGACTACTTCCTGACCAATAACATCTCGGGAGCCTGGATCGGTCACTTCTTCGCCAATATGGAGCGCTGGAACGAACTGCCCGAAGATCTCCAGACGCTGTTGATGGTCTGTATGGAACAAAGCCATTATTACCGCCAGTGGTGGTACTGGGGTGGCGAAGCCAATCTGCGTGTCCACGGCACAAAGATGAAGCTTACCAGCATTCCCGATGCAGAATGGGCGCAGGTCGAAGAAGCCGCGATCAAGTTCTGGGACGAGATAGCAGCCGAATCCGAAACCAAGGCGAAAATCGTCGAGATCTTCCGCAAGTACAATTCCGACATGCAGAAGGCCGGACGCCCTTACCGCTACACCTGAGCTGTATAACCGGCTCTAATGATACGGGGCGCTTCACGTGCCCCGTTCACCATGCCAAACACGGGCGCTTCCCGCGCCCCAGCTTGTAAAACGATTCAGAGGTTCTCTCGCAATGGCCGGGCAGTTGAGTTTTTCAGATATCAGGAAACACGCACAGGAAGGCACCATCGACACGGTACTTGTCTGCATGGTCGACATGCAGGGCCGATTGATGGGCAAGCGGTTTCACGTCTCAAATTTCATTGAATCGGCCCATGAGGAAACCCATTGTTGCAATTATCTTCTTGCAACTGATCTGGAGATGGCAACCCCGGACGGCTATGCCTCGACCAGTTGGCGGGCGGGCTATGGCGATTATGTGATGAAACCAGATCTCTCGACGCTGCGGCTTCTGCCCTGGCTGGAAGGCACAGCAATGGTCTTGTGCGATGTACTCGATCATCACACCCACAAGCCTGTCCCCCACTCGCCGCGCCAGATGCTCAAGGCCCAGATAAGCCGCCTTGAGGCGCTCGGTTTTCAGGCCATGATGGCAACCGAACTGGAGTTCTTCCTGTTCCGCAAGCCACTCGATGAACTGCGCGCGGAAAACTACCGCAACCTTGAGCCGCTTGGTCCCTATAACGAGGATTATTCCATCCTCCAGACCACCAAGGAAGAGCATGTCATGCGCCCGCTGCGAAACCACCTGGTTGCAGCAGGCATCCCGGTCGAGAACACCAAGGGCGAGGCAGAAGCTGGCCAGGAAGAGCTCAACATCCGTTATGCCGACGCCCTGACCTGCGCTGACCATCACAGCATCGCCAAGCAGGCCACCAAGGAAATTGCCTGGCAGCACGGTCATTCGGCAACCTTCCTGCCAAAATGGCACCACCAGCGCGTCGGCAGCGCTGCCCATATTCACATGTCGCTGTGGAAGGACGGAACAAACGCCTTCCACGATCCGGCTGGCAAACATGGAATGTCGAAACTGATGACGCATTTCGTAGCCGGACTGATCAAATATGCCAGCGACTGCACCTGGTTCTTTGCGCCCTATGTCAATTCCTACAAACGCTTTGCCAGGGGGACTTTCGCACCCACCAAGACGGCCTGGTCTGTTGACAACCGCACCTCGGGCTTCCGCCTGTGCGGAGCCGACTCCGGGGGCGTTCGCATTGAATGCCGCATACCCGGTTCGGACATGAACCCCTATCTTGCACAAGCGGCCTTGCTGGCCGCCGGTATCAAGGGCATGGAGGAGAAACTGGAGCTTGCGCCGCCTGCCACAGGCGACATGTACGACAACAGGGATGTACCGCAAATTCCCTCCACGCTGCGCGACGCCATCGGACCCTTGTGCGGCTCTGCAATGCTGCGCGAAGCCATGGGCGACCAAGTCATTGACCATTATGTGCGCTGCGCAAGCTGGGAGCAGGAAGAATTCGACAGGATTGTAACCGACTGGGAAATTGCCCGCGGATTTGAAAAGGCCTGAAAAAGTGACCAATACCATCAAGTGCATTTCTCCCATTGACGGGAAACTGTTTGCCGAGCGCCCGGTTCTGGACGCGGCGGTGGCAAGCGAGAAAATGAAGGCGGCCCGCAAGGCCCTGCATTCCTGGCGCAACGTTGGCCTTGACGAGCGAATTGCCCTTGTTCTCAAGGCGGTTGCCTATATCGGGGAAACACGCGAGCGCATGACAAACGAGCTCGCCCACCAGATGGGCAGGCCCGTGCGCTATGGCGGCGAGTTCGGCGGCTTCGAGGAACGCGTCAAATACATGGCCTCGATTGCCTCAGATGCACTTGCGCCCATCATGATCGAGGACAGCGATGCTTTCCTGCGCAAGATCGAGCGTGAGCCGCAGGGCGTGGTGCTGGTCATTGCGCCCTGGAACTATCCTTACATGACCGCCATCAACACGATTGCCCCGGCCCTGATGGCCGGCAACACAGTGGTGCTCAAGCATGCTTCCCAGACCATACTGGTTGGCGAGCACCTTGCCGACGCTTTCGCTGCCGCTGGCCTCCCCGAGGGCGTTTTCACCAATGTGGTTCTTGATCATGACACAACGTCAAAACTGATCAGCGAACGGGCCTTTGACTTTGTCAATTTCACCGGATCAGTTGGCGGTGGCAGGGCCATCGAGCGCGCTGCAGCCGGCACTTTCACGGCAGTTTCGACTGAACTTGGCGGCAAGGATCCCGGCTATGTCCGCGCCGATGCCAACGTTGATGCCGCGGTAGAAACCCTGATCGACGGCGCCATGTTCAATTCCGGCCAGTGCTGCTGCGGCATAGAGCGCATCTATGTCCATGAGAGCCTGTTCGATGAATTCCTCGAAAAGGCCATTGCCCTCGTAAAGGGCTACAAGCTGGGCAACCCGCTCGACCCTGATACGACAATCGGCCCGATGGCCAATATCCGCTTCGCCCGGGAGGTACGCGCCCAGATCGGGGAAGCGGTCGCCGATGGCGCGAAACTGCATATTCCGGTCATGGACGGGGATGACGGCGCTGCGTACCTGACCCCGCAAATACTCACAAATGTCGATCACTCCATGCGGATCATGCGCGATGAAACCTTTGGCCCTGCTGTCGGCATCATGCCCGTGAAAGACGATGAGGAGGCCATTCGCCTGATGAATGACTGCCAGTTCGGCCTGACCTGTTCACTCTGGACCAATGATACGCAAAGGGCGGAGGAAATCGGCAGAGCACTTGAAACGGGCACCGTTTTCATGAACCGCTGCGATTATCTCGATCCCGCATTGTGCTGGACCGGCTGCAAGGATACCGGACGCGGTGCCGGACTTTCCGTGCTCGGTTTTCTCGCCCTCACCCGACCCAAATCCTTCCACTTGAAGAAGCTGAAGAAATGAACCTGAAAGCAAACTGGAACTACCCTGCCCCGATCCGTTTTGGCACCGGGCGCATTGTCGAAATCGCTGATGCTTGTAACGCGGCAGGTATTGCAAGGCCGCTCCTGGTGACAGACCGGGGCCTCGCTTCCATGGATATCACTCGCAAGACTCTGGAGCTGATGAACGAAGCCGGGCTTGGTAAGGCAATGTTCAGCGAAGTCGATGCAAACCCTTCCGACAGGAATGTCGAGGAGGGGTTGAAGGTCTACCGCGACGGAAAGTATGACGGGGTAATCGCCTTTGGTGGCGGATCGGGCCTCGATCTTGCAAAGACGCTGGCCTTCATGGCCGGGCAGACGCGGCCCTTGTGGGATTTCGAGGATATTGGCGACTGGTGGACCCGCGCCGATCCTGCCGGTATCCACCCGATTGTAGCTGTGCCAACGACAGCAGGCACCGGTTCGGAAGTAGGCAGGGCGAGCGTCATCACCAATTCGCAAAGCCATGAAAAGAAGATCATCTTCCATCCCAAAATGATGCCCTCAGTCGTCATCTGCGATCCCGAACTGACTGTTGGCATGCCGAAATTCATCACAGCGGGAACCGGGCTTGATGCCTTTGCCCATTGTGTCGAAGCTTATTCGAGCCCGCACTACCACCCCATGAGCCAAGGCATTGCACTGGAGGGCATGCGTCTCGTCAAGGAGTATCTGCCAAGGGCCTATGCCGATGGCAATGATATCGAGGCCCGCGCGCACATGATGAGTGCCGCTGCAATGGGCGCCACCGCTTTCCAGAAAGGCCTTGGCGCAATACACGCGGTCAGCCATCCGGTCGGCGCACTTTATAATACCCATCACGGCACTACCAATGCGGTCTGCATGCCACAGGTCCTGAAGTTCAATTCAGGTGAAATCCGCGAACGCTTCGGCCGGGTTGCATCCTATCTTGGTATCGACGGCGGGTTTGACGGCTTCTGCGCCTTTGTCGACGAGTTCAACGCATCATTCAACATACCGCGCTCGCTCACCGAACTTGGCGTAACCAACCCCGATCTGGACTCGCTCACTGCGGCCGTTCTGCGCGACCCCAGCACGGGCGGAAACCCCGTCACGATGACGCCAGAAAACACGCGGAAACTCCTGGCGGCGCTGCTCTAGTCAGCGCTCGCCCCCAGTTTGGCGGCTCGCAGCACGGGAATATACCTTGTTGCCCTTGGCTCGTCAGGCCGCTAAACAAAAGTTATCCGGGCCACGGATTTACAGCTTGGTCCAAAGCCGGATCCCCGGTCAGAATACTGTTAATCAAACGGCCGGTGCGCCCGAGGTATCAGTTTACCAATGCAAGGATTTGCACCTTCCGCACTTGCCGTGATCGCTTCATCCGCTGCCATCAGTTGCTATGCACTGCTTCTGATCATGGCTCGTTTGCTGCCCGGAAACTTCAGTCGCATCCAAAGATCAGCGGCAACAAACCAGGTAAGGACGACAAGGCAGCTTGGCGGGATCGCGCTGGCTCCTGTAGCAATGCTGGCGCCGATGTACGCGTGGTATCCGGCTGGCTATCCGATTGCCCTGCTGGTCGCACTGACAGGTATTTTTGTGTTGGGCCTTGTCGATGACATAAAGAGCCTTTCAGCTCTGCTGAAGCTGGTTTTGCAGTTCATCATCTGCGCGCTGCTTTTTGTCTATCTTGCGGACTTGGCCGCCCCGGTCTCCCGGCCATTGTTTCAGATTCCAGGCCTGTTGGCATTAGTCACCATCATAACGATGACCTATGGCGTGAATGCCTGCAATTTCATGGACGGACTGGACTTGATGCTGGTGGCGGGACTTGCTGCACCGCTCATCCTTCTCTCGGGATTTCTGATCCTGTCTGGCGAGGGACATCTTCTGGCGCTTGTTGCTTTTGCATGCGGCTTTGCCCTTGTAGGCTTTGCGCTTCACAACCTGCCCCCGGCCAGGCTGATTCTGGGCGACAGCGGCAGCCTTTTCATCGGTCTGGTCACATCCGGGACGGTGTTCCTCGTCTGGCAGCATACGAGTATTTGGGTCGCGCTGGTTCCGGTGAGCTATTTCCTCATCGACACACTATCAACACTGCTACTGCGCATCCGCGATGGCGAGAACATTTTTCGGGCCCATTCCCGACATGCCTACCAGATGGCGCGAAGCCGCGGGGTATCCGTTGGAACAATCATCGCTGGCGTTTTCATGATCACCCTGGTCAATTGCGTGATCAGCCTTCGGCTGGCGCAAACAGATGGCGTTCATCCGGTATTGGGCTTCGCCTGCTTCCTCCCATCCACGGCGCTGGTCTGGTGGTTAAGATATGGCGCAGATGCCATACCCGACGCGCGGCAGGAGTGAACGCGGGGCTATTGCCGGGATTTTCGCTCATCCACTTGCCGGTTGAGCAGGGTGGCGACACATTGGCTGACCGAACTGTGAAAAGGCATGTTCTCGAAATCAAACCGCTCCCTGAACCTTGTACAATCAAGGCTTGAATTCCTCGGCCGCCTGGCTGCCGTCGGATACTGGCTGGAGGGTATGTCCTCGACCTCCGCGAAGGGACCCCCCATGGACTTGCTGATTGCCAGAATGTGCCTTGAAAAGTCGGCCCAATTCATGCGCTCCGGTCCGCTAAGGTGATACAGTCCGGCCAGATCAGCCGGGCCGTTTTCGGCGATTTTGCGCACTATCTGAAACATCCCATTGGCAAGATCATCTGCATGGCTGGGATTGCCGAACTGGTCATTGACGATGGTCAGCACGTCGCGCTGTTCGGCGAACGCCAGCATGGACTTGAGGAAGTTTTTGCCGGTGACGCTGTAAACCCATGCGGTCCTCAAAATGAAGTGGTCGGGGTTTTCCTCAATCACCAGCTTTTCCCCTTCAAGCTTTGATTGCCCGTACACGCTGGCCGGACCGGTCGGATCACTTTCCACATAGGGGTCTGGCTTGTCGCCGGAATACACGTAATCGGTTGAAAAATGGATTATCGGGGCACCGGCCAGCCTTGCTGCACGGGCTGCATGGCCCGCTCCCTCGCGGTTGACGGCGAAAGCTTCTTCCCGGTCTTCCTCAGCCTTGTCAACTGCCGTATAGGCTGCAGCATTGACCACCACAAAAGGTGCATGTGCCATCACGGTCTCAATGACACGGGCGCTATCGGTAATATCGCATTCGTCCCGCCCGACGCTGACGACCTCAAATCCGCTCTGAGGGCTTGTCCGGATCGAGGTCGCTATCTGGCCCGTCTTCCCCAAAACCAGCAATCGCAACATTCACCGCATCCTTTCCAAAAGCAGTACGGCTTTCCGCCTTGCCGAGTCGTGCGCCCGCATACCGTTCTTTCCTCAATGGCCGCCACCACCACTCATTTGCCAGGTACCAGTCTACAGTCCTGGACAAACCGCTTTCAAAATCCTCGATCGGTTCCCAACCAAGTTCCGACTTGATCTTCGTGGCATCGATTGCATAGCGCCTGTCATGGCCAGGGCGGTCAGTGACAAATTCGATCAGGTCGGAATATGCGTTGCCATTTGCCCTGGGTGCCTTTTCATCGAGCATCCGGCAGATCGTCCGGACGACTTCGAGGTTCGTGCGTTCGGCATTTCCGCCAATATTATAGCTGTCGCCCGGACTGCCGTTTTTCACCACCAGTTCAAGCGCCCTTGCATGATCATCGACAAAAAGCCAGTCGCGCACATTCTCGCCCTTGCCGTAAACCGGAAGTGCGACTTCATCGAGTGCGTTGAGTGTAACCAGCGGGATCAGCTTTTCGGGAAAGTGAAAATGGCCATAATTGTTGGAACAGTTCGTCAGCAGCACCGGCAGGCCATAGGTTTCGTACCAGGCCCGGACAAGGTGGTCTGAGGATGCCTTGGAGGCCGAATAGGGCGACGAGGGTGCATAAGGCGTTTCCTCGTTGAAGATACCGCTGTCGAAGGGCAGATCCCCAAATACCTCGTCGGTCGAGACATGATGAAAACGGAATGCCTTCTGCTTCGCCGATGGCAGGCCACGCCAGTATTCGAGGGTAGCATTGAGAAGCCGGTAAGTGCCGACAATATTCGTCTCGATAAAGGCGCCCGGTCCATCTATGGACCTGTCGACATGGCTCTCGGCAGCAAGGTTGATCACCGCGTCAATCTCGTAGGCATTGAGTATTTCCAGCACCAGCTGGCTGTCGCCAATTTCACCCTTCATGAAACGATAGTTCTTGCTGTTCTCCACAGAACGCAGCGATGTGAGCGTTGCCGCATAGGTCAGCGCGTCGAGATTGACAACGTAATCGCCCTTCGCCACCAGATGGCGGCAAACGGCCGAGCCGATGAAACCGGCTCCACCAGTAACCAAGATCTTCATGAATTTTTCCGCCCGTTCCCCTGCTAAAGGTCACTGAAAAATGGCGCTCTCCTGTCCTTGTCTGACAATTCCAATGGGTTGCCGGTATCCGGCCATTCTATCGAGAATTGCGGATCATCATACCTGATGGACCGATCATGCTCGGCAGAATAATGATTGTCTACCTTGTAGCACACTTCCGTGTCGTTCTCGAGCGTCAGGAATCCATGTGCAAAGCCCGCCGGCACATAGAGCTGGTTCCCCTTTTCCGCCGTAAGTTCGACCGCAACCCATCGCCCGAAATCCGGCGACGCGATGTCGATATTGACGGCGACATCGAATATCTTTCCGCGTGTCACCCTGACAATCTTTGCCTGTGCGAAGGGAGCGACCTGTAAGTGGAGACCGCGAAGCGTGCCTTTCCGTGCCGAAATGGAATGGTTGTCCTGGACGAATTCCTGGGTAATTCCCGCATCGGCAAAGCGCTGCCTGTTGTAGGTTTCGCTGAAATATCCACGGCTGTCCTCGAAACGACGGGGGATGATTTCCCGCACATCGCCAAGGCCAAGATCGTTTACAATCAACATTGAATTCCTCGTCCAAACACATGCCCGGTTCAGATCGTCCCTGGCTCTCACGGACGATCAATCCAACACGTAACCTGTGCAGCCACAAGGCATAGCCTTCACGGTCAATTGATCCCGGACTCGATACCTCTGTTACCCTTTCGTGAAACCGGTGTCATCACGCAGGCGGCCATAAAGTTCAATTACCGGCCTGGAATTTCTGGCAAGGCCAATACTTACCAGCTCATCTTCTGCAACGCCGTTCTCCGTGCCCATCCATAAAACATCGTTTCATATATCGGGGCACGATAGGGTCGACCAAAGATTCGTTCATACTCCCGAAAATAGGTTTCTATCCTTTCCGGGTGTGACGTGGCGCTACCCCCGTGTACCTGGTGAAAAGTCCCCTCGCCAAGCAGGCAGATATTCAGTTCGCTCTCGCGCTTTACACACCGCTCGAACATTTCAAGGTTGGACAAGGAGCCCCCGGGTATCTTGAAACGCGGGTCATACCCTCCCATTTGCTCATAGGCCGATCGGGGAAGGCAGAAGGCATTGCTCTCATTTATCGGGCCGGCAAGTCCCTGTCGGGATGAACCTGCAAGGACACTAATACCGAACAGGGCATCGGGATTGTTCATCCAGTCGGCTTTGTCCAGCAACTCGTCTTCAACCTGTTGGGTGTAACCGTTCTTGACCGAGTTCATTTGCACGTCGGGACCCAGGTGCCAGCCAAGTGTGTAAACGAATGACTGTTGGAAACGCTCGATCACGCGAATGGTGTCTGCAATCAAGCGGTCAGAAAATATGCGAGCCCCGTCAATGCAGCACAT
>CAZIPH010000019.1:0-54589 GCA_964541115.1 uncultured Salaquimonas sp.
AATGCTACTCATCCACTGCCCCTATTGCGAGGAAGACCGCCCGGAGCTTGAATTTCGTGGCGCAGGCGAGGCACACATTGTGCGTCCGGAAAACATCGCAGAGATTTCCGAGGATGACTTCGAGAAGTTCTTCTTCATCCGTGACAATGACAAGGGCGTCGTCTTTGAGCGCTGGCGGCACATCCATGGCTGCGGACGCTTTTTCAACGCGGCCCGCCACTCGGTGTCCGACAAGTTCATCTGCACCTACAAGGCAGGCGAGAGAAAGCCAAAGCTGACACAAAAACAGATCGACGCGGTGAAGCCGCCCGCCAAGGGAACGCCGGCAAACGAAGCTGTCTGGACCGTTGAGGAAGAAAAGAAATGAGCCTCTCCAGCGTAAACACAGGCACCAACCGCATTGCGGGCAAGGGCCGGCTTTCGCCATCGAAAACAGTTACTTTCAGGTTTGACGGCAGGCAGCTCAATGCCCGCGAGGGCGACACGCTGGCTTCCGCGCTGATCGCAAATGGCATCCACCTGGCAGGCCGCTCGTTCAAGTATCACCGGCCGCGCGGCATCTTGGGTTCGGGCGCGGAAGAGCCCAATGCGCTGATGGACATTTCGCGGGACAATGCCCGCCGTCAGCCGAATGTGCGCGCCACGGTCCAGGAAGTATTTGACGGCATGACCGCCCGGACCCAGAACTATTATCCCTCGCTGACTTTTGATGTAGGCGCGGTCAACAACTGGCTTTCGCCGTTTTTCTCCGCCGGCTTCTACTACAAGACCTTCATGTGGCCGCGCCAGGCCTGGAAGAGCCTTTACGAGCCCTTCATCCGCGAGGCTGCCGGTCTTGGCAATGCGCCCGAAGAGGCCGACCCTGACCATTATGCAAACCGGTTCGTCCATTGCGATGTGCTGATCATTGGCGGCGGCGCCAGCGGCCTGATGGCTGCGCTCACGGCTGCAAAATCCGGCAAAATGGTAATGCTGGCTGACGAAAACGCTTCCTTTGGCGGCTGGCTGCTGGCCGAAGGTGGCGCAACCATCGACGGCATGGAAGCCGGCGAATGGACCCGAAAGGCCGTGGCAGAACTTGCCGCCATGGAGAACGTCACTCTCCTTAACCGCACCACCGCCTTCGGCTATTATACCCGGAACATGGTCGCGCTCGCCGAGCGCGTCACCGAGCATCTGGCGAACCCCGATCCCGACCTGCCGCGCGAACGTCTCTGGCAGGTTCGTGCGAAGAAGGTCATCCTGGCAACGGGCGCAATCGAGCGCCACCTGGTTTTTGCCGACAATGACCGCCCCGGCATCATGCTTGCGTCGGCCGCGCGCATGTATCTCAACCATTACGGCGTTGCCGTCGGCCAGAATGTCGGCGTCTATACCGCCTGTGACAGCGCATGGCATGCAGCCATCGAACTGGCCGAGGCAGGCGTGAAAATTGTCGCCATCATCGATACCCGCAAGGCACCACCTGCCGAACTGATGGCAAGGGCAAGGGAGCTTGCCATCACGGTTCGCACCGAATCTGCCGTTACAAAAACAGCGGGCAGATTGCGGGTCAAATCCATGACCGTTGAGCCAATTACTGATCCGCTGACGGAGAAATTCGAGATCGACGCCCTTATCATGTCCGGCGGCTGGACTCCGTCTGTCCACCTCTTTTCCCAGTCCCGCGGCAAGTTGAAATTCGACGAAGCCAGAGGGCGCTTCATCCCCGATATCCATGTCGAGGATTGCGTCTCCATCGGTTCATGCAATGGCACGGACGATATCGATGCCGCCCTTTCCGAGGCCATCGAGGCTGGCGCTGCCGCGACCGGAAAGAAGCCGACCAAAACGCCCAAAACCGAAGGCTTTGCCTCCATGGAGGGACACCTGATCGGCTCTGCCAAGGGTGCCGGGCCGGATGATTCGGTCATGGCCTTTGTCGACTACCAGAACGATGTCTGCGCCAAGGATGTGCGCCTTGCTGTTCGCGAGGGCATGCACTCGATCGAACATGTCAAGCGCTACACCACCACCGGCATGGCCACCGACCAGGGCAAGATGTCGAACATGCACGGCCTTGCCATCGCGGCCCATGCTCTCGGCAAGGATATTCCTGCTGTCGGCCTGACCACCTTCCGCGCGCCCTATACGCCGGTGACCTTCGGAGCCATCGTCAACCACGCCAAGGGCGATTTGTTCGATGTGACCCGGCGCACGCCCATGCATGGCTGGGCAGAGGAAAAGGGCGCCGTCTTCGAGGATGTCGGCAACTGGAAGCGCGCCTGGTATTTCCCGCAAGGCGGCGAGGACATGCATGCTGCCGTCGCCCGCGAATGCGCCACGACCCGTGAAGTCGCCGGCATTTTCGATGCCTCGACCCTCGGCAAGATCGAGGTGGTCGGCCCAGACGCGGTCAGGTTCATGGAGCTGATGTACACCAATCCGTGGGAAAAGCTGAAGATCGGCATGTGCCGCTATGGTATCATGCTGCGCGAGGACGGTTTCATCTATGATGACGGCGTTGTTGGCCGCCTTGCAGATGACCGTTTCCATGTCACGACGACCACAGGCGGCGCGCCGCGCGTTCTCAACATGATGGAAGACTATCTCCAGACCGAATTTCCCGACTGGAAGGTTTCGCTTACCTCGACTTCCGAGCAATGGGCAGTCATCGCGGTTCAGGGCCCCAGGGCTCGTGAGATCATCGCCCCGCTCGTCGAGGGCATCGACCTTTCTGCCGAAGCCATGCCGCACATGGCAATTCGCGAGGGAAAGATCTGCGGCGTGCCAACCCGCCTGATGCGCGTATCCTTCACCGGTGAACTGGGCTTCGAGATCAACGTGCCCGCCGATTATGGCCGCTCGGTCTGGGAAGCTGTCTGGGAACGCGGCGAACCCGTGGGCATGGTGGCTTATGGCACCGAGGCCATGCATGTGATGCGCGCCGAAAAGGGCTTCATCATTGTTGGCCAGGACACCGATGGCACCGTGACGCCGGAAGACGCAGGCGTTGCCTGGGCCATCGGCAAGAAGAAGAGCGATTTTGTTGGCATCAGGGGCCTCAAGCGCACGGATCTCGTCGCAGAAGGCCGACGCCAGCTGATCGGTCTACGCACCAGGGATGCCAGGATCGTGCTGGAAGAAGGTGCGCAAATCGTCGATGATCCGAACCAGCAGATCCCGATGAAAATGATCGGCTTCGTGACCTCGTCCTATTGGTCCGAGACGTTGGGACATTCGATCGCCATGGCGCTCGTCGAGGACGGCTTCAAGCGCAAGGGCGAAACCCTCTACGTTCCCATGCCCAACGAGACGATCGCGGTGGAAGTATGCGACCCGATTTTCTATGACAAGGAAGGAGCACGGCTCAATGTCTAGCTCGACGTCCCCCCTCATGGCCACCAGACGCGTCGAGCCGCTCGAGGGTCGCGTATATGCAAATAATGGCGTCACCCTCAATCCTGCCCCTCCTGCAACGCGCATTGTCCTGCGCGTACGTGAGGATGCGAAGGCTACCGCAAAGCGCGTGCTTGGCTTCGCCCTGCCGGAAAAACCAAAGGCCTCGGTTGTCAAGGGCAGCACCCATTGTCTGTGGATCGGGCCAGATGAGTGGCTGCTCATTGATGAAGACGGTGAGCAGCTTGCCGAAAAATTCGCTGCGCTGGGAAATGACAAATTGTCCGCCGTCGAGGTGAGTCATCGTAACACCGCATTTGTGGTCTCGGGCGCAGGCGCGGCCGATGCCATCAATTCGGGCTGCCCCCAGGACCTTTCGCTGGAAGCGTTTCCGGTCGGAGCGGCCTCGCGCACCCTGCTCGCCAAAGCAGAGATCATCCTCTACAGGACCGGTGAAACCACCTTCCGTATCGAGGTCTGGCGCTCGTTTTCGGATTATGCATGGAAATACATGGTTGACGCCGTCAGGTCGCTTTAGACCATTCACATCTTGCCGAACGCATCCGCCGCACTCTAATTGGGGGCAAGGAAAAGCGAATCGGAAACGCTCATGGCTTCAGTCGACAAGGCAGGAACAAAAGGCCCGGTGCAGCAAGTGCGCACTCGGCTTGTCCTCAACTTTCCCGGCTTTGAACAGACTGATTCCATCGCCCAGCTTGGCCGCCTGCGTTATGGCGCCGAGCAGACTGGCAGAATCTGGGGTTTTGAGGTTGGCCAGGGCGACTTGCAGAACCCTGATGACCGCCATCATACACAGGCTGATTTCACAGCCTCCGGCGCCAACTGGCAGACTGCTGTTCGCCTCATCCAGTTTCGCTGGAACGACATTGTCCATGCTTATGAAAAGGACAGCTTTCCCGGCGGCTTCCTGAAAAATCTCGGCAAGTTCGCTGCTTTTTTCACCGACGGAACCGTCGGGAAATACCGCAGGGCGAGTTGGCGCTATTGGGGCTTCACGATTTTCCCGCTACTTCTGGCGGTGATATTTGCGCTCATCACCTGGCTGCTCCTCTGGCTAGCCGACGCGCCGCTATGGCTGCATATCCTCCTCATTCCACTGGCAACGCTTGTCCTGTGCAAATGGCCCGGTGACCGGCTCTATGTCACGCTGACCATCGCCGATTGGGGCTTTGCCCGCGACATGGTCAACCGTTCAAATCCCGAAATCGAGGCGCGTTTCGCCGAATTCGCCGCAACGACTGCCGAGGAAATCGCTGCAAGCACCCATGACGAGATCATTGTCGTCGGCCATTCCTTTGGCAGCCTGTGGGCCGTCGCCGCACTTGGGCAGGCTCTGGAAGGAAACCCGAACCTGCTCGAGGGCAGGAAAGTGCACTTCCTGGCGCTTGGATCGTCCATGCTGAAGATCGCCCTGGCCCGAGATGCAGGCTTCATGCGGGACTACTGGCGGCTCGTCATGCAGCAGGAGCAGATTTTCTGGCATGAAATCCAGACCAAGGATGATCTCATCGCCTTTTACAAATGCGACCCGTTCGAGGAAGCCGGGATCAAGCAGATGCAGGCCGAATACGCCATTACCCGTATCCGTTTTTCAAAGGGAATGGACAAGAAGCGCTACAAGGCAATGCGCAAATCCTTCTACCGGACCCACCGCCAGTACATTCTCTACTACGACAAGCGCGTTGCCTTCGACTACATGCTGCGCCTGATGGGCCCGTTCTCCGTCAGACAACTCGCCGGGGATGAAGACGCCCACAAGCGTATCGACAAAAATGGCGCATTGCTGGACAGCGCTTCCTTGGCTATGCAGTAATTTCAGGCGCAACAGTAACGGGAAATACATCCATGGATTGGGAACTGACTGGCAAGGTAATCTGGGGCCTGTGTCTGGTTGCCTGGGCGGTCATTCGCTTCCGGCCGAACGTCAAATCGCGTAAAACCAAAATAATGGTCACCAAACGCCCCTTCATCGAGCGTTTTTCCATGTTCTGTTCGCAACTGGGCCTCGGAATTGTTCCGGCCATCTGGGTATTTACCGGTTTTCCCGAACAGTTCGACCGGCCCATCGGTCCCGTCAGCGTGATCATCGGGACGCTTTTGTTCGGCTTTTCGCTCTACCTGTTCCGCAAGACCCACAAGGCGCTGGGCAAGATGTGGTCACACAGCCTTGATCTGCGCGAGGATCACAAGCTGGTGACGAAGGGAATCTACGAAAAGGTTCGCCACCCCATGTATTCAGCCTTCTGGCTCTGGGCCATCTCGCCGCCCTTCCTGCTCGGCAACTGGGTGGCTGGCTTTGCCGGCATTGTCGGTTTCGGAACGCTGTATTTTTTACGGGTTGGCCAGGAAGAAGCAATGATGGAGGCCCAGTTCGGCCAGGAATACCGCGATTACAAGGAAAGAACGCAAAAAATCATCCCGGGAATCTACTAAACCGGCTCATGGCGCTCAATTCGATGTTCTTTGCAAAAATGCAACACAAACGAAATTAGTCCGCATTTGCAAACCCTTGGCGGCAAATGAAGCGTCCGTTTTTGTTGCGCCTTTACGTTTCATTCATCATAAGTAGCTTTAGCTGACCACGGTTGGTATAATTTCGAGGCATAAATGTTTTCTTCACCAAATCCTTTGGCGGGCTTTTTCGCCTGGCCGTTTCGGGCCGTTTTGCTGGTCCTGCTGATCGCGCTGGCGGGGTGTTCCACAACCGCATCCTCTTCTTCAAACTCCCCTGACGGCACAGCGAACACTGAAGCGCCCAAGGTGGAGCAGGCAAAGGTTGACCGTAGCGCACCCGCCACCGAATCGCAGGTTTCCCGGTTTGGTCATGATCGCAGTCACGTGACCCGCTCCGGCGAGGTTTACCTGATGCGCGGGCTTCTCAATGTATTTTCACGCGGCATGGACACACTGGCCGGGCGCATGCGCTCTCGCGGCTTTGATGCCATCTCCTACAACCATGGTGAATGGCAGGCCTATGCCGACGACATTATCGCCCGCAACAGGGCGGGCAAGGTGTCCTACCCGATCATCATCATGGGCCATTCCCTTGGTGGAAACGCGGCCCCGCAAATGGCCAACTATCTTGCTGCCCGCGGCATAGAGACCCAATTGATCGTTGCCTTTGACCCTACGGAGCCACAGGTCGTTGGAAAGGGAATCGGCGATGTCGTCAACTATTACCTGCCCAATGGCCGCAATACCTTTGCTAGGGCTTCAGGTTTCACCGGCAAGCTGCAAAACATCACCGTGGACCATATCCCCGGCATCAAGCATGTGAATGTCGAGAAAAACAACAAGCTGCAGGACCAGTCCATCGAGCATGCCATGCGCATCACGAAAAAAATGAGCGGTTCGCAACTTGCCAAAAATCGCGAGAGGCTCCGAGTGAACGGCTAGCAGCCGGGACAGACATTTTAAACTGCCTTGAAGGCCGCCCATTGGGCGGCCTTTGCGTTTGATTGATGATCCACCGAAGGCTAAATTCTGCTTACCCCACGATCCGCAAATCGCGCGGAAAGCTGGTCAGACATTCAATACCATCTTCGGTCACCAAAACATCGTCCTCGATCCGAACGCCACACTCTCCCGGCCGATAGAGTCCCGGCTCGACCGTGAAAACCATACCCGCTTCCAGTATGTCCTTGTTGCCACGCATGATCTGGGGCGCTTCATGCACATCAAGCCCGAGCCCGTGGCCGGTCTTGTGCTGGCGGAACTCGGCAAATTGCGACCCTTCCAGAACCTTCTGGACGCTGTCATCGATATGGTCGGCACTGGCACCGGGTCTGGAAACAGCCTTGCCACGCTCATTGGCCGCAAGGACCGTCTCGTAAAAGGCACGGTCAAACTCGGAGACCTCCCTAACGAAGAAGGTCCGGGTAATATCGGCATTATATCCCTTGTAGCGTGCACCAAAATCGATCAGCAATGCGTCACCAGGCTTGATCTGGTAGTCGTGACGGGCATGGGCATGCGGTTCCGCCGAATTGCCGCCCGCAGCAACAATGGGTTCGAAGGCAAGACCGTCAGCGCCATGTGCGAACATCTGGTTCATCAGGATGGCCTGGATCTCGGTTTCACTCTGGCCAACGCGCACCTGCTTCAGAGTGGCTTCGAGGGCTGCCTCGGAAATGCGGATGGCTTCCTTGAGCTTTGCGATCTCCTCATCCCCCTTGTGCAGGCGGATTGCGGAAATCTGCTGATGCGCATCAACAAAGACAGCCTTCGGGAATACACTTGCAAGTGCCATTTGCTCGAAAACCCGCATGCGCTGTGCTTCCAGCCCGAAGCGCTGTGCTGTCACGAGTGTCGGCAAGGCATCTGCTGCCTCTTCGAACGCTTCGCCATAGCCTTCCTCGTCCTTCCAGCCAAATACCGGTCCCTCGAAGCCGATCGAACTGAAACTTGCCAATTCCAGGCTGGGCACAATCGCGGCGGACTCTCCCGTCCGAGCAACGATGATGACGAGCGGGCGTTCCATCAGGCCGAAACTGCGCCCGAAGAGCCGGCGAAAATTCGAACCCGGTACAAAGGCGACGGCATCAAGGTCCGCCCTTGCCATCAAGCCTAGGAGCACTGACAAACGCGATTCACTCATGAGTTTTCCCGCTTTCTTTCACAATCCGAAGGGATTTTCCAACAGCCTTGCCCGAACTGGCCCACCTAAAAAGACGGACCGACAAGGCCTCATCAAACCCCATCATGCGCGAATTCATCAAGGAAGAAAATGGTGGGCGATACTGGGATTGAACCAGTGACCCCTACAATGTCAATGTAGTGCTCTCCCGCTGAGCTAATCGCCCATCCAGCGCATCGAACCTGATGGTTCTTGCTGCATGTTTCTGCCTTAAATGCGCACCAAACGGGTTTTGAAAGCGCCGTGGCAGATGAGTTCGCCATACATCATGAAAGCCGGTTTGCGTCAAGCATTGGCTGCAGCAAGCAACCGGATTTCGCGGTGGTGGCTTTTTCGTTTCGAAATGGCATCAAATTCTCACGCAGCGGCGAGCATCTTTTCCACTTCGTTAACCAGGTCGCGCAGGTGGAACGGCTTTGAAAGTACCTTTGCGTCCTTTGGTGCCTGAGAGTCGGGATTGAGCGCCACAGCTGCAAATCCGGTGATAAACATGACCTTCAGGTCAGGATCGATCTCGGTGGCACGGCGGGCCAGTTCGATCCCGTCCATTTCGGGCATCACGATGTCGGTCAGCAAAAGGTTGAATGGCTCTTCCCTCAACCGGTCATATGCGCTTGCTCCATTGTCATAGGCAATCACATGGTAACCGGCATTATCGAGTGCCTTTTCCAGAAAACGGCGCAAATCATTGTCGTCTTCTGCAAGCAATATCTTGTTCATTGCGATGTTCCTGCTTTCATCCCCAACATGATATCGGACGCGCGGAGGAAAAGCCCCAAAAAAATTCTGGATGCGTCCGTCGCACCCAATAGACATGGTTACGGTAAACAACGGGTGAAATTTTGACACTTTTACGATTTTCATGCTGGACCCATAAGAAACCTTGGGTCATCTTTCTCGAATGGGCCAATCGCTGGGGGCACGAAGGGCAGCTTGTCGAAAGGTTGAGTGTATTGCAGGCAACTTCATGAGCACCAATTTCCGCCGTTCCACGGAACCATCCTGCACGCTACTCAGCCCTGCGGATATTCGCGTTCCGTTCGTTTTCAATTCACCCCATTCAGGCAGGCAATATCCCGAGGCCTTCATCGCCTCATCGCGACTGGATGCCAACAGCCTTCGCAAATCTGAAGACTGTTTTGTCGACGAATTGTTTTCCTGCGTCGTGCCGATCGGCGCGCCGCTGTTGAAGGCGGAGTTCCCCAGGGCATGGCTCGACGTCAATCGCGAGCCCTGGGAGCTCGACCCGGCAATGTTTTCCGGTACGCTGCCCACAACGATCAATAGTGGTTCGGCAAGGGTAAAGGGCGGCCTTGGAACGATTGCCCGGATAGTGTCAGAGACCGAGGAAATATATAGTGGCCTCATCCCTGCAGAGGAAGCCATCTGGCGTATCGAAAACCACTACAAACCTTATCACGCCGTACTTCGAAAGCAGTTGGCAAACCTCATCGTCGATTTTGGCCACGCGGTCTTGATCGATTGCCACTCGATGCCATCATCAAGCCATGTCGCCAATCCGCTGCGACGCGAGCCGGTGCGGGCCGACTTCGTGCTTGGGGACCGTTTCGGAACATCCTGCGCCCCGCTGGTCACCCAGGCCGCCGCACAATTCCTGCGCGACCTTGGCTATCAGGTTACAATCAACAAGCCCTATGCGGGCGGTTTCATCACGGAGCATTATGGCAGACCGGAAAACGGCCTTCACGCCCTTCAGATCGAAATCAATCGCGCGCTGTACATGGACGAACAACGCTTCACCCGCAATTCAGGCTTTGAAGCCCTTGCAACTGACCTCAAGATTTTCGTAGCTCGACTTGTATCCATTCCTGAAGCCGAGCTGACCGCGATTGTCCCGCTCGCAGCAGAATAACGGCCACATTGCAACAGAACGGGCAGCCATGCTTGATCCCTCCGCCCTTACCAACATTCTTACCGAATTGTGCGCGATATCCGGGCGGGAAACGCTGCCCCGGTTCCGAAGACCCGTTACAATCAACAACAAGCTCGCTGCCGGTTTCGATCCGGTTACCGAGGCTGACCAGGCCGCCGAAGCGGCCATTCGCCGCCACATCATGTCCGTCCATCCAGGCCACGGCATATTGGGCGAGGAAGAGGATGACCACCAGCCAGATGCGGACTACTGCTGGGTGATCGATCCGATCGACGGCACGCGTGCCTATATTTCCGGCCTTCCCACCTGGGGAACCTTGATCGGCCTCAATTATCTCGGAAAACCGGTAGCAGGTGCCATGCACCAGCCCTATACAGGCGAAACCTACCTCGCCAATGGTGAGGGCAGCCTGCTTTACAGAAACGGGTCATCATCGCCCTTGCGAACCTCGTCCATTACCGCGCTCGTCGAAGCCACAATGATGACAACCGACCCGTTTCTGTTTGAAGGTACGGAATGGGACATTTTTAACCGGATGCGGATGAAGACCCGCCTGTCTCGGTATGGCTTTGACTGTTATGCCTATTGCATGGTCGCATCCGGCAATGTCGATCTGGTGATGGAATCGGGCCTTAATGCCTATGACATCGCCCCGCTTGTTCCGATCATTGAGCAGGCAGGCGGCACTGTTTCCACATGGTCGGGCACCAGCGCTGCGAATGGTGGACAGATTCTTGCCTCTGCAAATCATCAACTGCATGAAGCGGCGCTCAGGGTGATCAATGGTCCGTAAACGGTGGTGGCAAACCATTTTTGGCAAATGATTCAACTCACTGGTAGCGACTAAAAGTTTTTCACGAAAAATGACGTTTTGTTGATTTCCCGTTGATCGGCAAGATGGTCAATGGTGGAAGCGTTCGCCGGATCGGCAAAATCCCCGGTTTCTCGGTGCAGCCAATCGAAGGTTGCGGAAGGCTTCAGGTTTGCCAGGTGAACATTCAGGCAAGACCCAAACAACATTTGAGGAGAATACCATGTCGAAGAAAAACACCGCTACCGTGGCGATCATTGCCGGTGCACTTTCAGCTGCAGTAGCCATGACCGTTGCCGTTCAGCCGGCAAACGCTGCCAAGATGAAATGCTACGGCGTTGCCAAAGCCGGTCAGAATGACTGCGCCGCAGGCCCTGGCACAACTTGCGCCGGTACATCAAAAGTCGACTTCCAGGGCAATGCATGGAAGTATGTTGAGACCAGCGCCTGTGAAGACATCGTCATCAACATGGGCGGAGTTGAGCGCAAGGGTTCAACTGAGCCACTGACTCGCGACCTGCCAAGCTGATTGGCGCGCAATCGCGTTGAGCAAGGAATGAAAAGGGAGGCAAGAATGACCGACACCATACTCTCGGCCAATCTGCCTCCCTCGTTTTTTTGTTCACCGCAATTGCCGGTGCGTGCCGGTGTTGGTCTCAAGGCTGAGCATATCGGTGACATTCTGGAAAGCGACGCCGATATCGGTTTTTTCGAGGTCCACGCTGAAAACTACATGGGCGCAGGCGGCATGCCTCATGCCCAATTGCGCGCAATTCGCGAGAAATACCCCTTGAGTGTGCATGGGGTAGGCATGTCCATCGGCTCCCCCGGTCCCATCAACACGGGCCATCTGGCCCGCTTCCGCGCTGTTGTCGAAACCTACGAACCCGGTATGGTTTCCGAGCACCTGGCATGGTCGACCCATGATGATGTATTCTACAATGACCTTCTCCCGGTACCCTATACCGATGAAACGCTTGAGCGCGTGGTCGAACATGTCGACCTCGTGCAAAGCACGCTGAAGCGCCAAATACTGATCGAGAATCCGTCAACTTATGTCACCTTCGCAGAATCCACCTGGAGCGAGTTCGACTTCATGGCGGCGCTGGCAAGGAGATCGGGTTGCGGCCTGCTGTTCGATGTCAACAACGTATATGTGTCGGCCACCAATCACGACTATTCGCCACGCCGGTATATCGATGCCTATCCGCTCGACCTGGTGCAGGAAATTCACCTGGCAGGGCACGCCCGTGACCTTGACGACGCGGGAAACCCGCTGCTGATCGATGCCCATGACCGGCCTGTCAGCGATGATGTATGGGAATTATACAAGTATACGCTGGCAAGAACCGGCCCCTTGCCAAGCCTTGTGGAATGGGACAACGAGGTCCCCGCCTGGCCCGTGCTGGCAGCGGAGGCCGCCATGGCAGACCGAATCCTTGGCACCAACCTTGCCGCAATGATACATGGAAATGCTGACGCCAAACACATCTTGAACGGAGCATGTCATGCCCGGTGAGACGAGCAGCAGCGGTTCATCTGTTCCATTCGCATTGCGCAGCCAGGCTTTCGCCGGCGCGCTGCTCGATCCTGAAATGGAAATACCAGATGGCGTAGGGTGCAATGGCAGCCCAGCCCCGAGAAGGTTTGCGGTCTACCGCAACAATGTTGTGGTCAGCCTGATGGAAGCCATGGGTGCTGCATTTCCTTCGATAAAGGCAATCACAGGTGAGGAGAATTTTGCCCGGATTGCCCGCAATTACGTGTCGAACCATCCGCCTCAATCGCCAATGATGCAGAAGTTTGGTTCAAACTTTCCTGAGTTTCTCGCCGCTTTTCCGCCACTTGCGAAATCACCCTTCCTGGCCGACATCGCAAGAGCCGAGCGGGCCTGGCTCGACGCCTACCACGCCGCCGATCATGAACCCCTTGAGGCGGGCGAACTTGCCGGCATGTCGCCGGAAGCAGCGATGGAACTGACCTTCACTCCCCTGCCGGCTACCAGGTTGATCCGCTCGCCTTATCCTGTTGCAACGCTCTTTGACGCACGAAATGAGTGGCCCAGGACTGGAATAGATCTCACACAGGGCGAATGCCTGCTGATTACCCGTCCTTTCCTCGAATGCATCGCAACAACGCTTGATGATCCCGAAGCCGAGTTTCTGGAGCGCATATTTTCGGGCTTCAACCTCGGTGAGGCCGTTTCGGGAGCGATGGAGCTTCACGACGAATTCGACCCATCCGCCGCCATCGCGCTGCTGCTGCGGACCGGCGCGGTTCATGGCCTTCAACAGCCCGCAGACATTGAACAATCACAAACTTAACCAACGGAATATTTCAGCCATGGCATTTCAGGATAAAATTGTTGGACTGCACCATAGTGTTTTCACAACCCTCGAAGAATGGGCTGATGATTGGCTAGTCGGCTTGCTGGCAAGATTGACCTTCGTCGCTGTTCTCTTCCTGTACTTCTGGAATTCGGCCATGACCAAGATAGGTAATGGCCTGTTCGGGATTTTCCAGATACAGGACGGCGCCTACTTCCAGATCCTCGGCGAGGCAGGCATGATCGCCTACGAGTTTGATACAGCAAACATACCTTTCCATGTCGACGCAGTCGTCCTTCTGGGAACATGGGGAGAAATCGTGCTGCCAATCCTGATCGTCATTGGCCTGTTCACCCGCATAGCCGCGATCGGGATGATCATTTTCGTATTCGTTCAATCCTATGTGGATATTGCCGTCCACAAGGTCGATGCAGGGACCATCGGCGCATTGTTCGACCGCGATTCTGCCTCAGTAATCATGGACCAGCGCGCACTTTGGATTTTCCTGTTTGCCGTACTGGTTCTCAAGGGCGCTGGTGCCCTTTCGATCGACAGGTTGCTGACCAATAGGCGCGCAGCCTGATTGCCACATGAAAAACCCCGCCAGCAGAACTGGCGGGGCTGAATGACTGGCTACCTGCCGATTCTAGTGATCGGCTCGGATTTCGTCAGGTCAGGCTTCGATCTGCTTGACCTTTTGACCGGCTTTTCCGTTTGCCAATTTGCCAATGGCAATTTTGCGAGGCTTCATGGCTTCCGGAATCTCGCGCACGAGATCAATGTGAAGCAGGCCGTTTTCCAGATTTGCAGAGCGGATTTCGACGTGATCGGCGAGCTGGAAGCGGCGCTCGAAGGCACGTGAGGCGATGCCCTGGAACAGCATTTCACGATTATCACCGTTTTCCGAAACCTGTTTCTCGCCCTTGATGGTCAATGTGTGTTCCTTGGATTCGATGGAGAGGTCGTCTTCACCAAATCCGGCCACCGCCATCGTGATGCGATAGGCGTTTTCGCCGGTTCGCTCGATATTGTAGGGTGGATAACTCTGCACGGGTTCTGCGCTGCCCATATTGTCGAGCATGGAAAACAGCCGGTCAAAACCGATGGTTGAACGATAAAGTGGGGCAAAATCATTTGCACGCATGACAAGTCCTCCTTGAAGCGACATTTGCGTAAGACATGAGCTCACTCCCCTTTTCTGGCGAAATGAGCGGTTGTTTCAGGCCCGTTCTGGCGCCTGTAGCCAAGATGTGGGAACGCAGAATTGACGTTTCAAGAGGTATTTTTCTTCTGTTTTGCACTGTGGCTTCCAGCCCTTGAACAGCAGCTCCTTGCCAAATTCCCGCTACCACGATAGGAAACCGGACCTCCCCTTCTTGGATATCAAGCGATGCTTCTCGCCAATCCTGATTTCAATCCGATGCCGCCGAATGCGGTGGCCGGCAAGGTGGCGACCCCGGACGGAATCAACATTCGCTACGCACACTGGCGTACTACCAATCCTCCCTGCAAGGGAACAGTTCTGTTGCTGCACGGGCGAGCCGAATATATCGAGAAGCTCTATGAGACCGTTGGCGACTTGCGCGGCAACGGGTTTGACGTGCTGACCTTTGACTGGCGGGGCCAGGGCGGTTCTGACCGGATGCTCGAAGATCCAAGGCGCGGTTTCGTGGAACATTTCAACCAGTATGTAACCGACCTCGATACCATCGTGACAGAGGTGGCCCTGCCGGATTGCCGTGCACCTTTCTATATCCTGTCCCATTCGACAGGATCACTGGTGGCCCTGCTCGCCGCACCGATGAATGCCAACAGGATACGCCGCATGGTGGTTACCTCGCCGCTTCTGGGTCTGAAATCAGTCCCGATCGCCCAAACCTGGCTCAAATGGCTGACCGGGGCCTTGCACGTGCTTGGTATGGGCGACAGGTACATGTCAGGTGGCGCGACGCCCGATGAGAACCGCGCTTTCTCCAACAACAAACTCACGTCGGACATCAAACGCTTCCAGCGTAACGCCGAATTCGCGGGACAGTTTCGCAATACCACAATTGGCGGACCAACCGCCTCATGGCTGTTTGCCGCGACCAGGGCAATGGAAGTGGTCAATGATCCCGACTTCCACAGCCAGATCAACATTCCAACACTGATCGTGTGTGCAGGCAATGACCAGGTGGTCGAAAACCAGGCCGCTGAACATCTCGGACGCAGCTTGCGGTCGGGCAGTTGCCTGACAATTCCCGGCGCAAGACATGAACTGCTGCAGGAGCGGGACCGGGTCCGCGAACAATTACTTGCAGCATTTTATGCCTTTGTTCCCGGCTCGCAGGAAAAGCGCAAGACTCCGCCAAGGCCGCGGTCTGGTTTATCGGATGTTGTACGATCCATCGTTTCGAATGAAAATACGCCTAGGGAAGATTCCCAACTGGAAAACGCCGATCAGGGAAACACGTCGACAAGCCAGGTCAGCGCGTAACAAGTGCTGCAAACTGATCCACTTCCTCGCCCGTGGTGGCAAAGCTCGTGACAAAACGGTAGAGATTTTCTCCCTCGCCCAGCAGGTCCTCATGGCCTGCCGGCACCGCGTAATTGAAGAACACTGCGCCGTCCTTGCGAAGCCCATCCGCATCCTTCTCCTCCATGACAAGGAAGCTCTCATTGGCTTGCGGCTCAAGCGCATAACGAACCCGATTGCTGCCAGAGAGCCTTTCCTTCAGCCGCACAGTCATCGCATTGGCATGCCTGGCCATGACCAGCCACAAGCCGTCGCTCAGATATGCCTCGAACTGCGCGGCAATGAAACGGCTCTTCGAGAACAACTGACCAGCCCGCTTGTGATGAAAAGCCAGTTCCTCGCGCATTGCCGGATCAAAGCAGATCAGCGCCTCGGCGCACCAGCATCCGTTCTTGGTGCCACCAAATGAAAGGTAATCGATACCGGCCTTCCAGGTCATTTCAGCAGGCGTGACGCCAAGCGAAGCGACCGCATTGGCAAAACGCGCGCCATCCATGTGCATGGGTATTTCATGTTCGCGGGCAATTGCGGCAATCGCCGCAATTTCCTCGGGAGTATAGAGCGTTCCGTACTCGGTGGTCTGCGTCAGCGAAATGGCGCCAGGCCTGCCATGGTGAACGAATGCGCGGGGATATTGAGCGATCGCGTCCTTAAGCGCCTGAATATTCATTTTTGCATTCTTGCCGGACACCCCGCACAAGCGCCCGCCGGAGAAGAACTCCGGTCCGCCGCACTCATCGACCTTTACGTGCGCCTCGTGATGACAGAAGGTTACGCCACCCGGCTTGCTCTGGACAGAAATGGCAAGCGAATTTGCTGCGGTTCCGGTAGATACGAAAAAGACTGCCACTTCCCGCTCGAAAAGTTCGCCCAGCATGGCCTCGACCTTGCGGTCCAGTTCACCACTATTATAACCGGCAACCTTTCCGCCAGAGTGCCTGAGAATGTTTTCATTGATAGCCGGATGGGCACCTGACCAATTGTCACTGGCAAAAATCAATTGTAATCCCCTGATGCTGCAATGTTGCGAACCATACCGATTGGTGCCACGCCTGAACGCGCATTGTCCATGGGGTCCATGGCAATTCATCGCCATTGCATTACGGTAGATCAGATTCTGCACGCACATGGCCACCCATCCCTACCGGCGGCAGAATCGGAAAACCCGGTTCCGCCTTTCGGCGAAACCGGGTCCATCGAAGCCAGATCATTTTCTAAGAAGGTTTGCCTGCCGTTTCATCAGTCTGGGGGCGACAGCGCTGAGGTCGTGCAGAAAAACCACCTTGAGACTGGACTTCAATTGGTTGATCTTGTGTAGGGAAAACAGCAACTGCTGAACGCGTCATCTGCAACGAATGCAGACCCATCAACAACAACCACCACTTCACCATGCCCCAAGTCAACTTTATGGTTCGAGCGGTGTTATTGCAAGTACCTGAATCGGCAACATTTAATCCAAAACCACACGCCAACGCCTGAAAGCACTGTGCCATTTGATCCGTTTCCGAGCGTCTGAATGCATCTTTTCCTTGCGATTGCAGGGAATTTCTGTCATTTGAAAGCAGAAAAGGACAGCAATGCTGTCCTATCTGCCAGTTTTGTCGGAATTCAGCACTGCGGCGTAACAGTTGCCAGTTTGGGATCATGGCTTATTTTGGTAGCATACCGCTGAAGCGGCTGGTTGGGCACATGGCATGGAATGCCTGCGAACCCGGCGGGAAACAGCACGCATTTGCAGGAAGCAGGCGGAATATGCACGGCTTGGCCGGTAATTCGGAGGAGCCAACTGGAAAGTGCGCATTTGACGTGACCCTGGCCGGCCAACACAGATGCGACCGCTCTGGTTGGGCAAACGACAACGTTGGGAAGGGAAAAACCATGAACGGTTTTGAAGAGCGCCTGGAAACGATCGAGCCTGGAATGGCAAATCGAAAACCCGCATCCCCGTTCATCTCCACAAAAACCAGTGGCGACCAAGGTGCAGGCACTGCAAATGTCGGCCTGCCACCCAAGCAGGGACTTTATGACCCGCGCAACGAGCATGACGCCTGCGGTGTCGGTTTCATTGCAAACCTGACAAATATTCCAAACCATCAGACGATCAAGGACGGCCTCTTCATCCTTGAAAACCTGACTCATCGTGGCGCGGTCGGCGCAGATCCCCTCATGGGCGATGGCGCTGGCATGCTTGTTCAGCTGCCGCACAAGTTCCTTGCCAGGGAAATGCGGCTTCAGGGCATCGAACTTCCTGAGCCGGGCCATTACGCGGTTGGCCAGTTCTTTTTGCCGCGCGACGCTGAAATTCGCGCCGCTTCCTTCCGGATAATCGAGGAATGTGTTGCGGCTGAAGGCCTTGAACTGATCGGCAAGCGTGATGTCCCTGTGGACAATTCCTCGCTCTCGAAAGCCCCCAGCATCGCAGCATCCGAACCCGTCCACGTACAGGTCTTCATTGCCCGTCCTGATCATCTTGCAGATCAGGACGAATTCGAACGCAAGATCTATATCCTGCGCAAGGTCATCTCCAACCGGGTTCATTCCGAGACCGATGGCAGGGATAACGGCTTCTACCCCGTTTCCATGTCATCACGTACTATCGTCTACAAGGGGATGTTCCTTGCCTATCAGGTCGGGAAATATTACCTTGATCTGCTGGACGAGGACTTTGAATCCGCGCTCGCACTGGTTCACCAGCGATTCTCCACGAACACCTTCCCGTCCTGGAAACTGTCCCACCCCTACCGGATGGTCGCGCATAATGGCGAGATCAACACCCAGCGGGGCAACAACAACTGGATGGCGGCCCGGCAGGCCTCGGTCGATTCCGAACTGTTTGGCAATGACATTTCCAAGCTCTGGCCGATTTCCTATGAGGGCCAGTCCGATACGGCCTGTTTCGACAACGCGCTGGAATTGCTTTTCCAGGGCGGCTATTCGCTGCCCCATGCCATGATGATGCTCATCCCTGAGGCATGGGCCGGCAACAGGTTGATGGGTGAAAACCGCAAGGCTTTCTACGAATATCATGCTGCTCTGATGGAACCGTGGGACGGCCCGGCTGCCGTCACCTTTACCGACGGCCGCATGATCGGTGCAACGCTTGACCGCAACGGCTTGCGCCCTGCGCGCTATATCGTCACGGACGATGACCGCGTGATCATGGCATCGGAGGCCGGTGTCCTGCCCGTACCGGAAGAAAAAATCGTCACCAAATGGCGCCTGCAGCCTGGAAAGATGCTCCTGATTGACCTGGAAGCGGGAAGGATCATTTCTGACGAAGACATCAAGCGCGAAATTGCCACCCAGCACCCCTACCGCGAATGGCTCGGCAACACCCAGCTGATTCTCGAAGAACTGGCTCCAGTGGAGCCGCGTGCCCTGCGTGGCGACGTCTCGCTCATCGACCGCCAGCAGGCATTCGGCTACACTCAGGAAGACACCAAACTGCTGATGGCCCCCATGGCCACCACCGGTCAGGAAGCCATCGGCTCCATGGGCACCGATACACCCATTTCCGCAATGTCCGACAAGTCGAAGCTGCTCTACACTTATTTCAAGCAGAACTTCGCCCAGGTCACCAACCCGCCGATCGACCCGATCCGCGAGGAGCTGGTGATGAGCCTTGTTTCCTTCATAGGCCCGCGTCCGAACATTTTCGATCTTGTTGGCTCATCGCGCCGCAAGCGCCTGGAAGTGCGCCAGCCCATCCTTACCAATTCGGATCTGGAAAAGATCCGCTCGATTGGTCATACCGAGGACCGGTTCGACACCAAGACCATCGACATAACCTTTGCAGCCAGTGAAGGTCCTGCCGGTATGGAAGGTGCGGTTGGACGTCTGTGCGACCGCGCCGAGGCCGCCGTGCATGGCGGATACAACATAATCATCCTTTCTGACCGCCAGGTCGGGCCCGACAGAATTGCCATCCCGGCCCTTCTGGCAACTGCCGCTGTTCACCATCATCTCATCAGGAAGGGATTACGGACCTCTGTCGGCCTCGTCATCGAAACCGGCGAACCGCGTGAAGTTCATCACTTCTGCTGCCTCGCCGGATATGGCGCAGAGGCGATCAATCCCTACTGCGCCTTCGAAACACTGGCCGACATGCATGCCAAGGGCCTGTTCCCGCCGGAAGTTGACCGGCACGAGGTTGTCGAGCGCTACATCAAGGCAATCGACAAGGGCATCCTCAAGGTCATGTCCAAAATGGGTATTTCCACCTACCAGTCCTATTGCGGCGCGCAGATTTTCGATGCGGTTGGCCTGTCCTCCGATTTCGTGAAGAAATATTTCACTGGCACTGCCACCACGATTGAAGGTGTCGGACTTGCCGAAGTGGCCGAGGAAACCGTGCGCCGCCACGCGGATGCATTTTCCGATGATCCCGTCTTGCGCAACTCGCTCGAGATTGGCGGCGAATATGCCTTCCGCATACGTGGCGAACGCCATGCCTGGACGCCGGACAATGTCGCAGCCCTGCAACATGCGGTTCGTGGCAACAGCTATACCAGATACAAGGATTTTGCCCGGGACGTGAATGCACAATCCGAGGAAATCGCCAATATCCGTGGCCTCTTCAGGATCAGCATGGCTTCTGATGCAGGGCGTGAAGCGGTTGATATTTCAAAAGTCGAACCGGCCTCTGAAATCGTCAAGCGCTTTTCCACCGGGGCGATGAGCTTCGGCTCGATTTCGCGCGAGGCGCATACGACACTTGCCAAGGCGATGAATGCGATTGGCGGCAAGTCGAATACTGGCGAAGGCGGTGAGGAGCCGGACCGGTTCTATCCCCTGCCCGACGGTTCACCAAATCCTGAACGCTCAGCCATCAAGCAGGTAGCATCCGGCCGTTTTGGCGTAACTGCCGAATATCTGGTCAATTCGGACGTCATCCAGATCAAGGTCGCACAGGGTGCTAAACCCGGCGAAGGCGGCCAGTTGCCAGGCCACAAGGTCGATGCAACCATCGCCAAGACGCGCCACTCCACGCCAGGCGTCGGCCTGATCTCACCGCCACCGCACCACGATATCTATTCGATCGAGGATCTGGCACAGCTGATCTACGACCTGAAAAACGTCAACGAGGACGCAGCCATATCGGTCAAGCTGGTTTCCGAAGTGGGCGTAGGCACGGTTGCCGCTGGCGTTGCCAAGGCACGCGCCGATCACATCACCATTTCCGGCTATGATGGCGGTACAGGTGCCTCACCGCTAACCTCGCTCAAGCATGCAGGTTCGCCTTGGGAAATGGGACTTGCCGAAACCCATCAGACGCTGGTGCTGAACGGGCTTCGCTCGCGCATTGCCCTGCAGGTGGATGGCGGCCTGAAAACCGGTCGCGACGTCATTATTGGCGCCTTGCTGGGCGCTGACGAGTTCGGTTTCTCCACCGCGCCTCTCATTGCTGCCGGTTGCATCATGATGCGCAAGTGCCACCTCAACACCTGCCCGGTTGGCGTCGCCACCCAGGACCCGGTCCTGCGCAAGCGCTTCAAGGGTGCGCCTGAACATGTGATCAACTACTTCTTTTATGTGGCGGAGGAAGTGCGGGAAATCCTGGCTGACATGGGCTATACGCGGCTTGACGAGATCATCGGTGAGAGCGACTTGCTGAAGAAATCCGGCATGATCGACCATTGGAAGGGCAAGGGCCTCGACTTTACCAATGTCTTTTACAAGCCGGATGCGCCGAAAGAGGAAATTCACTGGACCCGTCGGCAGGAGCACCCGATCGAGGACATTCTCGACCGGCGGTTGATCGAATGGGCGAAGCCCGCGCTCGAAAATGGCGAACACGTGCGCATTGAAAGCGCGATAAGCAATGTGGACCGCTCTGCCGGTGCAATGCTCTCGGGCAAGCTGGCGATGAAATATGGCCATGAGGGTCTGCCGGAAGATACGATTGCGATCTCCTTCACGGGCACCGCTGGCCAGAGTTTCGGCGCATTCCTGGCCGCCGGAATATCCTTCGATCTGCAGGGCGATGCCAACGATTATGTTGGTAAGGGATTGTCGGGCGGCCGCATTGTCATCCGTCCTGCCGAGAACGCGCGCATCATTCCCGAAAAGTCGATCATTGTCGGCAATACCTGCCTGTATGGAGCCATTTCCGGCGAAGCCTATTTCCGCGGCGTTGCCGGCGAGCGTTTCGCGGTACGCAATTCCGGTGCCATTGCCGTTGTTGAAGGCGTCGGCGATCATGGTTGCGAATACATGACAGGCGGTATCGTCGTCGTAATCGGCGAGACGGGACGGAACTTTGCAGCCGGCATGTCAGGCGGCATTGCCTATGTCCTTGATGAAGCGAGCGATTTTTCCGAGCGCTGCAACATGGCCATGGTCGATCTCGAACCGGTTCCCGAGGAGGATGACCTCCTGGAAAAACTTCACCACCATGGTGGCGACATCGCACACAAGGGGCGCGTGGATGTGACCTCCGACATGAACCATCATGATGATGAACGATTGTTCCAGCTGATCTCGAATCACATGCATTTCACCGGTTCGGCAAGGGCCAGGGAAATACTCGACAATTGGGATGAATACCGTCCAAAGTTCGTCAAGGTGATGCCGGTCGAGTACCGCCGTGCCTTGAGGGAAATGGAAGAAATGCGCTATGGCGGCGTGGCCGCGGAGTAGATTGAATCATGGGAAAAGTAACAGGATTTATGGAAATCGACCGCCAGACGGCCAAGTATGAGCCAGCGTCGGATCGCATTCGCCATTATCGCGAATTCACCCTTCCCATGTCTGACGAGGAAGTGGCGAAGCAGGCTGCCCGCTGCATGGATTGCGGCATTCCCTATTGTCATGGTGATACGGGTTGCCCGGTCCACAACCAGATCCCGGACTGGAACGATCTGATCTATTCGGGCGACTGGGAAGAGGCCTCACGCAACCTGCATTCAACCAATAACTTCCCCGAATTCACCGGCCGTATTTGCCCGGCACCCTGCGAGGAAGCCTGCACGTTGAACCTTGAAGATGTGCCGGTGGCTATCAAGACGGTGGAACAGGCAATCGCCGACAAGGCCTTCAAGCTCGGCTTCATCAGACCGCAGCCTGCGACCACGAGAACCGGCAAGCGCGTTGCCATTATCGGCTCGGGACCTGCCGGCCTTGCCGCCGCACAGCAATTGAGCCGCGTCGGTCATGAAGTCCATGTCTATGAACGCGAAACCCGCGCCGGCGGACTGCTTCGCTACGGAATTCCCGATTTCAAGATGGAAAAGTTCCACATCGACCGCCGCATTCAGCAGATGGAGGGCGAAGACGTCACTTTCCATTACGGTGTGAATGTCGGTGTCGACAAACCAGCGCGCGACTTCGTCGACGAATTTGATGCCGTTCTGTTGGCAGCTGGAGCGGAGCGGCCTCGCGATCCGCAAATCCCGGGGTCGGACCTGATCGGCATTCATGATGCGATGCCCTATCTGGTTCAGCAAAACCGCCGCGTAGGCAACGAGAACATCGCCAATGCCGGCTGGCCTTCCGAGGAAATCTGGGCCGGCGGCAAGCGCGTCGTCGTGGTCGGCGGCGGCGATACGGCATCCGACTGTATCGGTACGGCTTTTCGCCAGGGCGCAACCGAAGTAACGCAAATGGATATACGCCCCGAACCGCCGGAAAAGGAGGACAAGATGACCGTATGGCCCTACTGGGCCACCAAGATGCGGACGTCCTCCTCACAGGCTGAAGGTGCCAATCGCGAATTTGCCGCCGCCACGCTCGAATTTGTTGGAAAGAATGGTCGATTGACGGGTGTCAAATGCGCCCGTGTGAATGAAAGGCGCGAACCCATTGAGGGAACCGAATTCATCATCAAGGCGGACCTGGCATTCACTGCCATCGGCTTTGCCGGGCCATTGGAGGAAACCTTCATAAGGGAACTTCAACCTGCAATGGATACCGACCGCCGCGGCGGGCGGTCCATCAATGCCAATCAGATGGATTACCGCACCTCCGTTGAAAAGGTTTATGCGGCCGGAGACTGCCGCCGTGGCCAGTCGCTGGTTGTCTGGGCAATACGCGAAGGCAGGCAGGCTGCCCGGGCCATTGACTTCGACCTGATGGGCACGAGCATCCTTCCGCGCTAGGACGCCTGCTCACAGGTTGAGAGAAGGCCCGAGCCTGCGTCCGGCCTTTCTGGTTGCTGATATATCCAGCCTAATTGGCGATTGTTTCAGTACCGGGCTCAACTGTGACTTCTTCGCCTGCAAGCGGCGGAAGCTCATCTAGAAGCGATTTCAGGGAATAACCGCGCATATTGGCCAGCACCGGCTCCGGCGTTTCCTCGCGCCCGAGGTCAAATGAGGGTCTGCCCCAACCAGAATCGATGCGGCCGTCCTGGGGCTGCATTGCGACGCCATGGGCCACCAGTTCGAAAGCATTGCTTTCGCGCGCATCTGTCGCTGTCAGGAAGCCCTCTTCGCCCTCAAGGGCGGTTCCCCCGTCTGCCGAGGGACTACCCAGCGCAATGACTACCGACTTGCCGGTTCCGGCCGGGTCGTATAGAGGTTGCGTTGAGGTTGGCAGTTCCGACAAACCGCCCAGTGAAGACACCAGCGCGTCCCTGCCGAAGCCGGTGATCCGTTTGATGGCCTTCTCGGCAAAGAAAGCCAGCTTTTCATAACCCTTTGAGGTCATGTTGATTCCATCTGCCCGGCGAAGCGATACGATCTGCCCGTTCACATCAGGACCTGAACGCACATACTGCCCCTCGGTATCAAGAAATCCGTCCCATACATCGACATAAATGCCGCCATAGGCTTCGACGGTCTGGCGGTAGATATCGTTGAACCTCAGATAATCGACGTTCATGTTGCGCTTTGAAACAGGTGGCAGGCCGACCCAGATCATCGGAATTCGCTTTTCACGGATATTGCGCGCCAAAAGGTCGGCCCTGCGTTCATATTCCGCAAGCCATCCCTCGGTCAGCTTCTCCAGCCTGCCATTTTGCATACTGATCAATTGCCGGTCATTCATGCCGACAAGGGCAACCACGGCAATCGGATTCACCTCGTCAATCGTGGCGGCAATATCGGCGGGCCAGTTCCTGACGTCTTCCCGAACCATGCCGGACAGGGCAACGGTCTTTTCTACAATGATGACATTGGGATTCTTGGCGAATTGCTGCTCAAGTCCCTGGGCCAGTTGAGTGGCCATAAAGTCACCAATAATTAGTACTTTGGCAGCATTTTCAGCTTTCTCAACAACTACCACGGGAGTTACGGACGCTGGCGCGGCAGCTCTTGTTGATGATGAGCCGCCAGAGCTGCTGCCGGAATTGGAGGACGGCTGTACCTTTACCCGCTTCGCCTGCTTGTTGTTCTGTTGTTGCGGTTGCTGGGCGCGCTGATTGCGCAAGCCCCCGCCAAACAACAGTTCAAGCAGGGTCTTGCGTTCCTGTTGTGCATGGGCAGTAGTCGGGGCAAGCGGCGAGGCTTCCGGGAGCAATACCCCCAGAACACCAAAAAAAGCGAACAGGATCGCCAATTTGCGCAACATACATTGCCTCCGGTTCCATCCATGTCCTGACAGAAAAATCAGGCTGGAACATGACGCCATGCTTTAGAGCTTTGTCAGCCCTTGCGCAATCTTTCCAACACCTTTCGTGAGGGCAAACCGGTAGGCGTGATGCCAATGCGCTGTTCGAAATCCATGATGGCCTTGCGCGAACCCGACCCAATATTCCCGTCAATTTCACCATCATAGAAACCAAGGCGCGAAAGGTGACGCTGTGCCTCGAAACGCTCTTCCTCGCTCATCGGGATATAGCCGCGCGGCCAGTGCTGTATGATCGGGCCGCCACCGGCAATACGGTCTGCCAGGTGCCCTACAGCAAGCGCGTACTTGTCGGCATTGTTATATCGCTTGATGGTGTAGAAATTTCGCATCATCAGGAAACCCGGGCCATTGACCCCGCCTGGAAATTTCAGAACCGCACTCGATCCCAGATTACCCAGAGGCCTGCCATTGGGACGCTTGACACCCAGTTTCTGGAAATCGCGGATCTTGTATCCATCCTTGTCCTCGAGTTTGCGGGCGCTGGCGGGAACCTCGACTTCGTAGCCCCATGTCTGACCCGACACCCAACCATTCTTTTTCAACAGGTTGGCAGCTGACGCCAGCGCATCGGGCGGAAAGTTCCAGATATCACGGCGCCCATTGCCGTCAATATCCTGTGCCCATGCCTGATAGCTGGTTGGAATGAACTGGGTGTGGCCCATTGCACCGGCCCACGAGCCCGTCAGTCCCTGGGCGCTGACATCGCCATTTTGAACGATCTCCAGCGCGGCAACGAGCTGTGTACGGGCAAACTTTGCCCGGCGCTTGTCCTTGTATGCAAGCGTCGCCAGCGCCCGACCGATATGATGGGTCGAATTTTCGCGCTTGAGATATTCGCCATAAAGCGATTCGATTGACCAGATTGCAAGGAGGATATTGCGGTCTACGCCATACCTGCTTTCAATCTTGTCAAGCCAGGGCTTGAGCTCCCTGCTAAGCCGCTGCCCGTCTTCAATGCTCTTGCGGGTCACCCGGGCATCGAGATAGTCCCAGACCTTCGAGGTGAACTCCGGCTGGAAATTCGCCCGCTCTATCACCAATGCATCTGGTGTAGTCACACCGGCAAAAACCGAATCATAGGTGGAACGGGTAATGCCGCTTTTTGCGGCGACCGGATAAAAATCCCTGATCCATTTTTGAAAACCCGCATCGGCATTAGCCGGGACCGCTGCTCCCAACAAAACGCAGCCGGCCAGTATGTTTACCAGGCCCGCATGCGCAGGTCCGCGAACCGGGGAGCGCCGGGACAGTGACTTCCAGAATTCCAAAACCATTCATCTTTCTCCAGGCAAGGGAAGCCGATCCGATTGCGAATCTGCACCATAGCTGTCAGGGATTTACGAACGGTTAACCAAGAAGAGCGGAAGAAATATGGCAGTTGGCAGCCAGCCAGCCCGATATGGCTGCCACCATGAAGTGACAATGAAGCAGAATGCGTCCGGGCCGTTTCTTGTATCAGGCTGATTTCAGTCGTCTGTTCAGAATTTGCTCCCAGCCCAGGGCATCCGCAATGATCTTGTCCAGATCATCATGTCTTGGTTCCCATGAAAGCCGTGACTTGAGCCTGTGCGAGTTTGCGGTCAGTGAGGGAATATCGCCGGGTCGGCGCGATTCGATGAGGACCGGAAAATCGTTTCCGCTGATTCTCTTGACAGTGTCGATCACTTCCTTGACCGAATAGCCTCTAGAATATCCGCAGTTCGCAGTAAACTTGAGGCCACCCTGGCGCAAGAAGTTGAGCGCTGCATAATGGGCATTAACCAGATCGCTGACATGGATGAAGTCCCGAATGCAGGTACCATCCGGCGTGGCATAATCATCGCCGAAAATGCTCATATGGCTTCGCTTGCCGACAGCCGCCTCACAGGCGATCTTGATCAGATGCGTTGCACCTGCAGTGGACTGACCAGTCCGTTTCAACGGATCGCAGCCGGCAACATTGAAATAGCGAAGCATGACATAGCGAAGATTGGTCGCCATGGCGGTGTCGCGAACCATGATCTCGCTCATCAGTTTCGACGAGCCATACGGCGACATGGGATTCAGGATTGCATCCTCCCGGATCGGCCCACTGGTGGAAGGCTCGCCATACACCGCGGCGGTCGAAGAGAAGATGAACTTGTCGAGGCCGCACCGGGTTACTGCTTCGAGCAGGTTGCGGGTATTGCCGGTATTGTTTGCGTAATACTTCAGCGGATTTTCAACGGATTCGGGCACCACAACGGAGCCGGCAAAATGGATTACCGCTTCAACGTCATTGGCCTTGATCGTCTTCTGCACCAGCGCCTGGTCGCCCACATCACCGATTACCAGTTTGGCGCGATCGGGAACCGCCCAGTCGAAACCTGTGGTTAGATTGTCAAGGACGATCACGCTCTCCCCGTGATCCAGCAGCTCATGGACCATGTGACTCCCGATATATCCGGCACCACCAGTTACGAGTACGCTCATTATCAGCCACCTTGTTGACGATTTGTTTCAGCTTTTTGTGCAGGTTAACGCGTAAAGCTTAGAGTACGCCGAAGATGGGCAGGACAATTTGAACGATTGCGCTTACCGCGCGTTCACCATCACATCGGAGCCAGATCCCGAAAGTAGAAGGAACCGAAAATGGCCAAGACATCCGCCGCAAACCAGCCTGTCCGAAAGGCCGTTTTTCCCGTAGCTGGCCTGGGCACCCGTTTCCTCCCGGCGACCAAGGCTGTGCCCAAGGAAATGCTTACCGTCGTCGACAAACCGGTCATCCAGTATGTTGTGGATGAGGCGCGTGCGGCAGGGATCGAGCATTTCGTTTTCGTTACCGGACGCAACAAGGGCGTTATCGAGGACCATTTCGACCTGCAGGTCGAATTGGAACAGACACTGCGCGAGCGAAACAAGCAGGAGGCCCTGGATATCCTGGCTGCAGCCCTGCCTGGTCCCGGACAGACCAGCTTTACACGCCAGCAGGCACCACTTGGCCTGGGCCATGCCGTATGGTGCGCGCGTGAGATCGTCGGCAACGAGCCTTTTGCACTCCTTCTGCCCGACATGGTGATGCAGGATGAAGTGGGCTGCATGAGCCGCATGATGGAAGTTTACAGGGAAACCGGCGGCAATGTGATTTCCACCGAGGAAGTGTCCTGGGAAGAGACCCACAAATACGGAATTGTCGAAAAGGGTGCGGAGGCCGCTGGTGGTTTCCGCATTACCGGAATGGTGGAAAAACCCGCCCGTGGCACCGCGCCATCCAACCTTTTCATCAATGGTCGATACATTCTGCAGCCGGAAATCTTCAATATTCTGGAAACACAGCAGACGGGCGCCGGCGGTGAGATCCAGCTGACTGACGCCATGCTGAAACTTGCCAAAGAGCAGGATTTTTTCGGCTTCACCTTCAAGGGCCGGACCTTTGACTGCGGTTCCAAGGAAGGCTTCATCAAGGCAAATGTCGCCTATGCGATGTGGGACAAGCACATGGCCAAGGAATTACGTCCGCAACTTGAAGAACTCATGAAGACGATCCAGCCGATCTGAGCGAACGTAGTCCCCAACGGCTTCTCAGCGCTGGAAGCGAATGCCGCCGCGAACCACCGTGGCATCATACTCCTGGGCCGATCCTTCCGTGCTGCGCTGATCGGTGTGTTCAACGCGCCCGGTAAGGGCCATGAACCGGTTGACCCAGTAGTTGAAACCGCCACCCACCGTATAGACAGTATCGGTCCGAGACCCGTCGTCCTGTCGGGTAATGTCGACAGCAGCATCGGCGGAAAGCGTCAGGCGGTCATTGACCTGTCGTTCGGCATTGATCGCGAAACGGTTGACGATCGCACCGTTTTGGCCGGCGCTGGTTGAACCACTGAACCCCGTTGTGGCAGAAAGGTTGACGGTCGTTTCGCGGACCGGCGACCAGGTCAGGTTTCCATTGAGCGTCCAGCTGTCCAGATCCTCGATCGCCCCATCCTCGAAGCGCTCGCTTTGATAGCCAACAGAAACCTCACCCGTCAGTTTTTCGCTTATATCGACATCGACGCCCACGCTGGCCCCTGCAATGACAGAATCGCGCTCCTCGCCATTACGGTCTTTTTCCTGATCATGCACGCGTCTGCCAATCTGACCTTCGACAAACGGCGTGAACGCAGGAGAGGTCTGGTATCCAACCCGACCTGACAGGGTGTACAGCGTGTTGTTGCGGTCATCCTGGGATTCTTCGCTTCCACCCGCCAGCTCGATAGCCTCATAGTCAGTTCGACCAACGCTTCCGCGCAATGAATAGACCAGCCTTCGGTCAGTGCGCGCAATGCCAATCGTTACCCCGGTGGCATGAACGCCGGGCCGGTTGGTTGCCTCGCTGTTGATGTTCGTGCTCGTTGGGGCCTCGGTGGAGTAATCATATGTAAGATCACCGGTTGCCCTCACACCATCCACAAGATCCAGCGCCACACCTGCAGACACATTGGCAGCAGGAAGATCGTCAACGCTGCCATCAAGATAGCGCCGCCAGGAACCGTTGGCGTCGAACCGTGCGCTATGGCGCGACCAGTCGGACTGGATGGAAATGCCGGCATCCGTCTGTGAGAAGCCGCCGCCCTCGCCGTCAGCGGTCGCGGTGGTGTTTGTGGTGTATCCCAGCGTCTGTTCAAGTGTGGAAAATACCCGCCATGTACCAATTCGCAGACCGGTTGCTGCAAATGGGTCCGGTTCGCTCACGACACCCGCACCCGTCTGGCTTGGTGCCACACGCACATTGGAGCGAGGGCCCGGGCTCGCAGTAGTCAGTGGATCAGGAACTTGCGGTTCGCGCTGCACGGCCTGTTCCCTTCCCTGCACTTGAAGCGGTGACGGTGTGGGAATTCCGACGGTTCTGGACGCGGTGGCATCGCCAACCGCCTCCAGCTCACCATCGTCGGCAAAACCCTCCTCGAAGAGGCCCGTTTCCTGCTCGCCGCTGCCGGTTGTGCCGCGAATGAGTACGGTCGATTGCGGTCTGCCTCCCGTTTCGCGAAGAGCCTGGGCATGGGCTGCACCGGCTGCAATCATCGGCCCCCCGAGATTGGCAGCCAGTACGAGGCCGGCAAGCGACCGCACAGGCAAGACAGAAATGCGCCAGGAATTGTCCAAGGAAAACGCTCGAAATCATGTTGCAACCGGTTAGCGCACCCTAAACAGACATGGTTAACGGTTTCTTTAAGTGGCAGATTTCACCCCTCGCGCACGGCTGTCTTTATTGACCTGAATTCCCTGTTTCTTTCCGCTTATTTTTGACCAAAGCATTTCGCACCAGCCCTAAAATGCTTTAGAACATCGCCAGCACCGAAAACGGATTACACGTCAGATGACGCACTCACCCGAAGTAGCTTCCGCCCTCAAGACTATACGCATCCTGTCGGATGGGTTGTCCTCAATGCCATCAGCTTTCGAAGGCATACTGGCCGATAGATTTGCCTCTGCGGTCCGCACAATCCGCGCCCTGTCAGGCAGGGTTATCGTTACGGGGGTGGGAAAAAGCGGCCATATCGGGTCCAAGATTGCTGCGACTCTCGCCTCTACCGGTACCCCATCCTATTTCGTCCATGCAGCCGAGGCCAATCACGGTGATCTTGGAATGATTGCCCGCGACGATGCGGTACTCGCGATTTCATGGTCCGGGGAGACTTCGGAGCTGAAAGGCACGCTTGCCTATGCCAAACGCTTCAACATACCGCTGATCGCGATCACTTGGAACGAGGAATCGGCCCTTGGGCGCGAGGCAGACATCTGCTTGACCCTGCCCAAGCTTAAGGAGGCCTGTCCCAATGGTCTGGCACCGACTACCTCGACCCTGCTGCAGCTGGTAATGGGTGACGCGCTGGCAATCGCCCTGCTTGAGAGCAGGGGTTTTTCCGCAAATGATTTCCACACCTTTCATCCCGGCGGGTCACTTGGGGCAAACCTCACCCATGTGCGCGAGATCATGCATCACGGCGATGCTGTTCCAAAAGTGCCATTGGGAACATCAATGGCAGATGCCGTCGCTGAAATCTCGGCCAAGAAGTTCGGCTGTGTAGCAATCGTCGATCACGAGGACAATTTGCGCGGCATCATCACCGATGGTGATTTGCGCCGCAACCTCACAAAGCCGCTGAACGCGCTCAAGGCCGAGGATATCATGACAGTGAACCCGGCAACCATTACCCCTGATGCCCTTGCCAGCACGGCCATGGCCGAACTGAACAGGCGCTCGATTACCAGCCTGCTCGTGTGCGAAGAAGGTAAACCGATTGGTCTGGTCCACATGCATGATCTCCTGAAGATCGGTGTCGCCTGATCAGGCTCCGAGACTCAGATCGCTTCGACGACGAGGGTGCCACCCTTGGCATCCACCACCCGGACAGCCGTTCCTTCCGGCAAATCAGGGCCGCTCACCCGCCAGGTCGTGTCGCCAATGCGTGCCCTGCCTGTACCGCTCGAAATCGGTTGGCTCAAAACCGCCTGTTTGCCGATGAGCTGTGCGCCGCGTTCATTGAGTTCAGGCTGATCGCTCCTGTTCCAGCCTCGTTTGGCCATTACAGCGCGCCCGACAACCGCCAGGACAAGGGCAAGCACCACGAATGTGATCACCTGGGCCTGCCAGGTCCAGAATGCGTTGTCCGGACCGAGCAGGAGGGTTACCAGGCCAACGAAAAAGGCGGCAAGCCCGAACCAGAGGAAAAATGTGCCCGGCGCCAGTACTTCGATGCCAATCAGCACCATCGCAAGTATCCACCAGGCCCATCCACCATTATCCGCAAAAAATGACTGGATCATTGCTCGATATCTCCTGCTTCAGCTTCCCGGAGCGATAGTCTCACTCACTCGACTGGCTTGCCCCATGGCTGGGGAGGTGTCTCATCGGGCGGCATTACCCTGACCGACCGGCTCGGCTGGCGATTGGTGGCCGGAATTGTCTTTGGTTTTTCTCCTCCCGGATCCCTGCCAAACACTTCCTTGGAAATCTCACCGATACCAGCCAGCGAACCAATGACACTGCTCGCTTCCAGCGGCAGCATCAGCACTTTCTGATTGTTTGATGAAGCGATCTTGCCCAGCGCGGCCATGTATTTTTCAGCAACAAAGTAGTTGATTGCCTGCATGTCGCCCTTCGAGATGGCTTCCGAAACCATTGTCGTCGCCTTGGCTTCGGCTTCTGCCAGCCTTTCGCGGGCTTCTGCTTCGCGGAAGGCAGCCTCGCGTTCACCCTCGGCCTTCAGTATCTGGGACTGCTTGTCGCCCTCTGCCTTGAGGATCTCGGCCTGGCGGAAGCCTTCCGCCTCGAGGATATTCGCGCGCTTGTCGCGCTCAGCCTTCATTTGACGACCCATCGCGACCACCAGATCGGCAGGCGGATTGATGTCCTTGATCTCGATACGAGTCATTTTGATACCCCAGGGAGACGCCGCCTCATCGACTACGCGAAGCAGTCTTTCATTGATCTCGTCGCGTTTGGACAGGAGTTCATCGAGATCCATCGATCCCATCACCGAACGAATGTTCGTCATCGTCAGGTTGAGGATCGCATTTTCCAGCCCCTGCACTTCATAGGCGGCCTTGGCAGCATCCTGCACCTGGTAGAAAGCGACACCATCGGCGCTGACCGTGGCATTGTCCTTGGTGATTACTTCCTGCCTTGGAACATCCAGCACCTGCTCCATCATGTTCTTCCTGGCACCTATGCGATCAATGATCGGAACGATGACATTAAGGCCGGGTTTGAGCGTCCTGACATAGCGCCCGAAACGCTCAACGGTATAGTTGAACCCCTGTGGTACCTGCTTGACGCCGGCAATCACAATGATGATGAGAACAATCGCGATTGCGATCACCAGAACATCAAATCCCATCAAATCCGGCATGACCATCTCCCTGACCCCGACTCATGGAGAAAGTATACAGCCAAACCAGACGCATCGTACAAGGAAAAGCGCCGCCGTCGCGGTGCGGTATCACAACTAAAAAATCCAGAAAACACCCGGCTTACAAGTGATCAGAGCCAGCCACCCAGTTCGCGCCGGACCAGGGATTCCAGCACGGCCATGCCCTCATCACTGTCATTGAGGCAGGGAATATGGGTGAAATTTTTTCCGCCATGTTCGTGGAAGATTTCCTCACCCTCGACTGCGATCTCTTCTAGGGTTTCGAGGCAGTCCGCAACGAAGCCGGGATTGAAGACGGCGATGCTTTTGACACCCTCCTGCGCCAGCTTCCCGATGGTCTTGTCGGTATAGGGTTGCAACCACTCCTCGGGTCCGAATCTCGACTGAAAACAGGTGATCAGGCGACCTTTCTCCCAGCCCAGTCGTTCATTTAGCAGCCGCGAGGTTTTCTGGCAGTGGCAATGGTAGGGGTCGCCTTTCTCGAAATAGCTCTTGGGGATCCCGTGATAGGAGGCGATCACCTTTTCCGGTTCGAAATCAAGGCCCGCCAGGTGTTTTTCGATGGATAGCGCCAGCGCCTCGATATAGGCAGGGTCGTCATGATAGGGCGGCACGGTACGCAGCGCTGGCATCCAGCGCATTTTCATCAGCGCTTCGAATGCCTTGTCATTGACGGTTGCAGTGGTGGCGGCGCTGTACTGGGGATAAAGCGGAAAGACGACAATACGCTCGCAACCCTGTTCACGCAGGTAATCAAGCCGCGAGGCAATCGACGGGTTGCCATAGCGCATTCCCCAGTCAACCACCACATTGCCGGCGCTCGAGAGCATGGCTTTGAGCTTGTCCGACTGTGAACGCGTGATCGTGCGAAGCGGCGATTCATCCAGCTCCTTGTTCCATATGGATTCGTAGGCAGCGCCGGATTTCTTCGGTCGTGTGTTGAGCACAATGCCATAGAGAATCGGGTACCAAAGCGCTCTTGGCCATTCGATAACCCTCTTGTCAGTCAGGAACTCTTCAAGGTACCGACGCATGTTCTTCTTGTCATGACCATCTGGCGTGCCAAGATTGACAAGCAAAACACCTACCTTGCCGATCTTTACGGGAGGGTGGCCATCCGGCAGCGGCCCAACCTTGCGGTTCTCAGCCAACTGTCCCTTTTTGACCTTCAAATTCTTGTCGATGGCATTCATGACCAGTTTCATACCCGTTTGCTTCTTGGGGTTTGTAGTCAACTAGGTGTTTGCAGGCAATCTTCAAGCGGTGTTGGCCCGTTGTCCCATGGTTGGTGAATGAAAAAGAGGGCGTTTGCGCCCTCTTCTCTTTTCCATGCCGCACCGGGTACGCCCGGTACAGTCTCCGGCTTTGCAGAAACAATCAGAAACTCAGTGAAATGTCCCTGTGCGAGGCGCTGCATGCGGCAACAAACAGCGCCGTTTCACGCGGCATCTTTTCCATCAGCCGCAGGCCGACCGTGTCCCTGATGGCTGCCTCATAGGAGGCAAGTTCCGGCATGACAGTACCGGCCTGTGTTCTCCAGGCTTTCTGGCTTTGGAATTCCTGCTGGGCATTCTGCATCGCCTCAAAGGCTGCTTCCCGATCAGGCGTCTTCGCAGTCAGGGCACGGCGTGCCTTGCTCAGTTCTGAATCCACATCTGTATCAGCGCCGGTTTCCTTGAACTTGTCTGCCAGGGCATCAATAGCATTGGCTGTCGCCTCCATATCGCCAGTACTCACCTCTCCGGCCATCTGGCTCAATTCAGCCTCCAGCGCGAGGAAGGCTTCAGAGCCCTTGAGGTCATTCACGACTTCGGCAATACCCTCGTAAGCCTGATCGGAATTGCGCCGATACTTGTTGAGTGCCTGTTCTTCTGCTTTCAGCAGTTTGTCATAGGCATCATAGCGTTCCGGCCATTCGGCAGGAATCCGGCTGCGCTGGACCTCCATATCGGCTTCGAGTTCGCTGATACGGTTTTCGATTCTTTCCACCCGCTCGGGATCCACTTCGGTCAGGCGCGAAAAGCGCGAAAGCGTGGTTTTCAGTTCCTCGATTCTTGCCTTTTCTTCGCGAACTATCCGTTCGATCCCGCGCACTTCGTCGTGGATGCCACGGAAGCCGGATGACGCTGCGTCGATTTGGGTGGAAACCTCCATCGCCTCACCGAGCATTTGCGGTGCCATGGCCGCCATTTCAACAAACTCGCGGAAATCATTCTGCATTTTTGTGGGCATGAAGGACAGATCGAGGCCGAGTACCCTGTCATGAGCAGCCTGCAGGCTGGTGCCGTTGGAATTGAACTGGTCTGCAACATATTCCTCGATGCAGTATTGCAGTTTCGGATTTCGCGGTGGCGGTGCTGTTTCACTGAGCATCGAAACACGGTTCGGCAGATAGTTTACCAATTGCGGATAAAAACCCACAATGGCGAGCGCCAGCAATTGCAGCGAGATGAATGCAATCACCCCCTTGTACATCTGTATGGTCTTGACTGCTGCGGGTGCCACACCACGCAGATAAAAGAGCGCAAAACCGAAGGGCGGCGTCAGGAAGGATGTCTGGATGTTGAGGCCAATCATCACGCCGAGCCATACCGCAGTGATATTTGCAGAAGGATCGGAAAGCAGGATCGGCGCCACGATCGGCACTACCACGACGGCGATTTCAATGAAGTCGAGGAAGAAGCCGAGGATGAAGATGACCAGCATCACGATAAGGAACTTGGCCCAGAAACCGCCAGGCAGCGAGTTGAGGAAGTCGCGAACAAGATCCTCGCCGCCAAAGGCACGAAAAGCAGCCGTCAGCATCGCCGCACCGAGCAGGATGATGAAAACCAGCGCGGTTGTCTTGGAGGTTTCAAGCATCACACCGAAAAGGGTGTTATCGATCTTCCAGACACGCCAGCCGCTCCAGGCAAGTGACACAAGCAGGGTCGTTGCACCAAACATGCCGATATATATGCCCGTCCAGTCTTCGGCGGTAGTTGCAGACTTGAGGTTCATTTCATAATTGCTCAGGGCAAGTGCAAGCAATCCGAGAGATGCGATGCCAAGGAGGGCCGGGACATAGGTCCAGCGGCCGCCATTGTGAAGCCGGTATCCGGCCATGATCATCGCACCAGCGGCACCGATGGCCCCCGCCTGGTTGACAGTTGCAATACCGCCAATGATCGATCCCAGAACAAGGAAAATAAGGGTAAGCGGCGGTATCAATGTTATCGCCACTGTTCGCCAGAATGCGGCATCGAACTTGCCTTCATGGCGTACCGCAGGCGCTGCACCCGGCTTCAATAGCGCAAAGACCAGAATGTAGACCATGTAGAGCAGGACGAGGACGATACCGGGCACAAAGGCGCCGAGAAACATCTCACCGGCACTAGTTGAGGTGACACTGAAAGCCGAAGGCATGGTAACTTCGCCCGTGGCAGCCGTGTACAGCTCCTCTCGGATCGTGCCAGCCTGGTCAGTCGCAGCTGCCAGCTGGTCGGCAAGAATGATCAGCACAATCGAAGGCGGGATAATCTGGCCAAGCGTGCCCGATGCAGCAATGGTGCCGGTGGCAAGCGATGGCGAATAGTTATTGCGCAGCATGGCGGGCAGCGAAATCAGACCCATCGCCACCACGGTTGCACCGACAATTCCGGTTGTAGCAGCAAGCAGGGCACCGACGAATACAACGGAGATGCCAAGACCGCCGGGAACGGGGCCAAACAATTGTGCCATGGTTACCAGCAGGTCTTCCGCAATCTTCGACCGCTGAAGCATGATTCCCATGAAAATGAACAGCGGGATGGCTATGAGCGTATCTCGCTCCACCTCCCAATACACCCCTCGAAGGTTTGTAACCCCTGCCGACAGCCATTGCTGCGGTCCTCCCGTATGGAAGAAGGCATCCGTACCGCCCCCGAACAGATAGCCTGCAATTGCAGCCAGCCCTATCGTAATGATGGCTGCACCAGGTAGCGCAAATGCCACCGGATATCCCGAGCCCAGCGCGCCAGCCATGATAAGAATCAGAAGAAGAAGAAAATAATATTCCATAGTCCCTTGCCCGTTCCGATTCTAATGCGCTGATGCCGGTATGATTTCGCGTCTGCCAGGCTCTTCCCGGTAGTCTGCTACAGACTCGAAAAAATAGCTCACGAATTGGATCAGCATGGTAATTGCGAAAATCGCCAGGAAGGCGGCCATCTGGTATTTCACGAACATTCCGGTGGAGCCTGACTGCGTAACCTCGAAATTCATGACCGGCGAATTGATGATTGACTGGCGGCCGCCAAGGCCGATCCAAAGCACAACCCAGGCCGTCGTCATGCCAAGCAGGATCGATCCCCAGGCATTGAAAAAGCCCTTCGTCGTTTGCCCGAACCCGGCATACAACACGTCGACGCGGACATGGCCGTCTTCAAACAGTGTGTAGGCACTGGCGAAAAGAAACAGGGCTGCATACCAATAGCGAACCAGATCCGCCATCAGCGCCTGTTCGTAGGAAAAAACGAAGCGCGATATGACGATACCCAGTTCGGCAACCACAATCAGCAGTGCAAGCCAGTGAAAACCAAGGGTCCGGGTAAAAAGCGCTATGACCATGCCAAGAGCAACCAGCGGCAAGTGAATATTCGGGGCCACCCAACTTGCACGGGTCAAGTTTCTCGACAAATCACCGCTTCCCAGAAGCGATTCGACGCGCAAGGCCGAAATGGTCACATCGGCCAATCCGACCAGCAGGACCGCCCAGAATGCGGCCCGGATGATGTAGCAATTGAATTTGTGGGTCGCACTCGCATCCGTTCGCAGTGAACGCGATGGTGTCCGCAGCACGAAAAGTACCGCAGCAGCCAGCGAAAGAAGATAAATTCCGCCCGGGATCATGCCGTCGGTTGAAAACACCGAAGTGGTTCCAGGAAATCCGTACCCTACCTCAAGCACATTGTTGATCAGGAACCCGGCCAACACACCGAGCATCAACCAACCGAAAAGCCGAATGGACACAGCACTTTTGCCGGGCACGGAACCTGTCCCGTTCGCGGTCGTCACTGACATGGATATCCTCCCCGGATATGATTACCGCCCGGACCCTCCCCGATCTTGGCAGCATAGTTTTCCAACATGTGGAAGAAGCGGGGCAGAGCCCCGCTTCTGGTTTAAGCAAGTATGGGCATTTAGCCCAGTCCGAGGACTCGGTTGCGCTGGTTCACGAAGGTGATCTCGAACTGCGCCATCATGTTACCGATTTCCTTGAGGTTTCTCTGGAAATGGTCATCGATCTTCGTTGCCAGTGCCGAATGATCGCGCAACTCTGCATACACCGCCCGGGCGCCTTCGCCGAAACCATCCCAGACATCGTCATTGAAGTTGCGGACCTGAACGCCCTGTTCGTCGATCAGCTTCTGCAGGTATTCGCCATTCAGCGCCTGCGCCTCTTCGTACGAATTGGCATGCTCCTCGTTGCAGGCCGCCACTATCACGGCCTTCTCCCAGTCGGACAGGCCACCCCACCAAGCCTGGTTCATGCCGAAACCAAGGCCACCGCCCGGCTCGTGCATGCCGCCGGTATAGTAGAACTTGGCTGCTTCGTAGAACTTCATGAAGTAATCATTGTACGGTCCAACCCATTCGGTAGCCTCCACTGCGCCGGACACGAGGTTTTCGTAGATCTGACCGCCGGGAAGCGAAACCGTCGAACCACCCATCTTGGCGATCACCTGACCACCCTGGCCAGGAATACGCATCTTCAGTCCTTTGAAGTCATCCGGAGATTCAATCTCCTTGTTGAACCAGCCGCCTGCCTGGGTGCCTGTTGCGCCGCAGGGGATCGTCTTCAGACCGAACTCACCGGCCAGTTCGTCCCACAATTCCTGGCCGCCACGGAATTTGATCCACGCATTCCACTCCGTGGTGGTCATGCCGAAAGGCATCGAGGTGAAGTAACCGAATGCCGGATGCTTGCCGATCCAGTAATAGTCGGCAGCCACATAGGCCTGTGAATTGCCACTTGCGACTTCGTCGAACACGTCAAACGCGCCCACGCGCTCACCAGCGGCGTAGTATTCCACGTTGAATGCGCCGTTGGAGATATCAGTGATGCGCTGGGCCAGGCGCTGGGCTGAGATACCAAGACCGGGAAAATCTCGCGGCCATGTCGACACGATAGTCAGCTGTTTTGCACTCTGTGCGATTGCAGGCGCAGCAAGCGCGGTGGATGCAGCAGCACCACCACCAATCAGGCCAGCTTTTTTGATAAACGAACGACGATCCATTAAATTCCTCCCTCGGATATGGTTTCGATAGTCGTATGGAAATCGGGTCTGACCGGCATTACCTGCCGACCCGGGAAAACCAATAGAGTACAGAATTACCGCCCGTGCAAGACCTATCGGCATTTTTCGGCAGTGCGACAAAGGATTGCAGTCTGAACCGGTCCACAGAACGTGCCGCTAGTACATTGCTGCGGAAAGCAGTGTGATGCCGATGAACAGGATGAAAAGCGCGCCTGCCATCTCGATCCACCACAATACAGAGGCGCTGGCTTGAGCGCTGGCGCTGTAGCGCAGTACCAGGTTCTTGCCGCCAACGGCCATGGTCGCGAAAGTCGATACGGTGATTGCCGTTCCAATCGCCATGGCGAAGGCTGACAATATACCCGCAGCATACAGGCCGTTGAGAAAGGCGAAGGTCAGAACGATAAGCGCGCCCGTGCAAGGTCGCAATCCAACCGCCATGACCGCAGCCACAGCCTCGCGCAGGCCCATCCTGCCTTCGAGCAGCCTGGGATCAGGAGCATGGGCATGGCCACACTCGTTGCAGGAATGCCCGTCTCCTTCGTGATGATGGTGATGGTGATCATGTGGTTGGTGCTCTTGGCCATGTTCATCATGATGATGATGGTGATGATCACCATGATGATGATGCGAGTGAACGCCGGTGGCATGAACACTGGTGGCATGTCCGTGAGACTGTACAAGCGGCTGGGTGCGCGCAACAACAACTGTCCGGGCAGCCCGCATTCCCAATGTCTTTTTCCAGATCAGCCACAGGCCAAGCATAGTCACGCCCGCATAGCTGATGATTTCCAGCCATCGAGTAACCCCCGATTGGCGAATGCCAAATCCGGTCAGGACAAAGACCAGCAAGCCTATTGCCATAATCGCCACAAGCGCCTGCAGGATCGAGGATATGAAGGAAAGCAGGATGCCCCTGCGAAGCTGCACCTCATTGGCCAGCATGTAGGATGAGATCACCGCCTTGCCATGGCCTGGTCCTGCCGCATGCAGGACGCCATAACCAAAGCTCAGCGTCACCAGAAGCCATGTGCCGCCATTGCCCGAGCGAATCATCTTCAGGGCTTCGGTCAGGGCACGGTAAAATTCTTTCTGCTGCTGCTGTATCCAGAAAAGAATGGAGGCAAATGGTCCGGACGGAGTGATTGCCGGTTCAGGCCGACCAACCCCGAGGGATCCTTGCGCGAAGGCGAAATTGCCAAGGGCAAGCAGGAAAACCGTTGCCAGAAAGATCAGCAAACCCAGCCAAAGGGCCGCTGTCGGGACATTCGCCGGTTTCCGGTTACCGCTCAACTGCATGCAAAATGCACCCAGGTGAGATAGTCGTCACTTGCCTCGACTTCCTCGTCGGGCGCGGCGGCGAAGAGCTTGGCCAGCCTTTCTGCATCCTGCGCATAAAGCGCATCAAAATCCGGTGGTACGACCTTCGAACTGCAATTGCTCCCGTTTCCGCTCACCTGAACTGCATCCAGCGCAAGAAAATCGATCGCTACATAATAAGTCGGATCGGAAACCGCTATCTTGAACCCCTCGGGGCCCATCCTGGCGGGTTTTTCCAGTTCAAGCGCCATGATTATAAGGAGCTGCCCGTTCTGGATATCGACAATATACGGACTTGGTTCATAGAAATTGACGACGTTCTCGCCATTCCTGATCTCTGTATAGAAATTGTACTCGGCGATGGATTTGCTGGTGACGTTGCCGATTTCCTTCAACTCGTCTTCATCCAGCTTGCCATTGCCATTATCGTCAAAATCGAGCTGAACCGAGGAACTGAAGAGTTCGTCAAATCGCCATACATGGCGCAGGGACACCGCTTCACCGGCCGCATTGCGCACCACTTCCAGATTGGCCTCGACGAAGACATGGGGATGGGCCATGGCATTCGACACCTGAAAGGCGGCACAACCGAATGCCACAAGGGTCAGCGCACGCTTGAATAGGCCGGTCATTGTCATTCGCTCCGATTCTTGAACCAGTCCGCCATGAAATCCACAAACACACGCACTTTGGTGGAAACATGGCGACGATGCGCATAGACCGCGTAAAACGCGTTTCCTGGCGGGGTAATATCCTCGAGTATTGGCACGACCAAACCCTCGCGCAGCTCCCGCGCTATGGTAAATTCCGGGAGCAGGCCGATGCCCATGCCTTCCTGGATGGCCCTTTTGCAGACTTCCGGATCATTGGCAATAAGAACACCGGTCACCTTCTGGCTGGCATCTCTGCCGTTTTCATCAATATAGGGCCATGAACCGCCACCACGGATATTGGCATCCACGATACAGGGATAGTCCGCCAATTCCCGCATGGAATGCGGGACCCCGCGCTCGGCAATGAATTGCGGCGAGGCAATGTAGAACAGCCGGTTATCAGTCAGTTTTCGGGCGATCAGCGAGGAATCGGGAAGTTTGCTGACACGAATGGCGACATCGAAGCGCTCCTCCACAAGATCGACGAGCCGGTCTTCGAGGCTGACCTGAAGCCTGATTTCGGGATAGGACTTGGCAAATTCGATCAGCGGAAGCATTGCCTCCGATCCGCCCAGCGAGCGCGGCGCAGTAACGCGCAGCAGCCCGCTTGCCTCATTGCTCTCATCGCGCACGCTTTCGCTCGCGATCCGTACCCGCTCCAATATGTCGATTGCCGATTCATAGTAGGACTGGCCGGCCTGTGTTAGGGACAATTGCCGCGTGGTCCGATTGATCAGCAGCGCACCAAGTTCATCCTCGAGTTCGCGAACATACTTGGAAAGAAGCGCCTTTGAGCGGCCCATTTTGCGCGCAGCCGCCGAATAGCCTTCATTCTCGACAACCTCGACAAAGGCCTTCATCCGCATGATGGTATCCAAACAATATCTCCGCTTTGCCGATGTTACCGATTGCCGATCGTATGTATAATCTAGTCAGGCGATATCAACTACGCCAGCCTCGCCTGCTTCACTGCCATAGGCAAGCCTCTGCCCCCTGCTGTCCCAACCAAGCGCACAGATGGCCCCCTGCCCTGCTCGCTTGAGCATGGCTTCCTTGCCATCGTCAATTCTTACTGCCAGCACCATCCCGTCGCCATAGCCGATCGCAATGACGTCCTCCTGCGGATGACAGGCCACCTGGGTGACCAGGACAGTACCCATTGCACCCAACTCCTTGGGTGCTTTGCCCATTGGGCCATCCTTGCCGGAAAATGGCCAGACTATTGCAGCGGGTGCACCTGATGATGCCAGCCATCTGCCCTTCGCCGAAAAGGACAGCGATTTCACCTTGGCCGGATAACCGCTCATGCGCATGTTCTTGTTGTCAGAGAGACGCCAGCCATGCAGGGCGTTCTCCTGCATCATGGATACCACATACTTGCCGTCGGGAGAAAAGACCACACCGGTATGGGCACCTTTCCATTCGAGGAACTGGGGAGCGGCAGGGGTGTTGATCCAGTGAAGGTCAACACCGTTATAGCGTGCCACCGCCAGGCGCATCCCCTTGGGCGCAAAGGCAAGACCCTCGATGGACCGCTCGGACCCAAAGGATTTTTCATCGCCCTTCCCGTCAAGTACGATGCCCTTGCGGCCCGAACCGAAGGCAACCGCGCCCGATGGCCCGCAGGCAATCTTGTCGATCCACCAGCCATGTTTCTCGGCCAGTATTCTTGTGTCGCCATTCTTGTTTGTCTCACTGACTTTTCCGTCCTCGCCACCAGTGATCAGCCTCGATCCAGTCCGGTCGACTTCGGCGGCAAGCAGACCACCATGGGCTGGAAGCATTTTGAGGTGGTCCGCCAGCAACGCGATCTGGCCGGTTGCACCGGCAAATACCGGCGCATCAGCAAGGAACCCGGCCCGCTCGACATGGCTGAGTTCGGTGGGATCGATATCAAGTGGGGCTATGGACGGCATCAGGCAGCGCAGGCGGCAAAGGTGCGTTCAAGTTTTTCGCGGTCGAGGTTGCGCCCGATGAAGACAAGACGGCTCTGACGTTTCTCGCCCTCTTTCCATTCACGCTGGTGGTCACCTTCCAGGATCATGTGTATGCCCTGCACCACATAGCGTTCGGGGTCATCCTTGAAGGCAATGATCCCCTTCAGCCGTAGAATGTCCGGCCCGTCCATCTGGGTGATTTTCTGGATCCATGGGAAGAAGCGATCCGGGTTCATTTCCCCGCCCGACAGCGAGACGGTCCCGATGGTCGTGTCATGTACCGCGCCATCCAGCCCGCGATGCCCATGCGAATGGTCATGATCGTGTCCATGATGGTGGTCGTGGTCATGATCGCAGTCCGGGCCACAGGCATGGCTGTCATCCATGTCGAGAAAATGCGGGTCATTCTCGATTGCCCGCGCCACGTCGAACTTGCCCTGCTCCAGAACCTCTTTGAGGTCCACGTCAGCGCGGTTTGTCTTGAACAGGCGGGCTGAAGGATTGATCTGGCGGATCACCGCCTCGACCCGTGCAAGTTCCTCCTCATCGACCAGATCAGTCTTGTTAAGGAGAACCACATCGGCAAAGGCGATCTGGTCTTCAGCTTCCGGGCTGTCCTTGAGGCGCATCAGGAGATGCTTTGCGTCGGCCAGCGCAACCACGCTGTCGAGGCGCGACTTGGCGCGCACATCCTCATCCATGAAAAAGGTCTGTGCGACGGGAGCAGGATCGGCAAGCCCCGTTGTTTCGACGATCATAGCATCGAACCGTCCCGGCCTTTTCATCAGGTTCTGCACCACCCGGATCAGGTCGCCGCGTACCGTACAGCAGATGCAGCCATTGTTCATCTCGTAGATTTCTTCGTCGGTTTCGACAATCAGGTCGTTGTCGATCCCGATCTCGCCAAACTCGTTGACGATGACAGCATATTTGCGGCCGTGATCCTCGCTCAGGATGCGATTCAACAGGGTGGTCTTGCCTGCGCCAAGGTATCCGGTGAGGACCGTTACCGGGATTTGGGCATTTGGAGGTGTCTCGTTCATTGATTTGTTCCAGCTGCGTTCTGGGTGCGCCCGATAGGGATTGCAGACTGCGGGCCTGTTTCGTGTCGGATCTATATAGTCAGTAGGCCATTGCTTTGCACCAGTGAAAAACGGTTTCAGAGCTGGCGCAGGTCCGCAAGATCGAACCGGTCCACTTCTTTGAACAATTGCAACAGTCCTTCAACCGAATGCGCGAGCAGCGCCTCGCCCTTTTGCGCACTGGCAGCTTTTGCATTTCCGCTGACCCCTTGCGGGTTGATGTCCTGCATTTTCCAGCCAAAGGCATGGCGGCCATAGGCATGCAGGTACCGGTTTCGCCTCAGCCAGCCAGATTGCGCGGATTTGAAATTCCTGGCCTCTTTCATCACGACGAGATCAGGCCTCAGCGCCAGCATTACCGATGTCTCGATCTCGCCGCCATGAATGTCGATCGCCGGATCACCGCTGAGAACGCCTTCGGGCCAGCCAAAGCGCGTCCAGCTTGTCGCAACGCAAAGCATGTCGAAACGGCATCTCAGTTCTGTCGCAACGATGGTCATGAGGGGCGAGTTGCCGCCATGGGCATTGAGCAGCACCATCTTTCGAATGCCGAGCGATGCCAGATGCTCGCCCCTGGCGATCCACCGGTTGACGGCTTCATCATAGGCAAGCGTCCGGCTTTGCGCAAAATCCATGTGCTCGGGCGAATAACCGACCCGCTCGACCGGCAGGAAACTCACTTTTAGCTTCTTTGGAAGTTTAGGTTTCAGCCGCTCCACCACGCCTTCGGCGATGATCGTGTCGGTTTGTGGTGGCAAGTGTGGCCCATGCTGCTCATGGGCACCCAGAGGCAGGGCCACAATCCACTTGCTGGTATCAGCGGTACGGATTTCGGATGTTTCCATCTCAATAAAATCTCGCAGTGGCAGTTCAGCGCCCATCAGGTAACAGCCCCGGCAAACCTGCGGGCAATCGCGCCATGTTCAGCACGCAACTTCGCCACATCAACGCCGTTGGGAAGGTTTTCCTCGACCTGCCACTTGCCGCCTATCATGACCTTCTCGGCCCGGTGTGCTCCGCAAAGGACCAGCGCAGCCAGCGCGTCGCCTGCACCTGAAAAACGCAATTCCTCCATGGAAAACAATGCGATGTCTGCCTGCCGTCCGGCTTCCAGTTTACCGATATCGCTGCGACCCAGACAGGCGGCAGACCCCTCGGTCGCCCAGCGGAAGGCATCAAGATGGGTAACCGCGGCCGAACCATATTGCAGGCGGTTGATCATCAGCGCGTGGCGCACACCTTCCATCAGGTTGGAACTGTCATTTGAGGCCGAACCGTCAACGCCAAGGCCAACAGGCGAACCGGCAGCTTCCAGCTCCCTCGTCCGGCACATGCCCGAGGCAAGCACCATGTTCGAGGTCGGGCAGTGGCACACACCAACCCTTGCAGCACCCAGTCGCCTGATCTCGTCATCGTTGAAATGAATGCCATGGGCAAGCCAGGTCCGGTCACTCATCCATCCGTTTTCTTCAAGATAGTCCACCGGTCGGCAGCCGAATTTCTCGATGCAGTATGCGTCCTCGTCATGGGTCTCGCCAAGATGGGTATGCAGTCGGCAATTGCAGCTTTTCGCCAGTTCCGCCGTCTGTTTCATCAATTCGGTGGAGACGGAAAAGGGCGAGCAAGGCGCCAGGGCAACCTGTACGAAAGAACCTTCGCCAGGATCATGGAATGCCTTTATGACGCGCTCGCTGTCCCTTAGGATGGCATCGGTCGATTGCACCACGCTGTCGGGCGGCAATCCGCCATCCTTTTGCGACAGGTCCATCGAGCCGCGGTTGAGCGTCATCCGCATGCCAAGCTTTTCGGCTTCCTCGACCTGTATGTCCATGGCGTCCTCCAGACCACCCGGATAAACATAATGATGGTCGGAAACTGTCGTGCAGCCCGACATCAGCAATTCGGTCAGCGCAAGGCGCGTTGCAAGGCGGAAACTGTCGCGGTTTACTGCCTTGCCCCATACCGGGTAGAGCGACTTGAGCCAGTCAAACAGCTCCTTGTTGATTGCAACCGGATGGGCACGCGTCAGGGTCTGGTAGAAATGGTGGTGGGTGTTGATGAGGCCCGGAAGTATGACCAATGCAGAACAATCAATTGTTTCATCGATGTTTTCCGGCCTTTTTTCTGCAGCAATTTTCTCGACGATCCGGCTTCCTTCGACGACGATTCCACCTTGCGCATTTTCAGCCAGAATGGCCAGCGGGTTTTTCAGCCAAATTCTCTTCTTTGCGGTCAAACAAGCCTCGCTTTGCCATAATTTTGGCATTCCGGGATCGGGGATACAAAACTGTCACGTTTCCATGGCAAACATTTTCTGCAGAAAATATTTGCCTGCCTTCTTAAAGACGTAAAGGCTGTGCCCAACCCGATAAGAAAATCCCCTAACCGCGTGTTTCCGGTCTAATAATTCAGGTGTCAACTGTAACTGCCATGACAAGAGTTCAACAAGATACATCCGCTGACATGCCTACCACACCTGCAAGCGTCACCGTACCGCTTACGGCCAATATTTCAACGCGGATCATGGGGCATGCAAGACGCATCGAGCGTGACCGGGCCACCGCCTTGCAGGAAATGGAATTGATGAGCGGCCAGGATGATTTCCTGCTCGCCCTGCTTGCCTCCGATGGAATAACCATGGGCGTACTAGCCGATACCCTTGGCATCAGTGCGTCCTCGGCAACCAAGGCAGCAATCAAGCTGGAGGCTTCCGATCTTGTCCGGCGTGAAGCCTCGCGGATCGACAGTCGCCAGAACTATGCGTTCTTGACCCCCAAGGGACGCGAAATCGCCCTTGAGATCATCGCCAGATATGACAAGCTGGATGAAACACTTTTCTCAAGACTGAAGGGCAAGGGAACCGAACGCCTGCTCAAACTGCTCGACAGGCTGGATAATCTGGGCGGCGCCGGCAAGCAGCCCAAGAAGGCGGGATCGAAAAAGAAGAAGGCTTCAAAGTCCGGCAAGTCAAAAAACAGCAAGTAAGGCTGATTGCCCTGCCTCCTCCGGTTTGTTGTACACACAGCCACCTTGCGTTTTTGCTTGCAGAAACGTTTTCAATCACCAAAATACGCTTTTAAATTGTTTTAAAAGCGCGTTTCGGAGGATTGGGGCTTGGCGGGAAAGGTTACACTTTCAACAATTGCAGAAAAACTGGGCGTATCAACCGCCACGGTTTCTCTCGCCCTGCGCGACAGTCCGCTTGTGGCCGACACAACACGCGAACGTATCAAGGAGGCCGCTGCAAGTTCCGGTTATATCTACAATCGCCGTGCGGCAAGCCTGAGGACCTCGCGGTCAGGCATTATCGGCGTGCTGGTCCCCGATATAATGAACCCTTTCTTTGCTGAAATCCTCCTCGGCATCGAGGAGGAACTGGGTCTCAATCGTCAGACCTTCTTCCTGTGCAACCATCGCGACGAGCAGACAGTCCAGAAGAATTTTCTCGAAACGCTACTGCAGTTCGGCGCAGACGGTGTCATTCTTGCCCCCGCGATCGGCACAACTGCAGAGGATATCAAGTCCATCGAGGCTACAGGAATGCCGGTCGTCATGGTGGCGCGCTGGGTGACCGGTTCACGCGCGCCCGTCTTTCGCGGCGATGACAAGAAGGGCGCGTATATGGTGACACGCCACCTCATTGAACTTGGCCATCGCCGGATCGCCTTTATCGGCGGCAAGCGCGAGACATCCACCGGCCATGACCGGCGCGAGGGATATCTAGCCGCCCTCGAACAGGCAGGCCTCGAGGCTGATCCCGCGCTGCAGATGGGATCGGAACGCACACGCAGGGCTGGTTATGACTGTGCCCGAAACCTGTTCAAGAATGATCTCAACAAGGCTACCGCTGTCGTTTGCTTCAACGACCTTCTGGCGATTGGTGCCATGAGCGGCCTTCGTTCGCTTGGTCTCGAACCGGGGCGCGATATTGCCGTCACCGGCTATGATGACATTGCCGAGGCCGAGATTTCCGCCCCGACCCTGACAACAGTCTGGAATGGTCAGCAGGAAGCAGGCCGCCTCGCCGCCAGGGCGATGCTGCGGATCCTCAGCGGCGAGGACGTCCATGACGAGGACAGGCTGATCCTGCCAGAACTGAAAATTCGCGATTCAAGCGGCAGGAGACTCGGCTAAATCATGATCAGGCGATACCGGCCCGGATGTCCTCGATCCGCCTGATCTGCCGGCCATCCGCATCGAAATTGACGTCGTCCAGCCAGGCTTCGAATGCTGCCTTGCAGCGCGGCCATTCCCCGTCAAGCATCGAATACCAGGCTGTATCGCGATTACCGTAAGGCATGACCTTGTGCTGGCGGAATACTCCCTCGAAGGTGAAGCCCATGCGCCTTGCTGCCCGGTGACTGGGTTCATTCGGGTTGTTCAGTTTCCATTCGTAGCGACGGTAACCCAGATCGTCGAAAATGTGGCGCGCCATCAGATAATGCGCCTCGCTCCCTGCCCGGCTCATCGCAAGGGACGCACCGTGTGCAATCGCGCCAGTTTCAATCACTCCGTGTTCGGGAACAATGGCCATGTAACTTGCCATTCCCAATGCCCTGCCATCATTCTTGCCGGTAAAGATGCAGGTAACGAACTCGCCGGTCCGGTTAAAGCCTTCGATCTCTTCGGCAAGGTCCTGCCACTTTTCCATCTGCGGCCAGCCGAAGTGAAACAGCAACTGATTGGCCTGAGTCCCGCCGAAACTTTCCCACAGCGATTGGCCATGAACATCCCTTTTCCATGCGACAACATCAATGAAGCGCCCCGGCAGGTTGACTGCGTCAGGTCGCTTGCGCGGAGTCCAGTTTTCCAGTGTTCCCATGTGCGGCCCCCGTTCCTGTTGAGCGCCTTGCTTTGCTGGCAATTCTCTTTCATATCCAGATACAATTCATAAAAATCATGAGGGCCAGCATGCTCGGGACAATTCCCAATTTTGAACGGATCGGCGAGGAAAACGCCTTTGCCGTACTGGCACGCGCCACGAAACTGGCATCATCCGGCATGGACGTTGTCAATCTGGGGATTGGTCAGCCGGATTTCATGACGCCTGAGCACATTGTGGAGGCGGCAATCAAGGCATTGAAAGACGGTCATCACGGCTACACCCCCGCCAATGGCTTGCTGCAATGCCGTGAAGCCGTATCACGCCGGACTCTGACAACGACAGGCGTTGAGGTTTCGCCAGAAAACATCATGATCATGCCCGGCGGCAAGGTTACAATGTTCGCGGCAATCCTGATGTTTGGCGAACCGGGGGCTGAAATCCTCTATCCTGATCCGGGCTTTCCCATCTACCGCTCGATGATCGAATATACTGGCGCCAAACCAGTTCCCGTGCCCATTCGGGAGGAAAATGCCTTTGCCTTTTCTGCCGAGGAAACCCTTGCGCTCATCAATGAACACACCCGTCTTCTGATCGTAAACTCTCCGGCCAATCCGACCGGCGGGGTGACCCCGCGCGGTGAAATCGAAAAACTGGTCAGGGGTCTCGAGGCCTGGCCCGATGTCGCCATCTTGTCCGACGAGATTTACGACGCCATGACCTATGACGGGGAGGAGCATGTCTCGCTGCTGACCTTTCCGCAGATCCGCGACCGGCTGATCCTGCTCAATGGCTGGTCCAAGACCTGGGCCATGACAGGCTGGCGCTTGGGCTGGTCGATCTGGCCGGATCAGCTTTACGACAAGGTCAGGAAACTTGCCGTCAATTGCTGGTCCTGCGTCAACGCCCCGGCGCAACATGCCGGCATTGCCGCTATTGACGGACCACAGGATGAAGTCGCGCGGATGATTGCAGCCTTCGACCGCCGCCGCCAATTGGTAGTTCGCGAAATGAACGCAATCGACAATATTTCCTGCCGCACTCCCAAGGGCGCATTCTACGCCTTTCCCAATATTTCAGGCACCGGCTTCAAGGCAAAGGACCTTGCATCAAGACTGCTTGAGGAAACTGGCGTGGCAACAATAGGTGGCCCGGATTTCGGCATTCTTGGCGAAGGCTATATTCGTCTGTCCTATGCCAATTCGGAAGAAAACATCAAGCGGGCAATCGCCCGGATCAGGAGCTTTGTCGAGGCTAGCTAGCTGCCAGTCGTTTCTCGAAGAAATGATCGGCAAAGGGATTGGCGTTGTAACGCCCGATTTCGTTGTATCCGCGCTGCAGGTAAAGCTTGCGCGCTTCGAAAAGCGCCTTGTTGGTGTCGAGACGCAGGATTGTAAAGCCCTCTTTGGTCGCCCTGTTTTCGAGCCAATTCATCAAGGCTGTGGCAACTCCCCTGCCACGCGCTGCGTCCGATACCCAGACACGCTTGACCTCGCAAATACCATCTCCCAGGTCACGCAGCGACCCGCAACCGATTGTTGATGGATCTTCAGCCTCTACAGGTTCGAGCGCCAGGACATGCCATTGGCGCGCATGGTCGTGCTTTTCGGATTCGCCCGCATGGGGATCGAATGAAACGCCGAAACGCTCGCTGATCTCTGCAAAATAGGCCCGCTGACAGGCCGCAAGGCGATCATCATCCGCCCCGACTGGCTGCAGGATCATGCTTGAAGTCCGGCGGCCTCGCGGGCAATGGCCTCGATGGAGGCCCAATCACCTGCTTCGATGAGATCGTTCGGAGCAACCCAGGAACCGCCAACACACAAGACATTCGGCAGCTTGAGATAGTCCCTCGCATTGGCAAGGCTTACCCCGCCGGTCGGGCAGATGAAGAAGCCTGACAGCGGTGAGGCAAGCGACTTGAGATATACGGCACCTCCCGCAGCTTCGGCGGGAAAGAACTTCATGTGCCGGTATCCGCGTTCGCCAAGCGTCATCATTTCCGATGCCGTGGCAGCGCCGGGCAATAGCGGAATTGCATTATCATCGGCAGCATCTAGCAGTTTTGGCGAGGCTCCGGGCGAAACCGCGAACTCGGCTCCGGCCTTGGCAACCGCCTCGAACTGTTGTGCGTTCAGAACCGTTCCTGCTCCCGCAATCGCACCCTCGACCTCATCGGCAACTGCCTTGATGCAGGCTATGGCATGTTCTGTGCGAAGGGTGATCTCGATAGCCGGCAGACCGCCCGCGACCAAGGCGCGGGCAAGGCCGACCGCCTGTCTGGGATCATTGATGATGACCACCGGAATGACCGGCGCAGCCATCATGACGGATTTGACTTTTGCTTGCTTTTCCATCCTGCTTTTTTGTCCCAAGCACGCCCCTTGCGCAAGTATGCCTTGCGCCTGGGACGTAGAAATATCAACCGGCAGGAAATAGCGGTGCGGGCCGCTCAAGCGCTTCGAAAGTCAGGGGTCCGCCAATCCCGTCAGCTTCAAGACCTGCCCGCCGCTGAAACGCTACCAGAGCGGCATGGGTCGCCGGTCCGAAATCACCATCCGTTTTAACGTTGAAGCCCTGGCGGCGCAATTGCTGCTGCAGGTCGGCAACCGCCTCCCCACGGCTTCCATAGCGCAGCAGGAGGACCTGATGGCGGCGGCCGGGGTCGACATCTGCCGGCAGATCAAGCTTCTCACGATATTGTGCAACGGCATTGGCGAGCTTCTCGTCATAGCGGTTTGAGGCATAGGCAGGTCCATTGTAGCCGCGGGCGAAAGCGCGCCAGTCACTATTGGCAAGCGCCGCGCCAAGCCCTGCCTTCTCAATATAGCGCAGCATGAGTTCAGCCTGCCCCCGCAAGCCGGATCGCGCCTCGCTGACCAGCGCATCTATGCTCGAATAACCCAGCCAGCGCCAATGCGCACCCATGACCTGAGCCACCCCCCATGACGTTGATTGCAGTGCGGCTGGCCGGTCTATCTCAATTGCCTTGTCGAGCAGTTTCCAGCGGCCAACCTGTGTCAGCGGGTTCCTGATCCTGCCCGCGGAGCGGTGAGCCAGCCGCCGCGTCACTGCAACATTTCGTTTTGACTGACCCAGCAGGCGGTAGAAATAATGACCCTCGAAGCGGATGAGCGGTTCGGCCTTGCCCGCTACCTGTACAAGCAACCTGCCGCCACTTTCCACCTCGCACACCGCAAGCAATCCTGCCGGATCCAAGCCGCGTTCATATGCCAGTTCCACCAGTATGTTGATTGCAGTTTCATCCATCATCATGAAGCACCGTTCGAGGAAAGAAGCCAAAGCCTGCCACAACTCGCAAGCACGGGGATTAGTTTGCGGCCGCGAACAGCAATCAGTTCTTTTTCGATCCGGTCTTTGCTGGTAGGTAACCGCAAAAAGGGGAATTCATCATGGCTGTCTCACTGCTGATCATCAACGGGCCGAATCTCAACATGCTTGGCACCCGCCAGCCGGAAGTCTATGGCGCGCAGACACTTGCCGACGTTGAAAACCTTTGCCGGGAAACGGCACAGGCCAATGGGGCAGAGGTGGAGTGTTTCCAGAGCAATCACGAGGGCGAGATTGTCGATTTCATCCAGGCAGCCAGGGGCAGGCACGATGCGATCATCATCAATCCCGGTGCTTATTCCCACACATCCGTAGCGATCCGGGATGCGTTTTCCAGCGTCGAACTGCCGGTCTGGGAAGTGCATATTTCCAACATCCATGCCCGCGAGGAGTTCCGCCACCACTCATATGTGAGCGGCATCGCAAAGGGTGTGATCTGCGGATTTGGCATTGCCGGTTACCGTTACGCCGTTGAAGCTGCCGCAAAGGCGCTCGAAAATGCCTGAGTCCATCCATGATACTGTGCCAGTCACCATTTCCGTCGAAGAATGGGCCGATGTAACCGCCCGCATTGGCGCACTCGTCGAGGGCGAGGGCGATGCAATTGCCAAGATGGCGACCCTGTCCTGCGAACTTTTCCACGCCTTCGATCATTTCGACTGGGTCGGCTTTTACCGCAATGTCGGCAATGAAACCCTGAAGATCGGTCCCTACCAGGGCGGCCATGGCTGCCTGGCTATCCCCTTTTCAAAAGGGGTTTGCGGCGCCTGTGCGCGCACTGGCGCGACGCAATTGGTGCCTGATGTAAACGCCATCGCCGATCACATCGCCTGTTCGGCCACTACGCAATCCGAGATCGTCCTGCCTGTTTATGTCGATGGCGAACTGATCGCTGTACTCGATATCGATTCCGACACGCCGGACGCGTTTACGCTCGACGACCAGAAGGCGCTTGAGGCAATATTGGCGAAGAGCTTTAACCCTTCAACACCACCATCACATCCATGACATTGGTTCCGGTCGGGCCGGTAACAAACAGGCCGCGTGTCCCCCGCAGCCATGCCCCGCTGTTTGCTGCATCGAGCGCTTCCTGACCTCCGGGATGTTCCTGCCAGCTTTCACCGGTAACGAAACCGCCTGCCGAACCGGATGGCCCGTCACTGCCATCGGTACCCGCTGCTAGGACGCTTACCGAAGAAATCCCGCCCAGTTCGCGCGCCATGGCCAATGCAAGCGCCTGGTTACGGCCGCCCTCGCCAGGCTCATCCGGCAGAACGGTGGTCGGTTCGCCGCCGAAAATGTAGAGCCCCGGTGCGCCCTGCCTGACCGTATCTGCACAATCCCTGGCAACTTCGATCACATCGCCATAGAGATTTTCGGTATTGACAATCACGTCGATGTCCCGAGTATTGGCAGCGTCCTCCGTTGCAAGGCGGGCAATGGCGTTGGAAGCAACAATCCGTGTCTCCATGTCGGTGCACTGTCGGATCGTCGGCAATTGCCCGATGCCCGAACCGATCACCGAAAGATCATCCCCTTCGACATCGGAAATCGCCAATACCCTTGTCGAGGCACCAGCAAAGTGGCTAAGCAGCTTGCCACCCTTGATACGCGAGATTTCCTTGCGGCGGCGGTTGATGGCATGAATGTCGTGGCCTTCAGCCAGCATGCGGCGATTGAGTTCCTGCAAATCCTCCAGCGAATTGTCCCCAACAAGCGCCTCGGCCAGCGCCGATGCCCCGCCTGATACCAGCAGCAGCAAATGTCCGTCAGTCTCGATGCGCGAGACAAATTCGAGCAGCGCCTTACCTGCATAAAGGCTGTGCTGGTCGGGAACAGGATGTGCAGCCTCGATGATCGCAACGTCGCCATAGGCTTTCATGCCCTTTTTCGTGTGATCATACTTTGTAACCATCAGTGCCGGCAGGTCCTTGCCACAAGTGTCCAGCGCTGCCGCGATCATGGATGAGGCCGCCTTTCCAACTGCTGCAATGTGGGTGGGTTTGTATCCGCTGGCCTGAAGTTCTGCCTTGACGCATCTATAGCCCTGGACACGCTTCACGCCGGCCCACCACAATTCCTCAAGCAGTTCACGGTCAGACAAGCTTTTACTTTCCCTTCCAGAC
>CAZIPH010000020.1:0-54200 GCA_964541115.1 uncultured Salaquimonas sp.
CACCCCCTCCGCCATTCCACCCGAATGTGACTCGCGCCCAACTGGGCTTTGCATGTCAATGGGCAGGTCAGGCACCAGATTGAAATCGTTCTGACGATCGGTTCCCTCCACCCGTACAGGACTATTGCTGCACCAATCAATGCAGATTGCCGGCCTTTTCCGGCTGTCTGCGCGCGGCAGGCAATGTGGCCATTCCAGGGTCCGTGCCGTCGCGGTCCGGTTGGGCCTACTTCCTGGTCGTGACATTTAAAGTCCGGCGGAGCCACAGGCTCGCTGCATCGGCATCCAGTGCCATTGGCCAGACGGCTTTCATCGCATAGCTGGGCACTTCGACAGGCAGCGCTTGGTGACTGCAATGGGCTCGAACCAATGCAAGTTTCGCAAAGCGTTCAGGCACAGCAGCAACGAGATCGCTTTCCGCCAGGATCGAAAGCAAAGACATGAAGTTCGTCACCATGACCGACACGCGCCGGCTCAGGCCGTGGCTCGCCAGAGCAGCATCCACCGGCCCCGCGAAACCTTCCGCCCGCGGCGACACCAGTGCATGCGGAAGCTTCAGAAAATCCTCCATAGGTATTGGTCGCACCAGCGCCGGATGATTGTGCCGCGCCATCAGGACGAAGCGGTCGTGGTACAGCACCTGCCAGCAGAGCGGACCCGACGCCTCCGGTGCGCCCATCAGCACAAGGTCCATTCCACACGCCGCTTCAGCATCCTGTGGCGGTGGCACTACCTTGATCCGGCAATGGGGCGCTTCGCGGGTCACCTGTGCGATCAGACCAGGCAGTATCAGTATCTGCCCCAGGTCGCTCGATCCGATAACGAAGTCACGGGCCGCCCGGGACGGATCGAACTGCGAGGGTGACAGTATAGTCTCCACCCGGTCCAGAATAGCGCGCAGTTCGGGAAGAAGCGCGCTGCCGCGGGGAGTTGGTATCAAGCGATTTCCGTAGCGCGTCAGCAGAGGGTCGCCGAACACATCGCGCGCGCGGCGCAGCCCTTGAGACACCGCGGGCTGCGACAACTTCAGCGTTTGCGCCGCCCGTGAGGCGGACCCTTCACGGAGAACGGCCTCGACTAGGCGGAGCAGATTCAGGTCGACGCGGCGCAAATCCATAATCATGGCTTATTATAATAATAATCAATATTAGTCTATGCGCAAACGCTGCGGCTGATAAACTCCCGAACCGACGAGACACTCACGGGGGACCACGATGATGACCACAGAAAGACTTGGAACCATCGCGCTAGGCGGCGCGGGCGCAATGATGCTCATGGTCGGCGGACTGCATCTTGTTGCGCCACAGATGATGATGGATACGCCCGCGATCGAGCTCACGAGCATCAATCACCACCACGTGATCCGTGCCGCATATGGCGGGGCCTATCTCGGGATAGCTGCGCTTTTTCTCCTCGGCCTCGTTAGCCGGGCCCGACGCGCTTTCGCCCTGGAGTCTGTGAGTGTGCTCTTCACGGGCTTTGCTTTCGGGCGGCTGGTCAGCATTGCGCTCGATGGCCTGCCGGTCGGCCTCTACTTAGGAGTTCTCGCTTTTGAACTGACGTTCGCGACCCTGGCATTCCTGGCAAACAGGCAGGAAGCCAAAATGTCTCATTCGTGAATGCCAAATCTGACCGCTGAGAAGCTTGTTGAAGAGGGTTGTCTTACAGGCCGGATCACTCCGCCATTTTGACCAGATTGGCAACATAACTTCAGAAGCTTAAGCTTTGCCAGGTTTTTGCTGCCCAAACCTTGCCTCACAATTAGCATGTCGTGGATTATCCGACGCAGACAGATCCCGGATGAAGACACTGTAATATGTCCGGGTTTCGGTTGATGCGCGATAAGCGACCTCACAGGACGTGTAACTTCATTGCCCCCAGTCGTTCAAGTGTCATCCCGCGCTACGAGCGGACCGGAAAGGAATGGAGAAAGTTCGCCAGATTCCGTGTCGGATTTCGCCAACATGACTGTGCAGGGAGGCGAGTCCTGAACGCGATGATCCAGACCTTCAAGGTGTCAAGGGACGGGACCAAGGACGGAAGATGGTTTCGCCTTGAAGCAAGGGTCTGCCGACCCTTCTTTCCTTTGGAACCTTAATAGTCGAACCAGTCCGCGTGGTTTCCAAGCGCTGCAATTATGGCGCTGGACACCGGATGACGGGCCGAACCCGCAAGCGACAGATCGACCTCGTTTCGGATGCTGCTGCCGGGCAGTTCCAATGCTGCCCGGATGAAATGCGGACCGCCTGCCGGGGAACTGGTTAGAACAAGCGTTGTCCTGTTAACGCAACCGGCGACAAGAGCTGCGGCACAAGCAGTATTGAGTTGATCGGGAAACCGGTTCACTGCTTCACGCAAAGGCCCCTCGAACATCATTCCGGGCCTATCGGCAAGTCCGGGTGCGGCCTGTTCGATATGGAGGCGCGCAGTCATGTCACCGGGCACGAGGCGCGTGCCGCCTATCCAGGCCGTGAACAGTCGCAAACGATGACCGGAAGTCCTGGCAATTTCCTTCATACTTGCCTGAAAATCCGTGTCCATTAGTGCAACGGCACCAACGCTCCACAGTGGAGCCCTGGCGAGCAGTCTTTCGCCATGCTGGCTCAGTGCGGCCGGACCGGCGCAATCAATGATCAGCCCGGTATCGTCCGGCAGGTTGCCCAAGCGATCCACGAAGCCGGAAAGCCTGTAGTGCTCAGAAGCCGAAATCCATTCGGCGACAGGTGCGCCAATCCGCCCCTGACCGAGGATGGCAACGCTGGTCGGCTGGTCTTTTTTCACCTTCTGCTTCTCCCGGAAAAAGACCCGGCCGCACAGGCAGCCGGGTCGATAGAAGGATCAAAGGGGAAGTCCCATCGATTCATTACTTGAGGCTGGCCATAAAGGCTTCGACTTCATTAAGCGGTACATAGCGCTTTTCTTCCACGCCATCGGCTTTGAAACCAAACATCACGGCAGGTGCGGAAACATCGCCATACTGGTCAAAGACCACACCGCCAGTGCCACCCTGGAAGGATACGCTCTTGCCTTCACTGAGCAATTGCATGGCCTTCTTGAAGCCGTCTACATCGGCAGCGATCTTCTCACCATTCGGGTCGGTTACCATGGCCACCTTGGCGGCAATTTCGCTACCAGTCGCGTTTTGTCCGGCTGCGTGATAGGCGAGCAGGGCAATCGCGGTGGCATCAAAGCTGTTGGCAAGTCCTGGACCGTTTGGTTCGGCGTTGAATCTGGCCTTGTAACTTTCGACGAATGCTGAGGCTGAATCGACACGTGGAGGCGCGGTGTCAATACCGGTGAATTCGCCGAGATACTGCATGCCTACAGCGTCGCGGAATTCATCGGACTTGAGCGAGTTGGCTCCAATCATCTTCTGGGTGCCGCCGAGGGAAATCCATTCGCGAACCACTGAGATTCCTTCCTTGGGATAAAGCGGAAGGTAGATAGCCTCCGGATTGCTGCCCAGTGCCTCGGTGACCTCGGCACGATAGCTTGCCTGGTTGTCGGTGATCGCGACTTCCGAGACCACTTCAATTCCCATTGCCTTGAAAGCTGCAGCTGCCAGCTTGCCAATGTCCTGTCCCCAGTCGTCGTTCTTGTAGAGGATTGCGATAGACTTGTAGCCAGCATCCCTTGCATGCATTGCAGCCACGGCGGCCGGAATGTTTGCGGTCGCGAATGTGCGGAACCAAAGGCCTTTTGAAGTGCCTTCACGGGCAATATCCGTCAACTTTGTGGAGGACGAACAGCAGGACATCTGCATCACGCCTGCCGGGGCTGTGACAGAGGTCAGGATTGGCACGGTGACGCCGGAGGAAACCGCACCAATTAGCAGTTGTACCTTGTCGAGATCGACAAGTGCCTTGGCAGCATCCACACCGACTTTCGGGTCGGCCTGGGTGTCACGAAGAACGGTTTCAACCTGGCAGCCATCCACCCCTCCGGCTTCATTGATCATGTCAGCCACCCACAAGGCGGTTTCGGCGATCGGTTTACCCCAATCAACCGAAGTCGGATAGGCGACGCCGACCTTTACCGGGCATGCGGCAGACGCGGTTCCCGCTATCGAGAAAAGTGCCGCGGCAGCTACCGCTGCCAACAATCCCTGTTTCATTTTCTTCATTTTGGTACTCCCTTTCTTTTTGATATTAGTTGACTTGCACTGGCGGGACGCATCGTCTTGCTTCCCATTTTGATTGGACGAATGCGTTCCGGCAACAGACCTTCCGGTCGCCACAGGAGCATCCCGACAATGACCGATCCTATGAGAATGTATTGGATCGAACCCGTATAGAGTTGAACATCGGTTGGTGCGAACCGGGCCAACAGGAAACCGCTGGCCGTCCATGTCGCCCAGATCAGGATTGTGCCGAGTATCGCCCCGCGATTATTGCCGGCGCCGCCCACAATAAGCATGGCCCAGATCTGGAAGGTCAGGATGGGCGCCAGGTCCTGCGGACTGATAAATGCATAGAAAGTGGAATATAGCCCGCCTGCCGCGCCCATTATCATCGAGCCGAGTACAAAAGCCTCGAGGCGCAGCCGGTCCGGACTTTTGCCCAGCGATCTGGCAGCGGTTTCATCTTCGCGAATGGCTCGCAATACCCTGCCATAGGGTGAATTCACCAATCGTTCCAGGCTGACATAGACGACAAGCAGAACTATCAGGACGAGGGCGAGAAAAAACAGGCCATAGGCGAAATTGCTGGAAAAGGCGGCTTCCAGTGGGCGTTGAAAACCGCGTAATCCCTTGGCCCCGCCCATCAGCCACTCGGCATTGCGGGCCACCGCTTCAAAGGCGATTGCAACGCCAAAGGTGGCAATGGCCAGATAGTCATGTCGCAATCGAAGAGTGAGCACGCCGACGATCCAGGCACAAACACCGGCAATGAGGATGCCGCCACCATAGGCAACAGGGAAGGGCAGTTGAAAGCCGCCAAACTGGCCCACTTCAGGCTGTCCGCCAAGAAGCATCGTGCCGTAAGCGCCCGCGCCGAAAAAGGCGACCACGCCGCCATTGAACAGGCCGGTATTGCCCCAATGCAGATTGAGCCCAAGAACGGCTATCGCAAGGATGCCGGCCATTGTGAGAAAGAAAGTCAGGTAGGAAATAACGCCGATCATTCGCGAGCCTCCCCGAAAAGGCCATGCGGTTTGAGGATCAGAACCGCCAGGATGATCAAAAAGGGCATGGCAGGGATATAGCCTGAGGGCAAAATGAGCAGTGCCATGCTTGATGCTATTCCAACGATGAAACCACCAAGAACCGCTCCGTACACACTGCCAATACCGCCAACGATGGTAGCCGCAAAGACGGGCAGGACAAAGCTGTGACCCATCAATGGCGAAACCTGATTGGTAAGGCCGTAAAGCACCCCCGCCGCTGCCGACATGATGCCGGCAATCAGCCAGACCCGATTTATCATCGAACTCAGGCGAACCCCTGACACTTGCGCCAGTTGTGGATTTTCCGCCGTTGCACGAAGTGCGTAACCGAAGGATGTGCGTGTCAACACCAGGTGGAAAAACACCATGATGGATATTGCTGCGATCAGAACGAATACCTGATCGGGCTTGATCAGCAGCATCGGGTCCCGACTTACGATAATCGCAAATACGATGTCATTGGAATAGAGTTGGGTCTTGTGGCCAAAAATCAACGTGATGACATTTCGAATGATGAGCGCCACACCAAAGGATGCGAATACCATGGACAACGCATCGGCGTTTTCGCGTATTCGCTTGAAGATCAACAGGTCGATGATGATTGCCGAAACGCCCGTGATCACCATCGAGAGCAGAGTTGCAATTGCAAGGGACAAGGTCAGGCTCAAGGGACCGATGGCGGCATCAAGGGCAGGAACGATTATGGTAATCAGCTTGTCGAAGACCAGGGCGGAATATGCGCCGATTGCCAGCAGTTCGGCATAGGAGAAGTTGGCGAAGCGTAGCATGTGCATGATCAGTGTCAGGCCGATCGCTCCGAGCGAAATGACAGAGCCGGTCAAAATTCCATCGACAAGGTTCTGTATCATGCTGCACCTACCCGCTTGCCGCCAAGATAGATTTCGCCAATCACGGGATCGGACATGATCGACGCAGCCGTGCCGTCAAGCTGGTTGCTTCCCTCGGCCAGGATGTAGCAATGGTCCGACACCGACAATGCGAGTTTTACATTCTGCTCGACCAGCAGGATCGAGACATTTTGCCGGGTCAGGTCACGTGCAATGGCAAGAACTTCATGTGCGGCCTTGGGGGCAAGGCCGGCGGAAGGTTCATCCATCAGTATGACAGAGGGCCTTGTCGCCAATGCCATTGCAACCGCCAGCATCTGCTTCTGCCCGCCCGAAAGCGAGCCCGCCCGCTCATGCTTTTTGGAGACAAGTGCAGGGAACATGGCAAACAGCTCTTCGAGCCGGCTTTCGCCTGCATCGACCCGGCGCAGGATGAGGCGCAGATTTTCCAGTATGGTAAGCGTGCGGAAAACATTGTCGACTTGTGGAACATAGGCAATCCCGAGCAGACCCATCTGATCCGGGCGAATGCCGGTGATGTCGCGCGTCCCGAGTTTCACCGTACCAGAAGACACTGGTATGAGGCCTGCAATGGCCTTGATCAGTGTCGATTTGCCTGCACCATTGGGGCCGATAATAGTTGTAAGACTGTTTCTGGCGAGCGAAATGCTGACACCATGCAGGATCGGAAGGTCGCGGACATAACCCGCGACTAGCTTTTCAACATTGAGGGCGATCGCGTGATCCGTCATGCCATTGGTGCTCCGAGATACGCGTCCAGCAACTCGGTATTTTTCTGCGCAGCCGCGGCACTACCCTGAAAGATGATCCTGCCCTGGGACAAGGCAATGATTGGTTCGCAATGGCGCATGACGAGATCCATGTCATGCTCAATAATGAAGAAGGTCTTTCCCTCACGGTTCAGTTCCTCCACACGTTCGATAAGGATCCGGGTGAGGGAGGGATTTACCCCGGCCGCCGGTTCATCCAGCAGGATGATGGAAGGATCACCCATCAAAGCCCGGGCAAGTTCAAGAAGTTTCATCTGACCGCCCGAAATCTTGCCTGCCGGTTGATCTGCCAGAGGTAGCAGGGTCATGAACTCCAGGATTTCCAGGGCACGCTCCTTCAGGGCTTCTTCCTCCTCGCGAACCCTTTTGCGATTGAAGATCGCGCCATGCAGTTTTTCCCCGTGCTGGCCAGGTGGCACCAGCAGGACGTTTTCAAAGACGCTCATTCGCTTGAAGGGGCGGGGTATCTGGAAGGTTCGCGCAAGGCCCATCCTGAACAGTGTTTCCGAGCTGCTGCCGGTTACATCCTGCCCATTTAGGATTACCGTTCCTGATGAGGTTGGCAGCATTCCGGCCAGAACATTGAAGAAGGTGGTTTTTCCCGCTCCATTGGGACCTATCAGGCCCGTAATCGAGCCCCGTTCAATCGTGATTGAAACGTCATCGACAGCGCGGAACGCGTCGAACTCGCGGGTAATTCCCCTGGTTTCAATCACGGCATCGACTGGCAAGTTTGCCTCTCCCTTTCCCGCTTCCCGGTATTGAAGGCGATAAAGCCGTTAGGCCTCAGCCTGCTTCAGCATGGGTCCTGTCATGCGGATTTGTATTGAGGTTGTATTTCATGATACGGCCATGGCGGCCGTTACGGTCCCGCTCCAGCCCGTAAACCGGGCCATTGGGCCCGCCGGAACGGGCCAGTATTGCGCCGATTGCGGCACGGTCGGCCTCGTCCAGTTCGAAAGCAAATGTTTCCAGCGTTTTAGGCAAATGGCGGGCATATCGGGCGCCGACTATGGCAGCTGCAACCCGGGGCTGGTCCAGCACCCAGCGTGTTGCGACAGAGCTGAGCGAAACGCCATGGCGCTCCCCCACAGCCTTGAGCGTTGCCAGCAATTCCTGGAACAGGGGCCAGGGGCCGAATTCATCAATGATCAGGCGATACTTGACCAGCGAGCGATTGTCGAAGGCAAAGCCGGGATCGGGTACTCCCAACCAATTGTCGGTCAGGAAGCCGCCAGCCAAAGTGCCATAGCACAGGAAGCTGATATTGTTCTCTTCAACCCATTTGTCGAGGCCGTTTGCCGGTCGCCTGTCGAGCACCGAATACTGGATCTGGGCCGAGGCAATATCAAAACCGGCATCGACAAAGCGGGCAATTTCCGGCTGGTCCCAATTGTTGACACCGAGATTGCGTATCTTGCCTTTCTCCTGGCAACGCTTGAGGATTTCCAGAGCCTTTTCCGGTCTACCGATGTTCATGTCCCACCAGAAGAACTGAACCAGATGCAGGCATTCGATGTTCAGTCGGTTCAGCGAGCGGTCCACAATAGCCTCGATCTCGTCATGGCTAACGTCTTCAAGGCGGCCAAGGTCGGGCACCAGTTTTGAATGGACAATTACGCGATCGGCAACCGCACCGCCCCGGCGCCTTCGCACATCGGCGATGAACTCGCCTATCATTTCCTCTACGCCCTTGTAGATGTCGGCGCAGTCAAAGGTCGTGATCCCGGCGTCGAGGAAGGCCTCCATGTCTGCAATTGCGGTCTTGCGGTCTACCTCTCCATGGTCACCGGCAAGTTGCCATCCGCCCTTGATGACACGGGAAATCTCATGGTTTGCCCGCAATCTCGTATTCTCTACGCGCTGATTGCCAACACTCATTTCACGCTGTCCTTTTTCCAGTAAGCCTTGCTGCGTTTTTCGGGCAGTCCGGTTGTTTCCGCGTGAGAAAACCATCTCGTGCCTTTGCGAATGATCCTGAAGCGCCCACCGCAATGGGGATCAGGGCAAGCGATTTCCGCGTCGGTCGAAATCCAGTCATGGGGATCTGTCATCCGCTGCTTGGCAGGAAGCAGGGGGAGGAGGGCAGCCAGGGCGTACATCGATACCTTGTGAGGTCCGTCAAAGACGAGGTTTTCTCCGATAACCTGAAAATGTTCGCCTTCTATGTGCCGGCAGACAGGAGTTCTTCCGTCAAGAACGGTTTCGATGCGCAAATCATATAACCAGAAGCCGTCGTCTTCCTTGTGTACGGAAGGCATATCAGGAAATCCATCATCTGCGTCCTGCGCTGCCATTCGACCTCCCTTTTTCCCTCCAACCGGCAATTGCCGGATACATTCCCCCGGGAACAGACTTCAGCAATTGCCGGGAGCTGGCCGCAATACCCGCATTCGCTTGATACATTTCCCCAGATACATTTCCCCGGACACATTTCCCCTGACACATGGGCATGTCACCTTGGAACGACTTCCTGCGGCGCCACTTGTTATCTGTGATATTTTATCTTAGACATCGTTTTGGAGCGGAGTCAATTGTGCAGAACCCGGGCTAATCGAATCTGTGGTCCTTCGATATGAATGCCCCAAAATCGGGCCAACGGGCCTGCATGGATGTTTGCTATGTGGCTTGAAAAAGTGGGACTGGCGTTGGCAACGGATTGATGGCGGGCCGTAGGTGCAGCATCGAATATCTGGAGTTATGGAATATGGCTGGCAATCAGATGGCACATGAACTTCGTGAACCGGGCTCGATGAACTCTGCCGCCGAAGCTACCGCTGAACCTCGTGATAAGCCAATTGGTCGAGGTTCATATGGAATGTCCCGCCTGGATCAGTCGAAGCTTCGAGAGTCTGCGTATGAGGCTATCAGGGATGCCTTCACCCGGGGCGAGTTCGCCCCTGGTGAAACATTGAGCCTGCGCCTGCTTGCCGACCAGTTGGGCATTTCGATGACCCCTGTCAGGGAGGCGGTGCGCAGGCTGGTCGCCGAAGGCGTTTTGCTCGACACGCCAAACCGGAAGCTCATGGTTCCACCCTTCGAAGCCAGGCGCATGCGTGAGATTTTTGCGGCCCGCATTGCCCTGGAGTCAAGATTGCTGGACATGGCCATCACGCGCATGAGCGCAAATCTTCCCAACGTTCTGCAGTCAATTCTTGACACCCCCAAAACGCGCCGCGGCAGTATGGAACACAACCGAAACTTTCATTTCACTCTTTACAGCGAGTCCGGATCAGAGGTTTTGCTGCCAATGGTGGAGGCGTTGTGGATGCAGCATGCGATCTACCTCAATCTTGCGTCGCATGAGGAATCGAAGCTCGAAAGCGGCGAGGATACCTATCACTACCTGATCGTGAAAGCGCTGCGCGAAAGGGATCACGAGGCAGCACAGGCGGCACTGAAGGCGGACATAATGCGCAGTTACAAATTGATGTCAGAGTCCTTTGGATTGGATGAATAATGTCCGATCAATTGCGCCCGCCCCGGATAAGACTGACGGCCGGTCTTGAAATCCCCCGCGTTCTGACCGGTCTTTGGCAAATTGCCGATATCGAGCGTCATGGCGAACAGATGGATCCCGATACAGGCGCTGATTATCTGGAAGCCTATGCCAGATCCGGTTTTGATGGTTTCGACATGGCCGATCACTACGGGAGCGCCGAGTTGATAACAGGTCGCCTCCTCAAGCGCGATCCATCGCCAAGACCTGTTGCAATGACCAAATGGTGCCCGCCGCCTGGTCCGATGACTGCCGGCGTGGTTCGCGCAGGGGTCGAAGAACGGCTGAAGCGGCTGGGCGTTCACAAGGTTGATCTCCTTCAGTTTCACTGGTGGACATTCGAGCATCCCCAATGGCTTGACGCCCTTCATGCAATCAACGATTTGCGTGAGGAGGGACTGGTTGGCGAGATCGGCGTGACCAATTTCGATGCCGCCCACTTCAACCTTGCGATTGCAGATGGCGTCCCACTGATCTCCAATCAGGTGAGTTTCTCGCTGGTTGACCGGCGTGCTGCCGGCTTGTTGGGTGAAACATGCGCAAGGCACGGAGCAAAAGTGCTTGCCTATGGAACGCTTTGCGGCGGGTTTCTTTCTGACAGATGGCTTGGCCAGAAGGAGCCGTTGGAAATTTCCGACTGGTCGAAGATGAAGTACAAGCGCTTCATCGACACCGTTGGCGGATGGGACGTTTTCCAGTCGCTGTTGGAGGCGGCTGACAAGGTGGCACAAAAACATGGGGTTTCCATCTCTAATGTGGCCACCAGATGGGTGCTCGAGCAGCCCCATGTGGCTGCGGTCATCATTGGCGCGCGACTTGGCGAAAACATGCATGCGGACAGCAATCTGAACCTCTTTTCCTTCGGGATGGATGAAAGCGATCATGCACTGCTGCAGTCGGCCTTTGCAGGCATGACGGACATACCCGGCGATTGCGGCGATGAATACCGCAAGCCGCCCTTCCTGACAGCCTCTGGAGATTTGTCGCATCATCTCAACACCGTTCCGCCGGCATTCGAAGCATTGCCCGCTTTTGGAGGATTGGACGGTACGCAGGTGCGCACGGGTTCCAAATGGGAGGATATTGCAGGCTATTGCCGTGCCCGGCGGATTGGTGAACGCATCCTTGTTTCCGGCACGACCGCAATTCATGGGCAGGACCGGGCCGTCGCGCCAGGCGATGCCGGAGCCCAGACAACCTATATTCTCGACAGGATAATTGCCGCTGTGACCGCACTTGGCGGGAAGGCCGAAGACATCGTGCGTACGCGGATCTACATTACCGACGAAACGGATGTACTTGAGATTTCAAAGGCACATGGCCGGGTTTTTGGAGACGTCAAGCCCGCTAACACGCTTGTGAAAGTCGCCGGACTGATAGGTGATCATCTGGTCGAAGTCGAAGCGGAGGCGATTGCAGGGAACTGATCTACGGCGGCAGATATCGCAATGGTACGTTTTGCGAGGCAGGACGTCAGTCTCAAGCATGCACCTTTTACGGTTCCCGGATTTTTGATCGCTGATACATACACATTCACTTTCGGGCAAACTATTTCAAGGTTGTAATAAATAGACCTTTGTGTAGGCTGATATTTCACTTTCCAGCAGGAATGGTTTGCCAGTCAGCAGGAACAGATCAGTTTTGGGCAAGGCAGATGAAACATCCGGCGACATTCGAGCTGAATTTCGCTTGCCTACGCGCCAGTTGCGCGATGATCTTCCCTTCTACACAAATTCGTTGAAAATGAAGCTCGACATGATCTATCCGGCTGACAATCCGGAGATCGCAGTCTTGAGTGGCCATGGCATCCGTCTGCGCATCGAAAAGGATGCGCCCGAGGGCCCTGGAACAATCCGCCTGCTTTGCGCTGACCCGGATGGTTTTGCCGGTGGCGAACGGCTGCTGACGGCACCCAATGGCACCCGGATCGAAATCGATGAACTTGACCCGCCGCTGGTTTTGCCGAAGACGGAACATGCCTTTGTTGTGAGAAGATTGGCTGATCAAGCCCCCTGGGTGATCGGCAGGGCTGGCATGGCCTATCGTGACCTGGTCCCTACAAGGCTGGGTGGCGCAATGATCGCATCGCATATCCAGGTTCCCGACGGGCCGGTTCCCGATATGGTCCACTTCCACAAGATCGGCTTTCAGTTGATCTTCTGCATTCGCGGTTGGGTGGATGTCCTGTATGAAGACCAGGGAGGCTTGCGTCGTCTGCATGCCGGCGACTGCTTCATTCAACCCCCTGAAATTCGTCACAAGGTTGTTGCATCTGGCGATAGTGTCGAAGTGATCGAAATCGGCGTTCCCGCCGAGCATGTCACCGAAATCGATCACGCCATGGTATTGCCGAACGGCGTTGAACGCCCCGAGCGCGAGTGGCGGGGGCAGCGCTTTGTTCATAACCTGGCAAGGGACGGGGAGTTTGAGCCATTCCGTATCCCCGGATTCGAGGCTCGAGACACTACCATAAACAGGAACACCAGGGGCGTGGCATCGGTAATGGTAGTGCGGCCGCTCATTGGTGTAGCGGACTGTCCATGGACCCGACACGATGGTGATATCGTGTTCAATTTCGTGATGGACGGAACCATGACGCTGGAGGGTGAAGGCAAGGAACCATTCGAGCTTTCGCCAGGAGATGCTTTCGTTATACCCCCAGGGATGGCGACACGATACCGAAACCCGACGGCTGATATCCGACTACTGGAGGTTTCACTGCCGGGTACTTTCAGAACGAAGGTCCTGAATAGGGAATAAGCCAAGAAATCGTGGGTTGGGGAAGCCAGTGTATTGGCATCGACCATGGCATGGCGACGAAATTCACACCACCATTTCCTGCGCACAACCACCTTCATCGCGACAATTGCTTCGGGTTGGCCAGCCTCGCCAATCTTGACCAGTTGCCGCCCTGCGGCGCGGTTCTGATTGCAGCGCCGCCAAAGACCCTCAAGTGTACGGGAAGTCCGATCCGGGCACTCTGGTTCCGGTCGGTTGATTGCACCTCGTTGCGATTACACGGCCACGACCCGCTTTTCCAACTCGGCCCGCACGGCATCGGGCCAGGGAATGGATGTGTGCTTGTCGAGATCACTGGCGGCAAGCACTTGCGTACTGGACCATCGCCTTTGCGCCCCGCAACTTATCTCGTGATGGACAGTCACCGACGAACGTCCCACCCGCCTTATGGTCAGGTCGAATTCCAGTTCCTCACCGAATAGGGAAGGCGCGGAAAAATCGCAGGAAATATGCACGGTTGGTGTGCCCCAGCGCTCTTCCCAGATCATCTTGTGCCAGGGAAAGCCGATATGTTCCCAGAATTCCTCGTTAACACCGTTCAGAATATTGAGATAAGAAGGAAAATAGGCGGTTCCCGAAATATCACAATCTCCGAAATGCAGGATGCGCTTTGTCTTGAAAACCTTGTCCATCATCTACAACCTTTTGAATTGAAGAGACGACTAACGCGTTTTCATGCGGATTTGGATTCCCTCACAAAGGAATCCACGGTTTTCGCGGCACGATCGGGATCAACACCTCTCCCGGGCTTCGCCTTGCCCACCAGTGCATGTCCTGGTTCCAAAATGGCGGAATGGACAACAAGCCCATTCTCTTTCATTGGGTTTCCGTTGTTCCGGTCAGATCATACCGTGTGCATGATGGTCGCCTGGGTAAGCACCACAAAGCTGACCAGAAGAACGATGAACCAGTTCGAGAAATTCATTGCGAATACCTCCTTTTTGACATTTTTAGGCAATAAATCGAGCGATTTTTGGGCAAATGGATAACCGAAAAGCCAAATTTCTTTTGCCGACCAACTATTATAGCCAGCCAGGTATGTAGGCGGAGTTCAGCAATTTCATCCAAGTTCCACTTCGCCGGTAATGTTTGGCTAACCATGGGCGAAGTGCCTGCTGAGAATAATCTTCATGGCACTCGTGAAACTTTCCCCTGCAACTCCCCGTAACAACTCCATTCAATGTTGAAACAATCCGGGGCATATCCATGAATAAACTAATTGGCCAGACGTCTGCCATTGCATTCTCGCTGTTCTTTTCCTCAACACAGGTAAGTGCAGAACTTCTCGACGGTACGGAGATCCGCGAAACCATCGGTGGCAAGCGCGTTGCCTTGCGAGTGGTAGGCATCGATTTTCCCATGCATTACAAGGTGGATGGCCTGGTGACAGGCGATGGCAGCGGCACCGGTCTCGGCCGCTATTTTGCGCCAAAGGAAACCGGCCGTTGGTGGGTCACGGGAAACGAGATGTGCCAGAAGTTTCCTACCTGGTATGAGGGCAGGACCCTGTGTTTCCAGCTTCGCAAGACGGGCCCGCAGCAACTGGAATGGATGCGCGAGGACGGCAAATCCGGCCTGGCACGCATAGTCGGCTAGTTCCTGCCACCCTTTTGCCAGTTTCTTTCCTTAACGCTTCGGCAATCAAGCTGTGAGATTTGTATTCAATATCGGCATGATTGCTGTTACCTCAAAACCGCCCGGCCCATGTCTATTCAACAATGGAGCAGGCAGGGTAACATTTGTGACGCGTGGAAGATCCGGCAACAGGGGACCGTATGCCAAGGGGCAAAATGGAAATTGCGGCAGCGATGCCGAAACAATCCGCCAAAGGAATATCTGGCAACATCTTGTTGGTGACAGCAGCCATATCCCTGGCCGGCTGCGTGGCATCCGTTGCCCCAGAGCCTGAAGAGAAGCCCGCGCCCGCAAAGACCTTTGCCGAAGTCGTAAAGGCGCCCATCAACAACATTACAAAGTTTTCGTCGAAGGATTACGGTGTCAAGAGCAGCCCGCGGGTGACAACCGAAGCCAGGCCGCGCAAGGGCGGCGGACGTTTCCAGGTCGGCAAGCCTTACCAGGTAAAGGGCCGCTGGTACCATCCCAGGCTCGATCCGGACCTAAGGGAGACGGGATTGGCGTCCTGGTATGGGCCCAATTTCCACGGCCGGTTGACTGCCAATGGAGAAATTTATGACCAGTTCGCATTGACCGCTGCGCATCCGACCCTGCCGCTGCCCAGCTATGCCCGGGTTACCAATTTGGAAAACGGCAGGAAGATTACCGTCAGGGTCAATGACCGTGGCCCGTTCGCACCGAACCGTGTGATTGACCTGTCGGCAAGGGCTGCAAAAATGCTGGGCTACGACGTAAAGGGCCTTGCCAAGGTAAAGGTGGAATATGCCGGCGAAGCACCCCTGCATGGCGAGGACGAGCATTTGCTGATCGCCAGCTTTGTTGGCCCGCAGGATGCCGATCCAGGTGCGCCCTATGGTGGCGCCAGCACGGGTACAATGATCGCCATGGCTGAAACCGTTCAACCGGAAGCACCTGTCCAGGCTATCGAAAACAGCTTTGGCCTGACAGACCTGACTTTTGTAACTGCAAATTCCATCATTCCGACCGAGCGGCCCACCCTTTTTGAGGGCATCTCGATGGATAATGGCCAGACGCTCGTATACCAGGCAGTGCCCCAACCGGCAGCGGGCCTGACAGCAAACACGCTCTCATTTGCAGGTGGTGAAGACTCAACCAGCATATCTGCAGCTGTGAGCCTTTATAAACAGATCCGCATTGACCATCCCTGGGAAGATGCTGCAAACCGCAAGGTCCGCCTTTCACTGGGCGCCTTGTCCGGCGAAGCGGCCCTGTTGACGAAGGCTTTGACGGATGATCTTTCCGGCATGCGGATGATCAACAGTGATGGCGCCTACACCATGGTGTTGGACGAAAGAGACGCGAATACCGCACTTTCGAGGCTTCGCCAGGCCGGCCTTGGATCCGCCCGAATATTGTAGTTGCCCGAATGCTCGCGCGGGTTTAGCCGTCGTGAATTTATTGTTCCTATTGCACCGGTAAGTTGCCATCGCGTCTTGAACCTTTCGGACGGGACTAATACAGTTGTGCGGGGCGCAGAAAAGGACAGACGGGATCAAACATGAGGGTTAACCGTTACCCCGGCAGCTTTGCCAGGCAGTTTCGCATCGCCGGCCTTGTCTTGCTCGGCCTCATGGCAAGTCTTCTTGCCTTTACCGCAATATCTTTCGGGCAGACTTTTTCAAGCAGTGCGCCCCAGGCGATGCTGATGGATGCAGATACAGGCACGATTCTACATTCGAAGGAGGCCGAAACCCGCATCCCGCCGGCATCGCTTGCCAAACTGATGACCATGGAAGTGGTTTTTCACCGTTTGAAAGAGGGCACGCTTTCTTTGACGGACAAGTTCTATGTCAGCGAGAATGCCTGGCGCACGGGTGGTGCCAATTCGGGTGGTTCAACCATGTTTGCCGAGTTGAATTCGGACATCGAACTGGAAAACCTGATCCGCGGCGTCATTATCCAGTCGGCCAATGATGGCTGCATCATCATTGCCGAAGGCCTTGCCGGAACCGAGCAGGCCTTTGCGAATCTGATGAATGAACGGGCAAGGGCAATTGGCCTCAACAATTCGAATTTCACCAATTCCACCGGCCTGCCGGACGAGAATCAGTATGTTACTCTCAACGATCTTGCCAAGCTCGCCCAGTACATGATCCGCGAGTATCCCGGTTACTATTCCTATTATTCTGAACCCGATTTCGAATGGAACGGTATCCTCCAGCGCAACCGCAACCCGCTCCTGCCGATGGATATTGGTGCCGACGGCATGAAAACCGGCTACACGGAGGCATCGGGTTACGGGATCGTCGGCTCTGCTGTCAGGAACGGTCAGCGCCTGATTACCGTTCTCAGCGGCATGGAATCCCAAAAGGAAAGGGCCGAAGAGGCTCGAAAGATCCTTGATTGGGGCTTCAGGGCTTTTGAAAAGCTAAACCTGTTCAATGAACAGGAGATTCTCGGCTCGATTCCGGTCTATGGCGGTGAGGTATCAAGCGTCGGGGTTACCGGGCAGGACCCAATCGAAATTTATCTTCCTGTTGGCAATCGTGATCGCCTGCGCGCCCGCATCGCCTACAATTATCCGGTTTACCCTCCGATCGAAAAAGGAGACAGGGTGGCGACCCTGAAAGTCTGGATTGGTGACACACTGAGTCAGGAAACTCCGCTTTATGCAGTGGACCCGGTAGGAAAGGGCGGCATAACCCGCCAGGCAACCGATGCACTGAAGGAATTGATGACCTCCTGGATTCCGCAGTAAGCCGGATTGTGGCCATCAAGATGAGCGAAACCCGAGCCAAGAGCCGACCCAAGGCAAAGCCTGCTCCAGAACCTGGCGACAAGCCGACGTCATCTTCCCCGCGCAGGCCATCTGCCAATGGAAAGGCGAAAGCCGTAAGCAAGGTGGAAGCTGGTGGCGGCTTTTTCATCACGCTTGAGGGCGGCGAGGGCAGCGGCAAGAGTACCCAGATGAAGCAGATTGCCGAGTGGTTGAGAGACGAAGGCCGTGAGGTGGTAGCGACACGCGAACCGGGCGGTTCTCCCGGTGCGGAAGCCGTGCGCCATGTGTTGCTGTCAGGTGCAGCCGAGACATTCGGGGCCGAGATGGAGGCAATCCTGTTTGCCGCAGCAAGGGGCGATCATGTCGATACGGTCATTGCCCCCGCGCTTGCCGAGGGCAAGGTCGTGATCTCCGACCGGTTTTTCGATTCAACCCGGGTTTACCAGGGCGTCAGCGGCAAGGCGTCGCCGGAACTCGTTGGAAAACTGGAGCGGGTTGCCTGCGGCGATACCTGGCCCGATCTTACCCTGATCATCGATGTCAAGCCCGAAGAGGGCATGAAGCGTGCCGGCAAGCGCCGCAGTGCAAGCGAAGACCCGGACCGTTTCGAAAAGGAGTCGCTGGAACTCCAGCAACAGCGCAGGGACGCGTACCTCGAGATTGCCAGGGCCGAACCCGAACGTTGTGTAGTCGTTAGCGGTGCAGGAACACCCGAAACGGTGTTTGCCCGGCTGAAAAAGGTAATCGCCAAACGGCTTGCTGACAAGGCCGGCAACACTTCGTCAACAAGCTCGCCTGTAATGAACGTTTCGGTAAAATCTGCCGACAGGACAAGACGGTCGATCCGCAAGGCAAATTCCGCCGGCGGTAATTCGGCGCAAGTACGATGAGACGGTCGAAATAATCATGGAAGATTTCGAAACGGCGGCATGGGACAATCTGGAAGGCGCGCTCCCGCCTACTGCTACGCTCGAGGTCCTCGGCCATGACGAGCAGCTTGCCACACTGACGCGCAATTACCGCGCCGGCCGATTGCATCATGCCTGGCTGGTCAGTGGTCCCAAGGGCACCGGCAAGGCCACCATGGCCTGCCGCTTTGCGGAGTTTATGCTTCGATATCCCGACCCCGATACGGCACCCGAAACATTTTCGGTAGCAAACGACCCGGTCCATTCGCAGGTCGCCAAGGGCGGCCATCCCAATGTGTTGCTTCTGCAGCGTCCTTATGACCAGAAGTCGAAGAAATTCAGGACCCAGATCACCGTCGAGGAAGTCAGGCGCGTCACTTCCTTCCTGCAGATGACCAGCGGAGCCAATGCCTGGCGTATCGTCATTGTCGATCCTGCAGACGACATGAGCACCAGCGCTGCCAATGCGCTGTTGAAGATCCTTGAAGAACCGCCCAGGCGCACGCTGTTCTTCATTCTTGCTCATTCACCACGCGGCCTTTTGGCAACCATCCGCTCGCGCTGCCAGGTTCTTGCCACCAAGCCACTGTCAGATGAGGCAACGCGCACCGTTCTGTCGCGCCAGCCGCTTACCGCCGAAATGGACGCGCCGGAAATCGAACGCCTGACAAGGCGGGCAGGTGGCTCTGCCCGAAAGGCACTCGAAATGGCGGCAACCGGCGTCCTGGAAACCTTCGAGGCGTTTATCGAACTGGCAAATGCAGGCAAGGAAGACATTGGCCGCCTTCACCAGTTGGCGGGAAGCCTGACACCGGCAAACAAATCCGCTGAATACCGCCTGTTCACGGACATGCTGAACGACCATCTGGCCAATCGGTTGCGCGACCGGGTAGCCAATGACCAGGTGCCACTTGCCAGTCTCAACCAGCTCGTGACGGTCTGGGAAACCTTCCGGGAAGCCAACAAGCGCGCCGAGATCTGGAACATGGACAAGAAGCAGGTCATACTGAACCTGTACAAGGATCTGCGAAGCGCCTGAACCAGCAAGGCGCTCGCAGGACACAAAACCCGGGCCACAAAAGCTGGCAAGGCAATCGACAAACAAGATGAACTGTCCTATTGCCATGCGTGATTTTGAAACCCGCGCGGACAGCCTTAATTCCCATGCAGAACGGCAAATTCTACATTACCACCCCGATTTTTTATCCCAATGGGGTGCCCCATATCGGCCACGCCTTTACGGCGATCGCCACCGACGTTCTTGCCCGCTTTCACCGTCTGGATGGCAGGGAGGTCATGTTTCTGACCGGCACCGACGAGCACGGCCAGAAGATGCAGCAGACCGCGGAAAAGGAAGGCATCAGGCCGATCGAGCTGGCAGACCGCAACTCGGCTGTGTTCCGCCGCATGGTCGAGGCGCTCAATTGTTCGCATGATGATTTCATCCGCACCACCGAAGACCGCCACCGCGAGGCCTGCCAGGAAATCTGGCGGCGCATGGAAGCCAATGGCGACATCTACCTCGCCACCTATGGCGGCTGGTATTCGGTTCGCCAGGAAGCCTATTTCGACGAGAAGGAAACGACGATTGGCGAAGACGGTGTCCGGCGCGAACCGCTGGGTTCGCCGGTCGAATGGGTGGAGGAGGAAAGCTATTTCTTCAAACTGTCAGCCTATGGCGAAAAACTTTTGGCGCACTACGATGCCAATCCCGATTTCATTGGCCCGGACGAGCGCCGCAACGAAGTCCTCAGTTTCGTAAAGGGCGGCTTGCGCGATCTTTCCGTCTCCCGCACCACCTTTGACTGGGGCGTGCCGGTTCCCGGCAACAAGGACCATGTCATGTATGTGTGGGTCGATGCGCTTACAAATTACCTGACCGCAACCGACTGGCTGAATGACGGAAATCTGGCCCACATGTGGCCTGCTGATGTGCATATCATCGGCAAGGACATCATTCGCTTTCATGCGGTCTACTGGCCGGCCTTTCTGATGTCGGCTGGCGTGCCTCTGCCCAAACGCGTATATGCCCATGGCTTCCTGTACAACAAGGGAGAGAAGATGTCGAAATCGGTGGGCAATGTGGTCGATCCGTTTGCCATGGCAGACGCCTATGGTGTCGACCAAATGCGCTTTTTTTTCATGCGTGAGGTGCCCTTCGGGAGCGATGGCTCCTACAGCCATGAGGCAATCGTCAACCGCATCAACGCCGACCTCGCCAACAATTTCGGCAACCTCGCCCAGCGCTCGCTTTCCATGATCGCCAAGAATTGTGAGGCAAGGGTTCCGGCCCATGGAGAGTTTCTTGCCGCTGACAAGGCATTGCTCGATGCTGCCCATGGGATCCACGGGACGGCGCACGGCTACATCAACGAGCAGAAGATTCACAAATACCTCGAAACGGTCTGGAACGTTCTGCACGATGCCAACCAGTATATCGACGAGCAGGCACCCTGGGCGCTGAAGAAGACCGATCCCGAGCGCATGGCGAGCGTTCTTTATGTTGTTGCCGAAACTGTGCGGATTTGCGCGATTTCGCTGCAGGCGATCATGCCTCACAGCATGAAGAAGATGCTCGACCTGCTGGCAGTACCGCAAGAGGCGCGCGCCTTTGCGAACCTGCAGGACGCACTGGTTCCGGGAACCGGGCTTCCCAAACCGGAAGGCGTCTTTCCCCGTTTCGTGGAGCCGGAAGAGGCATGAATGGCGCGCTTTCCAGCATCGATCGGGTCCGCGCAGCCCTCAGGGCGGCGGAGCTCGACTGCGAGGTCAGGGAAATGCCGTCTTCTACCCGGACAGCCGAGGACGCGGCGCAGTCCATTGGTTGCGAAGTAGCACAGATCGTCAAATCGCTCATCTTCAGGGGCGAGACGAGCGGCAAGCCTGTACTGGTTCTGGCCAGCGGTGCCAACAGGGTGGATACTGCGATCATTTCCTCTCTGGCAGGTGAGCAGATTGGCCGTGCCGATGCGGATTTCGTCCGCGTGCAGACCGGTTTTGCCATTGGCGGCGTGGCACCTGTCGGTCATCTGGCCCAGCCCGTAACCCTGATCGATGGTGATTTGCTTACCTATCAGACTGTCTGGGCAGCAGCTGGAAAACCCAATGCGGTATTCGCCATCAATCCTTCATTGCTGGCTGGCCTGACGGGCGGGACCGTCGCCAGGATCAATTGACAATCCATGTTTCGGATACGCAACGCTGCGCGTGCTGTTGTGTGTGTAAAAAATCCCGGCGGATCGACCGATAGCTTTGATTATGCGGGGCGAGCGGCCTATATCTTGCCCTGACAGATTTTCACCCTTTCAGCGTCAGACCTCATTTCATGCTTGTTGACTCTCATTGCCACCTCGATTTCCCCGACTTTGCCGAGGAACTGCCCGAGATTGTTTCCCGCGCTGAGAATGCCGGCATTGGCCGCATGGTGACGATCTGCACCCGCGTTGCAAGGTTTCCGGAAATCCTTGCGGTCGCCGAGCGGTTCGAGAGTGTTTACTGCTCGGTCGGCACCCATCCCCACAATTCTCACGAGGAGACCGATGTCACGGCCGGGCAACTGGTCGATCTCGCAGATCACCCGAAGGTCGTTGCCATTGGCGAGGCGGGCCTCGACTATTTCTACCGGAAGGACCATGCCGCCGCGCAGGCTGCCGGCCTTCGGGTCCATATCGAGGCTGCAAGGGTGAGCGGCCTACCGCTTGTCATCCATTCGCGTGATGCTGATGACGACATGATTGCCATACTCGAAGAGGAAACAGGGAAGGGGGCCTTTCCTGCCGTCCTGCACTGTTTTTCATCAGGCCGTGAACTGATGGAGCGCGGAGTTTCGCTGGGCCTTTACGTTTCCTTTTCAGGCATCCTGACCTTCAAGCGGTCCGACGAACTGCGCGACATCGCCGCCGATGTTCCCATGGACCGGCTGCTGGTCGAGACTGACGCGCCCTACCTCGCGCCACAGCCATGGCGCAGCAAGCGCAACGAACCATCCTATGTCGCCCATACCTGCGATGTGCTGGCGGAGGTTCGCTCAAAATCCTGCGAGGAAATGCGGGCAATCACCACGCAGAATTTCTTCCGGCTGTTTTCCAAGGTACCAGCACCTGCACAAGTACAGCCTGAACAAGCAAGTCCGGAACTGCGATAGTGTCACAATGGCTGAAAAGACGGTTCACGGTTCTTGGCTGTGGCTCTTCGCCCGGTGTTCCGCGCATAAATGGCGACTGGGGTGCCTGCGATCCTGGTAACCCCAAGAACCGGCGCACCCGGTGTTCTCTGTTGATCGAGCAGTTCGGGCCGGATGGCGTGACGGCAGTGGTGGTCGATACCAGCCCGGATTTCCGCGCCCAGATGCTTTCTGCAAAGGTGCAACGCATTGACGGTGTGCTTTACACCCATCCACATGCCGACCATCTGCACGGCATTGATGATCTGCGCCAATACGCATTGTTGCAGCGCGAACGCATCAGCGTCTTTGCAGATGATGCCACCTACGGGCATTTGCGCACCGCCTTCGGCTATTGCTTTGAATCTAGCAACGGATCCATGTATCCGCCGATTTGCGAACGCTTCGATATAACGGCTGGAACTGAAATCGTTGTCACGGGTGCGGGTGGTTCGATCCCTGTCCTGCCCATTTTGCAGGTCCACGGCCCGATCCACTCACTCGGATTTCGCATTGGAAATTTCTGCTATTCACCCGATGTGAGTGACTTTCCGGACCAGAGCGTACCAATGCTCGCCAATCTTGATTGCTGGATCGTTGATGCGCTGCAATATCGCGAACATATCAGCCATTTCTCGCTGGCGCAGGCGCTTGAGTGGATCAATCGAATGTCACCGAAAAAGGCCTACCTGACCCACATGCATATTCCACTCGATTATGAGACGGTACGCAGGGAAACGCCTGATCATGTCGAGCCGGCACATGACGGCCTCGCCCTGGAGTTTGTAAATGAAGAAACGTGACAAGGACGATGTTTACCGCGTGGCGCTGGTCGCCCATGACGCCAAGAAACCCGCAATGCTGGAATGGGCCGCAAAACACAGGGAAACACTGCGGACATTTCGCCTTTTTGGCACCGGGACCACGGGCGGCCTTTTGAAGAAGGAACTGGGCCTGAGCATCAAGGCGCTGAAAAGCGGCCCGCTTGGCGGCGATGCACAACTTGGTGCAATGATCTCTGAAGAAAAGCTCGACTGCCTGATCTTCTTCATTGATCCCTTGTCCTCGCAACCCCATGACGTTGACGTCAAAAGCCTGACAAGGCTGGCGGTCCTCTACGACACCGCATTGGCGCTCAACGAGGAAACGGCAAATGCCATCATCGCCCATATGAGGCAGAAGAAGCTGTAGGATCTGGCCTCAATAGGTCTGGACGATGAAATCCGTACCCTTGCCCGTTTCCGTTCCAAGCCCATTGTCGGAAATCGCAAAACTTGTTCCGGGCGTCAAATTGTGCTCGATGAATTCCCTTGCATGATCCGGAATCTCCAACCGGTCCAGGGCGGTACGCAAACTTGCCCGCACACGTTGCCTGCCCCATTCAGGCTTCATGTCAAATTCGCGAATGGTCGACGGTTTCAGCAGCGTTGGAACGCTGATCGTTAGCCAGTCAGCGCGCTCATCGCTCAGGCTGCCGACATATGCAAGATGCGTTCCGAGCGGCTGGTCGTCATCGCGGATAATCACATCTGCCTGTAATATATCGCGTTGATTGCGCCGCACCAGCAGCTTGCCATTTGGCAGGAGAGGGCGCTTTGCAAGGTTCTGCAACTTTTCCAGCGTTGCCTGATCGGTCTTGCCGGTTATCGGCAGTTCCTCGCCTTCCTGGAACTTCCGGATAGCGCCGATTGTGATACTGCCTGGAATGCCGTCCGCCTCGCCATCAAGATATCCCAAACCAATCAGCATTTCCTGCGCGGCCATGATGCGATCTCTCGCCGATGCCCGGGTTATAAAAATTCTCAACGGCGCGGAAGTCTCTGAAGAGTTTGTATTCATCCCGAATAACGCGTCATCAGCTGTTTGCGGCAGGATTGCTGGCCGCAGCGACGCGACAAGCGCCTCGACAGGATCAGGTTGAAACAAACCGTGATGAACGATTGGAAACGGCCTTGCTTCGCCACGCATGACGATCACATGGCCGCCATAGGCAGTTTTCGAAAACAGGTTTTTCGCCAGTCCTTCCGGCAGGCGGATACAGCCATGGGAAGCCGGGTAGGGCGGTACCCTGCCCTCATGCAAGGCAATTCCGGACCAAGTAAGGCGCTGCATATATGGCATGGGCGCATTCGAATAGATATTGGATTCGTGATAGCGCTTCTTTTCAAGAATCGAGAAAATGCCCATGGGCGTTGCATGGCCGGTTTTTCCAGACGAAATCCGCGAATGGAAAACGCTCTTGAGGCCCTTGAACGCAACAAGATGCTGCCGGTCGAGATCGACTGTAACAACCAAAGGCGCATCGGAGAAATCCTGGCCGACTGGGGCTCTGGCATTCGTGCCGCCATCCTGGTCGCTGACCGAGGATGTGACGAAACGCGTGTCGACCGCTGCCGGCTTCTTTAGTGTGACTTCCGTCAGGCCACCGGCAAGTGCCACGGACGCTGTGACGGAACTGCCGACAGCGATAACACTCAGCAGCAGAATGCGCCGCGGTGCAAACAAGCCATGCGGTGCGATTGCCGATGGATTCCGGTTTGTTGCATATGCCATGTGTTCATACTCAATACATGCGAGCCACATATTGATCCTGATGCCGCACTCAGACATGCTGCGCCCGACTGTTCGACACGAGATCAATTACTCAAACTTTATCGATCATGCCATTGACGGGTTAACGATAGGTATTGAGGACGGAGCACTGGAAAAACCGCTCTACCTATAGCTTAGTGTACATAATATCAGTGTATTAGGGCTGTTAGTTCCAGCACTTATACAGATAGAATGTTCCATAATATATCTTATGCGACTGGCTCATATGGACCTTGTGGGTACCACAAGTATCAGCCATCCTCCATCGATCAGTCCGACATGAGTACCGGCGTCGTCATCTGGTTGACGATTGAGTTCGTAACGCCACCAAAGGCTTTTTCGCGCAGTTTCGAATGGCCATAGGCACCCATCACCAGTAGGTCTGCACCCCTGTCAGCGAGATAGTTCAGGATCAGCGTGTCCGGTGTCAATTCGTGATTGGTGAAACATTCGATATGGGTATCGACATCATGGCGGTTCAGGAACTCGGCCAAGTCCTTGCCCGGTGTATTGCCATGTGCGCCGGGACGGTTTTCCGGATTGATGATCAGCACGGTGGTCTTGCCGCGCCCCTTGAGCAGCGGGATCGCATCACGAACGGCCCTCGCCGCCTTCTTGCCGCCATCCCAGGCGATCACGGCGTTACGGTTGTCCACATTGATACGACCGAATGACGGTACGAGGTAGACCGGCCGGCCGCAATTGAACAGGACACCTTCATAGAGCGACTCCAGGAACGCAGCGCTTTCCTTGTCAGGATTGGGCTGGCCCATGATGGATATATCGACATGCCGCGCCTTGAATGCCAGTTGAGCCGGGGCATGGTTGGCCCCGCAGCGCAAAATTTCGCTCACATGATCGACACCTTCCGCCTTGGCTTCGGTTTCGAATTCGGCGATGACATCCTGTGCTGCTTGTTCAATCTGCCGTTTCTCATCTTCGCCAAGCCCGGAACTCAGGCTGAGAACAAGGTAGTTTGAAAGAGTCGATTGCAGTGCAATTGCCACCGCCTTGACCCTTGCATCAGTTCGTTTGGCCAGCGAGAGCGCTGCCTTGACCCGTTCGGGGCTGGATTTTGTGTAATCCAGGTGAACCATGATGTCGGTATAGGATGAAGGCATGCGATTCCCCTTGAGGCAGATGGCGTTCGATCCCGTCCATAGATGAATTGCTTCCCTCCGCCCTTGACCTGTGTCAAATGCGGGGCGGGTGCCCTTCCCTGTCCATTAGCTACCGGCCTTGTCAGCAACTCGTATCGGCGAAAAAGCGCTGTGGAAACGCCTCAACCCGCTGTTTTACCCCGCTTGGTATCTGTTAGGTTCACACCATGGAGCCTTCACGCAACATATCCCGACTTCTCGAAATAATGGCAGCGCTGCGCCAGCCGCAAACCGGCTGTCCCTGGGATCTGGAACAGGATTTTACCACCATCGCACCCTACACAATCGAGGAAGCATATGAGGTTGCTGATGCCATTGACCGCGGTGACTTGGAGGATCTTCGCCTCGAATTGGGCGATCTGCTTTTGCAATCGGTCTACCATGCCCAGATGGCGTCAGAACAAGGCGCATTTGATTTCGGCGATGTTGTGGAAGGCATTACCGCCAAGATGATCCGCCGCCATCCCCATGTGTTCGGCACCGAGGATGTGACTGCCGACAAGTATTCAGCTTTCGGCATGGCCAACGAAACCTGGGAGCGCATCAAGACCGAGGAAAAGGCTGAGGCGGCCCTTCGCAGGGCCGAACTGGGCCTGCCGAAAAAACAGGCCGACACTTCATTGCTGGCGGGCGTGCCAACTGCCCTGCCCGGCCTTACCGCCGCTATCAAGCTTCAGCAAAAGGCATCAGAGGTCGGTTTCGACTGGAATGATCCCAGGGCCGTACTGGCAAAGATACGCGAAGAAACTGATGAATTTGAACGCGAAATGGATTCAGCGAACAAGGAACGCCTGACTGGCGAACTGGGCGACATGCTGTTCGCGATCGTCAACCTCGCCCGCCATCTCGATATTGATCCGGAGGCAGCAATCCGTACAACAAATTCGAAATTCCGCCAACGTTTCGCTCATATCGAGCAGAATGTCGGCGCGATCGGCGAGACAATGCAAAGCGCCAGTCTCGAACAGCTTGAAACCCTTTGGCAGGAAGCCAAAAAGAGGTAGAAGGCCTTCCGGCAATCATCAAATACTATCCGCCAGGATTATCGGCATTATGAAAATACGCTCCCTTTCTCTGCTCCTCTTGTCTGCGGTCTTGCTGGCTTCTTGCCAGACCGACGATGTTATATCGCTGGAAAGCGAATCCGCCACACCTCCACCAGCCAACGGCACGCAATCCGGTTCTGCCACCAGCACAAACCGCCCGGCAACAGCAGCGATTATCCGTCCAGGTCAGGCCGAATGCGCCATTTACTATGCTATCGAAGGCCGTCTCCTGCTCGAAAAACGCAATGTCAGGGGCAATATCGTTGATGGCTGCCCGCCAGAATCAAGTGTCGGAGCGGATATTTCACCAGACGGTTCCAGCCCATCCAGTGCACTGGCAAGAAGTCTGGTGAACCGGATGGTGGAAAAAGGCGTACCGCAGGACGTTGCAAATGACGTGAGCCGATCACCGGCCTTCCGCCAGTGGCTGCAGCAGGCGGGCTAATCGCCGTCCTGAGCGTTTGGGTTGGTATCCGCCTATTCTTTTGACAGGCCAAGCAACTTTTCACGCATTTGCTGTGGTGCAACCACTTCGAGCCGGACGCTGCCATCGTCCAGGTCCTTACGTTCGATTACCGTCGCATTTTCGTAGATCCAAGAAATCCGGTCCATTTGATCTGTCGCAAGGGTGATGGTCATGGAAAGATCGCTGCCGGCAATGCGGGTTTCTGCAATATCCAGCAGACGGTCCAGACCCTTGCCAGTCAGGCCTGAAACCAGAACCGGCGCATCCTTGCCCTCACCGCGCCCATCTGCGCGCAATGCCTCCATGCTGGAAAGAGCCTCTTCATCAAGCAGGTCGATCTTGTTCCAGACTTCAAGGACACGTTTGTGCCCTGCATCCCCGATGCCAAGTTGTTCAAGGATGTGGTAAACGTCTTCGGCCTGTGCCTGGCTGTCAGGATCGACAATGTCACGAACATGCAGGATCAGGTCAGCCTCGATCACCTCCTCGAGCGTGGCACGGAAGGCAGCAACCAGATCCGTTGGCAGATCTGAAATGAACCCCACTGTATCGGAAAGGATCACCTTCGTGCCGCGTGGAAGTTTCAACTGGCGAAGGGTGGGATCGAGTGTTGCAAAAAGCATGTCCTTGGCAAGGACATTCGCATCGGTCAGCTTGTTGAAGATTGTCGATTTGCCTGCATTGGTATAGCCGACAAGCGCCATCACCGGATGCGGCACCTTCTTGCGCTGGCTGCGGTGCAGCGTGCGCGTTTTGCGCACTTTCTCGAGTTCGTTTTCAAGGCGCAGGATTTTCGCCTGGATTTCCCTGCGGTCAGCCTCGATCTGTGTTTCACCCGGCCCGCCCATGAAGCCTGCACCGCCGCGCTGGCGCTCAAGGTGGGTCCATTGGCGCACAAGGCGACCCTTCTGGTAATTGAGTTGCGCAAGATCGACCTGCAATCGGCCTTCCTTGGTGCGCGCCCTCTCGCCAAATATCTCGAGGATCAACCCGGTCCTGTCGAGAACCTTGCAATTCCACGCCTTTTCCAGATTGCGCTGCTGGACGGGCGACAGGGGATGATCGACAATTGCAAGGCCGATCTCGGACGCGCGGACAATACCGGCAATCTCATCGACCTTTCCCGTTCCCATCAGCGTGGCGGGTTTGACGGTCTTGATGGGAACAATCCCGGTCTCGGCGACTTCCAGATTGATCGCAGCAGTCAGCCCGACTGCTTCTTCCAGCCGCGCCTCCACGCTTCGCTCGGTTCCCCCGTCAGTATTCCTGGTCCTGATGTCGGGAACCAGCACGATTGCGCGCTCGGGTTTTTGATCCTCTTCGCCAGACCATTGAAAGCGGGTTTTGCCGCTTTCGGAAAATTCGGTCAATCCGATTCCTCGCTATCGCTGTCCGGGCCCAGATTTACGGGTCCCGCCGGCATGATGGTGGAGATTGCGTGTTTGTACACCAGTTGCGCGATGCCATCGCGCTTGAGCAGCACGCAGAAATTGTCAAACCAGCTGACAACTCCGTTGAGCTTTACCCCATTCACCAGAAAGATCGTCAGTGGTATTTTCTGTTTGCGCACCTGATTCAGGAATGCATCCTGAAGATTCTGTGGTCGTTCGGCCATTATTTTCCCGCACCTTAAACTGCGAACGCCGCTTCCCACCCGTCGACCTTGCGGTGTTCTTGTTGTTGTATGGTCGAAACAAACGGGCGAGCCCGCTCCGGCAATATAGAAGCCTCGCACGATTACGTTCAAGCGAAACTTTGGACGTTTCTCAATCTGATTGCAATTTTGCGTGAACTACATGCCAAAAATGCGGCGATCAGCGCTTGAGCCAGTAAACCGGGTTGAGCGCAACAATGAAGACTACGACTTCAAGCCGGCCAAGCAACATGATTGCCGCCAGTACCATCTTCTGGATGACGGTCATTTCAAAATAGGCTGGCCAGCCTGCAGTACCGCGCGCTACCCAGTCAGCTGAATAAGCGGGACCCGCATTTGACAAGGCTGCGGCGCTGGCTGTCAGGCTCGCCTGAAAGTCCATTCCGGTAATCGCCAGAACCAGTGTCCCCGTAATCAAAGTGGCCATGAGACAGGCCATCATTGTCCAGATCGGCTTCAGCATACGCAAATTGTAGTCTTCCTGTCCAAAATGGCCGCGTGGAACAAAGTTGGGGAAAACCAGTTTCGACAGGTCATTGGACGCATGGAAAAACATGGCACCCATGCGGTAGAACTTGATACCTCCAGCCATCGAGTAGCACCCTGCCCCGACAAACAGGATCGCGATAACCATGGCAGGTGACAAAAGGGCGAATATGCCCGGTCGGCTCTGCAGTCCGGAGGTCGATATCAGCGAACTGGCATTGAATACAGATTCCGCACTAACCGTCGCGAACGAGCCGATGGCTGCCTGTGGGCCTGAGGCATTGACGATGGCCAGAAAGACCACAAGGGAGAGCACCACAGTCGCGCCGATAATGTAGTAGCTTTCGCGGTGCTGTCTCAGTTGCTCCTGCTGCCAGCGAAACACCATGCGGTGCCAGAACACATTGGTCGACGCCAGCAGGAAGAAGAACGACATCACCAGGAGCGTGGAGCCTGATCCGATGGTTATGAGATCTGCGCCACCGGGCAGATATCCGCCAGCAGTAACCGCTGTGCTGGCCAGTACAAGGCTCGAAAACGCATCTGCGCCCGAAAGCATCAGCAAGGTGAAGCAGATCAGCGTAATAATTACGAAATAGCGGAAAAAATTCATCGCGATCCGATTGATGCTGGTCGTGGTTCTCCCCGAAGCCTCACCGATACTGCCGCGCGACTTGGGCATGCCGCCGGCGCGGATGGGGCCGAGAAACAGCACAAAGGTCAGAATGGTGGCCAGACCGCCGACCCATTGCAGGTTGGCGCGCAGGAATATTGCCGCCGGCGGGAGTGTCTCTGATGCCGCTATCCCGTCTGCAGCTGTGGTAGTGAAGGCGGACACCGCTTCGAATATCGCATCACCAAAGGGAATATTGTAGATGTCGGCAATCGGCACTGCCAGGACAAGCGGAAAGAACACCCAGGAGATAATGGCAAGATAAACTGCGCTGATGCGATCAAGTTGTATTTCGCGCCCCTGAGTTGCCATGAGAACACTCAGCGACAGGAACCCGCCCAGCATGGCATAAACCAGCAGCTTGTTGGCGATATCCTCACTGCCCGTCCCAAATCCCACCAGTGCCGGAAGCACAAGCGATGCGCTCAGGAACGAGCCAATCAACGCCAGATAGTTGAAAAGGGCGACCAATCCCGCGTCCTAGAAATATTCAAGGCTGACGCGGAACATCTGCTCGACCTGACGGACCCGCTCTGCAAGTGCAAGGATGATGATCCTGTCATGCGGCCTGATGACTGTTTCGCCCACCGGCTGCTTGACGACGCCTTCGTGAATGACTGCACCGATACGGATTCCCGGTGGCAGGTCAAGTTCGCGTAGCGGCTTTCCTACCAGTGGCGAAGTATCAAGTGCCTCAGCTTCGACGATTTCTGCCGCGCCATTCTGTATCGAATAGACACCGCGGATCCGCCCGCGCCTGACATGCTGCAACACACGGGAAATTGTTACCGATCGCGGATTGATATAATCGTCAATGCCCAGCGATTTGGTGAAGCCGTGATAGCCTGCATTGTTGAGCAGTGCCAGGTTTGCCCTGCAACCCAGCTTCTTGGCCAAAACGCTCGAAAGGATGTTCACCTGGTCATCATTGGTAATGGAAACCATGAGATCGGCGTTGGCGACACCTGCTTCCAGCAAAAGTTGCTCATCGAGTGCGCTGCCGTGCAGGATGACAGTACGGTCCAGTCCGTCGGCCATCTGGACGGCAATCTCGCGCGAAAGTTCGATCACCCGAACCTTGGCGGATGGCATCAGGTTTTCGATGCGCTTGGCAAGATAAAGACCGATATTGCCGCCACCAGCAATAACGATGCGTCCCGCTTCAGGCCGTTCCTTGCCGAAAATGCCAAGGGTACGGCGGGCCTTTTTGCGGTCACATACCACATAGGCGAGATCGCCATTGAGGATCTGGTCGCCTGATTTGGGTGCGATCATGTCACCGTCACGCCAGATGCCGACGACAGTTGCATTGAGGTCGGGAAAGAGTTCACTCAACTGTGAAAGTGGCGTATCGACAACCGGGCATTCATCGTCGCAGTCAATCGCCAGCATTGCCACCCTGTCATCGGCAAAGGGCACGATATCGCGGGCGCCCGGCAGGGATATGCGCCGAAGAATCACGTCGCCGACCTCAACCTCCGGCGAGATGATGACGTCGATGGGCATGTGTTCATGGGCAAACAGGTTCTGCCAATGCGGTTGCCGGTAGCTTTGCGCACGAATTCGGGCAATCTTCGTGGGAACGTTGAACAGTGAATGCGCAACCTGACACGCAACCATGTTCACCTCGTCATACAGTGTGACTGCAATGATCATGTCCGCCTGTTCGGCGCCTGCCCGGTACAGCATGTCGGGATGCGACCCATGGCCGTGATATCCGCGCACATCCAGCTTGTCCTGGATGTTCTGTACAAGCTCTGCCGAACTGTCGATTACCGAAACGTCATTACCTTCCTTGGCAAGCCGCTCGGCAATACCGTAACCAACCTGCCCGGCACCGCAGATAATGATTTTCATGCCCTAACCAGCCCCTTCATTCCGCAGCTTCATCGCCGGTAACTGATCCCGTTTCAGTTGCACCGACCCCGTCTGCACCGGCTTTTCTACCCTCAAACAAGCCAAGGGACTTGAGTTTGCGGTGTAGCGCCGAACGCTCCATACCAACGAATTCGGCTGTCCGCGAGATGTTTCCGCCAAAACGGCCCACCTGTGCGGCAAGATAGTCACGCTCGAAACGTTCGCGAGCATCCTTCAGCGGCAGGGACAGCAGGTGTTCGGCTTCCTCTCCACCAATCGAGGGCAGCATCTCGCCAATTTCGCTGGGCAGCATGTCGGCAGTGATCACCTCACCCTCTCCCACTCGCGAGAGAATCATCAGGCGCTCGATATTGTTGCGCAACTGGCGAACATTGCCAGGCCAGTCATGAGCCTGCAGGACAGCCATGGCATCATCGCCCATCCGGCACATGGGAATGCCGGACTGGCGGGAAATCTGCGCCAGAAATGCGCTGATGAGTGCGGGAATATCCTCGCGCCGATCAGACAGCGGCGGCACGGCAAGCGGTACTACAGCCAACCTGTGGAAGAGATCTTCCCTGAAGGCTCCCTGGGCGATCAGGTGCTCGAGGTTTCGCGCGGTGGAGGAAAGCACCCGTACATCGACCTTCACCCTGTTGCTGCCGCCGAGCCGTTCAAATTGCTGCTCCACAAGCACACGCAGGATCTTGCTTTGTGTATCGCGCGGCATATCGGCCACTTCGTCAATGTAGAGTGTGCCACCATGGGCTTCCTCAAGTGCGCCGACCTTGCGTCCGTATTCGCTGCTCCCCTCACTGCCGAACAGTTCATATTCCATTCTATCGGGCGTGATCTGCGCCGCATTGAGAACAACGAACGGCCCCTTGCTGCGGTTGGAAACCTTGTGGATGGTGCGCGCCACAAGTTCCTTTCCCGAGCCCGATCCGCCAATGATCATTACCCTAGAATTGGTCGGTCCGACTTTTTCGATGGTCATGCGAAGCGAGGACATGGCGTGCGAGGTGCCTATCAGTTCAGGCATGTCTGCACTCTTGTCCTGCAGTTCACGAACCTGTTTCTTCAGGCTGGACGTCTCAAGCGCCCGTTCGGCAACCAGCAGCAACCGGTCGACCTTGAACGGTTTTTCAATGTAGTCATAAGCGCCATTCTTGATGGCCGAAACCGCGGTTTCAATATTCCCGTGACCCGAAATAACCACAACCGGCAGGTCGGCATGGGTTCCCTTGATGATTTCCAGCAGTTCAAGCCCGTCAAGCTTTGATCCCTGCAACCAGATGTCCAGGAAAACCATGGAGGGTTTTCGTTGGGCGATCGCAGCAAGGGCGCTATCACTGTCACCGGCCGTTCTCGTGCCGTGCCCCTCATCTTCCAGAATACCCGCTACAAGTTCGCGGATGTCCTGTTCATCATCAATTACCAGGATATCAGTAGCCATCAGGACGCTGCCTCACTCGTCTCATTCTCAGTTGCGTTTCGTCTTGCGGATGCCGGCAAACGCCCGATGCCTGCATCCCCGGATTGGAGAGCGTCTCCACTCTCTTCAACTTTCAAAACCATGGGAATCCTGAGCCGCATCATCGCGCCTCGCCCGCCGTGTTCCACTGCAGGTGCATCCATGAGTTCGATGGTTCCGCCATGATCCTCGAGGATCTTGCGGACAATAGCCAGCCCGAGGCCCGTTCCTTTCTGTCTGGTCGTAATGTATGGCTCCAGAAGTTTCTGCCTGTCTTGTTCCGGCAAGCCTTTTCCGTTGTCTATGACATCTATCACAATCATGGACCTGTCATGCCAGACGCGCACCAAAACCTTTCCCTTTTTGCCGCCCTGCCCGTCATTCGAGGTTTCTTCCGGCACTGCCTCTATGGCTTCCACCGCATTCTTGATGATGTTTATCAATGCCTGTGAAAGGAGGCGCTGGTCGAACTCTGCGATATTGCCCGGCGACTGAATGTCGAGATCAAAGGTGATACCGGGATTGGCAACCTTCTGGGTAAACAGCGCATCCTGAATGGTTCGTGATAGATCGGCGGTTACCATTTCGGGTTTGGGCATGCGGGCAAAGGAAGCAAATTCGTCAACCATCCGGCCGATATCGCCAACCTGCCGGATGATCGTGTCAGTGCACTGGTCGAACACCTCCCGGTCCTCGGTGATATACTTGCTGTAGCGCTTGCGAATACGCTCTGCGGACAGCTGGATGGGCGTCAGCGGGTTCTTGATCTCGTGGGCAATACGGCGCGCGACATCAGACCAGGCGGTACTGCGCTGTGCCACCACAAGGTCGGTTATGTCATCAACAGTGATGACAAAGGAATGGTCGGATGCAACATCGCGTTCCTGGGTAACCTGTGCGTTCAGGGTCCGTGACTGTCCATCCACCATCATTGTGATCTGCTCACGATACTCCGGACGGCCGGACTGCCGCGCATTCTCCAGAACATTTCCCAGCGCCGGAAAATGATCGCCAATCAATGTGTCCGATTCAGGATAGTGACCCAGAATGGAGGCTGTCGTTGAATTGGCGATGCGCACCTTGCCATCCTGTCCAACGCCAATCACCGCTGCAGTAACACCCGAGAGAACAGCCTCGGTGAACCGCGCACGCCGGTCAATATCCGTATTTGCCTGAAGTAATTGGGATCGCTGCTGCTTCAACTGCGTCGTCATCGTGTTGAACGTGTCGCCAAGGTTCTTGAAATCTCCTTCGGTATGCTTTGTGTCGACATGCACATCCAGGTTACCCCCGGAAATCTCGTCTGCTGCCGTGATCAATCGCCGGATCGGCCGCACGAACCGATCGGCCACACTGATCCCCATCCAGATGGCTGCCAGAAGAATCATCAACGCAACAGCGAGATAAAGAACGGCAAAGGTGAGTTGCACCGGGAGGCGGCTGTTTTCCAGATCGTTGTATTCCGATGTGTTTTCCTCCATCTGGCGGAGCGATGCCAGCACGTCCTCGCGCAGCGGCCTGACGGTAAACAGATAGGCATCGGGAATGACCTGCATCTTGAGGACCGCCCCTACCAGGTTGGTGCGCCCGCGCGGAATGAAGACCAGTTCGCCCTGCTTGGCAGCCTCGAGCGATTCCGGCGGGACCTCCGGAATGTCAGCTGCATCGACAACCTTGGCTTCCATGATCACGGAACTGTCCTCGCGCAGCAATTGCGCCATGATCATGCCCCTGCCCCGCGTCTGCAGGTTCAGCAGCTCCTCAAAGCCCGTGCGGTCGAGACTGTAGAGCCGTCTTGCCCGGTCAAGTTCGCTGGCCATTGAGACCGTTGCGTTGACATGCACCCTTGCACTTTCGTCCACATAGGCTTGCGCAACGCTGACCGAACCCTCGACTATGGCCTTGGTCCTGATCTCGAACCATCTGTCCAGCCCCAGATCGAGGGTCACGCTGGCAACGACCGCGACAAGAATGGCGGGGATGGCCGCGACAAGTGCGAACAGACCCACAATCCGTATGTGCAATCGCGCCGCTGCACGGCCCTTTCGCCGCGACTGGAGCAGCCGATACACTTCCATCCCGATGAGAATGAGCAATACGACTGCCAGCACTGTATTGGCTGCCAATGCGCTACGGACAACGGATTGGTTCGGTTCGAGCGGCGTAAGCCCAAAGAGAATGAGGAATGTCAGCGTTCCGGTGACAAAGAGCGCCAGAACGGTTACCAGGCCCAGCCTGCGAGCCAGCCGGTTGCGGTCAGGGGAAGACACAGTGGACGAACGAGCGGAACCGTGCTGATTACCGTCGGACAAGGATTCAGCCATGACACGGGTCGGTTTGATCACCGAACACTCCAAACACGCTGCCGCGATATGCGTTTTTGCACCCCGCCCGCAGTATTGACGCGAAAACCGCGAACAGATCCCGCTGTTGCGTCACTGCAACGCCAATGTGGCAAAAATGAAACAGTCGGTCAATTGGCTGTTCTAATCTGCCAACACACATTCACGGCCTTTTTGCTGCAAGGGCCACCGAGCGTATCACCGATCAGACCTGGCGTGTAAACCGGATATCCAGTTCCTTGATCTTCTTGCGCAGCGTGTTCCGGTTGAGGCCGAGCAATTCGGCCGCCTTGATCTGGTTGCCGCGCGTGTAGGTGAGGCTTGCAATGATCAGCGGAACCTCCACGCGGCGCAGGACTTCCTTGTAAAGCCCGGGCGGTGCCATTCCATCTGCGAAGGAGGTGAAATACTGGCCCAGCCAGTTCTCGGTTGCCAGCGATATGTCACTTGCATGTTCGCCCTTGGCACCCGGGCTTTCCCTTGAATCGCCACTGGCCAGTTCATGGCGGACGATTTCCCCGCTGATTACATCCTGGGGATAAAGCGCCGCAAGGCGCAGGATCAGGTTTTCAAGTTCACGCACATTGCCCGGCCAGGCATGACGCCGCATGGCCTCGATTCCGCCCGAGTCGATTGTTTTTTCCGCAAGACCGTTTTTCACATTCATTGCCAGGAAATGCTTGGCGAGGTCCGGAATGTCCTCGGAACGTTCACGCAATGGCGGCAGGCGAAGCGGTACCACGTTCAGGCGATAGAACAGGTCTTCGCGGAACAGGCCCTGGCGGATGGAGTGTTGCAGGTCCTTGTTGGTAGCGGCAACGATGCGCACATCGGACTTGATCGGCGTGCGCCCGCCCACGGTGGTGTATTCCCCCTGTTGCAGAACCCGTAGCAGCCGGGTTTGCGCTTCCATCGGCATGTCGCCGATCTCGTCAAGGAAAAGCGTGCCGCCCTCGGCCTGCTCGAACCGGCCGGCAGATCTGGCATGGGCGCCGGTAAAGGCACCCTTCTCATGGCCGAACAATTCGCTCTCGATCAGGTCGCGCGGTATGGCCGCCATGTTTATCGCGACGAACGGGCCGTTTTTGCGCTTGCCATATTGGTGCAGCGCAGTCGCAACCAGTTCCTTGCCTGTGCCGGATTCGCCATTGATCAGCAGTGTCAGGTCCGTTTGCATCAATCTGGCAAGCACACGGTAAACATCCTGCATGGCGGCCGAGCGGCCAACCAGCGGCATGTCGCCAAAGCGTTCGCCGTCATCGGCCTTGGAAGGCACCTTACCAGCCTCGGAGACTGCCCGCTCAGTTATTGAAATCAGTTCCTGGAGGTCGAACGGCTTGGGCAGATATTCATATGCACCCTGCTCCGACGCCCGAATTGCGGTCATGAACGTGTTCTGCGCGCTCATTACGAGGATCGGCAATTCCGGGCGTGTCCGCTTTATCCTTGGCAGGAAGTCAAAGGCGTCCCCGTCCGGCATCATCACGTCGGTGATCACCACATCACCCTCGCCACTGGAGGTCCATCGCCACAGCGTTGCGAGATTGGAAGTTACCCTCACTTCGAACCCGGCGCGCGTCAGCGCCTGGTTAAGCACTGTGCGAATGGCACTATCGTCGTCAGCGACCAGCGCCAGCCCCTTGCTCATGGGTTCGTCTCCACTTTTTGCGCGATGCTTCCAACGAATTTGGCGGCGTTCGCCTCGGCCTTTTCCTGTTCGATGGCATGTTTGTAGACGGGAAGCAGAATGCGAAAACTTGTCCCCGTGTCATTGCTGTCGCATTCGATCATTCCGCCATGGTCGCCAACGATCTTTGCCACAAGTGCCAGCCCCAGGCCCGAACCATTGGTCTTCGAGGTGATGAAGGGGTCGAAAATATGCGGCCGTATATCACTTGGTATGCCTGCGCCGTTGTCGCGCACGGTCAGTTCGATCGGCAATGCGATACGCTCACCGGCGCCCGGAATGGAAAGATGGATGCCCGGTCTGAATCCGGTGGACAGCATGACTTCAGGCGCCGCCCGCCCGGCAGTGCTCTCGACTGCATTCTTGACGAGGTTGAGGAACACCTGCACCAGCTGGTCGCGGTTACCGATCACCGGCGGCAGGGATGGATCGTACATTTCCTTGAACTCGACGCCGCTGCCAAACCCGTTTTCGGCCACGCGGCGAACATGCTCCAGCACGGAATGGATATTGACCGGATCCTTCTCCAGCGGACGCTCGTCAGAGAAAACTTCCATCCGGTCAACCAGCTTGACGATCCTGTCGGTTTCCTCCTTGATCAGTGAGGTCAGCGTCTTGTCTTCGGCATTGCCTGACATTTCCAGAAGCTGGGCCGCGCCGCGAATGCCTGACAGCGGGTTCTTGATCTCATGGGCCAGCATGGAAGCAAGACCGGTAACCGAGCGCGCGGCATTCCTGTGGGTTAGTTGCCGGTCGAGTTTTTCCGCAGCCGACTGCGGAATGAATTGCATCACGACGAGCGGTGTTTCCCCGTCTTCGCGCGACATGGGCGAGGCAACGACATCCACCATCCGGTTGGTGCCGAGCCTTGGCGAAGAAATATCAATCTTGTATTCGGCAATCGAGGAAACCTCATCGCGAACCTGGTCAATCAGCGCGAGGACCGGACTGCCAAATGGCATGAAATAATCGATCGTCTTGCGGCAAATGAAATTCACGGAGGATTTAAGAAACTCCTCCGATGCCTGATTGGCATAAAGTATCCTGTTGCCGGGCGAAACCAGAATGACCGGATGGGTCATCGCATCAAGGATGGATTGCGCCAGCCCGATGTCGGGTGCATGTCCGCTAGCGCTCATGCTGCCCGCCTCGCTTCGGTGTTTGCCCGGTCCGAAAACAACGGGCCTGGATCGGCAAAGGCGTCCGCAATGTCGCGAAGCTGATCCAGCACCCTTTGCGGGTCATTGGATGTCATGATCGAAGCCTTGAGCGCCGGATCAAGCGGCGCTTCCAGCCGTTCAAGCCACCAGCCGACATGTTTCCTGGCGCAGCGCACACCCGTTTGCGGTCCGTAAAAATCGATCATGTCTTCGTAATGGCCAATCATGTCATAATCGGCGTCAACGGCCTCACCCATCATCTGAGCGGCAATCGCACCGGGAAGATCGGGGCGGCCGTACGCTGCCCTGCCAATCATGACGCCATCTGCCCCGCTGGCGCGCATGGCTTCGAGGGTCGACTGCAAATCGCGGATGTCACCATTGACCATCAGCGGCACGCTGATCGTGTCCCGCACCGCGTGAACGGCATCCCAGTCCGCTTCACCCTTGTAGAATTGCTGGCGCGTGCGCCCATGCACAGTGATGAGTTTCACGCCCAATTCAACTGCGCGTCGTGCCAGTTCAGGTGCATTGATAGAGCCATGATCCCAACCAAGGCGCATCTTGAGTGTTACCGGCACTTTCACAGCCTTTACCACGGCATCGACAAGGCTCAGCGCATGATCGATGTCGCGCATCAGCGCCGAGCCGGAATAGCCATTGGTCACCTTGCGGGCCGGACAGCCCATATTGATATCGATGACATCGGCGCCACCAGCCTCGACAATGCGCGCGGCGTGATTCATCCATCTGGCCTCTCGCCCTGCAAGTTGCACTACATGCAGCGGAAGGCCCGCACCTTCACTCTTTACCCGCATCTCATCATGGCCGGTCACCAGCGCCTCGCTGGCAACCATTTCCGAGATAACCATCCCCGCACCTGCCTTCCATGCGGCACGACGAAACGGCGCATCGCTGATCCCGGACATGGGTGCAAGCAGGATATTGTTGCGATAGCTGAGCGAACCCACACAAATGGGTTTCAGGAAACCGCCAGGATCAGAAATGCCGCAATCCTGCCCCGTGCCGGGCGCCGGACTCGTCTTCAGCCTGTATTCTGGTGTCAGATTACTCACAATTGAAAGCCTTGCAGCCAGTGCGTTGCCGCTTGCCCTGCTTCGGGCGCGTACACCTATGCCTGTTTTTTAATCGTTTGTCACTTTGCCTCTTTTCTAATCAACCTCTTGAAGTCAGGCAATGGTTGAATTGTCGCAAAGCCCGCCGTAAAGCTTGGGACACAAAGCCATGTTCTTGTGGCAAATGGAAATCGAAATGCCTGAAGCAATCAAGACTGCCGCCATCATTCTGGCTGCCGGACGCGGTATGCGTATGGGTGATGCGATTGACGGACCAAAACAGTACCAGCCACTGGACGATACCGGTCTGACCGTCCTTGGTTGTGCGCTTGATACCTTTCTGTCCTCGCCTGCGGTGGACCGGGTACAGGTCGTCATTCATCCGGATGATGTCGCGCTCTACGAGGCTATTGCGCCCGATCATCCAAAACTCCTGGAACCGGTTTTTGGCGGCAGTACCCGTCAGGAAAGTGGTCTTGCAGGACTTGAAGCACTGGATGAACTTTCACCACTCAAGATATTGATTCACGATGCAGCAAGACCATTTCTATCACACAATCTGATTGAGGAGGTGATCGCTGGCATAGAAGATGGCCAATGTGCCCTTCCCGCCACCGCCGTTTCTGATACGGTGAAGCGGGCTGGCAAAACGCCGGGCGGCCTTTATGTTACCGGCACGCTGCCGCGCGAGGAGATCCATCTGGCACAAACACCGCAGGGCTTTGTGTTCAGGGCTATTCTTGAATCCCATCAGCGGGCACGAAGCGAAACACTCGACAGCTTCACCGATGATTGCGCCATAGCCGAATGGGCCGGAATGCGGGTTCGCCTGGTTCCCGGTGAAACCTCAAATATCAAGATTACAACAATTGAAGACCTCCACATGGCCAGCAAGACACAAGAAGCGCAAGCTTTCCGGTTACCGGACGTCCGCACAGGCAACGGCTATGACGTCCACCGTCTGGTCGAGGGCGACGGCGTTATCCTTTGCGGGATCAAGCTACCGGGCGACAGGAAGCTGGACGGACACTCGGACGCCGATGTCGCGCTCCACGCGATAACCGATGCACTGCTTGGCACGGTCGGCGAAGGCGATATCGGAAGCCATTTCCCGCCCTCCGATCCGGTATGGAAAGGGGCTGCGTCCCATCGCTTTTTGGAGCATGCCTGTGCAATAGTGCGCGAAAAGGGTGGCGTTATCAGCCATCTCGATGTCACAATCATCTGCGAAATGCCGAAGGTGGGTCCGTATCGCGAAGAAATGCGCAAGCGCGTCGCAGATATTTGCGGGATTGATGTTGCCCGTGTGTCAGTCAAGGCAACCACCCATGAACGCATCGGCACGATAGGCAGGGGCGAAGGGATCTCAGCCATGGCAACTGCAAGTGTGGTGATTGCGCCATGAAAATTACAGAAGAACTCGTCGAAACGGCGCGCTACGTGTTATCCGCTTTCCGCGAACAGGGTGCCACCATCGCGACAGCTGAATCATGCACAGGCGGAATGATTGCTGCACTGCTGACCTCGATTGCCGGATCCTCGGATGTCTTTGAGCGCGGCTTCGTGTGCTATTCCAATGAGGCAAAGACGGGGCAGATCAGCGTCCCACCTGACATGATCGAGACACATGGTGCGGTATCGGCCGAAGTGGCCATGGCGATGGCGCAGGGCGCATTGGAACATTCCGTCGCCAGTGTCTCTGTCTCGGTCACCGGAATTGCAGGCCCCGGCGGCGGCACGGATACCAAGCCTGTGGGCACTGTTTTTGTGGCGATCGCCAGCCAGGACGGTCTTTTTGTAGAGGAACTGAAACTGGGTGATATCGGACGCGATGAAATCCGCGCACAGACCGCCCAGGCAGCGCTCGAAATGCTTGTCGCATTCGGTCTTCTGGATGATGAGGACGACGAACTATCCCCGCAGTTGAACTGACGAGGCAATCTCCCCGAAAAAATGTGCCGGAAAAAGCTCTGAAATCGGCTGAAGGCCATAAAAAGCGTTACATATTTGCAACGTGTGACAAAATACACACCTTTGCCACAATTTGGGTACTAGATTATGGATACGGGCATCGAACCAGTGCCCGTCATCATTGACCTGACCTCCAGTCCCCCCTTCCCCGATCAGGTCAACAAAGAGCCCCGAAGCGCCCCCCAACGCTTCGGGGTCTTTTTTTGTCTCAGGAGATCCTGTCGGATCTTCCGTAAATCTCGTCTGCGCGTTTCTCGAATGCCACCGTGAAACGCCTGAAGGCCGTTTCAAACATCGAACCCATCAGCATGCCAAGCATCCGGCTTTTGAACTCATAGTCGATCCAGAAATGCACAACAGAGCTGTGTTCGGTTTCCGCCTGGAAACGCCAACGGTTTTCAAGGTGTTTGAACGGCCCGTCGAGATAGCGGACATCCACTTCGAGTGATTCAGGGTTCAGGAACACCTGGCTGGTAAAGGTTTCGCGGATCGCCTTGTAGCCCACGGTCATGTCCGCAACCAGCAGCGTCTTGTCGCCTTTTTGACGGCGTGAACGGACGCTCAGCGCGTCGCAAAGCGGCACAAACTGCGGATATTTCTCAACATCGGCAACCAGATCATACATGTTCTGCGCCGCGTGCCCGACCGGATGGTGCTTCTCAAATTGCGGCAAGTAATTGCTGCCTTACTTTTTGTTCTGGGCGTCGCGCGCAGCGCGCAACCGGGCGAAATCCTCGCCCGCATGATGGGAGGACCGCGTCAGCGGTGTAGACGATACCATGAGGAAGCCCTTCGTAAAGGCTATCGTTTCATAGGACTTGAATTCCTCTGGTGTGACGAACTTGATCACCCTGTGGTGCTTGCGCGTTGGTGCCAGGTACTGGCCGATGGTGATAAAATCCACATCGGCTGTTCGAAGGTCATCCATCAATTGCAGCACTTCGTTCCGCTCTTCGCCAAGGCCGACCATAATGCCGGACTTGGTGAACATGGTCGGGGCCAGCTCTTTGACCCGCTGCAACAGGCGGATGGAATGGAAATAGCGCGCGCCGGGACGGACCGTCAGGTAGTTTGACGGCACGGTTTCTAGATTGTGGTTGAAGACGTCAGGTTTTGCGGCAACCACCTTTTCCAGGGCGCCGGGTTTGCGAAGGAAATCAGGTGTCAAAATCTCGATCGTTGTTCCGGGCGAGCGGGCACGAATGGCCTGAATCGTATCCACGAAATGTTGCGCGCCGCCATCATCAAGGTCATCGCGGTCGACTGACGTGATGACCACATGTTCAAGTCCGAGTTTTTCAACAGCATTGGCGACGTTTTCGGGTTCATACGGGTCCAGCACATCGGGCATGCCGGTCCTCACATTGCAGAAGGCGCAGGCCCTTGTGCAGGTGTCCCCCATGATCATCATGGTCGCGTGTTTCTTGGACCAGCATTCGCCAATGTTTGGGCAACCGGCTTCCTCGCATACCGTGACGAGATTGTTCTCCTTCACGATCTTGCGGGTTTCCTCGTATACCGGGCTACCGCCAGCCTTCACGCGAATCCATGCAGGTTTCTTCTGAACCTCGTTTTCAGGACGCTTCGCTTTTTCGGGATGGCGCGGCCTCAACTCGGCCGTTGCCCCGGCTTGGCCGTCCTTGCGCGGTGCTGTGTTGTCCAGAAGGGTTACCATGGTCTGTTTCCTGTTGCGGTTTTCACCGTACTATTTGTCTTTCTTGGCATGATAGATCGGCGGCAGATTTTGCTCGCCCTGCTTGTTCATGTCACTAATCATATCAGGGGTCATATCCGGATTCATCGGTGTCGGGTCAATCGGATGCTGGCGGATGGCCGGTTTTTCGCGCTTTCCAAAGAACCATAAAATGGCAATCGCACCCAAGGTTGCAACCACCAGGTTTCCCACAAAGCCGTACCACTGGAAGCCAAGCAGACCGGCAGCCGTACCGCCGACAAACGAGCCTGCAATTCCGACCAGAATGTTCGTCAGGAAGCCGTGGTCGCGGTTCATCGTTCTTTCCGCGATCCACCCGGCAAGAAAGCCGATCACCAGCATTCCAAAAAAGCCGACCCCGGCCATGCCAAGAATTGCGTGTGGCTCATTCATCACGATTTGCTCCCGGTTTTTCTTTTGCCAAGCTTGCGAGGTGCTATCCACCATGTAAGCAATGCGGCGGGAATTCCAAGGATCAGGCCAAATACAACGCTTGAGAGCGTCGAAGCCAGTATGCCGTCAAATCCCTCCGCGCTTTCGCCATTGGGCCCGAACGGAATATGCACAGCTTCAGGGTTCAGCATGTTCAGTGTTCCCACCAGAAGACCCAGACTGCCCATGAACAGCACGAACCAGATAACGACCTTCAGCGGAAACGCCATGGCCTCAGGCAATCATCCGCGCGAGCAGTACGACAATGATCGCGCCTATGGCTGAGGTGATGATCTGGTTGACGATGGCGCTGCCTGTGGAAAGGTTGATCTTGAGGGCAGAAAAAAGAAACCCGCCTACGAACGAGCCAATGACACCGATGATGATGTAATAGAAGAGTCCGCCCCCGCCAACGACCAGGCTGGCCAGCAGACCCGCTACCGCACCAACTGCAAGAAATACCAGTAATGCCTTTATATCCATCGGGATAACTCCTTTTCTGTCAGCCAATCATGCATTGAGTGCCCGGCCATAGGCGTCCAGCACGCTTTCCTTCATCATTTCAGAAAGGGTCGGATGAGGGAAGATGGTGTGCATCAGGTCTTCCTCGGTGGTTTCAAGGCCCATGGCCACAACGAACCCCTGTATAAGCTCGGTCACCTCTGCACCAACCATGTGCGCCCCAAGCAGCTCACCGGTCTTCTTGTCGAAGATCGTCTTGATCATGCCATTGTCCTCGCCAAGGGCGATAGCCTTGCCATTGGCGGCGAACATGAAACGTCCAACGCGGATTTCCCTGCCCGCGTCCTTGGCAGCAGCTTCAGTCAGGCCAACGCTGGCGACCTGTGGATGACAATAGGTGCAGCCGGGGATCTTCTTCTTGTCCATGGGATGCACGCCGGGAACGCCAGCTATCTTCTCGATGCAGATTACGCCTTCATGCTCCGCCTTGTGGGCCAGCATGGGCGGCCCGGCAACATCGCCAATCGCATAAATGCCTTCGAGATTGGTCTTGCCATAGCCATCAATCACGACGCAGCCGCGGTCCGTCTTGATACCGAGATCTTCCAGACCAAGGCCTTCTATATTGCCCTGGACCCCGACAGCGGAGATCAGGCGGTCAGCTTCAATCACCTGGGTCTTGCCATCCTTGGTCTCGACGGTGGCCTTGATTGAATTGGCTGCCTTGTCGACTTTTGTCACCCTGGCTTCGGTGATGATCTTCATGCCCTGCTTTTCCAGCTGCTTGCGGGCAAGCGTGGAAATTTCAACATCTTCCACCGGCATGATATTGGCCATAAGTTCGACGACAGTCACGTCAACGCCCATGGAATTGTAGAAGCTGGCAAACTCGATCCCGATCGCGCCTGATCCCATTACCACCAGTTTCTTCGGCATCTCGGCCGGAACCATGGCCTCGAAATAGGTCCAGATCAATTTGCCATCAGGTTCAATGCCGGGCAGCGCACGCGGGCGGGCACCGGTTGCCAGAATGATGTGCTTGGCGGTGTAATCGCCCTCACCCAGCGTGCCCTTGGGGGCTGGAGGTTGCGGCTGCATCGGCTTCTTGCCTGATTTGCTGACAGTGACCTTGCCCTTGCCTGCAAGTTTCGCTTCACCCCAGATCACGTCGATCTTGTTCTTTTTCATCAGGAAGCCAACGCCGCCATTGAGGCGCGTCGATACGCCGCGTGAACGCTCGACAACTGCTTTCACATCGGCCTTCACTTCACCAGTGATGGTAAGGCCGTAATTCTTTGCGTGATCGGCATAATGCTTGATCTCGGCAGAGCGAAGCAGCGCCTTGGTCGGGATGCATCCCCAGTTGAGGCAGATGCCTCCCAGGTGCTCGCGCTCCACAATCGCGGTCTTCAGCCCAAGTTGGGCGGACCGGATGGCGGCAACATAGCCGCCCGGTCCGGATCCGATGATGATAACGTCGTAAGAATTGGCCAAGTGCCTGCTCCTTTTCTCTTTTCGATTTAGGGAGCAGGCAGGGCGTTCAGGCCACCAGCATCCCGTAAATTTGGTCTTTCAAGCGCATGCGCATCTTGCGCATTTCTTCCATGTGCAGATCGTCGGTCGGTTCGACATTCGTTTCTGCCCGGTGAACCGCCCTGTTGATCTCGTGATACTCGTCGAACAGTCTTTGAAAATGAGCGTTCGAAGTTTTCAGTTCGCTTATTTTCGCGACATGCTCGGGAAATTCTTCTGCCAGTTCATGGGGTACGTGGGACACGATCTTCCTCCTTGGATGTTGGTTGTGTCCCTACCCTATGTTCATCTTCCTGCTTCGCCCTTGATCGAGGTCAATCGTGTTTGTTTCACACTGGCTTGCGGCGCATCAGGAACCAGTTTCCCTTCTCGTTTGTTCCTGCCTTGGGTAATGATTGCGAGACCACAAAACCCTTCTTGCGATAAAGGCCAATTGCCGGCTCATTCTCATCTTCGACCACCAGTGCTGTTGCCAGTCCGTTGCTGTCTGCCTCGGCCAGTGCTGCATCCATCAGCCGGTCGGCGATTTTCCGGTTCCTTGCTTTTGGTAACACACCCATGCTGTCGATAAACCATTCTCCCACCACCTGCGCGAAAAGTTCGAATACCGGTACAAAACCCGGAAAAAGCTGTTTGATCTGCGATACATCCTCGTCAGGCTCTGGCATCCTGTAAGCGGTCACCGAACCTGCGAATTCTCCGTCAAGTTCCGCCACCCACGCATTGGTCCAGCCAAACACCGAATTTTCGTTGGCAAATCGTTCCCTTGCATAGACGAGTGGGTCTTCTGCCTCTCCTTCTGAAACCGCATGTTGCCAGAAGGAAAGCGACAGCCCGTGGCTAGAAAGATTGTCGATGATCAGGAGATCAGCGGCATCGCGCCGCTGGGCCGGCCTGATAGAGATTGTGGCAATTTCACCCATTGGTTATAAAAGGTTTCCTTGTTCACGATTGCGGAGTTTCTGACCTGGATTCTGTTTCCGGAATACAAACCATCGGCTTTGGCTCGCTTCCTGCCATTGTGCAGATTGTGTTCAGCGCAATGGTGGCACTCTTTTTGTTGCGGATCATTGCTTCCATTCTTCGGTTCCAGCTGAAAAGAGCCTTCGTTCTTTCAATGGGGACGATCGTCCTTTCGATATTCTTCATTCAAGTCCTGCCCACCTTGTGGGTCGTTTACACCACTGACATCTTCCCCAAATAAACCTTCGGTTCTTGCGTTGGACGGCGGTACTTTCTGGCTTGCCTTTCCCATGGTAAGGGTTGATTCAGTCATCAAACGAACACGCTGATCCATCATTGTATGGTGACCCGATCATCCGGACGAATCCATGGATTATCTGCTTTCCCTGCTTTCACTTGACCGCATAACTGCGCTTCCAATCATTGTCAGCGGACCTGGCCTGCTTCTCATTTTCCTTTTTCTGGCGCGGGCCGTTCGTGCTGTCTTTTCACTTCGGTTGATCACCGTCTTTACCAGCCTGGTCTATGCTTTTGTGATCGCGCTGATCCTTTCACAGGCGGGCGAAGCGATTGTTCAGTTGCTTGGCATCGAAGAAACTCCGCAGGCTTCATTGCTCCAGCATCCTTTTGACGACGGGTACCAGTCCCTCGCCCAGGGCCCTTGTATTGTTTGCATCAAGGTGAACACCATCAACGGGTGATGTTCGGGCTACGGTTCCGGCATCGAAAAAACCACACTGCGCTTCTTCTGCAATCTGCGCATACCAGCTGGCAAGTTGCGCCGATTGCTTGGCGCCGCCTTCAAACATCTGTGCAAAAAAACGGTCTTCGGCTTCACAGAGCGGTGGCGGCGACACGATCAGCATACGGGGTACAGGCAAATCGGGTCCTGGAAGATGGCTGCGGATGATCGAGACCAGCCGCCTCATGCCCTGCATGGCAGCAATCGCCGTACCGGCAATGTGGGGCTTCATGTCATTTGATCCGAGCAGCAGGATCACCAGTGAAAGCGGCGCATGGGCGTAAAGGGCCGTCGGCAAGGTGCGTGCGCCATTGCGGTCGCTGTCGGACAGGTTCTCGTCATAGGCAGTGGTGCGCCCGCGCAGGCCATCGGTGATGACTTCCACATTGCCGAGCGCATTTGCGATAACATTCGGCCAGCGAACATCCGGCTCATGCCGCCCGGTGCTTCCTGGAATGGAACCCCAGGTCAGCGAGTCGCCATAACAAAGGATGGTCGCGCCAGCCTTTCCCATGGCCTTACACCAGCATCCCCATCGGGTTTTCAATACAACGCTTGAATGCGCCAAGCAGTTCTGCGCCTAGCGCGCCATCAACAGCGCGGTGATCGGTGGACAGGGTGACTGTCATGGCTGTAACCACCTGTACAGCACCATCCTTCACGACAGCGCGCTGTTCACCTGCACCCACTGCAAGAATGGTCGCATGCGGGGGGTTGACCACGGCAGAGAAATTCGAAACACCCATCATGCCCATGTTGGAGACAGCCGTCGTGCCGCCCTGGTACTCCTCGGGCTTCAACTTGCGTTCCCTGGCGCGCGCGCCCATGTCTTTCATCTCATTGGAAATGGCGGACAAGGTCTTGAGTTCAGCCTTGCGGATAATTGGCGTGATGAGGCCACCGGGAATGGAAACGGCAACGCCCACATCGGAATGCCTGTGCTTGACCATGTTCTCATCGGTCCATGAAACATTGGCGTCCGGCACATCGCGCAGGGCAAGCGCCAGCGCCTTGATGACGAGGTCATTGACCGAAAGCTTGTATACCGGTTTGTCATTGATGACCGGAGCCGACTTGTTGAGCTGTGCGCGCAACGCCAGCAGCGCATCGAGTTCGCAATCAACCGACACGTAGAAATGCGGGATGGTCTGCTTGGCCTCGGTCAGGCGCCGTGCAATCGTCTTGCGCATGCCGTCATGCTTGACGAGTTCATAGGAGCCTTCCTCGAACAGCTTGAGAACCGCGTCATCCGACATGCCCGCCGGCGCAGGAGTTTTGGCCGCTTCCGCCCTTGGTGCAGTAGCCTCGCCTGCGGCAGCCTTCCTGCCGGTGCCGCTCTCGATGGCTGATTCCACATCGCGCTTGATCACGCGGCCATGCGGGCCGGATCCCTCGATGGCTGAAATGTCGATGCCTGCATCCTTTGCGATGCGGCGCGCCAGCGGCGAGGAGAATACCCTGTCGCCACCTGAAGTCGGAGCAGGCCCTGCCGATGGCGTTTTCGGAGCCTTGTCACTCACCGGCGTAGTCCCATCGCTGCCCGCACCTGACCGCATGCGCGACGCCGCATCGGAGCCTTCGCCCTTTGCCGGTTCGCTGCTGGACTTGGGTTCGTCTTTCGCAGCTGAGGTGCCAGGCGCCTTGTCTCCACCGCCTTTTGCCGCCTCGGCAACGTCCTCGCCTTCTTCCGCGAGGATGGCGATTACCGCATTGACCTTCACACCTTCGGTCCCGCTTGGAACCATGATTTTGGCGATCACTCCCTCGTCAACCGCCTCGACCTCCATCGTTGCCTTGTCGGTCTCGATTTCGGCAATCACGTCTCCGGCGGAGACACTGTCACCTTCCTTGACCAGCCACTTGGCGAGGTTGCCCTCCTCCATCGTTGGCGACAGCGCAGGCATGGTTATGTTGATCGGCATGACGGGTTCTCCCCTTTTCGTCTGTTCCGGTCCTGGCCGGTATCTTTCGCATCAGCCTCACCGACAGCAAATCTGCCATCATTGAGAAGCCGTTCCCTTGTCACCAGCACCCGGCCATCATCAGCCGGGAGTATTTCTCCAAGACGCGCAAGGCGCCTTTCTATATCGACCGCTTCCAGCACGGCTTCCTCCGGCGTCAGCTCGCGATTGGCACTCGCCTCCAGCGTATCCAGCGTCACCGCGAGGGTGATGCCCCTCCCCTTGAATTCCACGCATTCGGACAATCTGTCGAACCGTGCACTGCGCAGGTCGAGGCGCTGAAGCACTACCTGTAACTCACCGCTTTGACCGCTTCGACAACCTCGTCCACATTCGGCAAGGCCAGCTTTTCGAGGTTCGCCGCATATGGCATCGGCACATCCTTGCCGCAGATCGTTACCACCGGCGCATCGAGATAATCGAAGGCGCGCTGGACAATCTGCGAAGCAATGTGATCCCCGACAGATGATTGCGGGAAGCCCTCTTCCACAGTCACCAGGCGACCGGTCTTCCTGACCGAGGCAATGACCGTCTGCATGTCGAGCGGGCGTATCGTGCGAAGATCGATGATCTCGCAATCAATGCCGTCCTCGGCCAGTTTTTCGGCTGCCTTGATCGCATAGGTCATGCCGATGCCGAAAGAGACGATCGTAGCGTCCTTGCCCTGGCGGTGGATACGCGCCTTGCCGATGGGCAATACCAGGTCATCTACCTTGGGCACCTCGAAGGATTGGCCGTAGAGTATCTCGTTCTCAAGGAAGATTACCGGGTTGGGGTCGCGAATGGCGGCCTTGAGGAGACCTTTCGCATCGGCTGCCGTGAACGGCATTATCACCTTGAGGCCCGGGATATGACCGTACCAGGCCGCGTAACACTGCGAATGCTGGGCAGCCACACGGGCCGCAGCGCCATTGGGACCGCGGAAAACCATCGGCGCACCCATCTGTCCGCCGGACATGTACAGCGTCTTGGCAGCAGAGTTGATGATCTGGTCAATCGCCTGCATGGCGAAGTTGAACGTCATGAATTCAACGATAGGTCGCAGACCCGCCATGGCAGCGCCAACCCCGATACCGGCAAAGCCATGCTCGGTAATCGGCGTGTCGATGACGCGGCGCGGGCCGAATTCTTCGAGCAACCCCTGGGTGATCTTGTAGGCACCCTGGTATTCGGCAACTTCCTCACCCATCACGAACACGTTCTTGTCGGTGCGCATTTCCTCGGCCATCGCCGAATTGAGCGCCTCGCGAACTGTCATGGAAACCATTTCGGTTCCCTCCGGAATGTCGGGATCGGACGGCATGGGCAGTTCCTCGGCATTGCCGATCACCACCGGGCTCGTTACCGGCTCGGCCTTTTGCGAGGCAGGCTTTTCAGCCGGTGCCTGCGCCTGCGCAGAACCGCCCGCGTCGGCGCCATCAGCGCCGGCCTTGGCAGCCTCGGCAACATCCTCGCCCTCTTCGGCAAGAATTGCGATCAGCGCGTTTACCTTGACGTTTTCGGTTCCCGCATCGACGATGATCTTTGCAATCGTGCCCTCGTCAACGGCTTCCACTTCCATCGTTGCCTTGTCCGTCTCGATTTCGGCGATCACGTCACCGGCGGCCACCTTGTCGCCTTCCTTGACCAGCCACTTGGCAAGATTGCCCTCTTCCATGGTTGGAGAGAGAGCAGGCATGAGAATCTGTACTGGCATCGCTCTTCCCCCTCAGCGCAGGATATCGGTGTAAAGTTCGGACTCGGCAGGTAGCGGATCGTTCATCGCGAAATCGGCAGCCTCCGCCACGATGGCGCGGATATCCTTGTCGATGGCCTTGAGGTCATCTTCGGAAGCCTGCTTGTTTTCGATGAGGCGCTGCTTGACCTGCTCGATCGGGTCGCTTTCGGCACGCATCTTCTGGACTTCATCCTTCGAGCGGTATTTCGCCGGATCCGACATGGAGTGGCCGCGGTAACGGTAGGTCATCATTTCAAGGATAATCGGCCCATCGCCCTCGCGGCAATGTTCGGTCGCGATATCGGCGGCAGCCTTGACCGCGCGCACATCCATGCCATCCACCTGGATACCGGGAATGTTGAAAGAGGCGCCGCGCTGGGAAAAGTCGGTAAGCGCAGAGGAACGCTGCACCGAGGTTCCCATGGCATAGCGGTTGTTCTCGATCACATAGATGACCGGCAGCTTCCAAAGGGCCGCCATGTTGAAACTCTCATAGACCTGGCCCTGGTTCGACGCGCCATCGCCGAAATAGGCCATGGCAACATTGTCATTCTCCCGGTACCAGTTGGCAAAGGCCAGCCCCGTTCCGAGCGAGACTTGCGCGCCGACAATGCCGTGCCCGCCATAGAAGTTCTTTTCCTTGGAAAACATGTGCATCGAGCCGCCCTTGCCCTTGGAAAGCCCGCCCTGTCGGCCGGTCAACTCGGCCATCACGCCCTTGGGGTCCATTCCGCAGACCAGCATGTGGCCATGGTCACGGTAGCCGGTAATAACCTGGTCGCCATCCTTTGCAGCCATCTGCATGCCGACGACAACCGCTTCCTGGCCGATATACAAATGGCAGAACCCGCCAATATGCCCCATGCCATAGAGCTGGCCCGCCTTTTCCTCGAAACGGCGGATGAGCAGCATCTCGCGATAGGCTTCCAGTTCCTGATCCTTGCTGAACTTCAGGGGCTTGGGCGCCACCATCTTGGTGTTCGCATCATCATTGGTGGGGGTCTTCTTGAGGCGCGATGCTTTCGCAGCGCCAGCGGCTTTGGCTGCCATTGTCTTCTCCCAACTGTGCCGCCCGGGCTTGCCAATCGGGGCCACTACGGGCCAGCCTGGCAGGCAGGGACGAAATCCTCCGGATCAGGTCATCCGCTTGATAGTGCCAAAACTGTACAGCATTTCGCACTCATATCAACGGCCCAAAACGCAAGGCTGAATTTCGCTAAAACGGTTAATTCAATCATTTCCAGGTGTAATTAACTGCTTTTATATTAATTCTATATTCTGAGGGCTACGCAAAATGACGGCGTGTCCCCGTCTGCGGCCCGATTGGAGACAGATACAAACAAAGATGAAGGCAGGGTCCAAATCCCGGTCAAGAGGCGGTACGAAGGTTCGCACAAGCGCCTATTGAAGCGCCTGTTCAAGTTGGGCGTCAGCGAAGGATCACGACTTCCTGTGGTGTGGTAAGGCCGAGTTTGGCGCGGGCGGCCTCGTCCAATGCATCCTTTTCCAGGCTACCGTCGACCAGCTGGGTCACTTTGCGCTCCAGATGGGCGCGCTCATCCTTGAGTCCGGCCAGCTTGACCTGCAACCCATCTGCCTTGGCATTCATTTCCGCCTTGGTATGGATGTTGAAACGCCCGGTCTGGGCGTGGTGTGCAAAATAGCCCAGCAGCGCAAGGCACATGACCGGAATGATGAAGCCCTTGAGACGGCTCTCTCGCTTTTGACGGGTGGACAAGTCTGACTTCCCAGATACGCAGGAATACTGAAACTGGCCAAACCTAACCCGGCAGGCTTAAGGAAGGGTTTATCCCTGCCCCTCACGAAGATCATAAATTCTGCTTTCGAGGTCAGCAGTGACCCCGGAACGGATCGTGCCGCCCTTGCGGCTCGCCAGCATGTGGAAATAACCACCCATGACATATTGCCATTACGGAATGGATACTCGGGCCGCTTGCGCAGCAGGCGTGACCAGAGGATCCAAATCGTTGTCTGCCGATCAAGACACTGCGCGCGGGTGGTTCCCTGGGCAGAATCGGAAAAATTACATAAAACTTATCCTCTCCCGCAGAACCTCCCCTATTCTCCGCTCACTGTCTCCCACGCAAACATTGGTCTGATCGATCGCCAATCGGAACAAGGAGGGGCAGCGGCGGAGCGTTAGGCCGAGAGGGTTCGACTCCCAGGGGGCTTAACTTGAAGGGCAGGCTGGACCGTGTACTGAAGAGCCTCCTGTCACTACAAATCTCCGCGTGCGGCCTGCGGGCCCGTACACAATGGGTCAAAGGATAGGCGAGCAGGCCGCACGTTTGCTTTGCTCTTTGAAAATTCCGATAGCGCTGGCGGAATCCCGTCGAGTGAACGAACAGGTGCGGCTGATGCCAACGCTTGAATCGTGTCATCCTCGAGCCGCTTGCGCAGCGGGCGTGACCCTAGCTGTGGTTTCCAATGACGTTGTTCACGATTGAAGGTTCAATCGGCTGA
>CAZIPH010000021.1:0-51657 GCA_964541115.1 uncultured Salaquimonas sp.
CCCCAACTCCCCGATCCGGCTTCCGACCCTCACCCTGATCCTCACCCTGATCCTCTGGCCGCCTATCACCTGGCGCGGATGGAGGCGCAGATCGCGGGCAGCTGGCAGGACTGCCCCTATCGCAAATGCCGCCGCCTCGGCAAATGCACCGGCGGGCCGCGCGGCACCCGTCTGCGTCACGGCCTGCCGCTTTGCCGGGCACCTTGAGCGCGTGCGGGCGGGCTGATCTGCGCGGCTGGTTTTCGCCCCGATTCTCGGCTATGCGCAGGGCATGAAACGGTTTTCCGCCCCTCTTGTGCTCATGCTGCTGGTCGCGCTGCTCGTGCCGGGCGCATGTCAAAGCACCGACACGCTGTCCTCGGCGGGCAGCGAAGATGCGGGGCAAAAACAGGGGCGGGCAGTGCTGAACGGACCGCTCAAGCCGTTTCGCGATACGCTCTTTGCCTATCGCGCGCCGCTCGAGAGCCGCGATGGCGGCGACTATCTGCGCGTTCCCTTCGATGAGGCGCGCGATGTCAACGGGCGCGATGAACTGCCCGTGCGAAAGGCGAAGGCGCAGTATATCAGCCGGCTGCCGGCCGCTTCTGTCGGCAGGCTCGCATGGACGGCGGAGGGGCGCAGCCTGGCGGGGCATGTGGCGGGGCGCATCGACGGCAATGCGCGCTACACGGTCATCTATCTGCACGGGCGGGACGGCAATGCGGATTGGGGCTTTGATGATGAGCGCTTCGGCGGCAATTTCAGCCGGGCAAAGACGCTCATGGCGGAAAATGGCGGGGCGTGGCTCTCGCCGGATTTCACGAATTTCGAGGCGGAGGGGGCCGCTGATATCGCGGCGCTCATCGGGGAACGCGCGGCGCGGGGCGCGGGGAGGATCGTTCTGGCCTGCGGCTCGCTCGGCACGAAACTGTGCTGGTCGCTGGCAAACAATGCCGACACGCGAAATCAGCTTGCGGGGCTGGTGCTGCTCGGCGGGTTCAGCGACCGGGACTTTCTGCGGGTCGCCTATTCGGGCGCTTTTGCCGATCTGCCGGTCTATATCGCGCATGGTTCGAGCGACAGCGTCTACGATGTTGCGGACGTCGAGGATCTCTACGGCGCGCTCAGGGCGAAAGGGCTTCCGGTGCGCATGACGGTCTTCGAAACGGGCGGGCACGGGACGCCGGTGCGCATGATCGACTGGCGGCAGGCGCTCAACTGGATCTTCTCGCAATGAGGGGGCTAGGCTACTTCGCGAATGATTGCTGGCTCGGCGTTTCCGGTGATTGCGCGGCTCCAGGTCAGCATGGTCTGGATGGAAGCGGTCGACCACATGCCGCAGCTGATCTCGAGGCCATTCGCATCGATCCGGGTGGAGAGGATGTCGGCTTTCGGGCCGTATGCGCCGGACATGTTGAAAAAGTAATGCTCGCACACCGCAATCACATGTGTAATGCCGTTCGCGTTTCCGAAATCGGCAACAGCGATCGAAAGGGTGAGTGTGGTACGGTTGAGAAGGTTCTGCTTGCGGGTGCTGATGTCCTCGTCGACACAGAAGCGCGTTGCCTCCCATATATTGGGCGATCGGAAATCACTTGGCTTCGGCAACATGTCCGACCACACGGAGTGCAGCAAGGTAGGGCCGGTGGTTGGCATGAGGCGCACGCCGCCGGCGACCTGTCCGCTATGCTCGTCGATGCACAGTATGTATACGTTGAATAGCGTGTCATACCGGTCGGTCTCGTATTCGTCGGCGCGTTCGGGCACCCATTTCAGCTTGTTGCAGAAGATTTTCTTGCGCAGACGGAAATATCCGTCCAGCTCCTTGCGGTACTTGGCGCGGTTGGCGGGCGTGACATACACGATCATCGACAGGCTCCTTTCGGCAGCGGAATCGACTACATTCCGCAACGGTATGGATGCTATCTTCACGTGTATTTCGCTGGCCGTTCAATTACCCCGATCCGGCCCGCATGGATGGGGTGGTTGCAAGGTCTTGCACCCCGTTATATGGCGCGACGAATGGTGATGATTCCGTCTGCGATGGCCCGTGCAACTGCGGCCGAACGGCTCGGCGTACCCAGCTTGTATTTGGCGCTTTGCAGGTGCCCGTTAACCGTCCACCGGCCGATCGCAAGCAACTGTGCGATCTGCTCATCGGTCTTGCCCATCGCCACCCAATACAGGCATTCGCATTCGCGCGGCGTCAGGCTGTATGAGGATCGCGGCGAACGGCGATACAGTCGGCTGTATGCGTCTCCGGTCATTCGGGCCTGGAAGCGCAGGATTTCGAGACTGTCCGCCTTGAACCGCTGCCATTGCGGGGGTTCGACATCAAAACTTGCCGACAGGGCGCAATACACATCGCCTTCAACGTGGTCTACCGCGGTCAGCCCGTTCTGTCCCAGCCCGTTCTCCCTGAAATTTCGCAGCAATTTCTCTTGCACTTCGCTTCGATACAGATCAGCCCAGTCAACAAGGCTGATGGTCCGGAAATCGATCCTGAAGAGAGGATCTATCTCGCTGTAAAAACCGGTGATGTAGCGGGCAATCCAGGAGGTTGGATAAGTAATGAAATGTACCGCTTCGAGATGGATGCCGGAATAATCGAAAAAGCTTGCATTCACGTAACGGGCGCTGAGGCTTTGCCGCACGGAAATCAGGCGGTTGAGCAATTCTGCAGCCTTGTGGTCATCGCACTTCGAAAGCTGAAAATCCGGAAATACCTTGATATTGAACATGACATGTCTTTCCATTTGTCCGGCATGCGAATTGAAATGGTGTGAACCCCTGACGCATGCGGGGCGTTCGCTGGCAGGCCCACTTGAGCAAGGCTGTTCAACTGTGGCGATTTTCAACATCCCTTAAATCGGTCCGCCAACCCGGGGTGGAGGCCTCTCGGAAGCTATAGACGCCGTCCGGGGCAACAATAATGTGATCGTGAACATTAGCGCCAACTGCCAGGGAAAGCAGACCGAGTTCACGGGTCATCCTAATATCGGCCTGGCTGGGTAGCGCTCTGCCGACAGGATGATTGTGCACCAGGATGACGGTACTGGCGTCAAGTTCGATGATGCGCTTGAGCACCTCGCGCGGATAAACGCAGACATGATCGATCGTTCCGCGCTGGAGGCATTCTTGGCCGAGCAACATTCCCCGCCGGTCAAGGAAGAGTACGTGAAACTCCTCGCGAACAGCCCGGCAAAGCATTGAATAACAATAGGTTTTGACCTGTTCCGGGCTGTCGAACAGCGGCAGGTTGCGAATGGATGCCCGGGTGACTGCCCTGGTTAATTGCCTGAAACGCGTGATGGCAGCGGCGGCGCAAACAGTCAGTCCCTGGACTTCGAGCAGCCGGTTCATTTCACAATGCAGGACATCCGTCAGATGGGCGAACCGAAGCAGCAGATTGGATGCATGCCGTCGTGCTTCATCGTTACCTACATATGGCTGCAAGATCGCCTCCAGCAGTCGGGCATCGTCCAGTTCCGTACCGTTGGCGAGCGCAAGTTCCAGCGCAATGCGCCGGGCCGCCTGAGCGGTCTTTTTGGTTCTCGATAAATCACTGAATGTGTTTTCGATATTGGTACGCATGACTTCCCCCAACTAAATCCGGGGCAAGCCTAACTTGACGCCGGTGGACGGTAATCCCCGGGAAGTTGGGTTTCTTCGCAATATGTTGGGACGGCGAACAGGGTCCCATTATCTGGCGCCCTTTGCCGAAGCTGAACTTCGCAGCGCAATTCACTTTGAGACCGGCTCGACCCGCAGGCACCCCTTTGGCCCTTGACTTCAAAGGGGTTTATGGAACAGACACGCGCGATGGATAAACCCGCTCGATGAAAGGGCTGGTAAAGTCACAAAGAGCCGCATTTGGCGGAGCGAGAGGCAAGAGAATGAAAGCAGCATTCACCTTTCCCGGTCAGGGAAGTCAGACACCCGGCATGGGCAAGGCTCTTGCTGAGACTTATGCGTCTTCGCGCGCGATATTCGACGAAGTGGATGAAGCCCTTGGTGAAAAACTCTCTCACATCATTTTCGAGGGACCGGAAGAGACCCTGACGCTGACTGCAAATGCCCAGCCTGCTCTGATGGCTGTCTCCATGGCCGCGCTGCGGGCACTGGAAAGCGAAGGCCTAGATCTTGGAGCGGCCGCCAGATATGTGGCTGGCCATTCGTTGGGCGAATACTCGGCCCTGTGTGCCGCCGGCAGCATTTCAATCGCCGATACCGCGCGCCTCCTGCGCATTCGTGGCAATGCGATGCAGGCTGCCGTACCGGTGGGCGAGGGCGCAATGGCCGCAATTATCGGACTGGAGACTGCTGATGTCGAGGCTATTTGTGCCGCCAACCGTGGCTCAGGAACTTGCCAGATTGCCAACGACAATGGCGGCGGCCAATTGGTCATTTCCGGTTCGAAGGCCGCGGTAGAAGCAGCGGCAGAAGCGGCAAAGGAGAGGGGCGCAAAACGCGCGCTGATGCTGCCGGTCTCTGCGCCATTCCACTCGGCGATGATGTCCCCTGCAGCTGAAGCAATGCGTGCAGCCCTTGCAGAAGTCGAGGTTGTTTCTCCGGTGGTTCCCCTAGTCGCCAATGTGCTGGCTACTCCGATCACCGATCCCGATGATATCCGCAAACGCCTTGTCGAACAGGTCACCGGCCAGGTTCGTTGGCGCGAGAGCATTGAGTGGCTGGGGCAGAACGGAGTGGACACACTTGTGGAAGTCGGCTCGGGCAAGGTGTTGAGCGGTTTAGCCCGCCGCATCAACCGTGACCTTGCAACCATCTCTGTTGGAACGCCAGAGGATGTGGCAGCTTTCAGTGAGAAAGCTGCCTGACTGTTTATAGTCTGTTTTAATCATTTATTCCGCGACCATCGCGCAAAGGAGACATCTAATGTTTGACCTGACCGGAAAGAAAGCACTGGTAACCGGTTCTTCCGGCGGAATTGGCGAAGCTGTTGCGCGCGCCTTTCACGCAGCTGGCGCCACTGTCGCGCTCCATGGAACCCGTGAGGACAGACTGAAGGAACTCGCTACCGAACTTGGCGAAAGGGTTTTTGTGATGCCCGCCAACCTATCCGACCTCGAAGCTGTCGATGCCCTTGGCAAACGCGCCGAAGAGGAAATGGAAGGCGTCGACATCCTGGTAAACAATGCCGGGATCACCCGCGACGGACTTCTGGCTCGCATGTCCGATGATGACTGGAATTCGGTTATCCAGGTCAACCTGACTGCAGTCTTCCGCCTGACCCGCGCGATCGCTTATCCGATGATGCGCCGCAAGGGTGGCCGGATCATCAATATCACGTCTATTGTTGGCGTGACCGGTAATCCGGGGCAAACCAATTACTGCGCGTCAAAGGCAGGCGTTATCGGCTTTTCGAAGTCGCTTGCCCAGGAAATCGCCAGCCGCAACGTTACCGTCAACTGCATTGCGCCAGGCTTCATTGCCTCGGCAATGACGGAAAAACTCAACGACAAGCAGAAGGAAGCGATCATGGGCGCAATCCCCATGAAGAAGATGGGAGAAGGCTCTGACATAGCTGGCGCTGCCGTCTACCTTGCTTCGGATGCAGCCAGATACGTTACTGGCCAGACCCTGCATGTCAACGGTGGCATGGCGATGATCTGAGTCCGTCAGGTCGGTTGCCGGATCGGCCCGGGTAAGGAACGCAGAACATGGCAAGATCCGACAACAGGGCATTGCGCGCCGCGTTGGCAGGCATGCTCGCTCTTGCCGTGGCAATGGGTATTGGCCGTTTTGTCTATACGCCGATCCTGCCGCACATGCTCTCGGCGGATGCGCTGACACCGGCGGCGGCCGGATGGCTCGCCGGTTCGAACTTTCTTGGCTATCTTGTTGGTGCCCTGCTTGCTTCGGCGAGGTTCTTTGAAACAAACCGCCGCGCATGGTTCAAGGCCGGTCTCTTTCTGAGCGCTGCGACAACTCTGGTCTTCGCTTTCACAGCACCATATGAGGCGCAACTGATCGTTCGTTTCGCGTCGGGTGTGGCAAGCGCTTTCGCGCTGGTTTTTGGCACGGCAATTGTTCTGGAGATCCTGGCGATCGATGGCAAGCCGGGCTATTTCGCGGCTCATTTCGGCGGTGTGGGTCTCGGCATTGCTGCTTCGGCCGGGCTCGTTTCCTTCCTCGTTGGCGGAAACCTTCCCTGGCAGTATCTTTGGCTGGCATCAGGCCTGATGGCGTTTGCAGGCCTCATCCTTGTCTGGTTCATCCTGCCTGCCGAACCGCGCAGTGCGGCGAGCGCCACTTCTGTTAGCACGCCCAATGTCCCCGCAGAAGGCTTCTCGCCTCAATTGAGGCTGTTCATAACGGGCTATGGTTTTTTCGGTTTCGGCTATGTGATCATTGCTACCTTCATCAACACGATCGCAAAGACCGATCCGGTGCTGGCACCTGTCGAACCCTGGATATGGGTGATTGTCGGCCTGTCTGGCATTCCTTCAATCTGGTTCTGGAGCCGCCTTGCAAACCGACATGGCGTTTCCCGAATTTACAACATTGGCTGCGCCGTGGAAGCATTCGGGATTGCGCTTCTCTTTTTGAAGGCGACGCCGGTTACGCTTGTCATTTCCGGCATGTTGTTGGGAGGGACCTTCATGGCGATCACGGCAATCGGTCTTGCCAGGGCTCGTAGCATGGCAAAAAACTCGGCTACCCGGGCCATTGCCCTGATGACAGCTGCATTTGGTCTGGGTCAGGCCACCGGGCCTGTGGTTGCCGGTTATGTATTCGAACTTGCCGGCACATTTCAGATTGCGCTTTTACTCGCAGTGGCAGCCTTGGCCTGCACAATTGCTTTCACGATGCTGGCAGAACGGCTCCGCGGCAGTATGGCCGGATGATCGTTTGTCGGCCAACGAACCTGCGCCCGGCGATGGCATCCAATGAAAACGAGGTTTTTCCACTTTTAACCCCCATATTTCTGTGTTAGGCGGCTGGCGAATGAAAATCACGCTGCATGGTTAGCTTCCGGCAGCACTGGAATTCGCTTGAAATCGGCCGGAAAGCCAACTAATTAAACGCAACTTTTCCAAACTGAGGATTGCCTTATGAGCGACGTCGCTGAACGCATCAAAAAAATCGTGGTTGAACATCTTGATGTGGATCCCGCGAAGGTTACCGAATCTGCCAGCTTCATTGATGATCTGGGCGCTGATTCTCTCGACAACGTCGAGCTGGTAATGGCCTTTGAAGAAGAATTCGGCGTCGAAATCCCTGACGATGCAGCAGAAACCATCCAGACGGTTGGCGATGCAGTCAAATTCGTGGAAAAAGCTACCGCCTGACCCGGCGGCATGGTTTTTCCAACCGAGCCATGTGCTATTTGATTCAGGCGGTCTCAGGGCCGCCTGTTTTGTATTCAACAATACCCCGTTTCGCGGTCCGTTTTGCGAGAATTGGGGACGGCGCAGCCGGGCGGTCACTGGCGGTCCCGCGGGCCGTTCATGGGCGGTCCGTAGCAGTTTTCGAGGATTCCAATGAGAAGAGTAGTCGTTACCGGATTGGGAATGGTCAGCCCGCTGGCCTGCGGGGTGGAGGAAAGCTGGAGTCGCATCCTCGAAAGCAGGAACGCCGCCGCCCAAGTCACCACTTTCAAGGTGGATGACATTGCAGCGAAGATCGCATGCCAGATTCCGCGCGGCGATGGCACTGGTGGCACCTTCAATCCCGATGACTGGATGGAGCCCAAGGAACAGCGCAAGGTTGATGACTTCATCATATACGCGGTCGCGGCGGCCGATCAGGCCCTTGCCGATGCAAACTGGCATCCTGACAATGACGAGGATCAGTGGCGCACCGGGACGCTGATCGGATCCGGTATTGGCGGACTGCAGGGAATTGCCGATACGGCTCTCCTCCTTGAAGAAAGGGGACCACGCAGGGTGTCTCCCTTCTTCATCCCCGGACGGCTGATCAACCTGGCTTCCGGCCAGGTATCCATCAAGCACAAGCTGAAAGGGCCGAATCACTCCGTTGTAACAGCCTGCTCGACCGGCGCGCACGCAATTGGTGACGCCGCGAGGCTGATTGCATTGGGCGATGCCGATGTGATGGTGGCAGGCGGAACCGAGAGCCCGGTCTGCCGCATCTCGCTGGCCGGATTTGCGGCCTGCAAGGCGCTATCGACCGATTTCAACGATGAGCCACAAAGGGCGTCACGCCCCTATGACAGGGACCGAGACGGTTTTGTCATGGGCGAAGGCGCTGGCATCGTGGTTCTGGAGGAATACGAACACGCAAAGGCACGCGGCGCGAAGATCTATTGCGAAATCGCAGGATACGGATTGTCAGGCGATGCCTATCACATAACCGCTCCCTCGGAAGACGGCGATGGCGCGTTCCGCTGCATGAGCATGGCGCTCAAGAATGCCGGCATGCAGGCTTCCGACATCGACTACATCAACGCCCATGGTACTTCGACAATGGCCGATACGATCGAACTTGGTGCAGCCGAACGGCTGATGGGCGAATCGGCTTCGAAAGTGTCCATGTCATCCACCAAGTCCGCCATTGGCCACCTGCTCGGCGCCGCCGGGTCGGTGGAGGCGATTTTCTCCATGCTGGCGATCCGCGACCAGATTGCGCCACCAACCCTCAATCTGGACAACCCCGAGCGTGAAACCGTGATCGACCTGGTTCCGCACAAGCCGCGCAAGAGGGAAATTCGGGCCGCCCTTTCCAATTCCTTCGGCTTTGGCGGTACCAATGCCTCGCTGATCATGAAGGCGGTAAATGACTGAGCGTTTTGCGGCATGGTTACGACGGGCGATGCTGCGACGAGATCTGGGTGAACTAGTGTACGACAGACTGTTCACCACCACATTTTTGACCAATAAAAAGGGTTCAACAGCGCTGCTGCTATAGGTTAGTCTGCTGACCGGAATGGCGAAGATGATTCCGCCAAGCTGTGCTCGAATGCCGCTTGCCCAGTGTATCGGAGAACGGTTGTGAACGATCAGGACCATCAATCAGGGGACGGAAATCAGTCCGGTTTCGGCCGTCAGTCTGGCGACGCGCAGGGCAATTATGTTGCCCGCTCGCCCCAGGATATTCTGAAACCCCGTGAAGTGCCCGAGCCACCCAAACGCTCCAAGCACGCACGCAACCGCTTTGTGGTCTTTCTCAATTTCTGCCTCAGCCTGCTCGTTTTCGGAACGCTCGCCACTGGCGCGGCCTTTTATCTCGGCAAGTTGCGGTTCGAGGAGCCCGGTCCCCTCGCAAAGGCGCGTTCGATCGTGATTGAAGACGGGTCGAGTCTCGGCCTGATCGCCACCAAGCTTCAGTCTGCCGGCATCATCGAAAGCGGTTTCATCTTCGAAAAGGGCGTTATAGCCAGCCAGAATGCGAGTTCGCTCAAGGCGGGTGAATATGCTTTCAAGCCGGGAATGAGCATGCGCGATGTTATGGAAACGATCGTTTCGGGCAAGGGCATTGTCCACAAGGTGACCATCCCCGAAGGCTTGACCAGTTTTCAGGCCATGCAACGCATTGCTGCGCATGAAGTGCTCGAAGGCGAGATGCCGGACGAGATACCGCCTGAAGGCAGCATGCTTCCCGATACCTATCCTTTCCAGCGTGGCACCACCCGCCAGGAACTGGTTCAGCAGATGATCCGCCAGCAGGAGCGATTGCTTGCGGAAATCTGGGAAAAACGGATCGACGGCCTTCCCATAAAGTCACCCGAGGAACTGGTGATCCTCGCCTCCATCGTGGAGAAGGAAACAGCCAAGGCCGACGAACGGCCAAGGGTGGCCAGCGTCTTCATCAACCGTTTGAACAAGGGCATGCGCCTGCAATCGGATCCGACCATCATTTACGGAATTTTCGGTGGCCAGGGCAAACCCAAGGACCGGCCGATTTACAAGTCCGATATCGATCAGCTGACAGATTACAATACCTATCAGATCGATGGCCTGCCGCCGACACCAATTGCCAATCCGGGCCGCGCGGCAATGGAGGCGGTCGCCAATCCCTCGCGCACCGATGACCTTTTCTTCGTGGCGGATGGTACCGGCGGACACGTCTTTGCCCAGACCTATGAAGAGCACAACGCGAATGTGAAGCGTTGGCGGGCAATTGAAAAACGCCTTCAGGAAGAGGCTGAAAAAGCGGCCGCCGATGCAGCCAAGGCCGCCGAAGCTGCCAATGCCGCTGCGGTCTCGACGAGCGGGCAAACCGCCAACTGAGTGAAGCAGCCTGTGTCGGTCGACTGGAACAAGCCAACGGGATCAGCCGGGGGGCAACATGATACAAAGCATGACAGGGTTTGCCCGCCTTGATGGGTCACTTGGCGATTCAAGCTGGGTCTGGGAACTTCGTTCCGTCAATGGCAAGGCGCTGGATGTTCGCTTTCGCCTGCCATCGGGTCTTGACCATCTCGAAGCCGCACTCAAGGAAGCTGCGGCCTCACATATCCAGCGAGGGAATGTCCAGGCGGCGCTCCAGCTTGACCAAGGCGCAGGTATTGCCGTGCCGACCCTGAATGAGGCAGCGCTTGATGCAGCAGTCGCACTGGCCAGGCAAGCCGCCCAGCGTTCGAATCTGCCCATGCCCGCACTGGAGGCAATCCTGGCAATGAAAGGCGTCGTCGACATCGCTGCTCCCGCACTTGATGAAGCGCGGCAAAACGAACTGGAAAGGGGCCTGATCGACGGTTTTGGTGCCGCCATGGCTAAACTCGCCAAGGCACGTGCGTCGGAAGGGCAGGCGATCGCGGCAGTCCTGGCAGCCCAGATTGATATAATCGCACGTCTGACAGGACGCGTCAGGCAGGATTCTTCCCGCTCGCCCGATTCGATCCGCCAGCGTCTTGCCGCAAACGTCAGGGCTTTGCTGGAAACGGGCAGCGGTTTCGACGAGCAGCGACTCAACCAGGAAGCAGCCATTCTTGCCACCAAGGCGGATCTGCAGGAGGAAATCGACCGGCTCGACGCCCATGTGGCGGCTGCGCGCGACCTGCTGGCATCTGGCGAGGCTGTGGGCCGCCGTCTCGATTTTCTTGCCCAGGAATTCAATCGCGAATGCAATACGATCTGTTCCAAGTCCAATGCGGCCTCGGTAACCGCAACCGGACTTGAAATGAAGGTCGTAATCGACCAGTTTCGCGAACAGATTCAGAACCTGCAATAATTCGATCAGGAATATTTCAATTGGCAGACAAAAAATCTTCGGGCCCGTCGGGATCAAACATCGAGCGGCGTGGTGTCATGTTGGTTCTGTCTTCACCATCGGGCGCGGGCAAATCTACGATTGCCCGCAATCTGCTTGCCGAGTTTGGCGACCTGACCCTGTCCGTATCGGTGACGACCCGCGGCAAGCGCGCCAGCGAAATCGAGGGCAAGCACTACCATTTCATTTCCGAACGCGAGTTCCAGATGTTGGCCAGGTCCGACGCATTGCTTGAGCATGCGGAAGTTCACGGAAACTTCTATGGAACACCGCGCGAACCGGCCGAGGAAACCATGCGCGAGGGCCGCGACATGCTGTTCGATATCGACTGGCAGGGCGGCAAGCAACTTATGGAAAAGGCAAGGGCTGACGTTGTCAGCATCTTCATCCTGCCGCCTTCAATGGAGGAGTTGGAAAAGCGCCTGGTTCGCCGCGCAGAGGACACAGCTGAGGTAATAGCAAATCGCCTTGCCAATGCTCGGGCAGAGATGAGCCACTGGAACGAATATGATTATGTGGTTATCAATGACACACTTGAACAGGCATATAACCAGGTGAAGTCGATACTGATCGCTGAAAGGCTTCGCCAGGACCGCCGACACGGATTGTATGATTTCACTTCCCGACTGATCGATACGCCCCGAAGCTGATCAGAGCGCATTTGCGAGCGCGACAAACTCGGCCACGTCAAGGTTCTCAGCGCGCCGGTCCCCCTCGATCCCCGCCCTGTCCAGCAGGGCCTGTCCACCTATCGGTTTCAGCGCTGCCCTGAGCATCTTGCGCCGCTGTCCGAACGCTGCTGCCGTTACCTTTTCCAGCTTTGACGCTTCACAGGGTAGTGGACATTGGCGCGGAAAGAGCACGACAATGGAGGAGGTAACCTTGGGAGGCGGCGTGAATGCCCTTGGCCCGACGTCAAAGGCAATGGAAGCCTCGCACCGCCACTGAGCCAATATGGAAAGTCGGCCATAGGCCTTGCTGCCCGGCGCAGCGCATATGCGCTCTGCCACTTCCTTTTGAAACATCAACGTCATCGACACGAACCAGGAAGGCCAGGGTTCGCTCAACAGCCAGCCCGTCAGGAGCGGCGTAGCTACATTGTAGGGCAGGTTCGAGATGATCCGGGCAGGGCGGATGACAAGATGCCGGTAATCGGCCTTCAGCGCATCACCCTCGATCACTTCGAGACGTCCATCATGATAATCGGCAATCTGCTGGAGCGCGGGCAGGCATCGTGCATCACGTTCAATGGCAATTACGCGTGCTGCTCCCTCGGCAAGGATAGCTCTGGTCAACCCGCCTGGACCCGGACCCACCTCGACCACGTCGTGCCCCGCAAGTTCACCGGCCTGCCGCGCTATCCGTGCGGTCAGGTTGAGGTCCAGCAGGAAGTTCTGGCCAAGCGCCTTTTTTGCCAAAAGGCCATGCTCGGCAATTACTTCGCGCAGTGGCGGCAGATCATCAATCTGGCCGCTCACCCCTCATGCTCCCGTGATGCCTTCCCTGGTCCTGCAGACTGGCTGTGAAGCGCCATCTGGCCCGCCATTTTGATTGCAGCGATCATGCTGGAGGGATTGGCTATCCCCTTTCCGGCAATATTGTAGGCGGTGCCATGGTCGGGCGAGGTACGAATGAAGGGAAGGCCCAGAGTCACGTTGACCGCGTCGTCAAAGGCGAGTGTCTTGGCCGGGATCAGTGCCTGATCATGATACATGCAGATGGCAACATCATAATTCTGGCGAGCGGACGCGTGAAACATCGTGTCAGCAGGCAAGGGACCTTCAACTGCCAGTCCCTCGGCGCGCAGTTGTTCGATGGCCGGCACGATGATCTCGATTTCCTCTCGGCCCATCGAACCGTTTTCTCCGGCATGGGGATTAAGGCCGCTAACCGCCAGCCTGGGCCGCGTCAGTCCGAAGCGCTTCGTCAGGTCCCTTGCCGTGATCCTGCAAGTTTCCACGATCAGTTCTCCCGTAAGCGCCGGGATGACTTCCCCGAGCGCCAGGTGAATTGTCACTGGTACGGTCCGCAATTGCGGACCGGCAAGCATCATGACGGGTTGGACGGATTTCCCGGTTGTCCGTGAAGCCAGGTCGGCAAGGAACTCTGTGTGGCCGGGAAACTCGAAACCGGCCTTGTAAAGCGCATTCTTGTTGATGGGCGCAGTTACAATGCCGCAATAGCGGCCTGCCTGCGCCCCTTGCACAGCGGCAATGATGGAGTTGCCCACGGTCCGTGCATCATCAGGGTGGTCGTGCCCGTAGTCTGCCCTGACAGGGTATTCGTCAACCAGCCCGACTACGGGCAATGCTTTTTCAAAAATGGTGGCAATTTCACCGGCTTTACAGGGCCGGACATGCACATTCAGGCCCAGATGATCAGCCACCGCCTGCAGATGGCCCGCACCACCCATGACGGCAAATGGCGGAATGCTTCTTTGCCCGCGAGCAAGCCAGGCTTTCAAAATGGTTTCAGGTCCGATTCCGGCAGGTTCGCCGATCGAGATCGCGAGAGGCGCAATGGACTTTGGCGCGCCGCTTGCCATTACCGGTAAATGATCTTGGACTTCGACTTGAGTTCAGCAAGGAATTCCTCGGAGAGTTCGTCCCCGCGCTTGTTGAATTCCTCAAACTTCTGTTCACGTTCCATGACCTGAGCAACCCGGTCATCGGAAACCGTCTTGCGTGAACACACGGCAATGAATTCGACGCCGCGTTCGGTTTCCTTGATGCCGGTCGTGCCGCCTTCGGGCGTTTTGATCAGTTCATCCTTCCAAACCGGTGGAAGTTCGGGTTCCAGTGACCGGGGCAGCGTTCTGATGGTGACATCGAGTTGGCCTACGGCCAGTGTCTTGGTCTCGCCGCAACGGGTAAACCTTTGGCGAAATGCTTCTGCCTCAGTCATGCGCTGCTTCAGGCGCGCTTTGCGCTGGTTGTCCGGGATAACGAAGATTACCTGTTCAAGCAGATACTCATAGGTCGATGGCTTTTCCCCGCCGGCTTCGCGCAGCGAGTGCATGGTATCCTGCGTTGTGCGCGAGACAATCTCCTCGCGCAATTTGCCGCCAGTTGCCCTGTTCCAACTGATCTGGCCGCGCACATATTCCTTGAAATGGTCCGCAGTAACGCCAGACTGGTTCAGGATACCTGACAACTGCGATGGCGTCATTCGGTTGGACTGGGCAAAATTCGCGTAGGATTCATCGACCTCGCGGTTGCTCGCAACCGTATTTTGCTTGCGAGCTTCCTGTATCTTGATCTTTTCTTCGACCAGTTCTTCGAGCGCCTTTTCATTCCTGTTGCCGCCTACGCGGCGCAGGGCAAGGAATGCCGCCCTGCGCTGAATATCGTAGTTGGTGATGGGTTCACCGTTTACCACGGCGCGGATGTTGGTGCCCTTCTGGCTCACTGTGGAAGGGCGCTGTATGATGTTGGTATTTGAAGCTTCAAGCGCTGACTGGCTTTCAGCCGTTTCTGCAGGATTGTTCTCTTCCTGCTGCTGGCTGGCACTTTCCACAGCAGCAGTCGGCGTATTACATCCTGACAGGAGTAACAGGGCGACAATACCGACAAGGCCGCCGGAAATCTGCTTCATCGCGCTCATCATGTTGGGTTCAAGTTTCATTTTGACTGGCAACGTCCCGTATTGCTCCGCTCCATGCCCGTCTTTGCGACGTGCCGCCGGGCCTTGTGCGCTTCGCTATTGGCGAAACTATGACGCAGGGGACCCATCCTGGCTGCGCTATTCGGTATTGTCATACAGAGTGCGTTCGAACTGGGTATGCCCAATGGTCCGAAGGCTCAGGCTGAAGGATATCCGGCGATCCACAGCTTCGCCTGTGTAGCGGTCGTCATTTTCCTGATAGGCGACTGCCAGCGAAAAGCAACTCTGGTCATCATAGGCGATACCGGCACTCCTTGAGAACAGGTTGTCATTCTCGATGTCGAAGGATGCACTGGCGAAAACACGGACATTTTCTGTTATGCGCAGGCTGCCCGAGCCGCGAACTTCATGACGGTCTTCGGCAAAACCGTATTTGGGCTGTTCATCGATGAAGATATAGGACCCGGTCAGAGCCACATTGGGATCCACATACCGGGCAGAAACCTCGCCGCGGCGCACCTCACCGGTCTTCTCATCAAATCGACCGAATACACCGGCTCCAAGTCCCATCCCCGAGTCAAGATCGACGGAAGCAACATAGTCCGACTTGTCCGTTTCAAGCCCTGATTCCATCCCGGCATTCACAAGGTCGCGTTCGGCATAGGAATTTTGGCCGTGCAGGTGGAAGGATTGGCCGGCGGCTAAGTTGAGCGAAGCGCCATTGGCAAAGCTCGCAGAATAGCGGAAGCCAACATTGGCCCGTGTTCCACCTTCAACCCGGTCAAAACCGGAGAACTTGTCACGCTCGAAAAGGTTGGTGGTATCAAACACCATGCTCTGCGCGTCTTCATTGGGAAATTTGCCGATATGGGTCTCATTCGGACGCACAATTACCTGCGCAATCGGTTCGAAAATCTGCGATACCATGCTGTTGCTGGCGACCAGCGGATAGCGGATTTCCAGCATGGCTGCAGGCATGCCGCGATAAAGATCGTCATTGCTGGTAAGTGGATTGTATTCGGTATCGAGATCATCGGTATTGAGCATCATCGCATCGCCGCGCGCAGACAGCGAAGTAGTGATCAATGCACCGTTGAGAATAGAAGAGGCCTTCCACTCGGTCTCAACACTGGCACGGGTATATTTGCCTGCAATACCGTGATGTCGTTCATTTGGCAGCAACGAAGCCGTCCGGACATCGCCATCGGGATTGCTATAATTCAGTATATCAACCCTGTCCCGGCTGATTGAGGTGACATTGACATCCAGTGAGACCTGGCCACCGGCAACAGGACGGTCCGAAACGATGCTGTAATCGAACACCGGCAGTACCAATGCCTGCTGGTCCTGACGCTTGTCGTCCTTGTCGGGAAACAGGTCAGGATTACCAAGCCTCAACTGGTCCTGGCGATCATCCTGGATCAGGAATTTCTGTGCCCGCAGGTCGAAGAAGTTTTTCTTGTTGAGGCCGGTCAGATAGATTTCATTGGTAATGTCGCGTTCACGGTAACCTTCAAGGTCATATGTTCGCGCAAAGTTGCCATCGCTTTGGGCAAGTATGTTCCAGCCCCAGCTCCAGCGCGGATTGATCTGGAACCTGCCGCTCGACATGATAGCGCCGCGCTCTGTCACATTGCGGTCGATCTGGTCACTGTCAAAGGCCTCAGGGTCTTTCTGGTCGATCCCGGCAAAGCGCAGATTGTACTCTCCATTGGCCGTGCGGTGGCGCCATTCGGCCTGTGCAAGAAAGCCCTGTCGCGTATAATACTTCCCCGAGACTGTAAGGTCGTAATTTGGTGCAAGCGCCCAGAAGTACGAGGTGCCCGCACCAACACCCAACTCCTCGGAAAAGGTCGGGCGTACAAGCAGGAAACCGGATTTGCGGCGAATGCTCGGGTCCGCATGGGAAAAACGGGGAAGGTAGGCTATCGGCCTGCCGAACAGCTCGAAACTCGCGCCTTCATAGGAAACCGTTCTGGTACGCGTGTTGACGATAACCCGATTGGCCCGGATCTGCCAGAGCGGCGGCTTTGACGGGTTTTCTTTGCAAACTTCGCAAGCGGTGTAGACCCCGTTGTTGAAAACGGCGAGCTCACCGTCACGCCTTTCGGCGCTTTCGGCAGCAAAACGCGTGTTTTGCGGTGTCTCCACGCGAAGGGCGGAAACAAAACCGTCCTGGAAGTCGTCGGTGATGTCGATTTCCTCGGCGAAGACCCTGTTGCCATTTGGTTCGACAATTTCCACATTGCCAAATGCAACCACCCGGCCCGAATTGCGGTCATAAGTGATCCGCTCGGCAACCAGCGTGTAATTGTCATAGGCAATCTGCACATTGCCAACGGCCGAAACCGTATTGTTGGCGTCGTCGTAAATCAGTTCGTCTGCTTCCAGCAGCATCTGGGCAGCGGGGTCTATATTGCCTTCACCGAATAATGCATCGCCCGAAACCTGTGCATTGGCAGGGGTCGCATGAAGCAGGCCGCCAGCGGCCACACCAAGCGCAAGAACGCCGCAGGCGGCAGCAGCAAGCGGAACATGCCGTAATTGCGCAATTGTACCGGAAAGGACCGTTTTCAGGCGAGCCATCTTCGGGCAGCTCGCTTCCACGCAACCGTCAAGGTCGGCCGAAGTTCCGGCACTTGTCCGCGTCTTCGTCCGGTTTGGCAGCAGCAGATTTCTATTGTCCATCGAAGCAGGCATCAGCCGTCCTCCTGGTACAAAAGAATGCTCATTCCAAACAATATTGCCACCAAAGAAGGAGACCATGCCGCCACGCTTGGCGGTACGATCCCGTTGCTCCCCAATGAAGTCACCAGTCTTGAGGCTGCATAAAGCACGAACCCGCCCAAAATGCCACCCAAAATCAGTCTGCCGGCCTGTCCCGACCGCACAAACCTGAGGGACACTGTTGCCGCAATAAGTACCATTGCAACAAGGAACAGGGGAAGTGACAAAAGGCTATGGAATTGAACGAGATACGGAAGATGGTTAAGACCGGACTGGCGCACCTTCGCGGCGGAATCCGGCAGGTCCCAAAACCCTATCGCAGCAGCGTCTTCGGTCGATCCCAAAAGGTATTCCCGCGACAGGTTTGTCGGCACTTCCAGGTTCGCATATCGCGTAAGTTTCTGATCGGAATCGGTGACGCTGGCATCGACCACAAGCCATTTTTCTCCGCGGTGAACCGCATGAGGCGCTTCCACCCGCTCATAGACCGAACCCTCATTGTTGAAGCGGATCATCCGCACCCCATCCAGCAGGGCTCCTCCCTTTCGGGCGAGGTTGGCATTTATGACCGTGCTGAAACCGTTGCCGTCATCCTGGCGTAACCAGAACCCAGCTTTCGTTCTGGCATTGGTTTCTGCCTTCTTGCCAAAGATATCAGCCTTGAGTTCCAGGCTTTTTTCGTAGAACGAAACAGCTGCCGGATTGTATATCGTGGCTGCGAGGACCCCGACCAGCAGGGCGGCGCTGGCGATCGGCATCAGAAATTGCCAGACCGAAATGCCTGCAGCCCTCGCCACCACCAGTTCCATCTTGTTATTGAGCTGGAACAGCGTGATCATGGCTGCGAACAGGCAGGCAAAGGGGAATGCCTTGTCAATGAAAAAAGGCGCCGTATAGAGGGAAATCAGGTAAACCTGACCAACGGATACGTTATCCTCGTCGCCAAGGCGGCGCAGTCCCTCGATAAAATCCACCGTGACAATCAGAAAGAGCAGCAACGCCATCATCGCCAGCAATGACTTGATGAAGCGCCAGGCAATATACTGGAACAGCGTGCGCCCGATCATGCGCTCACTCCCGCCCTGCGCCGACGGAAATCAATATAGCGCTGGCGCAGCGCTTCCATCTGCTCGGTACTGGCTGCTGTCATACGATCGTAACCGGGCTGTAGCCATCCGGGCATGGTCACCAGCCTGTTGTGGTACAGATAGAAGCCCGACCAGATGATTGCTGCCAGCGGAATGATGTAAAGGAAAACTGCAACACTCTCATTGGCCTTGATCGAACTGGCAGCACTGAAGGCAAATCCGCGCGCAATCACCAGGACAATCATGCCGGTGCCAATGGCAGAGCCATATCCCTGGCGACTGGAGCGCGCCTGGCCGCAAAAGGCAAGGATCACCATCACATAGGCGAACGGCCATAGCATCTCGGAAAACCGCTGGTGTATCTCCGACGTGAAAAGCTCCGGCTGTTTTTTCAGGTATGAATCATCAGGATCAGGAAAAAGCAATTCCGGGGTCGTGCGCTCCTTGGGTCGACGGGTGGACGCGGGTTCCTTTGCCGAAAGCGTATTCAGATCAAAGGCATAGCTGTCATATCGGATGATGGATGAGGAATTGTCGATGCGGTCCTTCTGCTGAATTTCACCATGGCGCAGGTACAGTACTGCGGTATCACTGGTGCGTGAGAGCAGCCCCTCGCGTGCCAGGTAAATCTGCGACTTGCCCTCTTCACGGTCATCGGAAATCAGGATTCCCGAAAGCCTGCCGTCCGGCAGGCGCTTGGCAACGTGGAAGGTCAGTCCCTTTTCGACTTCGGTAAAACTGCCCTCCTTGACGATGATTGAAACCAGGTCCGCCTTCATCTCCCGCGAATAATCTTTCAAGCTCGTCAGGCTCCAGGCGATGACGAAATGACCGACAAAACCGGTAAACAGCGAGACCAGCAGAGCCAGGATAATGAACGGTTTCATCACGATCCGGTTGGAGGCACCGCTGGCGTTTATGACGACGAGCTCTGAATTGGTATTGAGGGTAGTCACCGTTGCCACCGTGCCCAGCAGAAGGGCAACGGGAATGACGGCCAGAAACAGCATCGGAATGACCAGCGTGGTGAGCATGAAATAGGCGACCAGGGATTGCCCCTGGGTGGTGATAACGTCAATCCTGCCAAGGGCCTGCACGATCCACACCACACCTGCGAGCGAAAGAAGGATTGCGAGCGTCGCTACGCCGGCCTTCTTGAAAATATATCGCTCGATCAGTTTCATGAAACCGGGGTGCCTGCCTGTTGGCCGCTGTTTGTCGGCCGTTGTCTGGATGGACCGGCCCTGCGTCAACAAGACGTCAAATGCGGTCGCAATATGATGGCAACTCCATAAACCCGTGCCCGGTAGATAGTCCGGAATCACCTTGGTTAGCAGCCAGTTAAACAGTAGAGCCGGAATTGGCTAAAAATGGGCGAAAAAAGGCGGTTAACGAGTGGTTAACGGATTTTCCGGTGGAGTGTTGCGCTCAGGCAACTTGCGTCTTGCCAATTCATGCGAAACTCTACATTTAATGGCGGTTCATCAGCCCGACCGGGCATCAGCAACCAGTCAATCTGTCCGCTCAGGAGCATGTATGTCCATTATTCCGTCAATTGCGATCTCGAAAACCACGCCGACCAGAAAGGGCGCTATTGTATTTCTGGTTGCCGACAAGGGTGGGCTGCCGCCAAGCGCAAAAGACATGGATGACGACGGACGCCTGACTGATTCAGTCTCGATTTCAGCCTTCGAGGGCGCACATGGCACCAAGGTGGAAATAATCGCTCCGGCAAAAGGTGTTGACCGTGTCATAATCATCGGCATTGGGAAGCTGGAAGAGGCCGACGAGGATGCCTGGATGAAACTCGGCGGCAAGATTTACGCGAGCCGCGGCAAGTCTGCACAGATCACTGTCCATGCGGATCTCGACGGCGGTGGGGAAATCAGTGCCGAGGCACTTGCTGCAATTGGCGCGGGAGCCAAGCTGCGTGCCTATTCCTTCGATACCTACAAGACTAAAAAGAAGGAAAAGGATACCGCCGCTAAAATTACCATGGTCTGTCAGGGCGATACAGCGGCGCGCAAGGCATGGAAAGCCATGGATGCGGTAAGTGACGGCGTGATGTTTGCCCGCGACCTCGTCAATGAACCGGCAAACATTCTGGGTCCGGTTGAGTTCGCCGCAAAGGCGGAAACCCTGAAGAAAATCGGCTGTGAAGTACAAATTCTAGACGAAAAAAAGCTGAAATCCGAGAAAATGGGCGCACTTCTGGGTGTCGCCCAGGGGTCAGTGCGGCCCGCCCGCGTGGCGATCATGCACTGGAAAGGCGGGAAGGCTGGCGACCAGCCTGTCGCTTTTGTCGGGAAGGGCGTTGTGTTCGATACTGGCGGCATTTCCATCAAGCCGGCCGCAGGTATGGAAGACATGAAGGGTGACATGGGCGGCGCCGCTGCCGTTTGCGGCGTGATGCATGCGCTCGCTGCCCGCAAGGCGAAGGTCAATGCCGTTGGCATTATCGGCCTGGTCGAGAACATGCCTGACGGAAACGCCCAGCGTCCCGGTGACATCGTCACCTCGCGCTCGGGCCAGACCATCGAGGTTCTCAACACCGATGCGGAAGGCCGCCTCGTGCTGGCTGACCTCCTCGATTATTGCGAGGAAAGGTTCAAACCGCAGTTCATGGTCAATCTGGCGACCCTGACGGGTGCAATTGTTGTCGCCCTTGGCAATGCCCATGCGGGGCTTTTTTCCAATAATGATGATCTGTCGGCCAAGCTGACAAGGGCGGGGCTCGATACCAAGGAGAAGCTCTGGCGGCTGCCGCTTGGCGATGAGTACAACAAGCTGATCGACTCCAAGAATGCCGACATGAAAAACATTGGCGGGCGCCTTGCTGGTTCCATCACCGCAGCCCAGTTCCTCCAGCGTTTCGTCAAGGACACGCCATGGGCGCATCTCGATATAGCGGGAACTGCCATGGGCTCGCCGAAGAATGATTACAGTCAGGGCTGGGCATCGGGCTTTGGCGTGCGCCTGCTCGACCGGCTGGTGGCCAACGACTACGAGTAGGGAGCCGGGGTGGGCATGACAGAAATCCTGTTTTACCATCTCAGCGAGCGCACCCTTGAGCAGACGCTGCCGGGCCTTCTCGAAAAGTGTGCTGAACGCAACTGGCGTTCGGTTGTGCAGGTAGGGTCGCCCGAACGCCTTGAAGCCCTCGACCATCATTTGTGGGCCTATCGCGAGGAAAGCTTCCTTGCCCATTCCGCCCTGCGTGACGGCAACGAAAAACATCAGCCGGTTTTCCTCACCCTGGCAACCGACAACCCCAATAATGCCACCATTCGCTTCATGGTGGATGGTGCCGTTCCGCCTGAACTTGAAGGCTATGAGCGCGGCATTTACATCTTCGACGGGCATGACGAGCAGGCCGTTATCGAGGCGCGCAAGCGCTGGAAAGTCGAAAAGGCGGCCGGTCATTCGGTCACCTACTGGCAGCAGAATTCCAGTGGCGGCTGGGAGAAAAGGGCGTGAGCATACCGCCCGCCGAGCGCGATGGCGATTCTGAAAAGAGGCGCCGCGAGGCACGTGAAATGCTCGATGCAATTGATTGTGATGCGGTTCACGGTGAACCTGAGCGACAGGAATTTTTCAATACCGTTTACCAGCAGGCTAAGGGTAATGCAGCCTTTGTTCCATGGGCGGACCTGAAAGCAAAAGATCAGCTGGAACAATGGCTTGTCAGGAATAGCGGAATCAAATCCTCGGGTAAACTATCTGCCATTGATGTTGCCTGCGGCCTTGGTGACAACGCCGAGGCGTTGGCTGATTCAGGCTATCAGACTACCGCCTTCGACCTTGCCGCCGATGCCATCAAATGGGCAAGGAGCAGGTCTCCCGATACAAGCGTGGACTATCGCCAGGCTGATCTTTTCAACCTGCCCGGCGAGTGGAGCGAAGCCTTTGACCTGGTGCATGAATGCTACACGCTGCAAGCCCTGCCGCCGCCCATGATCGAGCGCACGGCGGAGGCAATTGCCTCGCTCTGCAAGCCGGGCGGCACGCTGCTGGTATTCACCAGGACACGGCCCGATAATACCCCGGCGGATGGCCCGCCCTGGCCGCTTGAGGAAAGTGTAACGCGAATATTCTCCCGTCTCGGGTTCAACCTGCTTGACGAAACCCGTTTCACCAACGAAAAACAGAACAGGAAAATTCCTCATACCTTTATTGAGTGGCGCAAGACGGGGTAGGGCAGATGCGGTTGGTGGGTATTGTGTTGGTTCTGGCCGGGTTCGCATTGGCCTTCGGCTATCCATTGTACCAAGCGGACTATTCCGGTGAAAAACTCACCACGCTGAATCTCTATGATCGCGAGCGCGACGGCTGGAAAAGCGAGTGGCAGGTCACCACTGTCGAACTTTCCGAGGCAGATAACCCGGTACGAATCCGCCTTGAGGGAAAAAGAGCCGCAGCGGACAGTTTCATTGGCAGCACAATTCCGGTGAGCATCGAAGTGGAAGGCCCCGAAGGCCTGGTTCTGTCAGCGGGCCTCGACCTGCGCCTCGCATCCGACAGTCAGGGTGGAACAAACTCCATTGATCAGCGCCTGTATATCAACGCGCCCGATTTCGATGTCCTGGTGCCTGGTACGCATGAAATCCGGACCGCCACCTCCATTGAACGTGATATTTCGATAATGTCCATGGATGCGGTTGTAATGACGCGGGTCAAGCGTCCCGCCAATGAATACCTGCAGCCCGGCCTGATAATGGCCGGCATCGGCGCCGCACTTTTCGTTGTCGGCAATCGCCGAAGCCGCAAGAGGGTGGAACGTGCCAAATCGCATGGTCAGGGGGCAGGTGGCCAGTCTGGTCAGCCGAATGCCACCAAGAGCCGCTGGGGCAGGCAATGAATTTACCCGGTCTCAAGCTCACTTGAAAGTTCCAGCCATTCATTCTCCACTTCTTCCAGCCGTTTCTCGAATTCGGCCTTCTTGGTGGCGAGTTCGCGAATTCGCGTGACTTCGCGGTTTGAGGAGGCGGTGGCCAGCAGCTTGTCGAGCTTGCCGATTGCTTCCTGCGCCTTGCCCATGATCGCCTCAAGCTGCTTGACCCGCTTGCGGGCGGCCTCCTGTTCGCGGCGAAGCTGTGCGGCGTCCTTGCGCTTTTCCTGCTTGTTGGCGACCGGCTTTTCCTCGCGCCGCTTTTCGCGGGCCGCTTCCTCTGGCCCCTTCAGTATCAGGCGCTTGTAGTCCTCCATGTCGCCGTCATAGGGCGCGACACCGCCCTTGGCGACCAGCCACAGCCGGTCGGCGCTGGCTTCAACAAGGTGGCGGTCATGGGAAATCAGGATCACCGCGCCCTCATATTCGTTAAGTGCCATCACCAACTGTTCGCGGCTGTCGATATCAAGGTGGTTGGTCGGCTCGTCCAGGATCAACAAATGCGGCGCGTCGAATGTGACGAGGCCAAGAAGCAGGCGCGCCCGCTCGCCGCCTGAAAGATCCCTTGCCCTGGTGTCCATCTTGTCGGCCCCAAGGCCCATCCGGGCCACCCGGCCGCGCACCTTGCCCTCGGCTTCGCCGGGCATCAGCTTGCGGACATGGTCATAGGGCGTCTGCTCGGGCACCAGATCGTCAAGCTGGTGCTGGGCGAACATGGCGATGCGCAGCTTGTCGGCACGTGTCACGCTACCGGATTGTGGCTCCAGCCGGTCCGACAGGAGCTTGGCAAAGGTCGATTTGCCATTGCCGTTGGCGCCCAGCAGCGCGATCCGGTCGTCGGCATCGATCCGCAGGTTAAGCTGTTTCAGGATCGGCTTCTCAGCCTCGTATCCAACGGCCACACTTTCCATGTTGAGGATGGGTGAGGCAGCCTCTCTTTTCGGCGAGGGAAACGACAGCGGGGCCACGCGCTCATCCACCGCGATGGAGATTTCCTGCATTTTTTCAAGGGCTTTCAGGCGGCTCTGTGCCTGCCTTGCCTTGCTGGCCTTGGCGCGGAAACGGTTGACGAACGCTTCCATGTGCTTGCGCTTGGCGTCCTGCTTTTCCTTCATCTTTGACTGCAGCATCAGCCGTTCGGCACGTGTGCGCTCGAAAGTGTCATAGTCGCCGCGATAGGCCGTCAGCTTCTGGTGTTCGAGATGGATGATTCGGTTGCAGGCCTTGTTGAGGAGGTCCCTGTCATGGCTGATGATGATGACCGTGTGCCGGTAGCGGGCCACATAGTTCTCGAGCCAAAGCGAGCCTTCAAGGTCGAGATAGTTGGTCGGCTCGTCGAGCAGCAAGAGGTCCGGTTCGGAAAACAGGACACCGGCCAGCGCGACGCGCATGCGCCAGCCGCCGGAAAAGTCGGAGCAGGGTCGCTGCTGGGCTTCAGCGTCGAAACCCAGTCCGTGCAGGATGGCGCCGGCGCGCGCTTCTGCCGAATGCGCATCGATATCACCAAGCCTGGTATGGATGTCGGCAATGCGCTCGGCATCGGTGGCGACTTCCGCTTCCGCCAGAAGGCGCGCGCGTTCCGTGTCAGCTTCAAGAACGGTCTGCAGCAGGCTTTTTTCCGTACCCGGCGCTTCCTGCGCCACCTGCCCGATGCGTGCGCCCCTTGGTACGCTGATATCGCCGGATTCGGGCTGCAACTCTCCGGTTATCATCTTGAAGAGCGTCGTCTTGCCAGTGCCATTGCGGCCGACGAAGCCGGCTTTCGCACCCGCATCGATGGCCACGCCCGCCTTGTCGAAAAGCGTGCGCCCCATCATGCGGAAAGTAAGGTCATTGATTGTGATCATGGGCGGGCTTTTGGCGCAGCGCTGCGCCATTGGCAAGCGGCAAGCGGCAAGAAGCGTGAATGAAGTACCGAAATGTGAAGAGCGTGGCCTGTTTGCACTTGCGCACCGTCATTCCTGACGATACGCGGATCAGGCAACAAATTCTTTACAGGCCCCGCCCCATGACCATCAAACTGTATGATCTCGTCGGAAGAGATCCATCGCGTCCGTTCAGCCCCCACTGCTGGAAAACCCGCATGTGCCTCGCGCACAAGGGGCTTGATTTCGAGGTGGTGCCCGTGGGCTTCACACAGGTGGCAGGGATTGAGGATGGCAGCTCACGAAAGGTGCCTGTAATTCGTCATGGCGACAAGGTAATCGAGGACTCTTTCGATATCGCGCTTTATCTGCGAGATACTTATCCTGATCGCGGCAAGCGCCTTTTCAAGGGAGATGGCAGCGTCGCCCTTTCCCGTTTCGTTGAAACGTGGTGCCAGACACAGCTTCATGGCTGGATCGCGAAATGGTCGCTGGTGGACATTCACGACATGCTCGGCCCGGACGACCAGGCGTTCTTCCGCCAGACGCGCGAAGAGCGCTTCGGCAAGTCACTGGAGGAGGTTGTCAGTGGCAGGGAGGATACCGTGCCGCAGCTTGAAAACATCCTGATGCCGATCCGCCTGATGCTAAAGAAGCAGGACTTCCTGGGCGGGGATTATCCCCTGTTCGCCGACTATATTCCCTTTGGCGCCCTGCAATGGCTGCGCGTCGTTTCGGGCCTTCACATGATGGATCCCAACGATCCCGTGATGCAGTGGTTCGAACGGCTCCTTGATATGCATGACGGGGCTGGCAGGACTGTTCCTGAAGCTGCGGCCTGAGACATCCAATCAACAAATGATGGCTTGGCATGGCGGGACCATGCCGCTATAGAGGCCGCGAATTTCCTTCCCGTATTTCTCAAGACAACACAAGGTGGACCCAATGGCCATTGAACGTACTTTTTCCATGATCAAGCCCGACGCAACCAAGCGCAACCTGACCGGCGCGATCACCAAAATGCTCGAAGATGCCGGCCTTCGCGTCGTTGCCTCCAGGCGCGTATGGATGTCACAGCGTCAGGCTGAAGCCTTTTATGCTGTTCACAAGGACCGTCCCTTCTTCGGCGAACTGACCGAGTTCATGTCTTCCGGTCCGACCATTGTGCAGGTTCTCGAAGGCGAAAACGCAATCTCCAAAAACCGGGAAGTCATGGGCGCAACCAACCCTGCCGATGCAGCCGAAGGCACCATCCGCAAGGCGTTCGCACAGTCAATCGGCGAAAACTCTGTTCATGGTTCCGACGCTCCTGAAACCGCAGCCGAGGAAATTGCTTTCTGGTTCGCGGGCTACGAAATCGTTGGCTGAGTGAAGCCAGGCTGATCGCATCGCGATCAACCGCCAATCCATGAAATGGCAATTCGAGAAATGAGAAGACGCCGGCCAAAGGCCGGCGTCTTCGTTTCGGGAGGAATGCCAGTCACCAATCACCATCTTGAATCGCCACTTCAACAACGAGAATCGCCTTGTCGGCTGGTAACTGCAAATCGTTGATAAGAATCGCTTTTTACGTTTGGATGGCCTTGGGTAAATCAGGGTGGACCATTTTTTGAACCGGCATCACCATTCGGCGCAGGCCCGATGAGGAGCACAAATGACAACCGACCAGATAATACTCTTCACGCTGTTTGCAGCTGTCTTCGCAATGCTGTTATGGGGCCGCTACCGCTATGATCTTGTCGCCTTTGCCGCTTTGCTCATCGCGCTTGTGCTCGGCCTGGTGCCGACTGAAGAAGCGTTTTCCGGCTTTGGTCATCCTGCGACCATCATCGTGGCACTGGTACTTGTCGTCTCTCGGGGTCTGTTGAATTCCGGCGCCATCGACCAGATAACACGTCACCTTGTTGATGCCGAGCGGCCCCTGGGCGGACATATTTCCATCATGAGCGGGATCGGCGCAATCCTCTCGGCCTTCATGAACAATGTGGCGGCGCTGGCGCTTCTCATGCCTGTCGACATGCAGGCCGCAAAGAAGGCGGGCCGCGCAGTTCGCCTGTCGCTGATGCCGCTCTCTTTCGCCACCATTCTGGGCGGCATGATCACACTTATCGGCACACCGCCAAACATTATCATTGCCGCCTACAGGGGGGATGCGCTTGGCGAGCCTTTTGCGATGTTCGATTTTGCCCCGGTTGGTGGGGCAGTTGCAATTGCCGGTATCGCCTTCGTTGCGCTTGTGGGTTACCGCTTGATCCCCCGCGGCGACACTGCCGCTGCGAGCGAAAACCTGCTCACACTTGATGGTTACCTTGCCGAACTGGTGGTTCCCGAAACCTCTGACGCCGTGGGCAAGGAGGTGCGGAAACTTTACCCCATAGCCGATCAGGACGATGTGGCAATCCTGGGTGTGGTGCGCAACGGCAAGCGGCTTGGTGGATTCTCTGCCCGGCTCGAATTGCGGGCAAACGACATGCTGATCGTCGAGGCTACGGCCACCAATATTGACCAGTTTCGCGGCTCGCTCGGTCTGGAATTCTTTGGAGAGAAACCCTCAAATGATGAAGCGGTTGGGGATCTTTCCCTACTCGAGGTAGTGGTTCCCCGTGAGGCGCAAATTGACGGGCGCTCGGCGATTTCCATGCGCCTGCGCGCGAAGAGGGGGGTTACACTTCTGGGCATTTCGCGCCAGGGCAAGCGCTTTGGCAAACGAGTTCGCCATGAAACGATCCGGGCCGGTGACATCCTCCTTTTGCTGGGCCCTGCGGACGCCCTTGCTGACACGGCCAACTGGCTCGGTGCCTTGCCGCTTGCCGAAAGAGGCCTCAACGTTACCCAGCATTCCAGGGCCTGGCTGGCTGTAGGCATTTTCGCAGTCGCGATCGCCGTCGCCTCGACGGGTTGGCTTTACCTTGCAACCGCACTTGCAATCGTCGTTGCTCTCTACGTCTTTCTGGATATCGTGCCCATTCGCGGTGTATATGACCATATAGAATGGCCCGTGATTGTGCTTCTGGGCAGCATGATACCACTGGGCGTCGCGCTTGAGCGCTCCGGCGGGACCGAACTGATTGCCGCCAACATCGTCGGTCTGACCGACGGAATGCCCGCCTGGGCCATACTGACCGTGCTCATGGTGGTGGTAATGACCCTTTCTGATGTTCTCAATAATACCGCGACTGCGGTGGTAGGCGCGCCGATCGCCGTCGACATTGCGAACAAGCTTGGTGCAAATCCTGATCCATTTCTCATGGCAGTGGCAGTAGCCGCCTCCTGCGCCTTCCTCACGCCGATAGGGCACAAGAACAATACTCTGGTGATGGGGCCGGGCGGTTATGCATTTGGCGACTATTGGCGCATGGGCCTGCCTTTGGAAATAATCGTCATTGCAGTATCTGTTCCCATGATACTTCTTGTTTTTCCACTGTGACGATCAATAGCGCGACAACCCGAAAGCCAGACAGCCATGTTCGCAAAATCCAGCCTTGGTTACACCCCCGTTCCGCTCACCGGCCACAAGCAGCTTTCTCCCGACGAAATGCAGGAACAGGCAACGGCATTTTTCGAGAAGGTAAAGTCCCGCCATACGATACGCGACTTCCAGCCGACGCATGTGCCGCAAACCGTCATTGAGACCTGTATTGCAGCAGCCGGACGCGCGCCATCTGGTGCCAATCATCAGCCCTGGCATTTTGTGGCTGTGAAGAGTCCTGATGCGAAATCCCTGATCCGCGTAGCGGCGGAGAAGGAGGAAGAGGAGTTTTACGCAGGTGGCGGCGGCGATGAATGGATCAAGGCGCTGGAGCCGCTGGGTACAGGTGTATCGAAACCCCACCTTGAGACCGCCCCCTGGCTGATCATTGTCTTTGCCCAACGCTATGGCGAGTTCGACGACGGCACACGTTACAAGAACTACTACGTGCCCGAAAGCGTGGGCATAGCCACCGGCTTCCTGTTGCTGGCATTGCATCAGGCCGGCCTTGTATGCCTGACCCACACGCCCAATCCCATGCGATTCCTCAACGAACTGCTCGGCCGCCCCGCTTCAGAAAAGCCGGTGATGATCATTGCGACGGGATTACCTTCGGATGATGCCACCTATCCAGGCGTTTCGGCAATAAAGAAGCCACTTTCGGAAATCCTGACGATTGTCTGATCCCGGGGGTAAACCTGGCCCTGTAGAATTACCAACAGGTTCCATGCAGCCAAATTGCCGCATCGCGGCAAATGCCTTGACCTTGTCACATCTTGGGTTCAGCCTGATGGCGAGTTGGATCTGTTGATGGAGATGGCTCTGGAGGAGAATGAACTTCATCGAAGGGAATTCGCCATGCCTGATAATACGCCTGACAAGTTGGTTGTACCGATTAGAACAGAATTGGTCCCGGAGATCCGGCGGCTGACCGAGTTCGATCTGGAAGAGGTCAAGAGGCATTTTCTGTCGCTTGATACAGAACAGCGACGCCTGCGTTTCGGCAATCCCGCCAACAATGCATTCGTCACCAAATATGCCGAGGCAATTTTTGACACGGTGTCGATTGTCTATGGCGCCTTTGTTGATGACAAGTTGCGCGGTGTTGCTGAAATCCGTGGATTGCCTTCAACATGGACGAACATTGCCGAAGCTGCCCTGTCGGTACAAAAAGACTTTCAGGACAGGGGCATAGGGGATGCGCTGATGCAGCGTCTCATTGCGACCGCGCAAAACCGCGGCGTGCGCCAGCTATGCATGATTTGCCTCAAGGAAAATGCGAAGATGCAGCATCTTGCCCGCAAATACGAGGCCATTCTGCAATATGAGGTGGATCATGTGGAGGGCAGGATTCACAGCCTGCACCCGACCTTCAATTCGCTCTTCAGTGAGTTCGCTGCCGAAGCGCGCACTTTGATGAAAGCCATTCTGACCCCCTGAGATGGCTGCAAGGACAGCCTTAGTCCCACCGCTTGAGCGCCGCGTCGTCTGCGTCGCGGGCATCGACCCATGACCCTTCTGTCCCGTCAGCCAGATGCTCCTTTTTCCAGAAAGGTGCGCGGGTCTTGAGAAAATCCATCAGATAATTTGCACCGTCGAAGGCGGCCTGCCGGTGGCGCGAGGCAGCGATCACCAGAACGATGTTGCCACCCGGCTGGATCGTTCCGTAGCGGTGAATGGCAACCAGCGCATCAAGCGGCCAGCGGTTTGCAGCATTGTTTGCAATGCGGCGTATCTCGGCTTCCGCCATTCCCGGATAATGCTCCAGTTCCAGCGCTGCCAGCGACCCGTTTTCGTCGCGGCAAAGGCCACAAAACGTGACAACCGCGCCTATGTCGCCGCAATCCTTCGTCAGCCTTGCGACCTCGTCGGAAATATCGAAGTCGTCGCGCTGGATACGGATGTCGATATGGGCCGCCATGACGCCCTAGCCACCTGTCATGGGCGGAAAGAAGGCGATTTCAAAGACCCCTGCAATCGGGGTCGCCCTGTCATCCACGTGTTCCTGGTCAAGGGCGACGCGGACAACCTTTTCGTGCCGGAATACTGCCTCGAATTCCTCTCCTCGGCTCCTTTGCCATTTGAGCAGGTCACCGACAGTTGCAACCTCCTGTGGCAGGTCCATTTCCTCTTCGGTTCTGTCGAGCCGTTCGCGGATCCATGAAAAGTAGAGAAGTCTCATCCTGGGCTGCCTCAGTCCATCACATGCCTGATACCGGCACGGAAATAATCATAACCGGTATACATGGTCAAAACAGCGGCAACCCATAGCAGGATGATACCTGTTTCCGTGACATAGGGAATGACCTTGTCACCCGCCGGACCAGCCAGCAGGAAACCGATTGCAAGCATCTGAACGGTGGTTTTCCATTTCGCAAGTTGTGTAACCGGAACGCTTACCTTGAGCTCCGCCAGATATTCCCGCAGGCCCGAAACCAGTATCTCGCGGCACAGGATGATGATCGCCGCCCACAGGCTCCAGCCGGCAATCGTGCGGTCAGTGTCAGCAGCCAGCAGAAGAAGACAGGACGCAATCAGCAGCTTGTCAGCGATCGGATCAAGCATCCTTCCGATGGTCGAAGTCTGCTGCCATGCCCGTGCCAGATAGCCATCAAAATAGTCGGTAATGCTGGCAATCACGAAAATCGCCAACGCTGACCAGCGGGCAAAATCGCTGGATTGGAGTTTGCCCTCAAGGTAAAAGCACAGCACCAGCAACGGCACTGCCAGAATGCGCCCATAGGTTAGCAAATTCGGCAATGCCAGCCAATGCGCATCGGATTTCATCGGATTTTTGCTCATTACCCCGCGGGGAACACCCATTTGTTTGTTTGCGCACATTTGGAGGTTTTAACGGCCTAATCAACCGTTTTCGTGAAAATGGTTGTAAATTGTCTGTGCTGTTTCGTCTGAAATGCCTTCAACCGCCTTGAGGTCGCCAAGGGCGGCACGGCTTACTGCCTTGGCAGTTCCAAAATGGCGCAGAAGAGCCCGTTTTCTTGACGGACCAATCCCGCTGATTTCATCAAGCGGGTTTTTCACCATCTCCTTCTTGCGCCGGGTGCGATGTGAACCGATGGCATAGCGGTGCGCCTCGTCGCGCAGGCGCTGCACGAAATAGAGCACCGGGTCGCGCTCAGGCAACATGAAGGACCGCCGACCTGGAATGAAGAATTTCTCACGTCCGGCATCGCGGTCCGGACCCTTTGCAATACCGACCACCGGTACAACACCCTCGATCCCCAATTCCTGCATCACCGCGATTACCGCATTCAACTGTCCCTGGCCGCCATCAATCAGCAGCAAGTCAGGCCACACACCAACAGTTTGGGCTTCGTCCTCATCATCACCATTCCCGGATACCTGTCCGCCGGGAATGGTGATGTCTGTTGTGGGTAGTCCGCTTTCCCTTATTAGCCTGGAAAACCGCCTGGTCAGCACTTCGCGCATCATTCCGTAATCATCGCCAGGAGTCAGTTCCTTGTCTTTTATGTTGAACTTGCGGTACTGGTTTTTGACGAAACCTTCCGGTCCGGCCACGATCATGCCGCCGACTGCGTTCGTGCCCATGATATGCGAGTTGTCATAAACCTCGATACGTGTAGGCACCTGATCGAGGCCGAAGGCTTCGGCCACGCCCTTGAGCAGTTTCGTCTGGGTCGATGTTTCTGCCAGTTTGCGGCCCAGCGCCTCAGCAGCATTCATACTGGCATGTTTGACAAGGTCGAGTTTTTCACCGCGCTGCGGCGTGCTGATAGATATCTTGTGTTCAGCCTTGAGCGTCAGTGCCTCCGACAGTAGTTCAGCGTCCTCGATCTGATGGGAAAGCAGAAGCAGGCGGGGGCACGGCTTGTCGTCATAGAATTGCGCAAGGAAGGAAGAGAGAATTTCCTCCGGTTCCATCGCCTTGTCGGCTTTTGGGAAATAGGCGCGGTTGCCCCAGTTCTGCCCGGTCCTGAAAAAGAATACCTGGACACAGGTCAGCCCGTCTCGCTGGGAAACTGCAAACACGTCAGCATCATCCACCCCGCGCGGATTGATACCCTGGTGACCTTGTACCATGGAAAGTGCGGACAGGCGGTCGCGATAGACGGCGGCCCGTTCGAAGTCGAGATTTTCTGCCGCCTCATCCATCTGGCCGGAAAGCGCCTCCTGCACCCGCGAACTCTTGCCTGAAAGGAACTGCTTGGCCTCGCGAACCAGGTCGGCATATTCTCCGAGGGGGATTTCCCGCGTACAGGGCGCTGAGCAACGCTTGATCTGATAGAGCAGGCAGGGCCGTGTCCGGCTCTCATAGACGCTGTCGGAACAGGTGCGGATCAGAAACGCGCGCTGCATGGCATTGAGGCTGCGGGTGACGGCTCCAGCCGAGGCGAACGGCCCGAAATAGGTCCGCGTTTTCTGCCTCGCGCCACGGTGCTTGAAGACACCAGGTGCTTCGTGCTCATCGGTGATGACGATATAGGGAAAGCTCTTGTCATCGCGCAATAGCACGTTGAAGCGAGGGCGCAACCGCTTGATAAGGTTGGCTTCCAGCAACAGGGCTTCGGTTTCCGTGCGCGTTCGCACGAATTCCATGTTGGCGGTTTCGCCTATCATTCGTGCTATTCGGTTCGAATGCCCGCCATTTTTGGCATAGGAAGTGACCCGCTTCTTGAGTGATTTGGCCTTGCCGACGTAAAGCACGTCGCCCTTCGCATTGAACATGCGGTAAACGCCCGGCGAATTGGGCAGGCGCTTGACGAAATGCTGGATGACATCTGCGCCCGTCAACCCGGCGACTTCAGATGGCGCGGCGGTTTCCTCCCATTCCAGCTTCTCGCCAGTCGTGGAGACCAGATCCGGCTTTTTGCTTTCACTCTCGCTCATGGTGCCTCGCGCATCCAAGCATCCTGCTGACGGCCATGGCTGAAGCCTATTGCAAACAGCGGCTGCATGAAGGCCGGATCGAAGAATTCCTTCGTGGGGTGGCTGAAATCGGAAGGAATGGCAGCAAGCTGGAATTCCATGTCGTCGCGTTTGGCGATCCCGGCGATCTTCCGGACATCAGCGCGCCCCTGTGTCATGATCAGCGTGTTGAAGGAACGCTCGACAATCTGCAAGGTGCGCGCGTCGATGGGCTTGAAGGAGGGGTCGATCTTGGTGTTGCGTACAACAAAGACGCGTTTGTCCATCCTGTAGCCAAGCGCCTTTTCAAATGTCCTGATGGAAATGTTCGCCGGATACAGGAAAACCTGTTCTGTAACCCCGCCATCGACATGCAACTCCTCGAAATCCTCACTGTCATGGCTGACTGAAATCCGTACCGGCGGAAAGGCGCCGGGGATGGAAGCAGAGGCCTGGATGATCTTGCGCAGCAGGGCAACCTTTCCCGGATAATCGCTCATCGCAAGGACGCTGATATTCCAGATCACGCCGCGTTCGGCTTCGATATTTGTTGTGCCGATCAGCAAAATCCTGCCTTTTTGTGATTCTTCCGCGATTTCTGCGACCAGCGATGGCGTAACGTGTTTTTCCAGCAGTTTCTCGAAACCATCAGGTTGCAGCACACCTTCCCCGCCAGTCAGACCGCGCACAAGCTGCACCCTGCCAATGTCCTTCGTCGTTGTCTGCGTATAGATTTCCTTCAGTATGAGGTCATATTTCGAACCCAGAAAGGCAAAGGGAGCGATGATCGCGCCCGTGCTGATACCGGTGACCACGTCGAAGACCGGCCGCGAACCGTGCTCGCTCCAGCCATTGAGAAGCCCAGCTCCATAGGCCCCGGACTGCCCGCCGCCCGAAAGGGCCAGAATGTTGAACTTGCGTCCATTGTCCTCGTTATAGGCGCGAAAGCGCTCGGCATATTCGCCCAGTACCTCGTCCGGTACGTTTGCCCCATCATCGGCCCAGCTTCGCAGGCCTGCCAGGCCGGAAACGGTAACCGATTCGACGAGTTCGCCCGGCACGGATGTCACATCATCGCTCTGGCAGGCAGCAACCGCCATTGCAATGCCAGTCAGCAGGAAAACCCTGGCGACAGCTTTTCTGGCAACAACAATGAAGTCAGCTCGCATCATGGTGAGACAATAGTAACGGCGCAGCCAAATGCAATTCGCAAGCCTGCAAATCCGGGCTTATTCATTCACACCACTGACATCGGGTGTCTCCCATGCGATGTGCTGCCCGCCATCCAGCGCAATCATCTGTCCTGTAGCGGATTTTGCCTTCCACAGCCACTCGACCGTCGCGCCAAATTCGGCAAGGTCAGGCGAGCGCCGGAGGAGAAGTGCTTCAACCTGCTGCTCGAAATCCTCCTGCGCCTGGCGTTCATTGGGCAGGGTCGGCCCGGGGCCTATTCCATTTACGCGGATGCGTGGTGCAAGCGCCTGAGCCAGCGTGCGCGTCGCCGTCCACAACGCCGATTTCGACAGGGTGTAGGAGTAGAAGTTCGGTGTCAGCTTCCACACTCGCTGGTCGATCAGGTTCACGATCAGGCCGTCCGACAATCCATCCTGTTTCGCCATTTCCCCTGCGAGTATGGAAGGCGCACGCACATGTACGGCAAAATGCCTGTCCCAAAGTCCGTCATCCAGTCCCATAACACTGTCCGGTTCAAAGACGGAGGCGTTGTTGACCAGCAGATCGATCTCGCCCAATGCTCCTGATGCTGCCGCGAAAAGGTCCCGTGTCTCGACGGAGTTTGCCAGATCCGCCTTGAGCGCGATTGCCTTGACGCCTGTCTCCCGCAATTCCTCGCACAAGCTTTCCGCCTCATTGGCAGAGTCGTGATGATGTATTGCCAGATTGGTTCCAAGCCCGGCAAGATGACGGGCTATAGCTGCGCCGATCCGCCTCGAAGCTCCTGTGACAAGTGCATTGCGTGGTGTTGGGTGGAGCGAATTCATGATGCCCCTTGAGGCAGGTTAAAGGTAAAAAGCAGATACCAGATAAATGGTATAGACGCCCAGCATGGCAATACCTACCCGTTTTCCGATTTTCACTTTCCAGTGCGCGAGGACCGCGACGATGAGCGCACAGGCAAGCATTACCCATGCATCCACCTGAAGGAAGCGGCTGGCGTCTTTCATTGGGGCGATCGTGGCGGCAACGCCCATGATCGAAGCGATGTTGAAGATGTTGGATCCAACAACATTGCCGATTGCCAGCGAGGACGAACCGCGAATGGTTGCCATCAGGGCAGTGGCGAGTTCGGGCAGGGAGGTGCCGATGGCAACGATTGTAAGCCCGATTACGGCATCTGATACATTCCAGCGCTGGGCGATTTCGGTTGCCGCGTCAACTGTCAGGTCGGCACCGAATGGAAGAGCGACGAGGCCCGCAATGAGGAAACCGAACACGGCCAGATTGGAGGTCGGCACATCGGAAACCTCGTCCGCGTAGTCGAGCGGATTTTGGCCATCCGCCTGGCCCTTGCGAGCAACGCGAACCTGATCGTAAAGAAACAGTGCAAGCAGGCCGAGCAGGACAAGCCCCTCGAACCGGCTTACCTCACCGTCCATGAGCATGACCATGAAAATGATCGTTACGCCGATCATGAAGAGGATATTGCGGCCAATGCCTTCGTCATCACAGCGCGAGGCAGCTATCAGCGCCGGAAGACCCATCACCAGAAGCACATTTGCAATGTTGGAACCAACCACATTTCCTATGGCGATGCCGGATGCCCCGGCAAGTGCCGCCTGAACCGAGATGAAGAGCTCAGGGGCCGAGGTGCCGAAAGCAACCACAGTCAGGCCGATTATAAAGGCAGGGATGTTCAGCTTTTCTGCGAGGCCTACTGCACCGCGAACAAGAAAGTCGCCTCCAAAAACCAGAAGTGCGAGACCGGCAAGAAGCAGAAAATACTCTAACATCAGATAATCCTGTTGCTCCAGATCGCCGGACAGCGCCGTTGACAGCTATGGAAGATTGATTGGGAGCGCGGGGGGTAGGTGTGAATGGAAATAATGAGTGCGCCGCATATAGGGTCGTTATCTGCGGAATGAAAGGGCATCTAGCTGAAAAAGGTGCGTTTTTCATGCTCATCGGACGTCAATGAACAGGCGCCGCTGACCGGTTCCCGCAACAAGACCCCTCAACTGCCGCGTTAACCACTTGGTAAGGAAAAGTCATCGTATCGCCTTGTTCCGGCCAAGCTTCCTCTAAGAATTTGCCGGATTCCTTTGCCAGATAAGGGTGGCGGAAACGAGGAACTTAATCATGTCCCAGATATACAAGTCTTCCAACTCTATTGCAGTCGGCCTTGCCGCCATGGCAGTGGCGGGAACAGCGCTTGCCATGCCTGCACAGGCAGCTGACGTGGTCCCAAATCTGGGGACCCAGACCATGGACCCGGTGCTTGATCCGGTACAGTCCAGTTCCATCTGGAACGGTGCCTATGCCGGTCTGTACGGCGGACTGAAATGGCAGAGCGTCGGCGTGATGGGCGACAACGACGTTGACCTCAACCAGCAAAAGGAAATCGGCGGCTATGTCGGCATTAATCAGGCGCTCGGCAATTCCCTTGTCGGCGGCCTTGAATGGATGGGTGGCTACTCCGGTGCATCTGAATCCGAGGGCGGTGTAACCGTCGAACAGGACTGGGAAACATCCCTGCGCGCCCGCATGGGTTTCGCCGTGGAACAGAACCTCGTCTACGGACTTGCAGGCGTCAATGCCACCCGGCTTGAAGTCGCCGAGGGCGGCGCCAGTGACAGTAAGTGGTTGAAGGGCTGGACGGTCGGCGCTGGCGTTGAACGCCAGTTCACCGACATGATTACCGGCAAGATCGAGTATGACTACACCCGTTACGGTGAGAGGGAATTCAAACTGGGCACGGCTGACCGCGATGTCGGACTTTCCGGCCATGGTGTTAAAGTAGGTGTCGGCGTCAACTTCTGACGCGAGTAGCCGGCTTGATTCTACCGGTTGTCACCATCAAGCAAATTGCCGAGGGGGCCGAGAACGGAGCCTTCACCCTTGCTGCCGCCTCTTGAGGGGGCGGCCGCGAGCATGCGCCCGGCCAGCCGCGAGAAGGGCAGGGACTGGATCCAGACCTTTCCCGGCCCGCGCAGCCTTGCGTAAAATATGCCTTCCCCGCCAAAGATCATCGATTTGACCGATCCGGCCCGTACCAGGTCGAAATCGACCTCGGCCGTATGGGCAGCAACGCAGCCTGTATCAATGTGCAGTTCCTCGCCGGGGGCCAGTATTTTTTTAACCGTGGTGCCGCCGACATGAACGAAGACCCAGCCATCACCGCGAAGGTCCTGCATGATGAAACCCTCGCCGCCGAACAGCCCGGTCATGATGCGCTTTTGAAAGGCAATGCCGAGTGAAACACCGCGTGCAGCACACAGGAAGGCGTCTTTCTGGCAGATAAGCCGCCCGCCCACCTCATCAAGCTTGAGCGCCAGGATGTGGCCCGGATAGGGCGCTGCAAAGGCTACGCGGGCCTTGCCTTCGCCATGATGGGTAAAAACCGTTGTGAACAGGCTCTCACCGGTGATCAGCCGTTTTCCCGCACCGACCAGCTTGTCGAGAAACCCGCCGCCAGACAGTTCTTCCGATCCGTCGCCAAACACCGTGGTCATCTCGATGTCTGCGTCCTTGAACATCATCGAACCGGCTTCGGCTACAGCGGATTCGCCCGGGTCCAGTTCGATCTCGCAGAACTGCATTTCAAGACCCTTGATTTCGAAATCAATGTCATCTGCTATGCCGCGCTGGCGGTCATGCCTGGCAATTGGGACGGAGGGAACAGTGCCGAAAACCATGATATCTCCTGTTTGCTGCGGGTTGCCCGAAGTTGTTTTCACAAATCGCCCTCGGAATTTTCTCACATTTTGACCGAAAGACGTGATTTGCAGAATGTCACACGGCACTATCTTGCACGCCCCTGCGCATATGTTCAGCGCATGGTCCTGCAATTGCCGTCGTGGTTGCGCCACGGATCAAGGCCCAGTACGCAATGGGTCACATCCCAGTTCCTGCCGACAAAGCCGCCAATATCGGAAATCATGAAATAGACCGTACGATGGTGGCCATTGGAAAAATGCGCCTTGGCCATGCAGTAGCGACGTGAAACGGACGAACCTTCAAACTGTATGGTGCGGTGTTCATGGGCATCTGACAGGCGTTCCAGTACGAAGCCGCGGTTCCATGTGTTGCGCTCGGCCCAGTTGAAGTCGCGCACGATCCTCGCTTCCACCGGAACAGCATGGCAGTTGGGATATTGTGCAGCGGCATCGGCATTCCTGGTGCCAAGTCCCATGACCAGTGCGAAGGCCGTGGCAGCAAGGGCAAGGCAGATCGCCGTGATCAGAAGGGCGGTTGCGCCAGATGCGTCTTCCAGGTTGTGCCGTGCAAGGATCCTGCATCGCGCCTCATTGTCCCGCCTTGTACGCGCTTGATAGTCTTCCTGCATGACCCGTTTCACCTTCTGCTTCCACACTGCTTGCCTGGGCGCAGAATGGTCCAGCAAGGCGACAGTTTCAAGAAAAACTATTCTTGGGTCAGGCGGTCGATGCGCCAGTGACCCTGACCTGCAGCGCTCTCCAGCCGGCTTGCAAGGGCGGGCAGGGCGGCGCGCATTTCTCCTTCCAGCGTATAGGGCCCGTTGCGGACAATCAGGCCACAACCATTGAGAACTGGAGGGGTCTGCGGCCGGGAAATCTCGATCTCGTATTTTACAATGTCGCTGACTTGTGATGCTGCCAGCTGCTTGTGAAAATCGGCAACCTGTTTGGGATGCTTTAGCGGATACCACAGGGCAATGCTGCCGCCGGACCAGCGCTTCGCGGTCGTGACCAGTGCGTCCACCATGCGCTCGAAATCATCGGAACTTTCAAAGGGTGGATCGATCAGCAGCAGGCCGCGCTTTTCCTTGGGCGGTATCTGCGATCCCGGCAGCAGCCAGCCGTCGAGGTTGAGCGTTCGAACCTGGAAATTCCCGGCGAACAGGGTCTTGAGATCTTCATGGGCTTCAGGATGCAGTTCGCAGGCGGTCAGCCGATCCTGCTTGCGCATGCAGTTCAGCGCAATCAGCGGCGAACCGGGATAGCCCGGCTTTACGTTTGTGTCTTCGCCAAGCACTTGCTCAAGATAGGGTGCAAGTATTTCGGCGACTGCCGGCTCGCACTGCCAGCCTGCCAGCCTGCCGATGCCATCGATCCATTCGGGCGGTTTGCCATTGGCCGAGCGCGTGGCCGGATCGGCAAGCGCGTAGGACCCGGCACCGGCATGGGTGTCGATAACGCGGAATGCCTTGTCTTTCTTCTTCAGGTGCTCGATGATCCGCGTCACGATGATGTGCTTGAAAACATCAGCAAAATTGCCGGCATGGAAACTGTGCCGGTAGTTCATTTGTTGATGTCCGGCGCCGTGATCGCGGGCAGCAATGGCGAGAATAGCGTCGGCCCGGCCTTTGGCGTGCCTTTCTGGCTGATTACGATGCGCGACCCGCTGAGGCGGATGGCGCCCGAGGCAACCAGTTGCAGGGCATGAGGATAGAGGCGGTGCTCGGCTTCCAGGACCCGTGCCTGAAGGGACTCATCTGTGTCACTGTACAATACCGGCACAGCCGCCTGCGCAATGATCTGTCCGCCATCGAGTACTTCATCGACAAAATGAACCGTCGCACCATGCACCCGCACCCCTTCGACCAGTGCCCTGTGATGGGTATCAACGCCCTTGAAGGAAGGCAGGAGGCTCGGATGGATGTTGAGGATTTTGCCCCGGTAGCGCCGCACAAAGCCTTCGGTGAGGATGCGCATGTATCCGGCAAGGCAGATTATGTCCGGCCGTGACGCATCAATTGCCTTCATGATGGCAGCTTCATGGGCTTCACGGCTCTCAAAATCGCGGTGGCTTATCTGATCCGTGGAAATCCCCTGGGCTGCCGCAATTTCCAGTCCTCCGGCACCGGGAACATTGGTGATGGCATGGCAGACAAGTGCAGGAAAATCAGGCGCCATGCTGGCCATGATCAGGCTCGCCATGTTTGTTCCGCGGCCGGAAAAGAGCACGGTCACGCGCTTGCGGTTGGCCGTTTTTTCCTTTTCGCCGCGCTTCTGGGCCATTTCACAGCGTCCCGCCCAGTGAACCCTCATAGACAACAGCCTTGCCCGTCCGCCCGATCAGGCGGCCAAGCACTTTCGGGTTTTCTCCGTGCTGGACAAGGGTGGCGAGTGCCGCTTCCAGCTTGTCGACGCCGACCACGCAGATCATGCCGATCCCGCAATTGAAAGTCTTCAGCATCTCGCTTTCGGCTATCGAGCCTGTTTCGCGCAGCCATTGGAAAACCGGCAGCATATCGAGCGTGTCGAGATCGATCTGTGCGGCCAGCGTATCGGGAAGGACACGCGGTATGTTTTCCGTAAACCCGCCGCCTGTAATGTGTGCCATGGCCTTGATTGCGCCGGTCTCGCGAATGGTTGCCAAGAGCGGCTTGACATAGATGCGGGTGGGTTCGAGCAGTGCCTCGCCAAGGGTGCGGTCGGGCGCAAAGGGCGGATGATCATCCCAGCTCAGCCCTGATTTCTCGACGAGTCGGCGCACGAGAGAATAGCCGTTCGAATGAACGCCAGACGATGCAAGCCCGATGATCACATCGCCCTCCCTTAAGTCGCCTGATGGCAGCAGGCTGCCCCGCTCGGCAGCGCCGACGGCAAAGCCGGCAAGGTCATAATCGCCCGCCGCATACATGCCCGGCATCTCCGCAGTCTCTCCGCCGATCAGCGCGCATCCGGCCTGACGGCAACCTTCCGCAATCCCTTCGACAACGCTGGTTGCAGCATCGATGTCCAGCTTGCCGGTCGCAAAATAATCAAGGAAAAACAAGGGCTCGGCCCCCTGGACGACAAGATCGTTGACACACATGGCCACCAGATCAATGCCGACGGTATCATGCCTGCCAGCCTCAATGGCAACTTTCAGCTTGGTGCCGACTCCATCATTGGCAGCCACAAGTACCGGATCGTTGAACCCTGCGGCTTTCAGGTCGAACAGTCCGCCGAACCCGCCAATCTCGCCATCGGCGCCCGGCCTTCGCGTGGAGCGAACGGCAGGCTTGATCCTGTCCACCAACGCATTTCCGGCGTCAATATCCACTCCGGCCTGCGCATAGGTCATCGGCGTGTCCTGGTTCTCTCCTGAAGCCATATTACGTGTTTTCCTCTTGGCCATTCCTGCCGGTATTCTTTGGGCTGTTGCCCCCGATTTGCCTTCTGCCACTTGCGCCTGCAAGTCCAAAGCGCGCCAGTGCGCCTCTTACCAACATGCAAGTGTCAGCGCCAGCGGCGAAGTCAACTAATAACACAGGTAAAGCGCCCTGCGCGTTGTTGGCCTGCGTCAGTCACATGCTTGCAGCAAGGTTTTGCAACCGATAAACAGTTACGCAGACAAGACAGGGCCACGGATTCGTATCCAGGCTTACGGTCCGGGCTACGGGAAACGCGTCATGAGTGATCACACTGCATCGGAAGTACGCCGCCAGATTGTCTTCTGGCTGATAACTTTCGTAATTTTCCTGGCATTTGTATGGTTGTTCACCGACATCCTGCTGCCCTTCGTTGCCGGAATGGCACTGGCCTATTTCCTTGACCCCGTAGCCGATATGTTTGAACGATGGGGCCTGTCACGCCTGATGGCCACCATCATCATTACTGCGTCCTTCCTGGTTTTCTTCATACTTGCGCTGATGATCGTCATTCCTGTTCTGGCGTCCCAGTTGAGCAGTTTCATCGAACGCCTTCCGGAGTTGGTCAGCCGCCTGCAAGCACTGATCGCTTCTACCGAGAGTGACTGGCTGCGCAACCTGATCGGTATTGAGGGGCGGACCCTTCAGGACAACATGAACGAGATCATCAAGCAGGGATCGGGGTTCGTCTCCAGCGTCCTCAGCCAGATATGGGCATCGGGCAAGTCGCTGCTGAACATCGTTTCGCTGCTGGTCGTTACCCCGGTGGTGGCTTTTTACATGCTCTATGACTGGGACAAGATGGTCGCGAAGATCGATGGCTGGCTGCCACGCAAGCACCAGCCTGTCATCCGCCAGATTTTCGATGACATCAATACTGCGGTCGCCGGATTTGTTCGCGGCCAGGGCAGTCTTTGCCTGGTCCTGGGTCTTTTCTACGGAATTTCGCTGACCATTGCCGGGCTGAATTTCGGCCTGCTGATCGGCTTGATCGCAGGCCTGATTTCCTTCATTCCCTATGTCGGCTCGCTGACCGGCCTTGTACTGGCTGTAGGCGTTGCTCTGGTCCAGTTTTGGCCCGATTATATCTCCATCGCCATGATCGTGGCGATTTTTGCCTTTGGCCAGTTCCTCGAGGGCAATATCCTGCAACCGAAAATGGTAGGCGAAAGTGTCGGGCTTCATCCTGTATGGCTGATGTTTGCACTGTTTGCTTTCGGTTCGCTTTTCGGGTTTGTCGGTATGCTGATCGCCGTTCCGGCCGCTGCAGCGGTCGGGGTCATTGTGCGATTTGCCATCGGCCAGTATCTGGAAAGCGATCTTTACCACACGGGCCAGTTCTCCGATGATGGTGACCGGGCCGAGAAATGAGACCCATGTCGTCAGGAAGTGGCAAGCTGCGCCGAAAGGCCGACGGAAGGCAGATACCGCTTGCCCTTCCTGTTGAGCCAGCGCTTTCGCGCGAGGACTTTCTGGAGAGCCCGGCGAACCAGCTTGCTCTCGATCTTGTGGACCGCTGGCCCGACTGGCCATCAAATACGGTTGTGCTAGCCGGTCCGGTTGGCTCTGGAAAAACCCATATTGCCAGAATCTGGGCGCAGAATGCAGGGGCCCAACTCCTGTCGATGACAGACCTTGCCGGTCTTGAAGATGCAGGAGCCGATGGTTCACTGGTGCTGGAGGATGTCGAAGGCGGCAGGTTCGATGAAACCGCGCTGTTTCACGCTTTCAACAGGGCGCGCGCCTCCGGCAATTATCTCTTCATGACCAGCCGTGAGTTTCCCTCGGCCTGGAATGTGAGGCTGCCTGACCTCGCCTCGCGCCTGAAACTTGCCCATATCGTGGAGTTGCATGAACCCGATGACGCGCTGCTCACGGGCATTATCGTGAAGCTCTTTTCCGACCGGCAACTGGAAGTCAGTTCCTCATTGGTTACATTTCTTGTTTCCCGCATGGAACGTTCGATGCAAACAGCTACTCGCCTTGTTGAGTGGATGGACAGTCAGGCGCTTGCCCAGCGCCGCAAGATCAACCGTTCGCTGGCCGCCGATGCCTTGAAGGCGCTGGACCAGTAGTGATGTCGCAAAGCATGTCAATTCGTCACTGTAACGTCGTTAAAGAAGTTGATGATCGACCCGGACAAACACAGGCCAAACCGTTAAGTTATGAAAATGGAAAACTCTGAGACCAACCCAGCAAGTGCGAACCATGCCGCCGCCAAGACGGCAGAAACCACTCCTTCCGCGCCCGATGCTGTGCCGGTAGAAGGCGGTGACCCCGGCCGTTTCATCAACCGGGAACTGTCCTGGCTGGGATTCAACCGCAGGGTTCTGGAAGAGGCGGAAAACACGAATAATCCGCTGCTAGAGCGCGTGCGGTTCCTGTCGATTTCCGCCAACAACCTTGATGAGTTCATGATGGTCCGCGTCGCCGGTCTCATCAACCAGGTGCGTCAGGGCGTTGATACACGTTCTGCCGACGGGTTGACACCGCGCGAACAGTTGACCGCGGTCAATGAAGCCGTGGCAAAATTGCAGCGCGATCAGCAATCTGTCTGGAACCAGCTCGATAGCGAGCTCGAGCGGGAGCAGATCATCGTTGCCCATCCGCGTGAACTGGGCAAGGCAGATAATGAATGGCTCGACGAGCACTTCATGGAGGCGATATTCCCGGTATTGACGCCGCTTTCCATCGACCCGGCTCATCCGTTCCCGTTTATTCCGAACCTTGGCAGTGCCCTGGTTTTCGAACTCAAGAGCCAGCGCGATGGCGCCAGCATGCAGGCACTGCTGCGCCTGCCGCACGGTATCAACCGGTTTGTGCTTCTGCCCGCCCGCCGCGATGGAAAGATTGTTTTTGTCTCGATGGAAGAGGTGGTTGGAAAGTTCATCGACAAGCTTTTCCCCGGCTATGCGGTGGTAGGCTCCGGCAACTTCCGCGTCATACGCGATTCCGATATCGAACTCGAGGAAGAGGCCGAGGACATCGTGCGGACCTTCGAGACAGCGCTCAAGCGCCGTCGCAGGGGTTCGGTCATCCGCCTCGAGTTCGATTCTGAAATGCCTGAAAGCCTCGTCCAGTTCGTCCGGGATGAACTGGAATCGGAAAGTACACAGGTGGCATCGCTTGATGGCATGCTGGCCCTGCACAACCTTTCTGAAATCGTGTCGCTTGAACGCCCCGAACTGAAATTCGTCCCGTATATTCCGCGCTATCCCGAAAGGGTCCGTGAAATGAATGGCGATTGCTTTGCTGCCATACGCCAGAAGGACATGGTGATCCATCATCCTTACGAATCTTTCGACGTGGTCGTGCAATATATTCGCCAGGCCGCCAACGATCCCAATGTCGTTGCCATCAAGCAGACGCTCTATCGCACGTCCAATGATTCACCCATTGTCGCTGCCCTCATCGAAGCTGCAGAACAAGGCAAGTCTGTAACAGCGCTTGTGGAACTCAAGGCCCGCTTCGACGAGGAAGCCAATATCCGCTGGGCACGCGATCTTGAACGGGCCGGGGTCCAGGTTGTCTTTGGTTTCGTTGACTGGAAGACCCACTCAAAACTCAGCCAGGTGGTCCGCCGCGAGGATGGCAAGCTCGTCAACTATGTTCATATCGGCACCGGCAACTATCATCCGATCACCGCGAGGATATACACCGACCTTTCATACTTCACAGCCAACCCGCAGATCGCAAGGGACGTGGCACATGTCTTCAATTACCTGACCGGTTATGCTCAACCTGACGAGTTGCAGACCCTTGCCATTTCCCCGAATTTCCTCAAGGCGCGGATTCTGCGCCACATCAATGAAGAGATCGAACATGCCAGGGCCGGACGGCGTGCCCAGATCTGGGCGAAGATGAACTCGCTGGTTGATCCGGTAATTATTGATGCCCTGTACCGGGCCAGCCAGGAAGGGGTGAAGATCGAACTGGTCATTCGCGGGATTTGCTGCCTTCGTCCACAGGTAAAAGGATTGTCCGAAAATATCCGTGTAAAGTCGATTGTAGGCAGGTTTCTGGAGCATAGCCGCATCCTTTGCTTCGGTAATGGCAGCGGGCTGCCTTCGGACAAGGCTATTGTCTACATTGGATCAGCAGATTTGATGCCAAGAAACCTTGACCGCAGGGTTGAGGTTATGGTCAAGCTGACCCATGAAACCGTTCAGCGTCAGGTGCTCGACCAGATCATGGTTGCGAATCTGATGGATAATGAACAAAGCTGGGAAATACTGGGCGACGGGACATCGCGCCGGATCGTTCCGGACAAGGAAACAGGGTCATTCAGCGCCCAGCGCTACTTCATGACCAATCCGAGTTTGTCGGGGCGGGGGGATTCACTTAAAGATGACGCTCCGAAAAGTTTCTCGGAACAATTCTTCCAATAGGGTCGGCAAGGAACTCGAACTTGGCCAGGGAAGGCTGAAACAGCGCGTTCCAGTGGCAGTGATCGATATCGGCTCGAACTCGGTTCGCCAGGTCATTTATGAAGGCCTGACCCGGGCACCGGCAGTGCTGTTCAACGAAAAGATATTGTGCGGCCTGGGTGAGGGGCTTGTCGCATCGGGCAAGCTCAACGAGCTCGCAGTCGAACGGGCGTTGCGGGCGATCCGCCGGTTCGTCGCCCTGCAGGATCAGACACATGTGGGCGAAGTACACATAGTGGCAACCGCTGCGGCCCGCGATGCCTCCAACGGGCCGGAATTCATCAGGCGTGTTCGCGAGTTGACTGATTGCGATGTGGAAGTGCTGACCGGTGAGATGGAGGCACATTACGCGGCCCTCGGCATTCGCGCAGGCTTCCGGGATCCGGTGGGGATTGTTGGCGATCTTGGCGGCGGCTCATTGGAACTCATCGGCATCAATGGCGATGTAGAGGCTGGTATTTCACTGCCGCTGGGCGGCTTGCAGCTTCGCGAATTGGCAGATGAGGATCTGGGACGCGCCCGCAAAATTTCCCGCGAACATTTGCGCGATACGTTGATCACCTGGCCCGCCACTGCAACGCCGGGCAGCCGGACGTTTTTTGCGGTTGGTGGAACATGGCGCTCGCTGGGCAAGTTGCATATCGCCAACCAGCGCTATCCCATGCCATCGGTCCACGAATATGAAGTTGGCGCCAGCGAAATGAGCACCTTCTGCGGCAAGGTCATCAATGAGGGCATGGATGATTTTCTCGGTGTCAATGCGGTTTCCAGGAACCGGCGCGAACTCCTCCCGTATGGTGCTGTTGTCCTGCGTGAATTCATTGCCGCATATCAACCGGACAGGATCGCCTTTTCTTCCCTCGGCGTAAGGGAAGGGTTCCTGTATTCGCGCCTGAAGAAGGTCGAGCAGGACAAGGACTCGCTGCTGGTTGCCGCACGGGATCTTTCAATACTGCGTGCGCGCTCGCCGGACCATTGCGTTGAACTTGCCGAGTGGACCGGCATGGCCTTCAAAACGTTTGGAATATCCGAAACCGCAGATCTCCGTCGCTATCGCATAGCGGCCTGTTACCTGGCTGATATCGGCTGGCGCGCCCATCCCGACTTCCGCGCGCAACAGGCAATGGAAGTAATTTCCAATGCAGGCTTCGTCTCGATCACCCATGAGGGCAGGGCCTACCTGGCGATGGCGAGTTATCATCGCTACCAGGGCCTTTCGTCAAAGGTTGGTGAACCCGCAATTGCCTCGCTGGCGTCTGCTGACGCCCGCATGCGGGCGAGGGCGCTGGCGGGCCTGTTCAGGGTTCTCTACCTGTTTTCAGCATCGACACCGGGCGTGTTGCCCGCCCTGAAGCTCGAAAAGACCGGTGAGAAAGCCTATGCTTTTGTCGTGCCGCAAATCCACGCCGACCTGATCGGCGAGCGGCCCGACGAGCGACTCCGCCAATTGGGCAAGGAACTGGATGCGGAGTTTGAACTGGTGGTAAAAGGCTAGGCGTTATTCAGCGGCCAGCGCGGTCCCCGGATTTGTCAGATTGACCATCACGACCTTGCGGTTCTGGTAGGAGATTGCAAGTTCGCCATGCTTGAGCTTGAGCGCTCGCTCGCCAAATACCTCTCGCCGCCAGCCTTTCAGTGCAAGCACATCGGCATCATCGTCAGCGGCAATCTTTTCAAGTTCATCCACTGTCGAGATGATGCGGGGCGCGACGCCTGCCTGTTCGCTGACAAGTTTGAGCAGCAATTTCAGCATCTCGGTCGCCGCAGTGCAGCCTTCAGGTGTCTGCTTCTGCTTTGGCAGGGTCGGCAACTTCTCTTTCGGCATTGCCATGACTTCTTCTGACAAGGCCAACAGGGCATTGCCCCAGCGGTTTTTGTCGAAACCCCTGGCAAGGCCGCGATAGCGTTCGAGGTCTTCCATGCTGCGGGGAAGATTGCCGGAAATCTCGTAGATCGCCTCGTCCTTGAGAATCCGGCCGCGCGGCACGTCATTTGCCTGTGCCTCGCGCTCGCGCCATTCGGCCAGCTTTTTGAGCATCATCAGGTCGCGCGGCTTGCGCACCCGTAGTTTGAGGCGCTGCCAGGCATTTTCTGGTGGCATGTCATAGGTATCCCTCGAAGTCAGGATATCCATTTCCTCTTCCACCCACGTGCTTCGGTTCTGCTCTTCCAGATTGGAATGCAGTTTCTGATAGACAGAGCGCAGATGGGTCACATCGGCAATGGCGTAATCCAGCTGCTTCTCGGAAAGGGGACGACGTTTCCAGTCGGTGAAACGCGACGACTTGTCGACATGGATGCCGGTGATCTTGAATACCAACTGATCGTAGGAAATGCTGTCGCCATACCCGCACACCATGGCGGCGACCTGCGTATCGAACACGGGATGGGGAATCAGGCCGCCCAGCTTGTAGATGATCTCGATGTCCTGACGCGCTGCGTGAAATACTTTTACAACGCCTTCATCTGCCATCAGGTCAAAAAAGGGTTGGAGGTCAATCCCGTTGGCCAGCGGGTCTATGACGTAAGCATCACCGCCATTGTTCCCGGGCGTGGCACACTGGATAAGGCAGAGCTCGGGCCAGAAGGTGGACTCCCTCAGGAACTCGGTATCTACAGTTACGAATTGTGCTTGGGAAAGATGTTCGCAGGCGGTGCGCAGTTCTTCGGTTTTCGTAATTATATGCATGGTTTACCTTCATCGGGCTGCCGGGAAACCGGCTCAGCAGTGACTATGAACATATCGCCACCATATTTGCAACGCGCCAGTTTCGGTGTGGAAAACAACCAATAAACGCCCGGCTTGCAGGGAACATGCTCAATGCTTCCTGCGAGTCAGCTTCATCATGATGGGCGAGGTGCGCAGAAGACCGACAAATGTGCTCTTGCGTTCGCGGGGAACACTCGGGCGAACGGTCATTCGCCAAAGGGTGACAGCGACCAGTGCGGCATGAACTATGCTGGTGAACACGAAAAGCGCGCTTGGCCCGTAGAACTGCATCAGGGCAGAGGCAACCACAGGGCCGCTGATCGCCCCGACCGACCAGAAAAACAGCATGCCTGCAGATATCAATATGTAATTGTCGCCCTGGGCGAAGTCGTTTGCATGGGCCGCGGATAGGGAATAGAGCGGCAGTGCAAAGCAGCCGAACAGGAAAATGCCCAGATAATTCAGGTTTGCATCGGTGCCGGCCAAAACGATCAGGAAAATACCTGCCAGCACGGCACCTGCCGAAGCAATGATCAGAGCCACACGGCGGTCAAAACGGTCTGACACCCAGCCGAGCGGATATTGCAGGATGGTGCCGCCGAAAATGCCGGCGCTCATGAATGTAGCGACTGCTGCAACCGACATGCCCAATGACTGCGCATAGACCGGACCGATGATCCGGAAGGCAGCCCCGGTAAGGCCGATCGCAATACAGCCGATACAGGCAAGCGGCGAGAGCCGCCACAGAAACCCCACATCGAACCTGAACTCGGATGGTGCGCGCGGATTGGAACGGTCGGCAAGCGAGATAGGCACCAGCGAGAGGGTGATCATGATCACCATGATGCCGAACACCTCGAAACCGGAGGCGCCAAAGAAGGGAATGAGAAACTGGCTGCCGATGACGGCAAACAGATCCACCAGCCTGTAGATCGAAAGCACCTTGCCCCGATTGGCATTTGTCACGCGCGAATTGATCCAGCTCTCAATGGTCGCAAACAGCGACGCGAAACACAGGCCCAGGATAAAGCGCAGTATCAGCCAGGCCCACGGATCAACGATCATGTAAAGTAGCAGCGTGGCAGATGCGGCGATCGCAGCCAGGGCAGAAAATGCGCGGATATGGCCGACCGAGCGCAACAGCGGCGAGATCACGAAACACCCCGCCATGAAGCCGGCAAAATAGCCTGCGCCGATCAAGCCGATCAACGCGGTGGAAAACCCTTCCTGCGACCCGCGTACGGCGATCAGCGTTCCCTGCATCCCGTTGCCGGCGAGCAGTATCCCGACAGCAACAAGCAGGGGAATAAGGGGACGAATTGCAGGCAAGAGGGGAATCCGCGAACTGTTTTCGCAACCCTATGCGCGCCGCGCAAGTTCGCAAGTGTTCGTTGCGACAGCATCGGGCGTTGCCAACACTTTGTTGCCTTGCCGCAGCTGCCACGCAACAACAACAAACCTTGACAAGGAAGGGGGGAAGGGTGTTTGTCCGCTGCAAATCTTCAATGAGGCATGTTCGGCGATTCATTCGTGTCCAGCCAGCCAAATTTCCGGGATTTCCCGGCTTCGACCAAGAACACCATCGAGTTTGATATGACCATGCACCGCTACCGCAGCCATCGCTGTGACGAACTTCGCAAGTCCGATGAAGGCAAGACCATCCGCCTGTCCGGTTGGGTAAATCGCGTCCGCGACCATGGCGGCGTGCTGTTTATCGATCTGCGCGACCACTACGGCATCACACAGGTTGTGGCCGATCCTGATTCTGCAGCCTTTTCGATTGCCGAAATGGTCCGCTCGGAATGGGTCATCCGCATTGACGGCGAGGTAAAGGCGCGCTCGGCGGAAACCGTGAACGCAAACCTCCCCACCGGCGAGATCGAGGTTTTTGCCCGCGACATCGAAATCCTGTCGAAAGCGGCCGAACTGCCATTGCCGGTTTTTGGTGAACCTGACTATCCCGAGGACACCCGACTGAAATACCGCTTCCTCGACCTGCGGCGCGAAACGCTGCACAGGAACATCATGCAGCGTACGCGGATCATCGCGGACATGCGCGCCCGAATGGCTGCGGCCGGTTTCACCGAATTTTCAACGCCGATCCTCACCGCGTCCTCGCCCGAGGGTGCGCGCGACTTCCTTGTGCCAAGCCGCATTCACCACGGCAAGTTCTATGCGCTGCCCCAGGCACCACAGCAGTACAAGCAGCTGATCATGATGTCGGGCTTCGACCGCTATTTCCAGATTGCGCCCTGTTTCCGCGACGAGGACCCGCGTGCCGACCGCCTGCCGGGCGAGTTCTACCAGCTTGACCTTGAAATGAGCTTTGTCGAGCAGGACGATATTCTGGGCACAATGGAGCCGGTTTTGCGCGAAGTGTTCGAGGCTTTCGCCAACGGCAAGCCGGTGACGCAGGAATTCCGCCGCATCGCCTATGATGATGCGATCCGCAAATACGGTTCCGACAAGCCGGACCTGCGCAACCCGATTGAAATGCAGGATGTTTCCGAGCATTTCCGCGGTTC
>CAZIPH010000022.1:0-46024 GCA_964541115.1 uncultured Salaquimonas sp.
GTTCTTGTCACAGGCGCAGGCCTGATCGGATCGCTTGCGGCCAACCTGCTTGCGGCGTCTGGTCGGGACGTGGTTATTTGCGACATCCGGGATACCGCTCCGGAACTGGCTGACAGCGTGGAATACTGCCATTGCGACTGTCTGGACTATCGCGCTCTGGATGATTTGGTCAGTAAACGCAAAGTCCGGGAGATCATTCACACCGCAGCGGTCCTGTCATCGGGAATGCGCGCCGATCCCCGAAGCGGGCTGCATGTGAACTTCCAGGGCATGGTCAACATCCTCGAACTTGCGAGAAAACACGACTCGCGGCGCGTTGTGAATGCAAGCTCGACAACAGTGCTGTATTCCGGATTCGGCAGCCTACCGTCAGAACCGATAGACGAAGACGTGCCTCTGAGACTGTTGTCGCAACGCCCGGCGAGCCTCTATGCCATCACGAAGCTGGCTTCCGAACAACTCTGCCTTCACTACCGTGATGCCTATGGCGTGAGTACCGTATCACTCCGGTTTGCCGCGGTACTGGGAGGCGATATTGCAAATCCGTCCAGTGTCCCCGGAAGGCTGCTGAAGCGCCTCGTTGATGCCTCGCAGCCGCACGGCAAGGCCATATTGAATGATCCTCTGCTTACCTGGGCGGGAACTGAAGAGTTTATCGACGCACGCGATTGCGCCAGGGCAATCATTGCCGCGCTCGATGCGGATAACCCGGCAACGGGTGTATACAACATCGCCGCTGCTCCGGCTGTTTCGTTTGACCAGTTCCTGGAAACGTTTCGCACGGAAATAGGCGATCTGGACCTCGAGATTCCTATTGAGCCAAGTTCGGGATTTGCAGGTTTTCCGTTTATCCGGCCTGCGCCCTCTGCAACCGAACGTGCCGAAAGGGAATTCGGTTTCAAGCCCGAATACAGCCTTGCCGACTCAATCCGCTACTGGGCAAATTCTGTAAGCAAATGAAAGACCTGTTAACTGGATAAGAGATTTTGGACATTGCTTTGTGAAGTGAAACTCTCATCGGTTCAATTTACCTGACCAAATTGAATGATCAGCAAATCGAACATAATTTCAATCTTCGTCAAAAGTCCGCTACCTGCCGCATGTAAGTACTGCACCCAGTCTGCGCCGGGTGTGTCCGTCGCCATGAGTTTTTGGACAGATTGCAGCTTAGTTTAAGCGAGTGTTTGGTCCAACTTGGCCCCTTTGCCACCTCGTCAAAACGCATCCCGCATTTTATGCCTGCCCCCACCAAATCCGTGTTTGAAATTCGCGGCTTTGCTGGCTAAAAGCATCCCTGTTGGTCCCGTAGCTCATCAGGATAGAGCGCAAGATTCCTAATCTTGAGGTAAGAGGTTCGAGTCCTCTCGGGATCACCATCTCAACCCACCACCCCCTCAGCCAAGCCCGTTGCGTTCGAGCAGTTCGAGATAGATTCCCGAATGGTCGAGCCCTCCGCCTTCCATCATTTCAACGAGATGGCGGAAGCGCTTCTGCATCTGTTCGCAGAGCGGAAGTTCAAGCCCGTTGGCGCGCGCCTCTTCCAGCGCATTGTTAATATCCTTGAGCTGGATCGCGCTCTTGCCACCGGGCACGAAGTTTCCGGTGGTCATGCGCTGGCCATGCTGCTGGAGAATGATCGAATCGGCAAACCCGCCCCTCAAGGCCATGCGAACGGCTTCAGGATTGGCGCCACCTTTCTCGGCCAGCAGCATCGCCTCGGCAACGACCCCGATCGTCACCGCGACAATTGCCTGGTTGGCGAGCTTGGCCAGTTGGCCGGCACCAGTCGGTCCCACCAGGACCGGGCGGCCCATTGCCGCGAGGGCCGGCCTTGCTGCATCGAAGACGGCAGCGTCGCCGCCCGCCATGATGGCAAGGCTCGCCTCCTCTGCACCCCTTGTTCCGCCAGATACAGGTGCGTCCAACTGGTGAAACCCCAATGCCGCCAATTGTTCGCCGTGCCTGCGCGCCTCGCGCGGCCGGATCGAACTCATGTCGATCACGATGGCACCCGCCTGCATGGAGCCTGCCACATTCTGGTGCAGGATGAGGTCTTCGACCGCGGTTCCGTCGCTGAGCATGGTGATCACGAAACCCGCACCACCCACCGCTTCATGGGCACTGTCGCAGACCCTGGCCCCGTCCCCGGCCAGCGGCTCGGCCTTTTCGCGGGTGCGGTTCCACGCCTGAACCTCATAACCGGCCTTGAGAAGATTTCGCACCATCGGCGCGCCCATCAGCCCTGTGCCCAGAAAGGCAATCCGCGGCAAGCTCATATCACCTGTCCTCCTCACCCGGCATTGTCAGCCGGTTTGCAGTATTGACCTTGCGACCAAAGAACAGGCAAGAAGCCTTGTCAAAGGCACTGCCGGATTTGTGGCGGTCATTTTCGGGGAAAAACATGAAGCTTCTGCGATACGGGAAGGCCGGGGTCGAAAAGCCGGGCATGCTGGATGCACAGGGAAAGATCCGCGACCTGTCCACAGTGATCAGTGATCTCGGCGGCGACATTCTTTCAGACAGTTCGCTCAACGCATTGAAGAACCTCGATGCAGAAGCGTTGCCACTGGTAAAGGGACGTCCGCGCATCGGGCCGTGCGTCGCGGGGATCGGCAAGTTCCTGTGCATTGGTCTTAACTACTCCGACCATGCCGCCGAAACGGGCGCCGCCATACCCGAACACCCTATCCTGTTTCAAAAGGCGACTTCCGCCGTTATCGGGCCTGATGATACGGTCTGCCTGCCACGCGGCTCCACCCATACGGACTGGGAGATCGAACTGGCCGTCATTATCGGTCGCAAGTGCAAATATGTCGAAGCCGCAGATGCGCTGAAATATGTCGCCGGTTACACCATCGCCAATGATGTTTCCGAGCGCCATTTCCAGACCGCGCTCACCGGGCAATGGACCAAGGGAAAATCCTGCGACACGTTCGGCCCGATCGGGCCATGGCTGGTGACAAGGGACGAGATCGCCAACCCGCAGGACCTCGACATGGCGCTGAGCGTAAACGGCAAGCGCCGCCAGACCGGCAATACCAGCACCATGATCTTTTCCGTTGCCGAGATCATCTCGCACCTGTCGCAGCTCATGACGCTGCATCCGGGCGATGTGATCTCCACCGGCACGCCCCCGGGCGTTGCCTTGGGCATGAAGCGCCCGCGCTATTTGCGCGAAGGCGACGTGATGGAACTCGAGATTGCGGGCCTCGGCCGCCAGCGCCAGCGCGTCAAGGCCGATCCAATGCCGAAAGGCGCTGCCAAAGCCGGGAAATCAGCCAAGGCCCTGAAGGCAAAGGCCAAGCCCTCTTTCCGCTGAACCTGCCTGCTGTCAGCGAATGGCGAAAATGCCCTCAACCTCGACACAGGCATTGAGCGGCAGGGCGGCAACGCCGACAGCCGCACGCGCATGCTGGCCGCGTTCGCCGAGGATCTCAGCCATCAATTGCGAAGCGCCATTGACCACAGCCGGGTGAGCGGTAAAGTCGGGCGTCGAGGCCACGAACCCGCCCAGCTTTATGCAGCGGGTGATGCGCTCGAGATCGCCGCCACAGGCAGCCTTCATCTGGGCCAGGAGGTTGATCGCACACTGGCGCGCGGCAGCCGCCGCAGTTGCCTCATCGACATCACGGCCGAGAAGGCCCGTTGCCATCAGTTTCCCGTCGACAAAGGGAAGCTGGCCTGAAACAAAGACAAAGTCACCCTGCAGCACATAGCCGACATAGGCGGCTACCGGGGCGGGTGCTTCAGGCAGGACAATGCCTGCGGCCTCAAGATTGCGTTCGATCTGTGACATGGTTCGATTCCCTCGATCTGGGTTTGGTTTGCCCATAGCTATCAGCAAATCGGAGTTCAAAAAACGCCAAAAGGCAAATAATGATACTGGTTGTCCCATCTCGTTGGAATTGGCCCCAACAACCGTTATGGTGTGGCGCTGCCGGTTCGCGCTACAACCTTGCTAAAGCTTGATAAACTCACCCTTTGTCCATCCTGGAGACTTGCATGGCTGTGCCATCGAAACGAGCTGAACCCTCTCCCCGCGTTTCCGATGAAATACGCAGAACCACCTGCTACATGTGCGCCTGCCGTTGCGGCATCAATGTCCATCTGCGCAAAGGCGCCGATGGCAAGCCGAAGATCCGCTATATCGAAGGCAACCGTGACCATCCGATCAACAAGGGTGTGCTCTGCGCCAAGGGTTCTGCCGGCATAATGCAGCACTATTCCCCCGCACGGCTGAAAAAACCGCTCAAGCGGGTTGGCGAACGCGGCGAGGGAAAATTCGAGGAAATCGAATGGGACGAGGCGCTCGAAATCGCCACGACCTGGCTCAACAATGTACGAAAGACCGATCCCAAAAAGCTGGCTTTCTTTACCGGCCGTGACCAGAGCCAGTCGCTGACAGGCTGGTGGGCGCAGCAATTCGGCACGCCCAATTTCGCTGCCCATGGCGGATTCTGCTCTGTCAATATGGCCGCCGGCGGCATTTACACCTTTGGTGGCGCCTTCTGGGAATTCGGCGCCCCCGACTGGGCGAAGTCGGAATTCTTCATGATCTTTGGCGTCGCGGAAGACCACGATTCCAACCCGATAAAACTCGGCCTTTCAAAACTGAAGGCTCGCGGCAAGAAGATCGTCGGCGTCAACCCTGTCCGCACCGGCTACAATGCGATTGCCGATGAATGGGTGGCGATCACGCCGGGAACGGACGGGCTGTTCGTGCTGTCCATGGTCCATGAACTGCTGAAGGCCGGCCGCGTCGATCTCGATTACCTGATCCGCTATACCAATGCGCCCTGGCTGGTGATCGACAATGCTGGCGGCAGCGACCATGGCCTGTTCGCGCGCGACACGGATGGCAATGCCCTTGTCATCGACCGCAAGAGCGGCAAGCCGGTTGCCTGCAACACAAAGGGCGTCAAACCTGCCCTGACCGGCGAAGTAAAGCTCGGCCGTGGCAAGCCTGCCGCCCGCCCTGCTTTCCAGCTGCTGGCAGAAAAATACCTCTCGCCGGAATATGCGCCTGAAAATGTCGAGGAGACCACCGGCGTTCCTGCTGCCCAGATCAGGCGGCTCGCGGCGGAAATCGCCGAAGCTGCCTTCGAGCGCGAGATCGTGGTCGAGCAGCCCTGGACCGACCTCAAGGGCGAGAAGCACGACAGGATGATCGGCCGCCCGGTATCCTTCCATGCCATGCGCGGCATTTCGGCCCATTCGAACGGTTTCCAGACCTGCCGGTCCATCCACCTGCTGCAAATCCTGATGGGCTCGATCGACTGCCCCGGCGGTTTCCGTTTCAAGCCGCCCTATCCGCGTCCTGTCAGTGCGCAGCCAAAGCCCCATTCCGGCAACAAGCCGAACCAGCCCCTGCCCGGACCCCATCTCGGCTTTCTGCGTTCTCCCGCCGATCTCCTGATCAATGCCGACGGCTCGCCCCAGCGCATCGACAAGGCTTTTTCATGGGACGCGCCAATGTCGGCCCACGGCCTGATGCACATGGTGATTTCCAACGCCCATGCCAGAGACCCCTACGGAATTGATGTCCTGTTCATGTATATGGCCAACATGTCCTGGAACTCCTCCATGAATTCAGACGGCGTCATGAAAATGCTGACGGACAAGGACGAGAACGGCGAATATATCATTCCCAGGATCATCTATTCAGATGCCTATTCCTCGGAGATGGTGGCCTTTTCCGACCTGGTCCTGCCCGATACGACTTATCTGGAACGCCATGACGCGATTTCGCTGCTCGACCGGCCGATCTCCGAGCCCGAAGCGATGTGTGATGCCATCCGCTGGCCGGTGATTGATCCCGGCCTTGAAGAAGGCCGCGATGTGCGTGGCTTCCAGTCGGTACTGCTCGACCTTGGTGGCCGCCTTGGCCTGCCTGGCATGGTGAACGAGGATGGCTCGACCAAGTACAGGGACTACGCCGATTACATAACCAATCACCAGCGCAAACCAGGCGTCGGCCCGCTTGCCGGCTGGCGCGGCGAACACGGCACCAAGACCGGGCGCGGCGAACCCAACCCGGACCAGTTGGCCCGCTACATCGAGAACGGCGGCTTCTCCGAGACCCATGTCCCCAGGGAGGCGCATTACTTCAAACATGCCAACAGGGCCTGGCAGGATTTTGCCATCGAGATGGGCCTGCAGGACGGGCCAGTGGAAAACATCTTCCAGCTTTACCTTGAGCCCATGCAGCAATTCCGTCTGTGCGCGGAAGGAAAAGCCGAACCCAGGGCGCCCGAAAGCCATCGTGAGCGCATCCTCCGATGCTTTGATCCCCTGCCTCACTGGTATCCGCCCTTTGAAGGCACTGCCATCGATACCAATGAATTCCCGCTCCATGCGCTCACTCAGCGCCCAGCGGCCATGTATCATTCCTGGGGTTCCCAGAATGCATGGCTGCGCCAGATACACGGCTCGAACCCGATGTATGTTCCTGCCGAAATCTGCGACGAGGTCGGCCTTGCAGATGGCGACTGGGCATGGATCATCTCCGCCCATGGCCGCATCAAGGTTCCCGTCGCCCGCATGAAGGCGGTCAACGCAAAGACGCTGTGGACCTGGAACGCCATCGGCAAGCGCAAGGGGGCTTGGACGCTATCACCCGGTGCGCCTGAATCGACACGCGGCTTCCTGCTCAATCACATCATCAACGAATTGCTGCCCGCACAGGGCGATGGTTACCGCTGGTCGAATTCGGACCCGGTTACCGGCCAGGCTGCCTGGTTTGACCTGCGCGTGCGCATCGAGAAGGCGGAGGCAGGGGACGAGGTATCGCTGCCCCAGTTCGATGCCCAGAACAACCCCGTACCCGATGCCAGTGACACTCTTGAATATGGCAAGGAGTGGACGAAATGACCCTTCTCCCCGCTCAGGAAACACCCAGGAAACTCGGTCTCGTTATCGATCTGGATATCTGCGTCGGCTGCCACGCCTGCGTGGTCAATTGCAAGGAATGGAACACCGGCGGATATGGCGCACCGCTCGCCGATGTGGAAGCCTATGGCGACAATCCGTCCGGCGCCTGGCTCAACCGTATCCATACCTTCGAGGTCAGCCCGCCTGATGCACCGGCCCAGATCGTCCATTTTCCCAAGTCATGCCTGCACTGTGAGGACGCGCCCTGCGTTACTGTCTGCCCTACCGGCGCAAGCTACAAGCGCGCCGATGACGGTATCGTCCTGGTGGAAGAGGACAAGTGCATCGGCTGCGGCCTGTGTGCCTGGGCGTGCCCCTATGGTGCCCGCGAAATGGACCCGGTCGAGAATGTGATGAAGAAATGCACACTTTGCGTCGACCGCATTTACAACGAGAACATTCCCCAGATCGACCGCACCCCGGCATGCGTGCGCACCTGCCCGGCCAATGCCCGCCATTTCGGCGATTTTGCCGATCCCAATTCCGCCGTATCGATCATGACCGCCGAGCGCGGCGGCTATGACCTGATGCCGGAAATGGGTACCAAGCCGGTCAACAAATACCTGCCGCCACGCCCCAAGACACAGCCACGCACCGAGGTTGAACTGGCCCCGACCTTCGCACCAAAAGCCGGTGAGGGCCTGCTTGGCTGGATCGACCGCGCACTTGAAAAACTGGGCTGAGCCCCGAGGTAACAATCATGCATCCTGCTGTCTCTGTCATCTTTTTCACCGTAACTTCCGGCGCCGGCCTCGGCCTCGTCTTCCTGATCAGCCTTGGCTGGCCAATGGCGGATGGTCTCATTCCGGCCTTTCTGGTATCGCTGCTTGCGGGCGGGTTGACCGCAGCGGGGCTCGTCTCCTCGACCTTCCACCTCGGTCATCCCGAACGCGCCTGGCGGGCCTTCTCGCAATGGCAGTCCTCCTGGCTTTCACGCGAAGGCGTGCTGGCAGTGGCAACACTGGGCCTGTTTGCCATCTACGCCCTTGTGTGGATGTTTTCCGGCGAGCGCATTGCCGTGCTCGGCTACGCCATTGCCATCCTCGCAGGCCTGACGGTCTTTGCGACTGCCATGATCTATGCCCAGCTCAAGACCGTGCCCAACTGGCACAGCGCGCTGACGCCGCTCTCCTACCTGGCTTTTTCACTGGCATCGGGCCTGGTCCTCGCCTCGGTTGTGGGAACCGCAGAAGCGGTCTTCTCGATACCGGTCAGTCTTCTCGCCGCCATTGCTCTTGTCGTTGCATGGATCACCAAGCTCCTGTGGTGGAGCCGCGCCGACAAGGTCGGCTTTTCCGATACCCATTCCGATACGGGAACCGCCACCGGCCTCGGCCATCTCGGCAAGGTCCGGCTGCTGGAAAAGCCCCATTCGGGCGAGAACTATCTGACCCGTGAAATGGTTCACCAGATCGGCCGCAAGCATGCCCGCAAATTGCGCCTGATCGCGCTCGTGATGGGCATGGCCCTGCCGCTCCTCCTTTGCTTCCTCGCCCTTTCGACGGGTCTTTCAACCCCCTTGCTCCTTGCAGCCTTTGTAAGCATGATCATCGGGCTGTTTGCAGAACGCTGGCTGTTTTTCGCCGAGGCAAAACACGCTGTATCGCTATATTACTGATCCGGGATTGGAGGACCGTCCCATGCAGTTTCACCAGATCACTGACTGGGATGATGCCTATGCCAATGCCAATCACATCCGTGATGCCGAAGGGTTTGTGAAGCGCTGGCCGAGGGAGGCAAGTGCTTTCCGCAGGAAAATGCTGAAGGAAGAGCGTGCTTCGCTGGATCTTTCCTATGGCAGGGGCGAACGGAACCAAATCGATATCTTTTATCCCGATGGCGAGGCGAAAGGACTTCTTGTCTTCGTCCATGGCGGATACTGGTGCCGCTTCGACCGGACCGACTGGTCCCATCTGGCACAGGGAGCGCTGCAACATGGCTGGATCGTTGCCATGCCGTCCTACACGCTTTGCCCGCAGGCAAGCATTTCCGGCATCACGAAGGAAATCGCCGCCGCCATCGAGTTCGTTGCCGACCGCATCAAGGGCCCCATCCGGCTTGCCGGCCATTCGGCAGGTGGCCATCTTGTAACCCGCATGATCTGCAACAAGACTCCCCTGAAGAAATCGGTACAGGCGCGCATTGCCCATACGCTGGCGATTTCTCCGATATCCGACCTCAGACCGCTATGTTGCCTAGCGCTAAACGAGATATTGAAGTTGACCGACAAGGAGGCTGCGGCCGAAAGCCCCGCCCTTCTGACACCAGTTCCAAATGCCAGGGTTAGCTGCTGGGTCGGAGCGGCAGAACGCTCGGAATTTGTCCGCCAGAACCTGCTTCTGGCTGCCATATGGCACGGCCTGGGCGCCCGCATCACCCATGTCGAGGAATCCGACCGCCACCATTTCGACGTGGTGGAGGCCCTTGTGAATGCTGACAGCTCCATGGTTCGCGGCCTTTTGGGTTAGGCCACATTCATCGCGACTGAACAGACTGTCAACCAATCTCCCCGCCGCGCGTTATGCCATGATGTTGAAATGCGCGGGTAGCGCGATATTTGTTACGCGCCATTGCACAGGAGATTGTTCGTCAAACAGGAGGAATAAGCATGCCACAGACACGTCGCCAGTTCCTGACTACATCATCGGCCGTCATCGGGGGAATTTCGCTGATGCCATTCGTCGCAAAGGCTGCAAGCCACAGTGCCGATATATTCGAAACCGGCTCGGGTAGCGTTACCGTCAACCCGATAAGCCACGCTTCGATTGTTCTGGAAACACCTGCCGGTACCATCTATGTGGACCCGGTCGGGGAAGCGAGCGCTTACTCCGGCTTCCCTGTCCCCGATCTCGTGCTGATCACCCATGAGCATGGCGATCACTACAAGGAGGAAACACTCAGCGCCGTGGTTGGAGAAAATACCCGCCTTGTTACCAATCCGGCCGTTTTCGACATGCTGCCGCCTGGCATGTCATCGAAAGCCGAGAAGATCGCCAATGGTGAAAGCACAATCTTCAATGCCATGAACATCGAGGCCATACCTGCCTATAACACGACCGAGGAGCGCAAGAACTTTCACCCGCAGGGACGCGACAACGGCTATGTGCTGACAGTGGACGGCTTCCGGATTTATATTTCCGGCGACACCGAGGATATTCCTGAAATGCGGGCGCTGGAAGATATCGACCTTGCCTTTGTCTGCATGAACCTGCCTTTCACAATGGATGCGGCGGCGGCGGCTGATGCGGTCGCCGAATTCCAGCCCAGGGTCGTTTATCCCTATCATTATCGCGGCCGCGACAACGGCACGCAGGATCCACAGGCATTTGCAGACATGCTGTCAGATGCCGTCGATGTGCGGATGGGCAACTGGTACGGCTGATACGTTTCCTCCTTTTCCAGGAGAGGCAAGACGAGATCAAAAAAGAAGGGAAGCCGGTTCACCGGGCTTCCCTTCTTTGTGGCGCTGTGCCTGAGGCTGCGCGCTGAATTTCCATCAGTTCATGGAAGCCGGATGGCACCATCGAGGCGGAAGGTCTCACCGTTCATATAAGCGCTCTCAACAATCGTTCTGGCGAGCGCTCCATATTCGGACGGCTTGCCGAGGCGCTTGGGGAAGGTGACTTGTGCCGATAGCGAATCGACCACTTCCTGGCCGAGACCCTCGAACAGCGGCGTGAGGAAAAGTCCCGGCGCGATGGCGCAAATCCGAATTCCGTAATAGGCAAGATCACGCGAAACCGGCAGCGTCATGCCTACAATGGCACCCTTGGTGGCCGAATAGGCAACCTGGCCCTTCTGGCCGTCGAAGGCGGCAACCGATGCGGTATTGATGATTACGCCGCGCTCGCCATCTTCATTGGGTTCGTTCTTTGCCATCTGTTCGGCGGCAAGTCGAAAGACATTGAACGTGCCGGTCAGGTTGATGTCGATCGTTTTCTTGAACAGGCCGAGAGCGTGCGGCCCATCCTTGCCCAGCGTCTTGGCGGCAACGCCGATGCCAGCACAGTTGACGTTGGCGGTAATCTTGCCAAAGGCATCCATGGCAGCAGCTATTCCCGCTTTCACATCGTCCTCGCTGGTTACATCCACCTTGTGAAAGATGACAGCATCGCCCAGCTCCCTGGCGACCATTTCACCGCGTTCCACATTCATGTCGAAGATCGCAACGCGCGCACCTCCCTCGACAAAATTGCGCACGGTCGCCTCACCCAGGCCTGATGCACCGCCAGTGACAATTGCTACGGTTTCATTGATTTTCATCGTGATAGCTCCCCGATATGGCTGAAAACATGGTTGGCCTATTTAGACCGCGCCGTGCCGCTTTCGCCAGAGGCAAATGGGCAAAACGGTCTGGCAGATATTCATTTCAGGCAGTTATGTCCAAAAACCAACGGGCCCGGGAGATCCCGGGCCCGTGGTGAACTCTGGCATCGTATACAGGTCACCTTGCGCGTGATCAGGCCGGCAGGATGGCACCCTGCAGGGTAGTCAACTGGTCCAGATATTCCGTTGCCTTCTGCCTGGTTGCATCATCCTTGGCATCTGCGACGTCTTCCTGCGCATCCTTCAGGCGGCGCGCCACATCTTCAGGGTCCACATCCTTCACATTGACTGCATGCTCGGCGAGGATGGTTAGCCCGTGTGGCGAAACATCGGCGAAACCACCAAAGACGACAAACTTGCTGTTGGTGCCGTCAGCCATCGAGACCTCGACCACGCCGGGCATGATCGTGGACATGAAAGGGGCATGATTTGCCAATACCTGGAAATACCCCTCTGTACCGGGAATGAGCACTCCATGAGCCTCACCCGATACGAGCAGTTTGGCAGGCGATACCAGTTCGAAAGTAAAGGCCTCGGCCATTTCTTATCGTCCTTTCAACCGCATCAGGCGGCTTCAGCAGCCATTCTCTGTGCTTTCTCGACGGCTTCCTCGATGGAACCGACCATGTAGAAAGCAGCTTCCGGCAGGTGGTCATACTTGCCGTCGACAAGATCGCGGAAGCCCTTGATCGTGTCTTCCAGCGGTACCAGCTTGCCCGGTGACCCGGTGAAGACCTCAGCCACGAAGAATGGCTGTGACAGGAAGCGCTCTACCTTGCGGGCACGGGCAACTGCCAGTTTGTCTTCCTCGGACAGTTCATCCATGCCGAGAATGGCGATGATGTCCTGAAGGGCCTTGTAGCGCTGCAGGACTTCCTGCACGTCACGGGCAACACGGTAATGCTCTTCACCAATGACGAACGGGTCAAGAATACGCGAGGTGGAATCCAGCGGATCCACAGCCGGATAAATACCCTTTTCGGCGATCGAACGGTTGAGAACGGTTGTCGCGTCAAGGTGGGCGAAGGTCGAGGCCGGTGCAGGGTCGGTCAAGTCATCGGCGGGCACGTAAACGGCCTGCACGGAAGTGACTGAACCCTTGTTCGTGGTGGTGATGCGTTCCTGCATCGCGCCCATGTCGGTACCCAGCGTTGGCTGGTAACCCACCGCTGAGGGAATACGGCCGAGAAGCGCCGACACTTCGGAGCCTGCCTGGGTGAAACGGAAAATGTTGTCCACGAAGAACAGCACGTCTTGGCCTTCATCGCGGAAATGCTCGGCAATGGTCAGGCCGGTCAGGGCAACGCGGGCACGCGCGCCTGGAGGCTCGTTCATCTGGCCGAACACGAGTGCGCATTTGGAGCCGGCAGTCGAACCATTGTTCTCCTTGGGATCCTTGTTCACGCCCGATTCAATCATCTCATGGTAAAGGTCGTTGCCTTCACGGGTACGCTCGCCCACGCCGGCAAACACGGAATAACCACCATGCGCCTTCGCGATGTTGTTGATCAGTTCCTGGATGAGAACGGTCTTGCCAACGCCGGCGCCGCCGAACAGGCCGATCTTGCCGCCTTTTGCGTAAGGAGCCAGAAGGTCGACAACCTTGATGCCCGTAACAAGGATCTCGGCTTCGGTTGACTGGTCGACGAATTCGGGAGCGGGCTGGTGAATGGCGCGCTTGGTCTTGGTCCTGACAGGGCCTGCTTCATCGATCGGCTCACCGATCACGCTCATGATGCGGCCGAGAGTCTCATCGCCAACCGGCACTTCGATCGGGTTGCCCATGTCCTTGACTGCCTGGCCGCGAACGAGGCCTTCGGTTGAGTCCATTGCAATGGTACGGACGGTGTTTTCGCCAAGATGCTGGGCGACTTCAAGAACCAGGCGCTGGCCGTTATTGTCGGTTTCCAGCGAGTTCAGAATGTCTGGCAGCTTGCCAGAGAATTGTACGTCGACAACCGCGCCGATAACCTGGGTTACCTTGCCTTCACCGGCAGAAGCCGATTTGCTGGCTGTGGTCGTTTTCGCTGCAGCAGTCTTGCGCGCGGCCGGCTTCCTGGCCGGTGCCTTGGTTGCAGGCTCTTTTGGTGTAGCAGCTTTTGCCATCTGTCACTCTCCGGTTTAAAGCGCTTCCGCGCCCGAAATAATTTCAATCAGTTCTTTGGTGATCTGAGCCTGACGCTGGCGGTTGTAGGAAAGCGTCAGCTTGTCGATCATTTCACCGGCATTGCGCGTTGCGTTGTCCATGGCGGACATGCGCGCACCCTGCTCGGAGGCAGCGTTTTCCAGCAATGCGCGGAAAACCTGCACGGAAATATTACGAGGCAGAAGGTCACCCAGAATTGCCTCTTCACTCGGCTCGTACTCATAGGCAACATCCGCCACAGCGCCATTGCCCACTTCCTCGCCTTCGGGGAAGGAGGCAGGGATCAGCTGAAGCGCAGTTGGCACCTGGCTGATTACCGACTTGAACTCTGAATAGAACAGCGTGCAAACATCGAAGTCGCCATCGCGGAACATTTCGATGATGCGCTTGCCAACGCTGTCAGCATCGTCAAAACCGATATAGCGAACCGAGCGGAAATTGACCCGCTCCACAATTCGGCTGCCGAATTCGTTCTTCAGGGCGTCATAGCCCTTTTTGCCGACAGTATAGATCTTCACATCCTTGCCATCGGCAATCAGGCGGCGCGCATGAATGCGTGCAAGCCTGGCGATGGAGGAGTTGAAGCCGCCGCAAAGGCCGCGCTCGGCAGTGCAGACAACCAGCATGTGGGTCTGGTCCTTGCCATTTCCGGCCAGTAGTTGCGGCGCATCATCGCGCCCTTCCATCGACTTGGCGAGGCCGCCAAGGACCTTTGCCATCTTGGCCGAATAGGGGCGCGCATCCTCGGCAGCGCTCTGGGCACGACGCAGTTTCGCCGCCGCAACCATTTTCATGGCCTTGGTGATCTTCTGCGTCGCCTTTACCGAGGCGATCCTGTTTTTTAGATCCTTGAGAGAAGCCATAAAGCTCGTTTCTCCAGTATTCGAAAAAGTGTTCCGCTAATGCTGCGACTTATGCAAAGCCCTTTGAAAAGGCTTCAATGGCAGATTTCAGCTTTTCCTTGATCGGATCGGTCAGTGCCTGTTCCTTGCGGATCGCGTCCAGAAGATCGGCGTGATTGTTGTTGAGATCGGCCAGAAGGCCCTTCTCGAACGCGCTCACTTTCGAAACCGGCAGTTTGTCGAGATAACCGTTCACGCCTGCATAGATCACTGCAACCTGTTCCTCGGTTCTCAGCGGAGAGAACTGGGACTGTTTCAGCAATTCCGTCAGGCGCGCGCCGCGGTTCAGCAGGCGCTGGGTTGCCGCGTCGAGGTCGGAACCGAACTGGGCAAATGCAGCCATCTCGCGATACTGGGCCAACTCGCCCTTGATCGAACCGGCAACCTGTTTCATCGCCTTGATCTGGGCAGATGAACCCACGCGGGAAACCGACAAGCCAACGTTCACCGCAGGGCGGATACCCTGGTAGAACAGGTCGGTCTCAAGGAAGATCTGGCCATCGGTGATCGAGATCACGTTGGTCGGAATGAACGCGGATACGTCGTTGCCCTGGGTCTCGATGACCGGAAGGGCGGTCAGTGAACCGGCGCCATTGTCTTCGTTCATCTTTGCTGCACGCTCGAGAAGACGCGAATGCAGATAGAAAACGTCGCCCGGATAGGCTTCGCGGCCCGGAGGACGGCGCAGCAGCAGGGACATCTGGCGGTAGGCAACAGCCTGTTTGGAAAGATCGTCATAGCCGATCAATGCATGCTGGCCGTTGTCGCGGAAATATTCACCCATGGTGCAGCCGGCAAAAGGAGCCAGATACTGCATGGGAGCAGGATCGGAAGCGGTTGCAGCAACGATGATCGAGTATTCCAGCGCACCGCGCTCTTCGAGCACCTTGACGAACTGGGCAACAGTGGACCGCTTCTGGCCGACAGCGACATAGACGCAGTACAGCTTGTCGTTTTCCGGGCCATTGTCGTGGATCGGCTTCTGGTTGAGAAAGGTATCGAGGATGATCGCGGTCTTGCCGGTCTGGCGGTCGCCAATGACGAGCTCGCGCTGGCCGCGGCCGACAGGGATCAGCGCATCAATGGCCTTCAGGCCGGTTGACATCGGTTCGTGCACCGATTTGCGCGGTATGATGCCGGGCGCCTTGACGTCGACGCGCATGCGCTTCTTCGCCTTGATCGGGCCCTTGCCGTCGATCGGGTTGCCGAGGGCGTCGACCACGCGGCCGAGCAGTTCGGGACCAACGGGAACGTCCACGATGGAACCTGTCCGCTTGACAGTGTCGCCTTCCTGAATACCGCGGTCATCGCCGAAGATAACCACGCCGACATTGTCGGTTTCAAGGTTCAGCGCCATGCCGGCAATGCCGCCAGGAAACTCCACCAACTCACCGGCCTGCACATTGTCGAGGCCGTAAACGCGGGCGATACCGTCACCGACGGAGAGCACCTGACCGACTTCGGAAACCTGGGCTTCCTTGCCGAAATTCTTGATCTGGTCTTTGAGAATTGCGGAAATTTCCGCTGCACGAATATCCATTATCCGACCTCTTTGAGCGCTAGCTTGAGCGAGGAAAGTTTAGTGCGAAGTGATGTATCGATCTGGCGGGAACCCACCTTCACAATCATGCCGCCGAGCAGGGATGCATCAACGGTTTCATCAATTGCAACGTCTTTGCCGACAACACTTTTCAATGCTGCCTTCAGTTCTTTGGTCTGGGCCGCGGTCAGCGCCTTGGCCACCGTAACCTCTGCAGTCGTCTCACCCTTGTGGTCCGCAACAAGGCGGCGGAAGGCAGAGAGCATCTCCGGCATTGCGAACAGGCGACGGTTCTTTGCAATGACACGAATGAAATTGCCGACAAGACCGGTGATATTTGCCCTGGCCAGGATTGCATCCACGGCGGCAAATTGGTCGTCAGCAGTAAAAACGGGTGATTCAACAAGGCTTCTGAGGTCATCCGATCCCTTCAGCAAGGCATCGAAGCGCTCCAGATCCTTTTCCACCGGGCTGAGCTTGTTGTCTGCAAGCGCGAGATCGAACAGCGCGCCCGCATAGCGATCTGTCAGTCCGGAAACAGGCGATTTGCTGGATTGAGCCAAGGTTTCAATTGTCCCCACGGTAAGTTCGCATAACTCAGCTTCAGCGTTTTCCGGAAAGGATTCGACCGGAATCTGTGCAAGTCATTGAACGAAATGATCTTTTTCGCAGTATTGAAGATTGCGGGCAAACAGTTTCCCCGCAATCGCGCTTCCCCTAGCACACTGGTTTTGGAGTCGCAACCAACCAACGCTACCCAAAACGGATTAGAATGTGAGTCTATTGTCGCATAAGTGCCGACTGTTTGGCAGGCAGGTGCCGGGTTCGCGCCATTTTCGCGGTTCTGTTTCGAGGTTCTGGCCGTTGAGCGCCGGAACCGGGCTGAATGGCAAGGGCAAACGCGGTCTGTAGTGCCCTTACAGGAAGCTCTGCGGGTCCACATCGATCTGCACCCGCAAACTGCCCCGCTCCCTGGGGCAGGCGGCGAGCCATCTTCTGAGCCATGTCTGCAGATTGATGCCGAGCCGTCCATGCGCCAGCAAGCGGAACCGGTGTCTCTCGCGCACAATGGCAATTGGTGCCTCGGCGGGCCCAAGCAGGGAAATTCCATCCTGCGCGGGTGCACACCGCCGCATCGCACGGGCATGGCCTTCCGCTTCGGCGCGGGTGGCCGCTGAAATTATCACTGCGGCAAGACGGCCAAAAGGCGGCAGGCCCGACGCCTGTCGTCCGGCAATTTCGCGTTCATAAAAGGCTTCTCGGTCGCCCTTTGCCATGGCATCGATTACTGGATGCTCGGGCTGGTAGGTCTGCAGGTAGCCATGGCTTTGCCCACCCGCACGCCCTGCCCTTCCCGTCACCTGTGAAAGGAGTTGGAACGTCCGCTCGGCAGCGCGCGGATCGCCATTGGAAAGTCCAAGGTCGGCATCAACCACTCCCACACAGGTCATCATCGGAAAATTGTGCCCCTTTGCCACCAGCTGCGTGCCGATGACAATGTCGCATTCACCCTTTGCAATGGCCTCCAGTTCAAGCCGCAATCGCTTCACTCCGCCCATCAGGTCGGAAGAAAGAATGAGGGTGCGCGCATCGGGAAAGGCTTCGACAACTTCCTCGGCAAGGCGCTCGACGCCGGGGCCGCAGGCAACAAGGTGGTCAAGGGTTCCACAGCTGGGACAGGCTTCCGGCACCGGTTCGCTGTGGCCGCAATGATGGCACTGCAACTGGCGGCGGAATCGATGCTCGACCAGCCAGGTCGTGCAATTGGGACACTGAAATCGGTGGCCGCAGACCCGGCAAAGGGTAAGCGGCGCATAGCCCCGCCTGTTGAGGAAAAGCAGCGATTGTTCGCCCCTGCCCAGCGCCTCCTCCATGGCCTTAAGAAGCACAGGGGAAATGAACCCGCCGCGTTTGGGCGGATGCTTGCGCATGTCGATGGTGGCAAGTTCCGGCAGGCTGGCCGCACCATATCGCGCCTCCATGCGCAAATATCGGTAGCGACCGCGATCGGCATTCACCCGGCTTTCGATGGCCGGGGTGGCCGAGGAAAGAATGACCGGGCAGTCGGCAAGGTTTGCACGCACCACCGCCATGTCGCGGGCATTATAATAGACACGGTCCTCCTGCTTGTAGGCAGGATCATGTTCCTCGTCGACGACGACAAGACCCAGTTCACAAAACGGCAGAAAAAGTGCCGAACGGGCACCCGCGACGACACGCACCTCACCCGTGGCAACCTGCCGCCAGAGCTGATCGCGTTTCTTTGGCGCAATATCGGAATGCCATTCACCGGGCTTTACCCCGAACCGGTTTTCGAACCGCTCGAGGAAACTCGCCGTCAGCGCGATTTCCGGCAGCAGGATCAGCGCCTGCCGGCCCGCATCCAGCGCCTTGGCCACGGCCTCGAAATAGACTTCCGTCTTTCCCGATCCGGTTACCCCGTCAAGAAGACTGACGCCGAAGCCACCCTTTCCGGCAGCTTCCGCCAGCACAGAGGCTGCCTCGATCTGTTCGTCCATGAGTTCGGGCCTGTCATGGCCGGTATCGGGAGCGGGCACCAGGGAGCCTGCCGGGATCTCGACCTCTTCAAGGACGCCCTGCTCGGCGAGGCCGTTGATGACCGAGGCACTGGCACCTGCAGCGTGAGCAAGGCCGGATTTCGTCCAGGCCATGCCGTCGCGTGCCAGTTCCAGCACCCGCCCGCGCGCCGCAGTCATGCGGTCAGGTTCCGTTCCGCTGTATCGAAAGCCGATGGAGGGCGGCAGGGGATCAAGCCCGCCAGGGGCTCTGAGGACCATGCGCAGCACCATGCCGGGCGGTGAAAGCGTGTAATTGGCAACCCAGTCGACAAAACTCATCAACTCTTCGCTCAGGGGCGGGCAATCGAATTTCAGACTGACAGCGCGCAACTTCTTGCTGTCGATCTTTTCCTCGTCTTCCCCCCAAACGACAGCAGCCACCTCGCGCGGCCCCAATGGCACCTGCACGATGTCACCGCGGCCAAGTTCCATGCCTTCGGGAACGGCATAGGAATAGGGCCGTTCGGTGGGAATGGGCAGCAGGATGGAAACTGTATTCGGCAAGAGACGTTCGACCTGTTTGATGGAAACATGCGGGCCCGATAGCGATATAACCGATTCCCGGTTGTCCAGCGTAATGACCTCGCCATTTTTTTGCTATAAGGAGGGCCGAGGTTTCATGATGGCCGCATCGCCTTGCCTGCAGCACCCGGCCAGCCACCCCTTTGTTGCTAACACTGACTGACCAAAAGTTATGAGGACGAAATGAAATTCTTTGTCGATACTGCCGATGTGAACGATATCCGTGAACTCAATGATGCCGGCCTGCTGGACGGGGTGACCACCAACCCCTCGCTGATCCTCAAATCCGGCCGCCCCATCCTCGAAGTGACGAAAGAGATCTGCGACATAGTCGAGGGGCCGGTTTCCGCCGAGGTTGCTGCCACCGACTATGACGGCATGATGAGGGAGGCTGCGGTCCTTGCAAAGATCGCCGACAATATCTGCATCAAGCTGCCGCTCACCATGGACGGGCTGAAAGCATGCAAGGCCCTTACATCAAACGGTCACATGGTCAACGTCACGCTGTGCTTTTCCGCCAACCAGGCGCTGCTGGCCGCCAAGGCCGGTGCGAGCTTCATCTCGCCCTTCATCGGCCGGCTCGATGACATGGCGATTGACGGCATGGAACTGATCGAGGAAATCCGCGTCATCTATGACAACTATGATTTCAAGACGGAAATCCTGGCAGCATCAATCCGCACGGTAAACCATGTCAAGGAAGCCGCGATGATCGGCGCCGATGTTGCGACGGTTCCCCCGTCAACGCTCAGGGCACTGGTCAAGCACCCGCTGACCGACAAGGGCCTTGAAGCCTTCCTCTCCGACTGGGCAAAGACCGGCCAGAAAATCGGGTGAAACTGATAGCGGTACAATTGCGCCGGCCGATTTTCACCCTTCGCTAACCCTGTTCTGGCAGGGTTGGCACCATGAACGAACCCTTTCTCCATTTCGCCGCTCCAGACCTGCTTGCCCAGCGCAAGGCATGGCTGGAAAGCCTCAAATCCGAACGCCGCCTGTCGGAGAAAACGCTGGACGCCTATGAGCGCGATCTGCGCCAGTTCCTGCAATTCATGACCGGCTATCTCGGACAGCCGCCCGCGATCAGCGATCTCGCCGACCTGCGGCCGATGGACATGCGCGGCTTCCTTGCCGAGCGCCGCCGCGAAGGTGTTGGCGCACGCACGCTGGGCCGGGGCCTTGCCGGCATCCGTTCCTTCATCCGTTTTCTCGAGCGCCGGCAACTGGCCTCTTCCGCCGGCCTTTCCGCCACCCGCTCGCCCCGGCAGCCCAGGACCCTGCCCAAACCGGTCAGCATATCAAAGGCGATCCAATTGACCGATCCCGGTCAGCAATTGCGCGAGGAAGCATGGATCGCCGCCCGGGATGTCGCCGTTATCACACTTCTTTACGGTTGCGGTCTGCGCATTGGCGAAGCATTGGCCCTGATGCCGCACCACTTGCGCAGCAATCCCAGGACAATGTCCGTCACCGGCAAGGGCGGCAAGACCCGCATGGTACCGGTATTGCCGGTGGTTCTCGATGCTGTCGCCCGGTATGAGGAACTCTGCCCGTTCCATCTGGAAAACTCATCTCCCCTGTTTCGCGGTGCCAAGGGCGGCACGCTGCGGGCCGAGATCATCCAGCGCCAGATCCGCAGACTGCGCTCGGCGCTGGGCCTGCCGGAGACCACCACGCCCCATGCACTTCGCCATTCCTTCGCCACCCATTTGCTCGCCAATGGCGGCGACCTGCGCACCATCCAGGAACTGCTTGGCCACGCCTCGCTTTCGACCACGCAGATCTATACCGGTGTCGACATGGAGCGCCTGCTCGATGTGTATGAAAATGCGCATCCCCGCGCCTGACAGCAATCTAACTGACGCCTTGAAACTGTCGTATCAGCCAGCCACGTTAACCATAAGGTTTAACGCGATATCCACTCCCGATCGGTAGATACTCGCCCATGTTCACCTATGCCACCCTTGCAGGCTTGCCCGGCTTCGTCGATCGCCACGGAGCCAAGGTCATTGCGGCCATGAGCTCACTCATGGTCGGCTTTTTTATCACTTTCCTGGCCATTCTGGTACAGGCGAGTCAGGCTGGCGCTCAGTCCGGTGAAACCTGTTCCGGCGTCAACCTCATCGAGAAATACCGGCTCGAGGATCCTGAAAAGATCGCCCGCCTGGAAGCCCAGGCCGGTGAAACCACCAATGGCGACGCTGTCTTCTGGAAAATCGAGAAGGAAGGCCTGCCAGCATCATGGCTGCTCGGCACCATGCACATGGCCGATGATCGTATTGCGCGTCTGGAAGGCGAAAAGCTGACAGCCTTCAATGCAGCAGGAACGATCATTGTCGAAAATATCGAGGCGCTGGATCCCGCTCAGGCCTCTGCCACCCTCTTGCAACACAAGGAAATGACCCTCTACACCGATGGCACCACCCTGGCCGACCGGCTGGATGAGGAGAGCCTGGCGCTGCTCAAGGAGGCAACCGAGGCGCGCGGAATGCCCTTTGCCATGGTACAGATCATGCAGCCCTGGCTGGTGGCAGTTTCCATTGCCCTTCCCGAATGCGAACTCGCTTCCAAGCGCACCGGCAGCCCTGTTCTCGATGCACTGATCGCAGAGAAGGCAAAGACCGAGGGCAAGACGCTGATTGGTCTTGAATCGGCTGGCGAACAGTTTTCAGCCATGGCAGGTCTCCCGGAAGCATTCCATCTCAAGTCATTGAAAGAAACCCTGAAGCTGGGCGACATGATGGAAGATGTGATGCATACGATGAAAGAGCTGTACCTTGAAGAGCGGATCGACCTGATTATGCCACTGACAAAAATAGTGTCTCCGCAAACCGGAAATGCCGACGAGTTCGAGGATTTCGAGCGGTCCCTGATCGTCAACCGAAACGCCGTCATGGTCGAGCGCGCGCTGCCCCATCTCGAAACAGGTAACGTATTTATCGCGGTCGGCGCATTGCACCTTCCCAACGAAAGCGGGCTGGTGAACGCCTTTCGCGAAGCCGGCTACAGCGTCAGCGCCATTTACTGATCACATTTTCGCGAGCACTTTCCCGTCTGGCTTGAATGACATCCCTTCTGTGTTACCCTTATTGAAGGTCTGCGTATTCCCGCAGGCCCCATATAAGGAGGATACACATGAAGTCACTTCTCCTGGGATTGACCATTGCCGCGTTTACGGCAGGTTCGGCTGCTGCGGCCGGAGGCTGCTCATATGGCATGGCCAAGATGAGCGAAGGCCAGCCCGCAAAGCACCTTGCGCAATCCCAATCCGTCAAACCCGACACCACGAAGACATATGAATTTGTCGGCCTTACAGACGCCTGGCTGATCAAATATCTTTCTGCCTGACGGCATCGTCAGAACAGGGTTTATGACCTCCACAAGCAAGAAAGCCCGGAACGAGTGTCCGGGCTTTTTCCATTCGTGGCATGGCGGGGTCCCTCGCCAACCCGTTTTCAGCAGTGTGATACCTTGCACACCATTCCCGCAAGACTGTTGTTATGAGTTATTGCAGGGGCTTTGGCAGGGAACCCGAATGTTCCCGAAAGCAAAGGCAAGTACAATGAAAACCATCATCGCAACCATCGCGGCAACCGCCGCAGTCATCTCACTTTCCACCAGCATCGGCCACGCGACTCCGGCCACGAACACAAAGACGACCGTCGTCATCGAAAACGGCGAGTGCTACACACTGTTCAATCTCAGGTTTTCCTGCGACAGGCAGCAGCGTCGTCACTATTATATTGAGTTTCAGCAAATGAATCCGTTCCCGCCCGGCGGCAATGGCGGATCAGGTCCAGGACGTGGCGAAAGAGGTGGCGCCAATGGCGCTGGGCCGGGCGGCATGAAATAGGCTGGCTGTTGGCCGGTCTTCTGCGGGAAGCCTGCAGGAAGAATGATGAAAGCCCGGATGCATGCCATCCGGGCTTTTCTGTCCTTTGCGGTTGGCGCGGCTACATGTGTATGGGTTTGCCATGGGTCGCCATCGCTGCCTCGCGAACGGCCTCACTCATGGTCGGATGGGCATGGCAGGTGCGCGCAAGGTCTTCCGACGACCCTCCGAACTCCATGAGCACCGCGCATTCATGGATCATTTCACCGGCACCGAAGCCCACGATATGTGCGCCGAGCACGCGGTCGGTTTCCGCATCAGCCAGGAATTTGACGAAGCCGTCAGTTGCATTCATGGCGCGGGCGCGGCCATTGGCAGTGAAGGGAAACTTGCCAGAGACATATTTGATGCCCTTTTCCTTGAGTTCCTCTTCGGTCGCGCCGACCGAGGCCACTTCCGGTTGGGTGTAGACCACACCGGGAATGACATTGTAGTTCACATGTCCGGCCTGCCCGGCCAGGATTTCGGCGACCGCATGGCCCTCGTCTTCCGCCTTGTGGGCGAGCATCGGCCCGGCAATGACATCGCCAATGGCGTAGATGCCCTTGACGTTTGTTTCCCATTTGCCATCCGTCCTGATCTTGCCGCGCTCCATCTCGATCCCGAGCGCATCAATTCCGAGGCCCTGCGTGTAGGCGCGTCTGCCGGTGGCAACCAGCACGATATCAGCCTCGATCGTCTGTGCCTCGCCGCCCTTGACCGGCTCAAAGGTAACCTTTGCGCCCTTGCCTGATTTCTTCACTTCGGTCACTTTTGAACCCAGCTTGAACTCCATGCCCTGCTTGGCAAGAATGCGCTGGAACTGTTTGGAAACATCCTTGTCCATGCCGCCCAGAATGGTGTCGAGATATTCCACCACGGTGACTTTCGCGCCGAGCCGTTTCCAGACCGATCCCATTTCCAGACCGATCACCCCGCCGCCGACAACGATCAGGTGATCAGGCACCCTGGCGAGTTCGAGCGCGCCCGTGGAGGAGACGATGACCTTCTCGTCGATCTCGATATCGACCCCCGGAATTCCGGCAACATCAGAGCCCGTGGCGATGACGATATTCTTCGCCTCAATCACCTGTTCCTTGCCATCCTCGCCCTTGACGGAGACCTTGCCCGCTTCCAGGATCGAACCGTGGCCCATATAGGAATCGATCTTGTTCTTCTTGAACAGGAAACTGATGCCATCGACGTTGGATTTCACCGTCGCATCCTTGTGCGCCATCATCGCCTTGAGATCGAGCTTCGGCTTGCCGACCTTCACGCCAAGTTCCTCGAGGCCGTGCCCGGCGGTATGAAACATTTCAGATGCATGCAGCAGCGCCTTGGAGGGGATGCAACCGATATTGAGGCAGGTGCCGCCAAAGGTTTTCATCTTTTCGACGACGGCGGTTTTCAAACCAAGCTGTGCAGCCTTGATGGCGCAGACATAACCGCCGGGACCAGAGCCGATGACAACGAGATTATATTGGGACATTGTTTCTTCCAGTTCGTTTTTCAGGGGCCGGACCTAGCGTCCGCCGCCCACGTTCAGACAGTCGCCCGTCACATAGGATGATTGGTCACTCATCAGCCACAGGATCGCATTGGCCACTTCTTGCGCAGTGCCAGCTCGGCCCATTGGCATCTGTTCGCCGAGTCGTTCGATCCGGTCGGATTCACCGCCAGAGGCATGAATTTCCGTATCGATGAGGCCAGGACGGACCGCATTGACGCGGATGCCCTCACGGGCAACCTCCAGCGCCAGTCCCTTTGTCATCGTGTCGATGCCCGCTTTCGCGGCGGCATAGTCAACATACATGTTGGGCGAAGCGATATAGGCGGCCGCAGATGACAGGTTGACGATGGTCCCGCCGCTGCCGCCATTTTTTGTGGACATGCGTTTTACCGCTTCGCGTGCGCAAAGGAACGAGCCGGTCAGGTTGACCGCGAACATGCGATGCAGGCGTTCAACCGTATAGTCCTCGACGCGCATGGACTTGTCCACCACGCCGGCATTGTTGATGAGGCCGACCAGACTTCCATGCCGGTCTGCCTCCTCGAACAGGGCGATGACATCGCCTTCCTCGGAAACGTCACCCTTCACGGCAAATGCCTTGCCGCCGCCAGCAGTGATCTCATCGACCAGCGCATCGGCAGCAGCCTTGTTGGCAATGTAGGAAAACACGACGACATGGCCCTGCCCGGCAGCTAGCCGCACACAGGCAGCGCCAATACCCCTGCTCCCACCCGTGACAACAATGACTTCACTCAACGGATCACGCAGCTCCCGTTGCCACGCGGGTCATCTCCCACGCGATCACAGCCATGCCGCCGGTGGCGACCAGCCAGATGATCGTGCGCACAAACGGGATTCCCGAAACATAGGCAGGTACGTAGAACACGCGTCCCCAGAAATAGAGTTGTGCGCCCATGGCCGTCAGGGAGGTCCAGCTTTCGGTTGCCTCCACCATCAGCACCAGCGCTGCAAAGACCGGGAAGGTTTCAAGCATGTTGTAGAAGGCGCGCTCCAGACGGGCACCATAGCCCGCGCCGTCAGAACCTTCATCCCGCGGCGAAAGCGTATAGCCAAGACCGTTCTGGATCATCCCCGCCAGTGTCTGCAGCACCAGCAGGGTGAGCAACACGATCATCGAATACAGCAGCATTTTCAATTCAATGGACATCCCGAACTCCCTCGACTTCGCTCATGCGGATTGAAAGTCTGCCCTGTTCAAAGATCAAGCACAAGACGCTCGGGATCTTCCAGGCTCTCCTTGACGCGAACCAGGAAGGTAACAGCTTCCTTGCCGTCGACGATCCGGTGGTCATAGGAAAGCGCAAGATACATCATCGGGCGGATGACGACCTGCCCGCCGATGGCCATTGGCCGATCCTGGATCTTGTGCATGCCGAGAATACCGGACTGCGGCGCATTGAGGATCGGGGTCGACATCAGCGATCCGTACACCCCGCCATTGGAAATGGTGAACGTGCCGCCCTGCATGTCGGCAAGCGAAAGCTGTCCATCGCGTGCGGCTAGGCCCAGACGGCCGATTTCCTTCTCGACCTCGGCAATGCCCATCTGGTCGGCATCACGCACAACCGGAACGACCAGTCCCTTCTCCGTGCCAACGGCAACGCCGATATGGCAGTAATTCTTGTAGATAATGTCGGTACCGTCGATCTCCGCATTGACCGCCGGGATCTCCTTAAGCGCATGGCAGACCGCCTTGGTAAAGAATCCCATGAAGCCGAGTTTCACGCCATGCTTCTTCTCGAAAAGATCCTTGTACTTGCGGCGCATTTCCATGACCGCGGTCATGTCCACCTCGTTGAAGGTGGTCAGCATGGCGGCTGTGTCCTGCGCATCCTTGAGCCGCCGCGCAATGGTCTGGCGCAGGCGGGTCATCCGCACCCGCTCCTCGCGCGACTGGTCATCGGCTGGGGAGGCTGGCCTTGGATCGGGAGCAGTGGCAGTGGCAGTGGCAGGCTTGGCAGCTTCCGCCTTGCCCGCCTTCATAACGTCTTCCTTGAGCACCTGGCCGCGTTTCCCGGAGCCTTCAACAGAGGAAGGGTCGATTGCCCTTTCAGCCATCATCTTCGAGGCTGATGGTGACGCGGGCATGTCGCGCCCACCACCGGAGCGCTCATCAGGAGCAGAATTGCTTTCAACTGGCGTCGTTTCCTTTTTGGCTTCACTGCTTTCCTTCTTCGCAGGCGCAGCACCTTCGCCGCCCTCGCTCACGACACCAAGCAGCGCGCCGACTTCGACCGTCTCGCCTTCCTTGACCTCAATGGCGGACAATACGCCGGCCACAGGCGAGGGAACCTCGACGGAAACCTTGTCGGTCTCCAGTTCCACCAGGGGTTCGTCAAGCGCGACCGTGTCGCCCTCTTTCTTCAGCCATTGGCCGATCGTCGCCTCGCTAACGGATTCGCCCAGTGTCGGGACACGAATTTCAGTTGCCATATTCGTTTCTCTTTTTTCTCGGCCCTCGCGGGCAAATTAGGGTTTTACCGGCATACACCAGAAGGCACCATCAAGTGTCCCATCAGGCATCATTGCCGAGCGCGTCTTCAAGGAAGGCTTCAAGCTGCTCGAGATGCTTGGACATCAGGCCTGTTGCCGGTGAGGCAGAGGCCGGGCGACCAGCATAACGGGGACGCTTGTGCCTTGATTTGATATGGTCGAGCACCCATTCCAGATAGGGTTCGATGAATGACCAGTAGCCCATGTTCTTCGGCTCTTCCTGGCACCAGACCATTTCGGCATTCTTGAAACGGGAAAGTTCGGTGATCAGGGCCTTTGCCGGAAACGGATAGAGCTGTTCGACGCGCAACAGGTAGATGTCGTCGATGCCGCGCTTTTCGCGCTCTTCATAGAGGTCATAGTAGACCTTGCCTGTGCACAGCACGACACGGCGGATCTTGTTGTCCTTGACCAGCTTGATCGCCTCGCCCTTTTTGTACTCGGCATCGTCCCACAACAGGCGGTGAAAGGACGAACCGGTTGCCATCTCGGACAGTTCGGAAACAGCGCGCTTGTGGCGGAGCAGGGATTTGGGCGTGAACAGGATCAGCGGCTTGCGGAATTCGCGGCGCAACTGGCGGCGCAGAATGTGGAAATAGTTCGCCGGCGTCGAGACATTGGCGACCTGCATGTTGTCTTCGGCGCATTGCTGGAGAAAGCGTTCGGGCCGCGCCGAGGAGTGCTCGGGCCCCTGCCCCTCATAGCCATGCGGCAACAACATCACCAGGCCGCACATGCGCAGCCATTTGCGCTCGCCCGATGAAATGAACTGGTCGATGACGACCTGCGCACCGTTGACGAAATCGCCGAACTGGGCTTCCCAGATCGTCATCGCGCTGGGTGAGGCCAGTGAATAGCCATACTCAAAACCGAGCACTGCCTCTTCCGAAAGCATCGAATTGATCACATCGTAACCGGCATCCTTGCTGGCAAGGCGCGATAGCGGAATGTAGCGGGAATTGTCTTCCTGGTCGTAGATCACGGAGTGTCTCTGGGAGAAGGTGCCCCTCTCCACGTCCTGGCCGGAAAGGCGAACCACGTTTCCTTCCCTGATAAGCGAACCAAAAGCCAATGCCTCGGCGGTTGCCCAGTCGATCCCCTTGCCCGACTTGATCGAATCGGCGCGGTTGTCCATGAAGCGCTTTATCGTGCGGTGGACATTGAAGTCCTTGGGAACCTCGGTCAGTCTTGCGCCGATCTCCTTGAGATCCTTGACCGGAACGGCAGTTTCCCCGCGCCGCGGATCATCAAGGCCCTTGGCGGCCTTCAGTCCGCTCCATGCGCCATCAAGCCAGTCTGCCTTGTTCGGCCGGTAATCCTTGCCCGCCTCGAACTCTTCTTCCAGGTACTTGCGGAAACCCGATTTCATATCGAGGAAATCCTGCTCGGAGACCAGTTTTTCTTCCGCCAGCTTGGCCGAATAGAGGCTGACCGTGGTCGGATGCGAGCGGATGTTCTTGTACATCAGCGGCTGGGTGAACGCCGGCTCATCGCCCTCATTGTGACCGAACCGCCGGTAGCAGAACATGTCGATGACGACCGGCTTGCCGAACTTCTGGCGGTATTCGATCGCCACCTTGGCAACATAAACGACGGCTTCGGGATCATCGCCATTGACGTGGAAGATCGGGGCTTCCACCATTTTCGCCACATCGGACGGATAGGGCGAGGAGCGCGAGAAGCTCGGATTGGTCGTGAAGCCGATCTGGTTGTTGATGATGAAGTGGATGGAGCCGCCGGTGCGATGGCCCTTGAGGCCTGACAGGCCGAAACATTCTGCAACCACCCCCTGTCCGGCAAACGCCGCGTCGCCGTGGATCAGCAGCGGCAGGACGCTGTTGCGCGGGCGGCTGCCATTCTCCTTGACATCCTCGAACTGGTCCTGCTTTGCGCGGACCTTGCCGAGAACCACGGGATTGACGATTTCAAGATGCGAGGGATTGGCTGTCAGGGATAAGTGCACATTGTTGCCATCGAAGTCGCGATCCGATGAGGCGCCAAGATGGTACTTGACGTCACCCGAACCCTCAACTTCCTCCGGGGCAAACGAGCCGCCCTTGAATTCGTGGAAGACGGCACGAAACGGCTTGGCCATCACATTGGTCAGCACGTTGAGGCGGCCGCGATGCGCCATGCCGAGGACGATTTCCTTCAGGCCCAGCTGGCCACCGCGCTTGATGATCTGTTCCAGCGCCGGAATGAGGGACTCGCCACCATCAAGGCCAAAGCGCTTGGTGCCTTTGTACTTGACGTCAAGGAACTGTTCGAAGCCCTCTGACTCGACCAGCTTCTGCAGGATCGCCTTCTTGCCCATCTCGGTAAAGGCAACACCCTTGTCCGGACCTTCGATACGGGCCTGGATCCATCCCTTTTCCTCGGGATTGGAAATATGCATGAACTCGACGCCGATGGTCGAGCAATAGGTCCGCTCGAGAATGGCCAGCATCTCGGGAATTGTCGCAAACTCCAGGCCCAGCATGTAGTCGATGAAGATCTTGCGGTCGTAATCGGTTTCGGAAAAGCCATATGCGGAAGGATGCAATTCGTTGTAGGTCTCGTGCCTGCCGGCCATGCCGAGCGGGTCGAGATTGGCATGCAGATGGCCGCGCATGCGGTAGGCGCGGATCATCATGATCGCGCTGACCGAATCCTTTGCTGCGCGCTGGATATCCTCATCAGACAGTTCCGAACCGGCAGCCTTGCCCTTTTCGGCGATCTTCGTGGCGACCTTTTTCTCGACCTGGCCCCAATCGCCATCAAGCGCAGAGACCATCTCGCCATTGGCATGGATCGGCCAGTGCGGCTTTTTCCAGGAGGCTCCTTCGGCGTTCCTGACGACATCTTCCCTCGCATCGGCTAGCGACGCGAAATAGTCCTGCCAGTCCCGGCTCAGCGAACCTGGATCATCCTGGTAGCGGGCATACAATTCCTCGATATAGCCGGCATTGCCGCCATACAGAAAAGAGGAGTTTGCGAATTCCTGGTTGGCTGCTTGACGTGCCATCTGTGTTCGCGGCCTGCGCCGCCTCCCGTTCTCGATACTGCCATTTCGGTCTTGCCGTCTTGACCGGCAAATGCAGAACCGGCCCCGACTTGACGCCAGGGCCGGCAGGGCTGGTTATTTCAGCGTCGGTGCAATTTCCGCACAGGCGCTGCAAAGCTCTGACACTGCATCGACTGATTTCTGCAGCATCTTTTCCTCGGTACGGTTGAGGTCGATTTCGATGATCTTCTCGACACCACCTGCGCCAATGACGGTCGGCACGCCGACATACATGTTCTTGACGCCGTATTCGCCATTGAGGTGTGCAGCGCATGGCAGAACACGCTTCTTGTCCTTGAGGTAGCTTTCAGCCATCGCGATTGCTGAAGATGCTGGCGCGTAATAGGCGGAGCCCGTTTTCAGCAGGGCAACGATCTCGCCACCGCCCTTGCGGGTGCGGTCAACGATCTCGTCGATGCGCGCCTTGGTCGTCCAGCCCATCTTCACGAGGTCCGGCAGCGGAATGCCGGCAACCGTCGAGTAGCGGACCAACGGCACCATCGTGTCACCATGGCCACCCAGGACGAAAGCCGTAACGTCTTCCACGGAAACGTCGAATTCATCGGCGAGGAAATAGCGGAAGCGCGCTGAGTCAAGCACGCCGGCCATGCCAACCACCTTGTTCTTCGGCAGGCCGGAGAATTTCTGCAGCGCCCAGACCATTGCATCAAGCGGGTTGGTGATGCAAATCACGAACGAGTTGGGAGCATATTTCTTGATGCCCGCACCCACCTGCTCCATGACTTTCAGATTGATACCGATAAGGTCATCGCGGCTCATGCCGGGCTTGCGGGCAATACCGGCTGTCACGATGCAGACATCGGCATCCTTGATCGCCTGGTAGCTCTGGGTACCGGTTATCTTCGCATCAAAGCCCTCGACAGGCGAGGATTCGGCTATGTCGAGAGCCTTGCCCTCTGGAATGCCCTCGGCGATATCGAACAATACGACATCCCCCAATTCCTTCAAACCGGCCAAATGGGCCAGGGTACCACCGATCATGCCTGAGCCGATAAGTGCGATCTTGTTTCTCGCCATTTTCTGGAAGTTCCTTGTCTTGTGCGGTCCGGTTGTGGAAATGCCGCCTCTCACATTGTTTCAGCCGCGCTAGCGGCCCGGTTGCAGCCCGCCGGGTGCTGCACAAGGCAACCCCGCCAGCGCCGCATCAGACTGTCGGTTGCGGCTGAATACCATCTGCCTGTGACAGAAAACGAACAGGAAAACATTGCAACTTTCGGCGGATCACTACGCCGAAACAGGCCATTTTTCTCATCCCGCAGGCATGTGGCCAGCGGTTCGCCCGAAGCTGTTTCGGGGCTCATTGTGCCAAGGCTTCAGTCCCATAGACCAAAAACTGCGTTTTTTCAAGTCGGAAAGAAAAATATTGATTTATTTCAATGGTTTAAATTTAGTGGGGATTACGTAAACGTAATATATAATCTGAAAAATGAATGATTACAGACGCTTGTTTGTGCGCAAGAAACTCACCCTTTGCCCTTTCCGGCCAAATAGTCTGTAGATTGCATTTCGATCAGGCGTGATGCTGTACGCTGAAACTCGAATGCTTCCGTGCCACTCTTGCCCTGATAAAGGGCATGCGGATTGGCCGCTGCCGAGACGACCAGTTTGACGCCCTCGTCATAGAGGGCGTCGATCAGGTTGATGAAGCGTTTGGCCGCGTTCCTGTCGGCAAGTTCCATGATCGGAACATCCTGCAGGAAGAGAGTGTGAAACCGCCGGGCGATTGCCAGATAGTCCTGCGCTCCCAGGGGGCGCTGGCACAGTTCGGCAAAGGTGAAACGTGCCGTTCCCTCATGGGTGCGTTCAATCTCGATTTTGCGCCCCTTTACCTCGATTTTCTGACTGGTTTCCTGGGCACCCTCCGTCATCGCCTCCCATGCCTTCTCGAAGGCAGCTTTGGACCTGGGACCGAGCGGGGCAAGATAGACCGGTGCGCGCGAGAGTTTCTCGAGCCGGTAATCGGTTCGCGCATCAAGTTCCCAAACCTCGCTGCGCCCCTTGAGCAATTCGATGAAGGGCAGGAAACGCTGCCGGTTGAGACCGTCACGGTAGAGATCGTCGGGCGCCACGTTGGAAGTGGCAACTATGGTCACGCCTTCGCGAAACAGGCCCTGGAAAAGCCGGCCAAGGATCATCGCATCGGCAATGTCGTTCACCGAGAACTCGTCGAAGCAGAGCAGCCGCGCCTCTGCCGCAAGATCACGGGCAACAGGGGGAATCGGATCCTCATCCTTGTTGCGGCCGGCAAGATGTTCCTGCCGGTGCCGGTGAATGCGGTCCTGCGCATCTGCCATGAAGTCGTGAAAGTGAATGCGCCTTTTGGGAGTATAGTCGGTCTGCGAGAAGAACAGGTCCATCAGCATGGATTTGCCCCGGCCAACAGAACCCCAGATGTACAGCCCCACGATCGGACCGGCTTTCTGCCGTTTGGAAAACAGCCAGCCAAGTGCCGAGGATTTCGTGGACAATTTCTGCTGAACGAGTTCGAGCCGAAGCTGATCCAGCCGCCGGACCAGCTTCATCTGGATGGCATCGTGCTGCAACTCGCCAGCTTCTATGCGGGCAAGATAGGCAGCCGTGACTGGATTTTCATCGGTTTCATAAGTGCTGGCGGGCACGGCAGATCCTGAACGCTCATGCTTGGCGTGCGAACCGGCCTACCGTGTAAAGCTGATCGGCTGCCCGCTATTGGTCGTCCCGTCATAGCGTTCTGTTGCCGATTGGTACAGGCGCGCAAGCGTGTTTCCACTGCTGTCCATCAGCACGACCTGCTGGCCCTTTACGTCCCAGGCGCTGACGTTTGTCAGCTCGCCCGAATTGCAGCGCTTGGTTGCGGCACGATAGCCGCCAGACCATTTGGTGAATGCAAGGATCATCCGGCATTCAGGATTGTCACTGGCAACGATCCATGCGCCGGAGACACCTTCCCGCGTTACCGGTTCGCCAGTGGGGGCAGGCGGCTCAACGCTGGCGACCTGCGTATTGTCATCAGCAATGACAGGTGCGATAGGCGCTGTGGCGGTTTCGGTCGGCGGCAGTTGTTCGGAACTGTCAACCGGTTGTGGCAGTTCAGCCTGCTGGACAGGTTCTACCGGTGCAGATGGCAGGCGCTGGGGCTGTCCGGCCGGCACTACGGAGTTTATTGATCGGTTGCACCCGGCAAGCGCCAGAACCAGCACCACCAGCGAAACTGTAGTTTTCATTCTCATTGTGAGCCCCTTGCCCGGCATTTTCACGCCAGGTCGCGCGAACAAGCGTCGCATTCAAGATTCCGGTTGCCCCCCGATAGGTGAAGCTTTGGCCGGAATTATGTCCAAACCTGCCAATCTTATACTGCAAATATGGTAAACCAATCCTGAATGGAAGCCCAAACTTTACGCATGGGAATGAAAGCCGCCCCAGGTCAAAGCGCCCCCTCTCCAATGAGCCCGCCCTGGTTATTTCATTTATCCTGCTCTCCTGCCCCGCCAATGCATCCGGTCAGCTGGATGGATCATTGACGCCCTTGTAGGCTTCATCACCCCACAGAGCCTTGACGCTCTGGTCCCGTCCGCAGGAAAAACGGTAGTATTTGTAGCGGACAGGGTTCTTCTTATAATAATCCTGGTGGTAGTCCTCGGCATTGTAGAATGGTGCCGCTTCCCTGATGGGTGTGACAACCTGCTTGCCAAGCGCCTCCTGGGCCTTTGCCTTGCTTTCCTCGGCGAGTTGCTTCTGCATCTCGTCCACAGCAAAAACCGCAGTCGTATAGGAATTTCCGCGATCGCAGAACTGCCCGCCGGCATCCGTCGGATCGACGGTGCGCCAGAAGGTTTCAAGCAGGGATTCGTAAGAAACCTTCTGCGGATCATAGGTGATTTTCACAGCTTCCAGATGGCCATCCCTGGTATGGTTCTTGTAGGTCGGATTTTCAGTTGTACCCCCGATATAGCCGGAAACAACATCAACGACGCCGCTGACCTTTTCGAAATCCTTCTCGATGCACCAGAAACACCCGCCGGCAAAAATGGCGGTTCCGGTTTCTGCCATCGCCGGCAGGGGGCCGGACAGATAGGCAGTCGCAACTGCGGCGGTCACAAAGGCGCTCTTTGAAGGGGTCATGTCAGCTCCATGGGAAAATGCGTTTATACTGGAGATATGTCTCGCGCTGACATTTTTTCCAAATGAAACCTGAACACAACTGTGTGAGTGCTCGCTTCACAAACGGGCCTGAAGCGCCCTAAAGCGCATCAAAGGCAGCCAGTGCCTCCGCTCCGTAAATCATTGATGGCCCGCCGCCCATATACAGCGCCACCTGGATCGTCTCGATGACTTCGGCGCGCGTTGCCCCGTATTTCTTGGCTGCCTTTGCATGGAATGCAAGACATCCGTCACAGCGCGCGGTAATGCCGATGGCCAGCGCAATCAGTTCCTTGGTCCTGGAATCAAGCACGCCCGGCGCAATAGCCGATTTGGCCAGTGCACCGAAAGCGGGGGCTGCCTCCGGCATTTCCTTGCGCAGGTTCGCCATGCGCTCATTGGTCCGATCCGTGAATTCCTGCCAGTTGTTGGCTGCCATCGACTTTCTCCAAAAGGTGTTTCCTTCAGGAAATATGGCCATCGCGGCGCATTGCACCTTGATCGAGGTCAACCACGCAAGGCCGATGTCTGTAATTATGGTAATTCTGCCGTCTGCCAAAACTCGAAGCCCGAGCGCGTCACCTTTCCAGCACTTCCACGCTGAGCACTGTCGGCAAATGGCGGGCGATTTCGTTCCAGGTCTCCCCTTCGTCAACACTGGCAAATATCGAGCCCGTATTGGTTCCGAAATAGACGCCTGTCCTGTTCTGCCTGTCGCTGGCCATCGCCTGGCGGAGCACGGTGAAATAGCAATTCCTCCCGGGAAGGCCCTCGCGCATCGCCGCCCAGCTTTGCCCGCCGTCAACAGATCGCCAGACTGCTGCCGAAGCGTCCGGCGGATAGCGGCCCTCGGTATCGCCATTGAGCGGCACCACCCAGATCATTTGCGGATCGTGCGGATTGATCGCGATCGGGAACCCGAACGTCGAGGGAAGTCCGGCAGTAATGTCGTTCCAGCTTCGCCCGCCATCCCCGCTGCGGTAAACGCCATGATGGTTTTGCTGATAGAGAGTGTCCGTTCCATTTTGGGTCGACAGCGACATGTTGTGTACGCAGAAACCCGTCATCCCGTCCCGGGGAGCGGCAGGATGATCATGATGCGTGCAGGGTTCATTGTTTGCCAGCCGGTTGCGGCTCTCCCACGTCCGGCCCCCGTCCTCGGTCGCAAAAACGCCGGCAGCAGAAACGCCCAGCCACATTTTTCGCGGGTCCTCGGGATGCGGCATGATCGTGTGCAACGTCAGGCCCACTGCCCCCGGGTTCCATTTGTCCCTCTCGGGATGGTCGTTGAAGCTGCTGACTGCCTCCCAGGAAATGCCATCATCGGCGCTTCGATACAGTTTGCCCGGTTTGCAGCCAGCATGGAGGAGCCCGTGATCATGGGCAAGTGACCACACCGCATCGGCCTCGCCCTGGAAAGGCGCCTTGTCCGGTGTCCAGCCGATCATTTCGGCAAACTTGGGATCATTCGCGGCCCACTCATCCATCTGCCCGCCCGACAGTTTGGCGAGTTCCCAGTTAACACCGCCATCTTCCGATCGCCAGACGCCCGCACCGAACCATTCATTGCCGCCGCCAGCCCAGATCCTGCCTGATCCGCTATCGCCTACAACGTGATTGATGGGCCAGCCGCCACAATGGGGGCCGGAAATCTCCCAGTTGGTGCGATTGTCACCGGAGGTCGCAAGGAAGGCACCCTTGGTGGTGCCGACGAGAACCGTGACCGTATTTGCCATGACAGATTTCCTCCACCGCCCGACATTCGATCACGGCATTTTATCACAGCTTCTGGCATTTGATATGGCAAGAATTGGCAGACGCGGGCGGCAAGCCTACTCCCCGGCCTTGCCGGTGAACGTGTCGAGCGCGTTTGCCATACCTGCAAATTGCTCATCAGCACCTTCAATCCTGTATCGGGCTTTCAGCGCCTGCGGGTCTGTATAGGCAATCATCGTCTTCCCATCCTGATCATAGACCAGGATCTTCGCGGGCAGATCGAGCCCCGCCAGCCGGTTCGCCTGCATCATCGGCGTACCGATCCCTGGCGCCCCCACTATCAGCAGGACCGATTCCCCGATATCCATGTCCGCCTTTTTCGCGTTTGCACCGTGATCGATCTTTGCCATCAGGGTTGGCGGCGCCGCCTCGATGATCGCTTCGAGCTTGCTCACGGTCTCCGCAACCGAATGGACGCTGGATTTGACGATGACATGCTCTTCGGCCAGCGCACTCGCGCTGGTGGCAAGAACGATAACGGCGGACAACATTAGTGATTTGGACAACATTAGTGATTTCATGAGTTGGCTCCCTTTTGCTGCGACTTCTGATAATGCAAACAGCATCAAAAGATTTGCGAACACGAACAACTCACTATTTGTTGAGAGGTTCCGTCGGGAAGCAGCCGAGCCGGAGCCTGGACCCGCCGCTCCACCATCATCTTCTTGATCTCTGCATCCCGCCAGACCGCAGGGTGAAACCCGAGGACTGGCAAACCAAGAATCCGCGATTGCGCAGGCGGCCAATACCGGAGTCTAGACCCGCCGCTCCACCATCATCTTCTTGATCTCTGCAATCGCCTTGGCTGGGTTGAGGCCTTTCGGGCAGGTCTGCGTGCAGTTCATGATGGTGTGGCAGCGATACAGGCGGGAGGGGTCTTCCAGATTGTCGAGGCGCTCACCGGTTGCCTCGTCACGGCTGTCGATCAGCCAGCGATAGGCCTGCAGAAGCGCGGCCGGTCCCAGATAACGGTCGCCGTTCCACCAGTAGGACGGGCAGGCGGTCGAACAACAGGCGCACAGGATGCACTCATAAAGGCCATCGAGTTTCTCGCGATCTTCATGGGACTGGCGCCATTCGGTTGCCGGTTCGGGCGTGGCTGTCTGCAGCCATGGCTCGATCGAACGGTGTTGGGCATAAAAATGCGTCATGTCGGGCACCAGGTCCTTGACGACGGACATGTGCGGCAGCGGATAGATCTTGACCGTACCGGCAATTTCGTCAGCGCCCTTTGTGCAGGCCAGCGTGTTCGTTCCATCGATGTTCATGGCGCATGAGCCGCAGATACCCTCGCGGCAGGAGCGGCGGAAGGTCAGCGTCGGGTCCACATTGTTCTTGATCCAGATCAGCGCATCGAGGACCATCGGCCCGCAATCATCCATGTCGACATAGTAGGTGTCAACGCGCGGATTGTCCCCCTCATCGGGGTTCCAGCGGTAGATGCGGTATTCGCGGAGCCTGGAGGCACCTTCAGGCTTGGGCCAACTCTTGCCATCAGTGACCTGCGAATTTTTCGGGAGTGTCAGTTCAACCATAGCTGTCTTCTCATTGTGCTCGAAATTCCGTTTCCCGCACCGTTTTCGGCCTTGCTGCCGAAGGGCGGGCCCGAAAGCGTCTTCAGTAAACCCTTGCCTTTGGCGCGATCTTCTTCAGATCGATGCCGCCTTCCTTTTCCGTTGTCAGCGGCGCGGTAATGACCCTTCGATAATCGAGTTTCACCTTGCCCCGGTTCGGACCATCACTCTCGATCCAGGAAAGCGTGTGCTTGCGCCAGGTCTTGTCGTCGCGGTCCTTGAAGTCTTCGCGTGCATGGGCGCCACGGCTTTCCTTGCGCGCTTCCGCGCTCACCACCGTGGTGGAGGCGCACGCCATCAGGTTTTCCAGTTCCAGTGTTTCCACGAGGTCGGAATTCCAGATCATCGAGCGGTCGGTGACCTTGAGGTCGGGAATTTCCTTCCAAAGATCGGCCATGCGCTTGCATCCCGACTGGAGCGTCTCCGCAGTACGGAAGACCGCCGCATCTTCCTGCATGATCTTTTGCATCTTGCCGCGCAGTTCAGCGGTTGGTGTGGAACCATCCGCGTACCGCATGCGGTCAAACCGGTCCATGATCTTTTCGGACTGGCTTTCATTCGGCTTGGGTATGGCAGCCTCACGGTCGATCACCTTGCCGGCCCGGATAGCGGCGGCGCGGCCGAACACGACGAGGTCGATCAGCGAGTTCGAGCCCAGCCGGTTGGCACCATGAACGGACGCACACCCCGCTTCACCCACCGCCATCAGGCCCGGTACCACCTTGTCCGGATTGGCCCTGGTCGGGTTCAGTACTTCACCAAAATAGTTCGTGGGAATGCCGCCCATATTATAGTGAACCGTAGGAATGACCGGGATCGGTTCCTTCGTCAGGTCGACACCGGCAAAGATCTTGGCCGACTCCGAAATGCCGGGCAGGCGCTCCGCCAGCGTGTCCGGATCGATGTGATTGAGGTTCAGATGGATGTGGTCCTTGTTGGGGCCAACGCCGCGTCCTTCGCGGATTTCCATCGTCATGCAGCGCGAGACAACATCGCGTGAAGCCAGATCCTTGTAGGTCGGCGCATAGCGTTCCATGAACCGCTCGCCTTCGGAATTGGTGAGGTAGCCGCCCTCGCCACGCGCACCTTCGGTGATCAGGCAGCCCGCGCCGTAAATCCCGGTCGGGTGAAACTGCACGAACTCCATGTCCTGTAGCGGAAGCCCGGCACGGGCCACCATGCCATTACCGTCACCCGTACAGGTATGGGCCGAGGTGGCCGAGAAGTAGGACCGTCCATAGCCGCCGGTTGCCAGCACGACCATCTTTGCGTTGAAGCGGTGGATGCTGCCATCATCGAGGTTCCAGGCAATGATACCTGTGCAGGTACCATCATCGGACATCATCAGGTCCAACGCGAAATACTCGATGTAGAATTCGGCATTGTTGCGCAGCGACTGGCCGTAAAGCGTGTGCAGGATGGCGTGACCGGTCCTGTCCGCCGCCGCGCAGGTGCGCTGGACGGGCGGCCCTTCGCCGAATTCGGTCGTGTGCCCGCCAAAGGGACGCTGGTAGATCTTGCCTTCCTCGGTGCGCGAGAACGGAACGCCGTAATGCTCGAGTTCGTAAACGGCAGCAGGCGCCTCGCGTGCCAGATATTCCATCGCATCCGTGTCGCCGAGCCAGTCCGAGCCCTTGACGGTGTCATACATGTGCCACTGCCAGTGGTCTGGCCCCATGTTGGAAAGCGAGGCGGCGATACCGCCCTGTGCGGCAACGGTGTGGGAACGTGTCGGGAAAACCTTTGTCACGCAGGCGGTCTTGAGGCCCTGTTCGGCCATGCCCAGTGTGGCGCGCAAGCCCGAACCACCCGCCCCCACCACGACCACGTCATGATAGTGGTCGACAAATTCATACGTCTTGCCGGTTTTCTTGCTGTCTTTTGCCATGCCGAAAAATGTCCTGAAAACTTGCCGCGAAAGGGCGAACCTGCTCAGCCGCCAAAGGCCAGGCGGAAGATCGAATAGGCAATTAGCGCGCCCGTGAAAATAACAAAGAAGATGTTCGCCATCAGCATCAATACCTTGCTCAACTCACCGTGAATGTAGTCCTCGATAACCACCTGCATGCCGATGCTCATGTGGTAGAGGACCGAAGCTGAAAACAGGGCGAGGAAGATCGACACGAGCGGCGATGAAAGCGTCTGGACAACCTCCTGGTGAGAGGCCCCCACAAGCGAGATGACCAGCCACAGTCCGACAAGCACCAGCGGGACATTTGCAACTGCTGTCAGGCGCTGCCGCCAGAAATGCCCGGTTCCATCCTTTGCGGAGCCAAGTCCGCGAACCCTTGAAAGGGGAGTGCGCATGCTCATTGTCGGTCTCTCCTATCGAAACGCATAGGCTGCGACCCACAGCAGGATCGTCAGGATGATGGAGGCAGGAAACTGCAAGCGTGACATCATCGTCGTCGTCGACTTGCCCAGCGCCCTTCCGGTGTCCTGTACAAGGTGCTTGATGCCGCCCAGCATGTGGTGGATCAGCGCCCATGAGAGCGCAAACAGGATGATGCGCCCGAGCCAGGAACCGAAGAGCCCGTTCACCCAGTTGAAGTAGTCCGGTGCGGCGGCGGCTGCAAACAGCCACCATGCAAACAGAAACATGCCAGCATAGAGGCCGATCCCCGTGAAGCGATGAAAGATAGAAGCCACCATTGTCGGGATGGGCTTGTAGATCTGGATATGCGGCGAAAGCGGCCTGTTACGGTTGCCGGACCGCGTATTGCTGTCACTCATGAATTTTCCCGGTTTCTGAAAATCTGGCGGGACACTGTTGTTCCCGTGGTTTTAGGGCGATCTCGTTGCAAGGTCAAAGCGACCAAAGGATTACTTGCCACACGGTTCATCGCACACTCAGTTGTCAAAGCGTATGACATAGGAATGCCAGTCAGCGGGCGCGGCGACTTTTTCGAAGACCTTGCGGCCGGTTTCGGGTTGGCGTGGCGCGTTCAGCATGAGCTTTGACCAGCCCCGTTCCTCGGCCTGGTCGGCAAGGACATCCACCAGTGCCTTGGCAATCCCCTTGCCCCGGTGATCATGGTGAACATAGATATGGTCACATTGCCCGGCCCTTTTTCCCGAAATCGGTTCAGGCAGATCATAATAGAGAATGAACCCGACCAGTTCACCATTGATCATGGCGCCCAGAAATTCGGCATTGCGATCCTGCAACAACTGTTCGGCATAATACTCATCGGGCCGGCGCGGCGCCCCGCGTTTCAGCGCCTGGCCGTATTCGGCGATCAGTGGCGCGAGTACGTGCGCATCCTTCAGTCTCAGTGGCGCGATTTCGATTTTCGGTGTTTCACTCATATGATCCATTCCGTTTCGCGTGCCCCTTTCGCTAAACCCGACAGCGCACGCCGTCAATCAGTCAATTGTGCACAATCACCATTTCTTGCCTCACATTGACCCCGGTCTGTTCACCAGCGAGTTGATGCTCTAAGCAGGGGCAAAACCCTCCACACGGGCAACCGATGCATTCAGTCCTCTTTACCATCCTGCCTGTCTTCATTGTGCTCGCGGTCGGTTATGTATCGGTGAAATCCGGGTACATATCCGATCAGATCGCCGACCATCTTTCCGCTTATACAGTGCGGATCGCAGTACCGTTCCTCCTGTTTCGCGCCATGCTGACGCTGGATTTCAGCCAGGCGTTTCATCTGCCCATGCTGGCGGGTTTCTATCTTGGCGGCTTTTCTGTCTTTTTTATCGCCATCTTTCTCGCCCGGACCTTCTATTCAAGGCGCCCCGGTGAAGCAGTCGCCGTTGGCTTTTGCGCGCTGTTTTCCAACACTGTCCTGCTCGGCATACCCGTCATGCAACGAGCTTATGGCGAAGAGGCCATGATGCCGGTCTATGGAATCATCGCGCTCCACGCCGGAACCATGTACACGCTCGGCATGTTGTCGATGGAACTGGCGAGGGCTGATGGCCGCTCGCTCGGCAAGACGCTCGTCACGGCAACAAAATCCATTCTTGCCAATCCGCTGATGATTGCAGTGATCGCCGGGCTGCTGCTCAACTTTCTCGGCATCACGCTGCCCGAAGTCCTTGCCGTACCTGTCAGCATGATTGCCGCCAGCGCCATTCCGGCCGCCCTGGTGGGTTTGGGAGCAGCACTGACCCGCTACACCATAAAGGCGGAATTGTCGGAAAGCCTGATGGTTGCGGCCCTCTCGCTCATCATCCACCCCCTGATAACCTTCATGCTGACCCATGTGGTTTTCGCGCTGCCAATCGAATGGGTTCGTGCGGCGGTGGTGGTTGCTGCCATGCCGCCCGGTGCCAACGTCTACATCTTTGCCGCCATGTACGAGCGTGCGGTCCGCCTTGCCGCTTCTGTCATCGTGATTGCGACAAGCATGTCGGTCTTCACAATTTCCGCCTGGATCTGGTTCATCGAAACCCTGGCTTGAGCGGCAATATTGGCACCTGTAGTCTTGTGTTCCATGTAAAAAGGGCTTCCGGTGGTTCAAGCCGGAAGCCCTTTTAAACAGGGGCTGGAGGTGCTGTGGATTGATTTCTTACAGCGCCCCGGTCAGGGCGATCGCTTTCTGGATCGAGGCATTCTGGAAGGCTGCGTTCTTTTCAACATTGGTGTGGGTGATCGAGGCGTCGCCGGTTACATCGATATTCTTCAGGACACCTTCGAAACCTGCTGCGGCATGAATTCGGTTGTCGGTTTTCTGCATCGGCAGGTAGTAGTTGACGACTTCGCCGATATTGCTTCCGACGCGGCCGGTTTCGACAGGGTCGAAGGTGACGACGAGGTCAACCTTGACGCCATTTGCGGCCAGGTAATTGGCGAATTTCGAGCTTTCATTGCCGCCAAGCGAATGACCCATGATGATTAGCGGATAGGAAACCGTGTCGTTCTTTGCGCGGGCAATGATATCATCAGCGACCGGCTTCCAGTATTTGTAGGAGAAGTTGGAAGCATCAAAACCCTTTGCGCGCATCTTGTCAGCCATTGTGTCGATGCCGCGCGAGAAGACGTTGGCGAGACCGCGCATCAGGTAGACTTCGCCGGAGCGGGTCACATGATCCTTGGAGCGGTTGATGATATGATGCGGGCGGATGGCGTCGACATCAGCGATCTGTTCGCGGTGCGAGGCAGCTTCGTTGCCAAGGCTCGTATTCGAGGTGGATGAAGCGGTCGTTGAGCAACCGGTCATCGCGACAGTTCCGATCAGCGCGACCGCGATGAAAGCCTTGCGGGCAAATTCGAAGATGTTTGATGGGTTGGTCATTGGGTGTCTCCTTCTCTCTGACCCTAATGTGCCAAAACCCTTACCGGGCCGATGTGCAGTTCGTCACAAGCAGATTCATCGTGCGAAAGCCTGCTTGTGCTGAGCCCTGCAATCGGTTCAGTATTCGCACATGAACGAGAAAACCGACCCTTCGCACCGCTACACCAGGCCGAAATTCCGCATTCGCGTCGTTTTCGGCCCAAAAGAGATGATCGGCCCCGGAAAGGCTGAACTGCTCGAGCGCATTCAGGAGACCGGTTCGATCGCAGCCGCCGGCCGGCAGATGGGCATGAGCTACAAGCGTGCCTGGCAGCTTGTCGAAACCCTCAATGCGATGTTCGCCGAGCCGCTGGTCGAGAGTACACGCGGCGGCCCAAAGGGCGGCGGTGCCGTCATTACCGCCACCGGAGAATTCGTGCTGAATGAGTTTCGGGCGCTCGAAAAGCATGCCGGCAAGGCCGCTGAGCCCCATGTCGAGCGCCTGGTTGGCCTGTTAAGCGATATTCCTGAAAGAAAATAACGCTTGCCAGCCCTTCCCCGATTTATGATATTTCCGGCAGGATATAACGAAGCCCGAAACAGCGTGCACATGCAAACCCTCCAGATGACATGCCAGACCCGCAGCAAGGGCACCCTTCTTGCCGCAGCCCTGCTGATAACGGCGGCTATCCTGCCAGCCAGCGCATCTGCCGGCGAAGTGACCGTCTTTGCTGCCGTCAGCATGGCCAATGTCATGGCCGAGATTGAGGAGAAGTTCGAGGCGGCAACCGGGCACGACCTAGTCGTTTCGCTTGCCGGTTCCTCGGCCCTTGCCCGCCAGATCCAGCAGGGCGCGCCAGCCGACATCTTCATCTCCGCCAATACCCAATGGATGGATATGCTGGAAGCCGATGGTCTTGTCGAAGAAGGCACCCGTTTCAATCTCCTGCAAAACTCCATCGTCCTCATTGCCCACGGCACCGATACCGCACGCCTGACAATCGGACCGGACATGGACCTTGCCGATCTTATTCCCGGCCTCCTCGGCGAGGGACGCCTTGCGATGGCCCTCGTCGATGCGGTGCCTGCCGGCATATATGGCAAGGCCGCCCTTGAAAACCTCGGCCTGTGGGATGCCATCGAATCCCGCGTTGCCCAGACCGACAATGTGCGCGCCGCACTCGCACTTGTCGCAACCGGTGAGGCACCGCTCGGGATCGTTTATGCCACAGATGCAATTGCCGGGGATAACATCAGCCTCATCGCCACCTTTCCCGCCGACACGCATCCCCCGATAGTCTATCCTGCCGCTGACCTTTCAAACCGTGACACCCCCCAGGAAGCACTCTTCCTTGAATTTCTGCGCGGCCCGCAGGCCCGTGAAGCCTTCGAGCGTCAAGGCTTTCTTGTTGTGACAGAGTAGGAAACAAGTGATGGACTGGCTCGGCCCGCAAGAGTGGAAAGCCGTCACACTCTCCCTCCAGGTCTCTTTCTGGGCGACGCTTCTCAGCCTGCCGGCGGGCATTTTCGTTGCCTATGCCCTTGCGCGCTGGACGTTTCCCGGCAAGCAGCTCCTCAACACACTCGTTCACCTGCCGCTCGTCCTTCCCCCGGTCGTTACCGGATACATCCTGCTGCTAACCTTCGGAACCAGGGGCCCCATAGGCAGTTTCCTTGCCGATTTCGGAATTGTCTTCGCCTTTCGCTGGACCGGGGCCGCCCTTGCCGCCGCGATCATGGCGTTTCCGCTGATGGTCCGCGCCATCCGCCTTTCCATTGAGGCAGTCGACCACAAACTGGAAGAGGCCGGCGCCACCCTCGGCGCCTCGCCGCTCGCCGTCTTCGCAACGGTCACCCTGCCGATGGCCCTGCCCGGCATCATCGCCGGCGCGATCCTCGCCTTTGCCAAGGCGATGGGCGAATTCGGCGCGACAATTACCTTCGTGTCGAACATCCCCGGCGAAACCAGAACCATACCCTCCGCCATATACGCTTTCCTGCAAGTGCCCGGCGGCGAGGGCTCGGCCATGAAGCTCGTCCTCATTTCCATCGCCGTCGCCATGCTTGCCCTGTTCCTTTCAGAATTCATCGGCCAGCGCGCCGCAGCGCGTGTCGGGGGCCGATGATGCTGCACATCAATGTCCGCCACGCCTTTGCCGGTTTCACCCTCGACGCAGAACTCACCGCCCCGCCCGGCATCACCGTCCTGTTCGGTCGCTCGGGTTCGGGCAAGACCAGCATCATCAACGCTGTTGCCGGCCTCCTCAAACCCGACCACGGCAAGGTCACTGCCAACGGCACCACCCTCCTCGACACCGAAAACGGCATACGCCTTCCCGCCCATCGCCGCCGCATCGGCTACATCTTCCAGGAAGGCCGCCTCTTTCCCCATCTGAGCGTGAGGCAGAACCTTCTTTACGGCGCCCGCTTCGCCCCCGGCCCGCGCGACGCCCGCGCCGCAACAACCCAATTCGACCGCGTCAGCGACCTTCTCGGCATCTCCCATCTGCTCGAGCGCCGCCCCGGCGCGCTTTCGGGTGGCGAACAGCAGCGTGTTGCAATCGGCCGCGCCCTCCTCTCCGCCCCCCGCCTCCTCCTTGCCGACGAACCGCTCGCCGCCCTCGATGAGGCACGCAAGGGCGAAATCCTCCCCTATTTCGAGCGCCTGCGCGATGAATACGCAATCCCCATCATCTATGTCAGCCATTCGGTCTCCGAGGTTGCCCGCCTCGCCACGACCATTGTCGCGCTTGAGGGCGGCAGGGTGATCCGCCAGGGCCGGGCTGACGAGGTGCTCGGCGATCCCGCCGTGCTGCCAGCCGGTGCGCGCGAAGCCGGCGCGGTGCTGACCGCCACCGTCACCGCCCACCACGCCGACGGCCTGAGCGAACTTGATGCCGGCGGCACCCCGCTCTTCCTGCCCCGCGTTTCACAGCCCCCGGGCAGCACGCTGCGGGTGCGCATTTCCGCCCATGACGTGATCATCTCGCGCGAACGGCCAACCGGGCTTTCCGCGCTCAACATCCTGCCCGGCACGATCCGCGATATCCGCCCCGGCGGCGGGCCCGGCGCGATCCTCGCCATCGATACCGGCTCCGGCCGCCTGCTCGCACGCATCACCCGGCGCTCGGCGGCAAACCTCGACCTTGCCCCCGGAACAAGTGTCCACGCCATCATCAAGACGGTCTCCGTCGACCCGCTCGACATCGGGACGACGGCGCGGGTATCTGATTAGGGGGGCACTTGCTCCACCCACTCCGCCGCGGGAATCAAGACACACTTCAGCATCCACCCTGCACAAAAGCGCAGCACTTGATGCAAACACGGGACCCGGAGCCATTCCATGGGGCCATGCGTGTACGACCCGACCGGGTCCCGCGCGGAGATTTGCAGTGACAGGAGGCTCTTCAGTACACCGTCCAG
>CAZIPH010000023.1:0-45628 GCA_964541115.1 uncultured Salaquimonas sp.
GCGGGTCGTGCACATAAGGCCCAGAGGATCGGCATCCGGGTCTCACGTTTGCTTTGAGCGCTGCGGAAGAGCCACAACGCGGATGCAGAATTGCGTCCAAAATCGCCGTCAAATCACCTTACAACTTTTTGTTCTTGCTTCGTTCCTTTTTATGCGCTAGGAATATGTTCACAGAATGAGTGAGTCGCGAAACCGTGATTGGCTCCCCGTTTCAGGTCTCACCATATCTGTCTCAACGATGAGAGAGCCATGTTCTGCGTAAAGGCTCCAATACAGCCGTTTCCGCGCTGCGGTTTCGGCAGGGAAACGCGTCATGGTGAATGTGATCAATACGGTTGAGAAGATGGGCGGCAGGGGCGATGCCGTTTCTGCCCATCGTGATTTTCTGGACAAGTCGACACGGCTCAGCGCCCTTGGCGGCGAGGGCAATTGGCGCGGCATGAACGGGGCCGAGGGCGCTGCCCGGCTTGGCACGCTGAAAGGCCGCGCGGCCAACATCAATCCGGCCGGGCGCTATGAGCCGATCAGCCGCCATGTTTTTGATGATGGCTGGCAGACAATCGACGAGTTGCCGCCCTTCCGGACCGATGTCTTCGAGGAAAAGCCGAAAACCATCATCACGAAAAACCAGTCGCCGGACATTTCCTTTGACCGCTCGATCAACCCCTATCGCGGCTGCGAGCATGGCTGTGTCTACTGCTTTGCCCGGCCTACCCATGCCTATATGGGGCTTTCAACGGGGCTGGATTTCGAGAGCAAATTGTTTGCCAAGAGCAATGCGGCAAGGCTGCTGGAAGCGGAACTGTCGAAGAAGGGCTACCAGCCCCGGACCATCGCCATCGGCACGAATACCGACCCTTACCAACCCATCGAGAAGCAGCGACGCATCATGCGCGAGCTCCTCGAAGTGCTTGAGGCTGCGAACCATCCTGTCGGCATTGTCACCAAGTCGCATCTGGTGACCCGTGACATCGACATCCTCTCGCGCATGGCTGAAAAGGGGCTTGCCAAGGTCGCCCTTTCCATCACAACGCTGGACCGCAAGCTGGCGCGGGCCATGGAGCCGCGCGCCGCAACCCCTGCCCTTCGGCTGAAAGCCATCCACGAATTGAGCGAAGCGGGCATTCCTGCCTCTGTCATGGTGGCACCGGTCATTCCCGCGCTCAACGATCACGAGATCGAGCGCATTCTCGATTCGGCCTCGGGCGCTGGCGCAAGGGAGGCAGGGTATGTTTTGCTGCGCCTGCCGGCGGAGGTCTCGCCGATTTTCCGTGAATGGCTGCTGCAGCATTATCCCGACAAGTACCGCCATGTGGTCAGCCTGATCCGCTCCATGCGCGGCGGCAAGGACTATGACGCCGACTGGGGCAGGCGGATGAAGGGCCAGGGGCCTTATGCCATCCAGATCGGCAGGCGGTTTTCGCTGGCCGCAAAACGCTATGGCCTCAACCAGCGCCGCCTGCCGCTGCGCACCGACCTGTTCCGGACGCCTGGCGGGTGCGAACAGCAGCTCGCGCTGTTCTAGGCAGAAGAAATGTGGCGGCTCCTTGCGGGGCCTCCTGAAAAATCATGCGGCGCTCCTTTCAAGCTCCTGATGCTGCGCCGCAATTTCTATCCGCCGCCGGGTTACCCCTCCGGAGACGGACAGAACCGGTCACCGGGGCCGCCGCATAGCCCTGGATGCCTTCAACCCGGTTTCCCCGACCGGTGCTCACGCTCCCCCCGAAAGCGTGTGCGAGGGCAAGACCGGCCTTGAAGAGAATCGGTGTACGGGCGAAACTGCCGCCATGTCCCAGTCGCCCCGCACCGATTCTTCTTCGCCCTTTTCCCTGCCGCAGGCGGGGCGGTCCGCTGGCAACGCTGCTGATTGGGATGTCGGGGTGAATTCTGGCAGGGGTGCGGACGAGACCTTTCCGCATTTCGAGTTGGAGGCTGGCCTTATCCGCAAAGGCGCAAGGCTTGTGGCAGGAGTCGATGAGGCCGGGCGCGGGCCACTTGCCGGACCAGTCGTTGCAGCGGCAGTGATCCTGCGGCAAGGCGCGATTCCCGAGGGCCTCAATGACAGCAAGAGGCTGACGGCTAAGCGCCGTGAGGAATTATACGAGGAAATCCTCGCCTCAGCGGTTTCAGTCGCCTGGCATTCGGTGGGCGCAAGGAGGATCGATACCATCAACATCCTCCAGGCGAGCCTGGAAGCGATGGCGGCATCGGTCAGCCGACTTGCGAGCGGCGTTGATGCCGTGCTGTTTGACGGGCGCGATGTGCCCGTCCCCTGCCACGCCTATGGCCGGGCAGTCATCAAGGGAGACGCCACCTGCCTTTCGATTTCGGCAGCATCGGTAGTGGCAAAGGTGGTGCGCGACAGGATCATGGTGCGCGCCGATACCAGCTGGCCGCAGTACGGATTTTGCGGTCACAAGGGCTATGGCTCGTCCATGCATATCAGGGCGATCGCCGAACACGGGCCCTGCCCGCTGCACCGCATGAGCTTTTCACCGATGAAAGACATCGTATAGTCTGCGCTTGGCACGGCTGCGAAACCACAAAGAAATAAGGCGCCGTGGGTGGCGCCGTTCGATTTCAGATCATGCTGACAAAAGTCAGTTCAGCTTCGCCTTGACCTCGGCTATCGAGGACTTGATCAGATTGTCGGCAGTTGCTCCGCTTACCTTGCCGTCGATGATGCTGGCAGCAGCCTTGATGGCGAGGTCAACAGCCGAGGCGCGAACCTCGGCAATTGCCTGGCCCTGCGCCTGGGCAATCTTCTGCTCGGCCATCGCTGTGCGGCGGGCAACAAATTCGGCAGTCTTGCGCTCGGCATCCTTTTCAAGGGTTTCAGCCTCGCGACGGGCGGCAGCTACAATTTCGCTGGCCTCCTGCTCGGCTTGCTTGCGCTTGCGCTGATATTCGGCCAGCAACTCCTGCGCTTCCTCGCGCAGGCGGCGGGCTTCATCCAGTTCGCTGCGGATCTTGTCGGCACGACTGTCCAGGCCCCTGGCCATCGTCTTGTGCACGCCCATATAGCCGATCAGGGCAAGGAACAGGATCAGGCCTACCAGTGACCAGAATGTTGCGTCCATCAGATTTCTCCAGACCTATTTGAGATCGCTGACCGCTTTGGTCGCGTCTGCCTTGGTAACCGTGCTACCGGTCAGTTCCTTTACGATCAGCGCAACCGTGTCGCTGGCAATGCCATCAACCTCGGAAAGTGCCTGTGACTTGATCCGTGCAATCTGCTTTTCAGCAGCAGCCAGTTTCTCATCAAGTTCGGCCTCGACCTTGCCGCGCTTGGCATCGGCCTCCGCCTTCGCCTTGTCACGGGCCTCCTGGGCAATGTTATGGGCTGAATTGCGCGCTTCCGCCAATTCCTGCTCATAGGCTGCCATGGCTGCGTCTGATTCATCCTTCAGGCGCTGGGCCTCATCCAGATCGCGGGATATGCGATCGCGGCGAACACCCAGTATGCCCGAAATGCGGGGGATCACCACATTGGACATCAGAACATAGAAGATGCCGAAAGTGATCGCCAGCCAGAGCAGCTGGGATGCGAAGGAAGAACTGTCAAATGGCGGGAACACGCCTGAAGCGCCAGTGGCTGCTCCTTCTGTGGCCGCAAATGCCTCGGTGATAAACATCATCAAACCCTAGCCGGATTGAGAGGGAAAGCCCGGCCGGACGGATCCGGCCAGGCTGAAATGCACCTTGGGCTGCTTAGACTGCGAAGAGCAGAAGAAGAGCAACGAGCAGGGAGAAGATGCCCAGAGCTTCGGTAACGGCGAAGCCGAAGATCAGGCGGCCGAACTGGCCATCAGCTGCTGACGGGTTACGCAGAGCGCCTGACAGGTAGTTGCCGAAAATGGTGCCGAGGCCAATGCCTGCGCCGCCCATGCCCAGACATGCAATGCCGGCGCCGATGTATTTTGCTGCTTCTGCTTCCATGGATTTAACTCCTTGAGGTTTGAACTGGAAAATTGGAAGTTCGGGTTGACTTTGACTATCGCCTCTTAGTGAGACGGATGAAGCGCATCGTTGAGATACATGCAGGTCAGTACGGCGAAGACGTAAGCCTGCAGGAAAGCAACGAGGAATTCGAGTGCGGTAATCGCAACGGTCATGATCAGTGGCAGGATTGCGCCAGCGACACCAACCGCGCCGATGGCACTCATGGAGACGATGAAGCCGGCAAACACTTTCAGCGTGATGTGGCCTGCCAGCATGTTGGCAAAAAGACGCACGGAAAGGGAAATCGGGCGGGAAAGGAAGGAAATCACTTCGATCAGAACGACCAGCGGAGTCAATGCGGCGGGTATGCCGCTCGGCACGAACAGTTTGAGGAAGCCGATACCATTCTTGTAAAAGCCGTAGACTATCACGGTCCCGATCACCAGCATGGCCAGTGCAAAGGTCACGATGATGTGGCTGGTGACGGTGAAGAAATAGGGGAACATGCCAAGCAGGTTGGCCACAAGGATGAACATGAAAAGCGAGAAGACCATGGGGAAGAACCGCATCCCCTCATTCCCGGCGCCGTCACGAAGCATGTTTGCGACAAATTCGTAGGACATTTCGGCAAGGGACTGCATACGGCCAGGTATCATCCCGCGTCCGCCGGTCGACCAGACCAGGAAGCCGGCAGTGGCAACGACGGTCGCCACCATGAACAGGGAGGAATTGGTAAAAGAAATGTCCACGCCGCCTACTTCGAGCGGAATCAGTTTCTTCAGCTGAAACTGGGAGATTGGATCATTAGCCACCAGATTGTTCCTTCAAACGCTATCTGTCGTCGTCATCGTCATACATGTTGTCCGGCTGGTCATCCGGCGATTTCTTTGCCTTTTGACCGCTCTTTTCTTCCGGCTTGTTGGCCCACCCACCCCGATAGGGATCCGCCATCTCGCCCGAAGAGCGCAATACATTCAATACGCCCGCCACAAAACCCAGGAGCAAGAAAACGATCATTGCCCATGGTCTTGTTCCGGCAAAGGTATCGATCAGATAACCGATCATCGCCCCCACCAGGATTGCCGCGATAAACTCGCTAGACAATCGCAACGCATTACCAAATCCGGACAGACCGGACTTGCTGGATGCCCCGGAAAGCGCTTTTCGCTCGTCCCGCCTTTCAGCGAGTTTTCTTTCGAGCGAGGCGCGCCTCTCCTCAAGCAACCTGTCTTCCGGATCGTTAACCACCCGCGCCGCTCCACTTCAAACCGTATCCGCAAGATCCACTTGGTCCGGGACTGCGCCAAAGCAATGTCGGACCCGGCGCTTATCCGGTATGTTTTGAAACCCACGATCAGGCAAGCGGGCAATGCCCATCCCGACCCTTCCAAGTCGCGCGCAACATAGTTTTGTGCCCCCGAGCTGTCAAGCAAGCAGGATGAGACTTAAGTATCTGGAAAATTTGAGTTTTCTACTTTGGTCTGATTATGCGACAATGCGTCAAAGCATACAGACGAGAGAATCCGCTGATTGCCACGGTCCTAAGCTTCTGACAGACAAGGCAGAAAATCGTTTTTCGCCAAGCTGAACGGCGCCCTGATCAAAAGTTTTCGGCCCTATGACCAGCCGCCATTGAAGGTGCGATAAAAGATGTGAAGTCCGATCTTGCCCACTTTTTTCATGCTGCGTGCCCATTTCGGGCTGACATAAGTGGCATGATAATGGGTGGATGAACCCACTTCCCTTAGCCAGATTCGCCCTTCGGTTGTTTCGCGGGCAACATAGCTGGCGATTTCCCAGCGTTTCCTGTCGCGAACCGAATCCTTGATCTTGTCACAGGCAAAGGAGAACTGGCAGCGGTTCTGCCAGCTCCTGTTCTGGTAAACCACACCGCAGATCGTGTCGGGATAGGTCGGATTCTTGACGCGGTTGAGAATAACCTGGGCAACGGCAGCCTGGCCGCGAACAGGTTCCCCGCGTGCTTCGAAATAAATGCCATCCGTCAGGCATTGCTGCTCGCGTTTGGAATAGGAAGACTTGGGAAGCGGTTTGGCTGCCCATTGGTGATCGTGTTCATCCAGCTTGGGAATGATATTGATCGGCGTGTCCTCGTTGAGCACCTCGGCAAAGGGCGACCGGCGGAATTCGGGCTCGGGGCTGTAAGCGAGGACATAAGGAGCTGATTCGTTCACAAGGCTGGCAACCATGACAGGAAGATCGGCCTTCGGAGCCAGCGGATCGGGCTTTTCGACCTTCTTGTGGAAAACGGCAGCCACCTGCAAGGCTTCCTTGGCTGGCTTGGCCTTGACGAAAGCCAATTCCACATCGCTGCCAACATCCAGCGGCTCGAACATTGAGTGCCGCTCCACGACCGAGCCAGCACTGAAGTTGTCAGGCGGGCGCTGGGCAGTCGTAGAAACCACCCGGCCGCCCTTCAGGGCACGATTGACGGTTTGTGGAAGGCGATCCTTGCGAACGGCGGTGATGGTGCGCCCTGCTATATCCCTGGCAATATCCCGGGCGATATCCTTCGCGACAGGCTCGAGCGAACCCGTCGTCAGGCGGTCCAGATTGCGTCCGTCAGCAATGACCGCCTGCTGGCGTGGATCGTCAAGGCGCGGAAGGGCAGCATCTGCGGTGATATTGGGGAGGATGGCGGAAACCCCGTGCATTTCGGAAATGCTTGCCAGCCAACGCTGGGAGGGCGCAACCTCGATTCCTGCTTCAATCCTGGCAAGTGTGGCCATATCCTGATAGGCGACAAGGGATGGATAGGTAAGGAACAGGCCGGTTCCGACGATTACCGGAAAGAAACCCTTTTTCACGCTGCGCAAGAGGCGGCCCGATACGCAGACGCCCTTCTGGTCGATCTCAGGCAAAACATTACTCCAAACAAAACTGTCCTGGCTTTCGAGACGCAAGAACCACTTGCGCCGGCAACCGATAAGCCAACATGATTTGTTAACCTTGATATCCGGTTAAGGAGACATTGCTGTCGGGTTAATGCCTTCGATTTGCAGCGTTTTGTGACGCATGTTCACCCGCAAATACCTGTCATGGACCCGCCAAGCCCGCTTCCCTTGTCCATATTCGGAGCTAAAGGGAGAATGTGGCGGTGATCCGGCAAGGTGTGCAGTTGCGCACAAAGTTGACGCCTGAAGCGATCAACGTTTGTTTCTTTTTGTTGCATAAGGGTTGTCGCCCTTGCGCAGCAGGAGACGCAGGGGCACGGACCACAGATCGAAATCCTCGCGCAGACTGTTGGCCATGTAGCGGGTATACGATGTCGGCAGGGCCTCGGGCCGGGAGCAATGGATCATGAAGGTGGGAGGGCGCGCCTTGATTTGCGTCATGTACTTCATGCGGATGCGCCGGCCCGATACAGCGGGCGGCGGGTGCCGGTACTGGACCGCGTCAAGCCACCGGTTGAGCCGGGCAGTCGGGATGCGGCGGTTCCATTCCTCGTGAACCCTGAATACTGCTTCCATCAGCTTTGGCAGCCCTTCGCCAGTCAGTCCGGAAACCGGCATGACCATCAGGCCCTTGACTTGCGGCAGGCTTTCGGCGGCCATCTCGCGGATTTCATTCAGCTTCTGCTGACGGTCTTCAACCAGGTCCCACTTGTTGACCGCAACCACCGGCGCCCTGCCCTCGCGGATGATCAGGTCGGCAATCTGGATATCCTGCTTTTCAAACGGGACCAGCGCGTCGATGACGATGATAACCACTTCGGCAAACTGGATGGCGCGAAGCCCGTCGGATACAGAGAGCTTTTCCAGCTTCTCCTGAACACGGGCCTTTTTGCGCATGCCTGCGGTGTCGAACAATTTGATCGTGCGGCCCTGCCATTCCCATTCGACTGAAATCGAATCGCGGGTGATGCCGGCTTCGGGTCCGGTCAGCAGGCGATCCTCGCCGATCATGTGATTGATCAGCGTTGACTTGCCGGCATTGGGACGCCCGACCACCGCAATGCGCATAGGCTTGGTGGCATCATATTCGGGGATGATCTCCTCGCCATGTTCGTCCAGCAACAATTCCTCGATGTCGTCGTCATCGACCTTTTCGAGCATGGCATCGAGTTTTTCAGAGGCAAAGGCGACTTCCTCGCCAACTGCATCCACCAGCGCATTATAAAGATCGCCCATGCCGATGCCATGTTCGGCGGAAACGGGAACGGCGTCACCAAAGCCAAGGGAGTAGGCATCATAAAAGCCGGTCTCGCCGGCCCGGCCTTCCATCTTGTTGGCGACCAGCACGATCTTGCGGGCATGCTTGCGCAAAAGCCGGGCAAAGGCCTGGTCGGAACTGGTCACTCCCGACTTGGCATCAATCACGAACAGGCAGACATCGGCCTGCCTTATGGCGATCTCGGTCTGCTCGCGCATGCGCCCTTCAAGGCTGTCATCAGTTGCCTCTTCGAGGCCAGCGGTATCGATCACCTGGAAATGCAGATCGCCAATCCGTGCATCGGCAAGGCGACGGTCACGAGTCACGCCCGGTGTATCGTCGACCAGCGCAAGGCGCTTGCCCACCAGCCTGTTGAACAGGGTGGATTTGCCCACATTGGGCCGGCCAATTATGGCGACGGTGAAATTCATGGTGACCTTTCCGGTCGAGAAAACTCGCAAAAAATTCTTTTGGCGTGCAGCTTGGCAGCTGGCGGCTAATGCCTAGCCTTCCGCCTTCACGCCGCGGCCAGCCAGAAGATCCAGCATTACCTGCGCACGGGCGCGAACGCCGCCCTGGGCATTGGCGTCTTCACTGACTGCGGTGAACCATTCGAGCGCCATCTGATCATTGCCGGCCTTCAGAGCGGCGATGCCAAGGGCTTCGCGCGCCGAATGGCGGAAGGGGTTGCCTGCTGCCGCGAGATCCTTGAGCCGTACCTCGACCTGTTCATAGCCTTCCAGATCCACCGCCAGCAGCCCGCCGCGAAGTCGCGCAATTTCCCGCAAGACGGCTGGCTCCGATGGGTTGTTGGCGATCTCGTCGAACATGGACAGGGCGGCGGCCTTGTCATCCTGCGCTGCGGTTTCCGCGGCAAGGCGCATTTTTGCCAATGCCGGATATCCATTGCTGCCATCTGACGCAATTTCCTGGAGCACCGCCATTGCCTGCTCATGCTGTCCCTGACCCGACAGTTCGATCGCCTCAAGATACTTGTCACCGGAAGCAGCGGCCACGGAGGACTGGTAATGATCCCAATACACCTTGGCGGCAGTGCCAAGAACGATCAGGACAGCGCCGGCGATAACGAGCCTGCCATATTTCTGCCAGAGCGAACTGGCGCGATCCTGGCGTATCTGCTCGTTGACCTCGCGGATGAAAGTATCGTCGTCTGCCATGATTTCCGTTGTTCAAGTGGAGGAGGTGGCCGTTGCGCGGGCCAATCATCAAGTGCGTGCCTTTTAGCGGACTTGCCCCTATAATGGCAATGCGGGAAATACAGGTGCGATCTATGACAATCCCTGCAACTATCCGATCAGACTGGCGAAACGCCGAAAAGAAATTCGTGTACCCACAGGAAGAAGACAATCCACAGAACGATCCCGGTGACAATTGCTGCCATGTCCTGGGCAAGGGGCGCAACGGTCGGCAGGCTTCCACCCCGCCTTACATTGTTGTGGTAGGCAATGATTGCCCAGACAAGAAACGATCCGAACAACAGGACCGAAGCCCAATCGCCATTTGCCAGCAAATGGGCAATGGACCAAAGGATGATCGCCGTCAGGAACGGATGACGGGTAAAACCGGCAAATCGGCTGGAACGCAAGTTGAATGTCATGAGAACAAAGGCGGGCAACATCAGCATCCACGCAAGATGACGCCCCCAGCTTGGTGTCACATACAATATGTCGGCTTCAGGGCGCGCCTGGCCATAACCCCAGGCAATCATCAAAAGGGACAACAGTGAAACGACCGAATAAGCACCTTTCCACGGTCCCTCACCCATGGCCGCCACACGTGCATCGCGCCAGCCCGGGGCAATCATGCGCAGGGAGTGAATACCGTGAAAGGCTACCAGCCCGATTATCAGCCAGATCATCATAGGCTCCGTGTTAACCTCAAATAATTTCATGGACGATGCGGAAAGACTTGAGACGGGTCAAGATTCTATTCACCCTTTGTCCGAATTCAATTTTATGAATTGTTGGGCAGCAACCGCTTAAGGGAGAAGCCAGTTGGTTGACATTGAAAAGGCAAGGAAGAGGCTTCTGGCCAGAAGGGTCGAACTGAAGGAAATGTCGGCACTTTCCAGGGAAGCCCGTGATACTGTGGAACTTGACCAGCAATCAGTTGGCCGCTTGTCCCGTATGGATGCGATGCAGCAACAGGCCATGGCGGACGCGCAGGAACGAAAGCGCAGGCATGATCTTCAACGAATCGACCTGGCAGAAAGGCGCATCAAGGACGGCGAATACGGCTATTGCCTTGGCTGCGGCGAAGAGATTGCCGAAAAACGGCTTGCCATTGATCCAATGGCTGAGCGTTGCATCACCTGTGCGTAATGCAACACTCAACAGGTCGAAATCAAATCGCAGATCGTCTGGCCCATGATCCCACTGGCATCAGTCTCACTTCTCCGGCGCAATCGGTTTTGACTTCAATCCGTTCGCCCCAACCGGGGCAAGGGTTCCGTGTGTCGCCAACCATTCCTGGTCGATATCAGGCAATTCCTGGCCGTCAAGCACGGCCTCGAAAGCGGCAAGGCGTTTGTAGATCGACAGTAGCTCGACAATCGTCGTCCAGGAGTTGACGAGGTACTGGAATGAATTCGACACCTGGCCGAAAGCCGTGAGAATCTGCTGGAGGATGCCGAAGGTGATGGCACCGGCGGCAATGGTCGGAATCAGGATGAGGTAGGAGAAAATGTTGTCCGCCTGGATGTACATGCCGCGAAAGACATTGAAATACATGTAGTGGAAATAGAGGCGGAAATAGTTCTTGCGGACATTTGCGAAAAGTTCGCGCACGGTTGGCGGTTGAGCCCTGTCGGGATTGTCCTCGCCATAAACAAGTTCCTTGCGGTAGGCCGCTTCAACGCGCTGGTTTCTGAATTCGAGGCCCGGCAGCTTGATGCCAACGATAGCCAGCAGCAGTGTTCCGAAAATCGACCAGAAGATTGACGCCCAGAACAGCGGTGCCGCGATCGCGCCGACAACCGGCAGTTCGGTGACATATTGCGAAAGCGAAAACAGAACCGGCAGGAAGGCAAACAGGGTCATGACGCTGTCGACGATATTAACGCCGAGGCTTTCCATGATTCCGGCAAAACGCATCGTGTCTTCCTGCACGCGCTGGGACGCACCCTCGATATGCCGCACTTCCTTCCAGCGTGACATGTAATAGTCGTTCATCGCAGTGCGCCAGCGGAAGATATAATGGCTGACAAAGAAGCGGGTAAGCACCCAGATGAAGAGCCAGACGAAGGCAATTTGCGCGAAGATGAGGATAAGGCTGTACAGATCTGCTGCCGTGGTGGTGGATTCTCCCGACAGGGCGTTCTGAACCGAGTCGAAGAACGGACGGCGCCAATTGTTGAGAGCCACCGAAACCTGGACGCTGAAATAGGTCGAGAAAAGAATCAGGGCCGAGCCGAGAATGGACCAGAGTTGCCACTTGTGGGGCATGAACCTGAACCAGAGGGCAGCGAACAGGGCGGTAATGATCGCGAAGTAGAGATAGAGCCAGATGAACTGCGGCGTTACGAAATAGCCAAGTCCGATGATCGGTTCAGCGCCTTCGGGCTCTGGAGCAAAGCCGAGCATCGCGCCCAGGTCTTCCCCGATCGTGTACCAGGCAAGGGCGCATAGCAGCGACCAGATAACGGCACTTGGCAGAAACAGTTTGGGATAGGGGAAGAATGAATGAAACAAGCGGGTTGCTCCTGCGATCAGGCCTGTGAATCGGCCCGGACGGTTTGAGAGCACACATTAGTGCGTGCCGTGCCTCAGGCAAACCCTATCACGGTACTTTGTTTTTGCGTGAACACGTGTGCCCGCCCCGAACTGTTTCAGCGAATGTCCGACTTGTCCCCGCCATTAACCTTGCAGTTACGATTGGGCCTGAAAATCAGTTTCAACAGCAATGCGATTCGTACGGAGTGCGCGATGAAGTGGGCCGATCAGGATATAAACCTGCCAAATATCGAGGAAGCGGAAATGCTTGCGAATGCAAGCCGGAAATCCGATGAGGAACTCGCGCGCGAATATGCGCTTATGATCGATTCGATCTATCTCAACTCAGAGGATATGGATCTTTCCGCCTGCCCGCCGGACCGCCGTTTCGTTCGTGGCGACAAGGAAGCATGGGTGTATGAGCATGGCAATATCGCCGAACTCGTCTTCGTGCGCTGAAACCGGGCAATCTGCCGCCTTCTAATTTCTATCCGGCCGCACAAGCGCATTGCGCTTTTCCTCAACGATTTGCCGGCAGCAACACCCCTCAATATGGTCATTGACCAGACCCATGGCCTGCATGAAAGCATAAATCGTCGTCGGGCCGACGAAGGACCAGCCGCGCTTTTTCAAATCCTTCGAAATGGCTTTCGATGTGTCGGTCATCGTGTTTGCAAAGGCCCATTCGGTGGTCATGGTTTGCGGCCGCTGATCGGGTCCGGGTTCGTGTGACCAGAAATAGGCTGCAAGTGAACCGTACTCGGACCTGAGTTCCAGCGCCCGATTGGCATTGTTGATGGTAGACCTGATTTTCCCCTGATGGCGGACAATGCCGGCATCCTTCAGGAGGCGTTCGACATCCGCTTCGCCATAGGCGGCGACAACGGGAATATCGAATCCTGAAAATGCTGCGCGGAAATTCTCGCGCTTGCGCAATATGGTCAGCCAGGACAGACCGGACTGGAATCCCTCAAGGCAGATTTTTTCAAACAGCCGCGTGTCGTCAAATACCGGATGGCCCCACTCCCTGTCGTGATAGTTCTGGTATTCGGGCATGTTGCCATGCCACCAGCAACGAATTTTTCCATCCTCGCCCGTGATGAGGCCATTATCGTCGCGCATTGCATTCTCCTCTAAAGGTGTCGGGAACGCATGATGACCCCGCGCTTCAGCCTAACGCATAGTGCTGCCAAAACCTGTCAGCAGACATAACATTCGAACAGTTTTTTCCTTGTGCGAAAAACCACAACCTGGCCGGTTGAATATGCTATAGACCTTGTTGTCTTTAATTGGCTAAGGAAGTGGCTCTTGCCGGCAAGGCCGGTTCACTACCAGGCAGCCGACTTTCGGGCCGACCTTCGGGCCCAACAGGGATTTTGGATGATCTTGAGATTTGCACGCATGGTGATGACCGCATGTCTGGCGCTGATGCTGGGCGGCGTTGTGGCCAGGACATCGAATGCTGCCACGGACAGCGAACTGATACGCGGTTTCAACCTGACCGTCTTTGGCGCGGAGTTTGCTCCCTTCGGGATCCAGTCGCACTATATCCGCAAATTTCCCGGACCCGTGCGCATCAAGGTTCACAATATCTCCAGCAGGGACCGGGTCAATACGATCAACCGATTTGTGCAACAGTTGAACCAGGCAGTTGAGGGGCTCACCGTCTCCACAACCACCAACGACGCGGCAGCAAACTTCCATGTCTATGTCGTCGACCAGAAGGATTATGTGAAGGTGGCGCGCGAGCAGGTCTATCGTCGGCCAACGGCTTCCATTCCGGGCAAGTGCCTTGTTCGCTCGGTATTCTCGCGCGCGGGTATTTCCCGGTCGGACGCGGTAATCGTTTCTGATGGCGGCGAATCGCTATTCAGGCGCTGCATGATCGAGGAAATACTGCAGGGTCTGGGTCCGCTGAATGAACACCCGTCCCTGGCCCAGAGCATGTTCAACGACTTCTCGCGCCATACCAGCTTCACGCGCTTCGACCGCACCATCCTAAACATGCTCTATGACCGGCGCATCAGGAATGGTGCCACTCTTGTCCAGGTGCAGGGTTTGTTGCCTACGGTCCTGCGCGATGCAAGGCGCAATTCGAGGTGAGTTAGGCGAAGGTATTAAGGGCGCATTAACCGCGTTGCTGCACCCGGCATTTACCAAGAAAAGATTCAGTTTTAGGCAAAGCGTTAAGATTAACACTGTGTTTCACCCGCTGCATTCATGATCGGGCGGCAGGTCCGAGTGATCTGTCCTGTGTTTGCAATCAGATGTAGCGAGTAAAAGATGCGCAAGAGAAGATTTTCCGGTTCGCCTGGAGCCGCAGCCATGGGGATTGTGGCATTAGCCATGCTAAGCAGCCCTGCCCTTTCCAACCAGCGATATTCGGTGCCGCAGCCGACTGTGCTTTCAGGCGACCTTGCTTCACCGTGGATCCTGCAATTGCGGGACAACAGGGCCTTCCAGCAGTCGCGGGAGCGCAATGCTGCGTTTCTGCAAAAACTTCAGGAAAGAGCCGAAAGAAACCGCAAACTCCAGCAGGCAAGCATTGCACGTCCGGCAATCCAGCCAACGACTCCAACTCCCAAGAGCAGCAAACCGGCGATCGATCCAAAGTTCCTTCCACAAATGGTCAGCTATTCGACCAATCACGCACCAGGAACCATCGTCATCGACACGTCGAGCCGCTTCCTCTACCTTGTTGAAGGCAATGGCATGGCCAAGCGCTATGGCGTGGGCGTCGGCAGGGAAGGATTTGAGTGGTCGGGAACAGAAAAGATCACCAGAAAGGCGGAATGGCCGGATTGGCGTCCGCCTGCCCAGATGCGCGAACGCGAGCGCAAGAAGGGCCGTGAACTGCCAGTGGTAATGGCCGGAGGTCCGGAAAACCCTCTCGGCGCACGGGCCCTTTATCTGGGTGGAACGCTTTACCGCATCCATGGCACGAACCAGCCACACACAATCGGCCATGCCATGTCTTCAGGTTGCATCAGAATGCGCAACGAGGATGTCACGGACCTTTATGAACGGGTCAGGATCGGCACCAGGGTTGTGGTGATGTAAGTCCGTCTCCAAAGTTCGGAATGCCCAACAGCCCCTTGCCCTGCACGGTACGGGGCTGTTGCCATTTTTCAACAATGGCTTGAAAATGGCGGCAATCTCAATGAGATGACAAAAAAGTCAGCCCCGGCAACCTTGCAATATATGCGTGTTACCGTATGGTTTCGGCATGAAGGCCGGATCGCGCCCGTCCCGGCCGAACAACTTTATGGGGAATATCATGCTGGCGAGGATTGGATTGGCAATCGCGCTTGTGGCCGGGGTATTTGTTGGCACAAACTCGATTGCAGTGGACAAGGCAGAAGCACGCTACTTCAACCCGGGTACGGGACAGTGGCAGGACGAGCCACTTGTCAAGCGCACACTTCAGGAGCGCAAGGTACCTTCCAAGTTCAACCGTCGGCAAGTGACCGTCCGTACCAATCAGGAACCCGGCACGATCATCATCCACACGGATGAAAAGTTCCTTTACTACGTTCTGGGTCCGAACCGTGCCATCCGCTACGGCGTTGGCGTTGGCCGCGAAGGATTTGGCTGGAATGGTGAAGTCACCGTCCGTCGCAAGGTCGAATGGCCGACCTGGATTCCTCCGCAGGAAATGCGTGAGCGCGAGCGCGCTGAAGGTCGAGAGCTGCCTGCCCGCATGGAAGGCGGCGAAGACAACCCGCTGGGTGCGCGCGCCCTTTATCTCTACAAGGGCAAGCAGGACACGCTGTACCGCATCCACGGTACCAACCAGCCCTGGTCCATCGGCCTCAACCTGTCATCAGGCTGTATCCGCATGATGAACAAGGACGTGGAACATCTCTATGAACTGGCAGATGTCGGCACCAAGGTAATCGTTATCGGCCCGGGTGAAAGCATCACCCCCTATCTGCAGGGCGGGAGCGGCAACGTGTTGGGGAACATCTTCAACGTGCGCCAGTAAACGGCTAGCCAGACTGAATTGAAAAAACCCGGAAGTGCCTGGCGCCTCCGGGTTTTTTATTGTCGATGCTTCATTTCCTGACTTCGGTGCCGGACTTCAATAATCGAAGTTACTCTGCCGCCTGCAAGGTCGGTGGGACCGCAGGCTGGCCCTTGAGAATTTTCGATCCTTTCAACCGTTGCGGCATGGCACCGCCATAGGCCCAGTTGAGCAATTCTGTCGTGTGAATGATCGGGATCTTCGTCCCCCCGCCAATCTGAGTAATGCAACCAATGTTACCTGCGGCAATGAGTTCAGGCTTGATCCGTTCGATATTGGCGATCTTGCGGGCCTTCAGCTTGTCGGCAATCTCCGACTGGAGGATATTGTAGGTACCCGCCGAACCGCAGCAAAGATGGCCCTCAGGAACGTCGAGTAATTCGAAACCCGCCTTGCGCAACAGGTTTTTCGGCTCGTCCCTTATCTTCTGGCCATGCTGCATCGAGCAGGCGGAATGATAGGCGAGCCGCACGCCCCGGCCCGCTTCGACTGCTGGCAGATCCAGCGTTGCAAGGTATTCGGTGACGTCCATGGCAAGGGCGGAAACCCTGGCGGCCTTCTGCGCATACGCGGCATCATTGCGGAGCATGTGGCCGTAGTCCTTTACAGTGGTGCCACAGCCCGACGTGGTTATGATGATGGCATCAAGTCCCTTTTCGGCTTCTTCCAGCCAGGCATCGATATTTCGTTTCGCATCGGCATGGGACTGGTCTTCCCGGCCCATGTGATGAACCAGCGCGCCGCAGCAACCCTCCTTCGGCGGTGTTGCCACCTCGATCCCCAACCGCGTCAACAGGTCTATCGTGGCAAGGTTGATCGCCGGATCTAGCACGCGCTGGGCACAGCCCTGCATGACGACCACCCGGCCACGCGCCGGGGCATCCGTTGTCGCCGAATGTTGCGCCTTTTTCAGCCTGGCATCAGCCTTTGGAAGGCCGGAGGGCGCAAGCGCCAGCATGGCTGCCGCCGGCTTGCCGCCAGGCAAACGTCCAATCAGGCCGGCAAAGGGCTTGCCAAGGCGCGCTGCGGAAAGCGCCAGTTTGAACCGACCGGGATAAGGCAGGACCATTGCAAGCACGGAGCGGTAAAGCCTGTCGATCAGCGGGCGGCGATAGGTCTTTTGAATATGCGCGCGGGCATGATCCACCAGGTGCATGTAATTCACGCCGGAGGGGCAGGTTGTCATGCAGGCAAGGCAAGACAGACAGCGATCAATATGCGTGACAATCTTCTCGTCGGCCGGCTTGCCGTTTTCCAGCATGTCCTTGATGAGGTAGATCCGGCCGCGCGGGCTGTCGAGTTCATCGCCAAGGGTCAGGTAGGTCGGGCAGGTCGCGGTACAAAATCCGCAATGCACGCATTTGCGCAAGATCTGCTCGGAATGGGAGACGTCAGGATCAGCAAGTTGTGCAAGGGTGAAGTTGGTCTGCATGGCCTAGGCTCCTTCACGCAATCTGACGCCACAGGCGGACATGCGGCCGGGATTGAGGATGCCGGCCGGATCGAACTGGCGGCGCAGATTGTGGGAGATTTCCTCAATGCGCGGATGTTCGGGATGGAAGGTTGCAATGGTTTCCATCACTGACGGATCGCGGCGGAACAGCGTGGCGTGGCCGCCGACCTCATTGACCGCACCGCGAATGACGGCTTCCGCCCCGCCCTGCCCTTCTTCCAGCAGCAGCCAGACAAGGCCTCCTGCCCAATCATATATCGGCGTGACCGGCATTTTCTGCGCGATACCTGAAGTAGTGCGCGCACCATCACCGGCCTTCAGGGAAAGGCGCCAGACCGCGCCATTCGAACCGTGAAAGGCTTCAACGTCACGCACGGATCTAAAAGCGGATACGGCCCTTTCCTGGTCGAGCTCGATATCGATCATCGCAGTCTGCGGAACCTGCTTGCCCAGCAATTCCTTCAGCCTGCCGGTGCGATAGCGGATCGATTCGGCAAATCCTTCGACCCGGATCATGGTAAGTGGTTCGCCGTGCGGACCGCTCGTCAAATGGGCCGCACCTGAAATATCGAAAGGTGAGGAGGACGCGCGAGCCATGGCCTCGATTGCAGCCTGGTCTTCCAGTCCGCGAACCATGACGACACCGGTCATTTCAGGCCTTGGCAGTACCTTGAAGGAAACCTCGGTCAGGACACCCAGCGTGCCATGGCTGCCGCATAGCAGCTTGACGAGGTCATATCCGGTGACGTTTTTCATGACCCGGCCGCCGTTCTTGATAATCTCGCCCTCACCTGAAACGAAGCGCACGCCAATCAGGCTGTCGCGGGCACCGCCGGCCTGAAGCCTGCGCGGGCCGGACGCCCCGGTGGCGACAACGCCGCCAATGGTGGATTTGCCCTTTGTCTCGAACAGGCCGGAATAGTCTGGTGGCTCGAAAGGAAATTGCTGATTTTCCTTTGCCAGCGCGTTTTCCAGTTCCTCGAGCGTCGTGCCTGCTTTGGCAACAATCGTCAGCGCGCCGGGTTCATACAGGGTAATGCCCTTTATGCCGCCGGTCTTCAGATGCCGACTGGCGGCTACCTGATTGCCAATTGGCCGCGTTCCGCCGCCTTCAATGGCAAGACCAGTCGCATTGGCAGCAGCTGCGGCTATTTCAGCAGACAGTTCATCTTCAGACTTCGGACTTGCGCTCGACATGGTTCAGGCCGCCCTTGTCGTATTGGCATAGCGGCGTGAATGGCTGACGGCCATCGGGAAAACCTTTGCCGGATTGAGCAGCCAGTCAGGGTCGAAGACATCCTTGACCCGCATCTGAATTTCCAGATCAGCCTCGTTGAACTGGTATGTCATCAGATCGCGCTTCTCGATGCCAACGCCATGTTCGCCTGTAAGGCAACCTCCGACCTCAACACACAGTTTGAGAATATCGGCACCGAAAGCCTCGCACTTTTCTAGGTCACCCTCCTTGTTCGCATCGAACAGGATCAGCGGATGCAGATTGCCATCACCGGCATGAAACACATTGGCGACGCCAAGGCCGTAGTCGACAGACATTTCCTGCATGCGGCGCAGGACGAAGGGCAATTGCGAAGTAGGGATAGTACCATCCATGCACATGTAGTCGGCCATCTGGCCCATGGCGCCGAATGCTGCCTTTCGGCCTTTCCAGATCAGGTCGGACTGTACTGCCGAATTGCTCTCGCGCATCACCTTTGGATTGTGGCGCGCTGCAATTTCCTTGATCTTCTCAAGCTGCTCGGCGATTTCTGTTTGCGAACCCTCAACCTCGACTATCAACAGGGCTTCGACATCCATCGGATAGCCTGCCTTGGCAAAATTCTCACAGGCGATGATTGCCGGCTTGTCCATGAACTCCATGGCCACCGGCAATACTCCAGCCTTGATGATGTCGGAAACGCATGCGCCCGCGACCTCGTTTTCATCGAAACCAAGAAGGATCGGGCGGGCACCCTCGGGCTTCGGCAATATCTTGAGCGTTGCCTCGGTCACCATGGCGAACTGGCCCTCTGAGCCACAGAAGACGCCGATCAGGTCGAGCCCGCCCGCATCGAGCCACGGGCCGCCGATCTCAATGATCTCGCCATCCATCAAGACAATCTTCGCGCCGAGCAGGTTGTTGGTCGTCACGCCATATTTCAGGCAATGTGCGCCGCCCGAATTCATGGCAATGTTGCCGGCAATCGCGCAGGCAAGCTGGCTGGAGGGGTCGGGGGCATAGAAGAAGTCGTTCTCCGCAACATTGCCGCTGACCGCCAAATTGGTAATGCCAGCCTGAACACGGATGAAACGGCTTTCATAGTCGATTTCGAGGATCCGGTTGAGCCGTGCTACGCCAATGACCACGGAGTCGGCTGTAGGTAAGGCGCCGCCTGCGAGTGAGGTCCCTGAGCCGCGCGGGATGACCGGCAGACCGAATTCGCGGCAGATCTTCAATATGTCGGAAACCTGCTGCGTGGAAGATGGCAGGCAAACCGCCAGCGGCGGGCAACGATAGGCTGTCAGCGCATCGCATTCATAGGCCAGGGTCTCAGCCGGTTCATGAATGACGCCTTCCTTGCCAATTGCCTTGATGAGCATGCGCACGATCTCATCCTTGCGCGCGATAAGCGCTGTATCGGGATTTGGCATTTCGATCATGGACATGGCGGATCCTCCTGTATGGACATCCCGAAGCTTTGCAAAATTGGTAAACTATATTTACCAATTTTGCAAATGCGATGATTTTGGACTTTCGGACCAGCCGGAAAGGTAGCTGTAACGAGCGCTGGCGGGGACCTGTTACAGCAGAATTTTCTCTCCACAAACAGGTCGATACCACCTGCAAGGCGTTGCTGTCATGCTGAAGACATGCGGGCATCAGTCGTCGAGGTGGCGGTTTTGTATCTTTCGCACGAGCAGCCATATGCCAATCAGGGCAAAAGGCACGAACATTCCCGTCGCGGCCTTGGCGCTGATACCAGCCGGAAGCCAGCGCTCCATTGCCTGAGCGACGTAGTAGAAAAGCCCTACCACGTAATATGAGACGGCGGCGACGGACAGGCCCTCCACGGTCTTTTGCAGGCGCAACTGCATCTGGGTACGCCGGTTCATGGATTTCAAGAGGTTCCGGTTCTGGCTTTCGATCTCGATCTCGACGCGTGTGCGCAAGAGATTGGCGATGCGCGAAAGCTTGCGCGAGAGGTTGGCCTGGCGCTGCTCAACGGAGGCGCAGGTTCGCAGCGCAGGCGGCAGGCTGCGGTTGAGATAGGTGCCGATGGATATCTGGCCGGTCAGCGTGTCATTGCCCAGTGTTTCGATACGGTCCTGGACAATGCCGCCATATGCCTGGCTTGCGCCAAAACGAAAGAGGCTTGCTGCTGCATCGGTTTCCAGTTCCGCTGCAATTGCGTTGATCTTGTCGAGAAGCTGCTCGCTTTCGCCCTTGTCGGCCGATTGCATCTCGCCTGTTAAGCGTGACAGCTCGACTTCCATCCGGCTCAGCTTGCCGGAAATGCTGCGCGCCAGCGGCAGGCCCAGCATGGCAAGCGTACGGTAGGTATCTAGTTCGATGACCGTTTTCGCATAGGAACCGATCCTGGAATCGGACAATTTGCCCTCCAGCAGAAGGAAAACGGTCATGCCGTTTTCATCCTGCCGGAAATCGGTGGCGAGCAGGCTGTTTCCCTCCCCAAGTGCCGTAACAGTCAGGCTGTCGGCATCGAAGCGGTTGATCAGTTTGTGGTTTGCAGCGTTCAAAGGGCGAACTTCGATCCGGGTTGCGGAGATCAGAGAGCCTGGCGCGGAAAAGCCGTTACCGAAAGGATGGTTGTTGACGACACCCTGAAAGGCGCGCGGGGCCGGTCCGTCATAGGTAAAGGAAGCAAATTCGGAATGGTTTTCCCATCTGAGGTTTCCCCTGCCCCAACTCATAGCATGATAGCGCGCTTCCTTGCCGGGTACGGCCTGCCCCCGGGTGCGGCACAGTTCACCCAGCACGGCATTGGCAACCGAACCACCGCCTTCCGACATGAAGGCATAATGCAGGATCACCCTGTTTGACGGAAATTGCGGAAAGGGACGTGAATGGATCTCACCCAATGCCAGCGCATGCTGGTAGTGCCGGGAAAACCCGGGCAATCCCGCAGTACTCTTCATTGCACTTTCTGTTTTCGTATCCATTGCGCTACCCGCTTCTCTATCCCTGACGTTTATTACACCCGGATAAAGAAAGGCGGAACGGGCAGAGTGACGCGTCCCCCATCTTGCCAGGCTGGCCAGCGCCAACATGCATGAAAGGCGGATTTGATTTCACGGCAAAGGATGGTAAGAATACTTTACCAATTCTTGTTCGAGTGAACCAAACCATCCGACCCGGAAAGCCAGTCATGTCGATATTCCAGCAGATCAAGCATGGGCGTTCAGCGGACGAAACCGCCCACCAGATCGAGGCGCTGGTGCTGGAGGGCGTTTTGCGATCCGGTGACCAGTTACCATCTGAGCGCGATCTGTCGCTCGAACTGGGCATTTCCCGCCCAGTGCTGCGCGAAGCTATCGAGAAGCTGGAGGCACGCAAGATCCTGCATCGGCGCCAGGGTGACGGCACCTTCGTTTGCGATATCATAGGCCAGGTGTTTTCCGATCCCATAGCCGCGCTGCTTCCCACCCATCGCAGGGCGACCGAGGACTATCTCGAATACCGGCGCGAGATTGAAGGCGTTGCCGCCAGCTTTGCCGCGCAGCGCGCCACCAGGTTCGATCTCGACATGCTGGAAAAATGCATTGCCCGCATGAGGAAGGCGCATGAGGATAAGGACTTCAAGGAAGAGGCGCTGGTCGATGTCGAGTTTCACTCGCTGATCGGAGAAATGGCTCACAACCTGGTCCTGCTGCATACCTTGCGGTCCTGCTACAAACTGCTGTCCGAGGGTGTCTTCCAGAACCGCAGCAAGCTGTACGAAAAGGATGGCGCACGGCAGGACCTTTTCGACCAGCACTTGCAGATCGCCAACGCCATTCTTGAAGGCGACGTGGAAGAGGCGCGGCGCGCGGCGCGCGATCACATGTCGTATGTGATTGCCCGCAGCCAGGAAATCGAGAGCGAGGAAGAACGCGAGCGGATTTCCGGCCTGCGCTTCCAGCATCGGGCGGCAGGATAGCGGCCTGACAATGCATGTTACCATTCATTTCATGAAATTCATCTGAGAGAGCCATGTCCGCCATACCCAGTAAACCTCCCCTGCGCGTCGGTCTGTTCGTCACCTGCCTTGTGGATCTTTTCCGCCCAAGCGTCGGGTTTGCCGCGCTGAAACTGCTCGAGGATGCAGGTTGCGAAGTCCATGTGCCGGTGTCGCAGACCTGTTGCGGACAGCCCGCTTGGAATTCGGGAGATCGTGCGGACACGGCCGACATTGCCGTTGAGGTTATCAAGGCCTTCGAGGATTTCGACTATATCGTCGCCCCGTCCGGTTCCTGCGCGGGCATGTTATCAAAGCATTATGTGGAACTGTTTGAAGACAACCCCGAATGGGCTGATCGCAGCCGCAGCTTTTCGATGAAGGTCTTCGAACTGGTCAGCTTCCTGACCGATGTTCTCAAGGTCGAGAGTGTGAATGCCAAACTTGAAGGCAGCGTCACCTATCACGATTCCTGCGCGGGCCTGCGCGAACTCGGCATTCAGAACCAGCCGCGCAAGCTGCTTGGCACGGTGGATGGACTTCAACTGAAAGAGATGGCGAATTCGGACGTCTGCTGCGGTTTTGGCGGCACGTTCGCGGTCAAGTTCAGCGATATTTCAGATTCCATCGTCACTGAAAAGACCGGCAATATCGACAAGGCGGAAGCCGACCTGCTGCTGGCCGGAGACCTTGGCTGCCTGCTCAACATGGCAGGCAAATTGCGCCGGAACGGATCACGGACCGAGGTGCGGCATGTTGCCGAGGTTCTGGCAGGCATGACCGATACACCCCCCATTGGCGGAAAGGCATAGCAGGAATGCAAATCACCAGTCCGACCTTCAAGGATAACGCCACAAGGGCGCTCAATGACGTGCAGCTTCAGCGCGCCCTTGGCAATGTGAAGAACAATTTCATCAAGAAGCGTGCGGCAGCGGCAGCCGGTCTTCCCGAATTTGAGGCGCTGCGTGACAATGCCGTGGAGATAAAGAACCACGTGCTGGCCCATCTCGATCTCTACCTTGAACGGTTCGAGGAGAATGTGACGCGCCAGGGCGGCAAGGTGCACTGGGCGTCAACGGCATCAGATGCGCGAGGGGCCATTCTCGACATTTGCCGCAAGGCAGGCGCGAAGACTGTCACCAAGGGCAAGTCGATGATTTCCGAAGAGATCGGGCTCAACGAATTCCTGGAGAAAAGCGATATCACGCCAATCGAGACCGATCTTGGCGAATACATCATCCAGCTTCGCGGCGAACATCCAAGCCATATCATCGCCCCGGCAGTTCACCTCAACATGGACCAGGTGCGCGAGGATTTTCAAAAGAACCACACGCATCTGCCAGCGGACCGCAAGCTGGACGAGCCTGAAAGCCTGCTCAAGGAAGCGCGGGGCATATTGCGCGAAAAATTCCAGAAGGCCGATGTCGGGATCACCGGCGCCAACTTTCTTATCGCCGAAACCGGAACGACAATCATCGTAACCAATGAGGGTAATGGCGACCTGACACAGACCCTGCCCCGGGTGCATGTCGTCATCGCCTCGATCGAGAAGATCGTGCCGACGCTGGAAGACATGTCCCAGATCATGCGGGTGCTGGCGCGCTCTGCCACCGGGCAGGAAATGTCGGTCTACACAACGCTTTCTTCCGGGCCGCGACGCAAGGAAGACAAGGACGGGCCGGAGGAGTTCCATGTCGTCCTGCTCGACAATGGCCGCTCCGGCATGATTGGCACGGAATTCCAGGACATGTTGCGCTGCATACGCTGCGGGGCCTGCATGAATCATTGCCCCGTCTATCATGCCGTTGGCGGCCACGCCTATGGCTGGGTCTATCCTGGCCCGATGGGCTCGGTGCTGACGCCCCAGTTCATTGGTGTCGACAAGGCCGGGCATCTGCCAAATGCCTCGACCTTTTGCGGGCGCTGCGAGGAAGTCTGCCCGATGCGCATTCCGCTTCCAAAAATGATGCGACATTGGCGTGAAAGGGAATTCGAGCGCCATCTTTCCCCGCCAAGCCACCGGCGCAATCTCAAGCTCTGGGCCTGGCTTGCCAAACGCCCGGGACTATACCGTCTCGGTACAAGGATCGCGGCGCGTGGAATGTGGATGTTGGGGGGCACAAAACGGCGAACCGGCTGGCTGCCGCTGGCGGGTGCCTGGACTAAGCACCGCGACATGCCAACACCGCAGGGCGGAACCTTCATGGCGCAGTATTCCAAAATGCGCGGACGGTCGTCATGAGCAAGGCATTCATCCTCGAAACCTTGCGCAAGAATATCCCCGCTGATCTGAAATCCGGAGACCGGCAGGCAGCAGTTGACGAGCGTCTTACCAAAACGCCAAAGGGTGTTTTGCCTGCCATGCCGCGCACGCGGATCAAGCAGATCAATCACTTCATCGAGAAGGTGGAAGCTTCTCAGGCCAGCATCGAGCAGGTTTCGCGCCGTTACCTGGCCCAGGCCGTGGCAGGCTGGCTGCGTGACCACAATCTTCCCGCCGAAATCCGAATGGGTAATGACAAGCGGCTCGAACCGATCCGGTCAGACAGGAAGAATTCGCTGACCATCAAGGGCGGCCCCAGCGACGGGCACGACCTGGTGGGGTTGAGCCACGCAGAATACGGCATCGTGGAGACGGGAACCCTGGCGCTGTTTTCCGGGCCGGACAATCCAACCACGCTCAACTTTCTGCCGGAGAACCATATCGTCGTTGTCAACCAATCGGACATCCTGCCCAATTACGAGGAAATCTGGCCGCTGCTGCGCGAGAGATATGGCCAAGGTGTCATGCCAAGGGCGGTCAACCTGATCACAGGCCCCTCGCGTTCAGCAGATATCGAGCAGACCCTGCTGCTTGGCGCCCATGGTCCGGTGCGCCTGCATGTCATTCTGGTGCGGGATTAGGGCGGGCTCAACACCAGCCAGTGGCGCGGCTTGAAATCACGGCCTGCTTGCGACAAAGCTGCGCAATGGAAAGATATGATTTCAGAACCCAGCGGCTGTTTTTCGATGCGGACCTTGCAGAAGGCCGTTCCATCGAGGCTGACCGTAACCAGGCGAACTACCTGCTGAACGTTCTCCGCCTCAGGGCGGGCGGACAGATACTCGTGTTCAATGGCCGGGATGGCGAATGGCTTGCAGATATCGATCCGCAGGGCCGAAAGGCCTGCAGGCTGGTGCCGGTCAAGCAGGTTCGCCCGCAACCTGAGGCTGGTGATCTGGTCTATTGTTTCGCTCCGCTCAAGCAGGCGCGTCTTGACTACATGGTTCAGAAGGCAGTCGAGATGGGCGCTTCGATCCTCCAACCGGTCCAGACCCAGCACACGCAGGTATCAAAACTCAATATCGAACGCATTGAAGCCAATGCCGTCGAAGCCGCCGAACAATGCGGCATCCTTGCCATTCCCCAGTGCCGGGAAATGGTAAAACTTGAAGCCCTGCTTGAGGCCTGGGACCCGGCAAGGTGCCTGATCATGGCCGATGAGGGCGAAAGGCAAATGTTACCACATAAAGGGCTTGAAGCGGCTAGGGGCAGGCCGCTGGGCCTGCTGATCGGTCCTGAAGGCGGATTTTCCGAAAGTGAGCGCGACCGCCTCAGGTCTGAGGATTTCGTTCTCGCAATCTCGCTTGGGCCACGAATTTTGCGCGCTGATACCGCTGCCGTCGCTGCTCTTGCGGTGATTCAGTCGCAAATCGGCGACTGGGAAGGTTGAAGCAGCTTTTTCCGTGAGATTTTTGAACAGTTCGTTTGAGGAATTTTCGCTTGCGGATTGCGCCTGCGCTTTCTACTGGTCTGGCTGGATTTACGAGAGACAGGATCGGCCATGGCCAGAGATACGGTTGATGATCGCCCGCTGGAAAACCACGACCAGATGGTCGCCTGGTTTGCCCAAGGATGCAAACCGAAGGAAGACTGGCGCATCGGCACGGAACACGAAAAATTCGCGTTCTACTGGAAAGACCATTCGCCCGTTCCCTATGCCGGGCCGCGGGGCATCGAGGCCCTGCTCAAGGGTATGCAGAATGAATTGAGATGGGAAGCAATCACCGATGACGGACGAATTATCGGGCTTGCCGGGGGTGCCGGCGAGGGCGCAATTTCCATCGAACCGGGTGGGCAATTCGAATTGTCAGGCGCACCGCTGGAAACCATCCATCAGACCTGCAGGGAATCCAACCAGCATTTGCGGGTGGTAAAGACCGTCGCCAAGGAACTGGACATCGGCTTTCTGGGAACCGGTTCCAGCCCGGTCTGGACCCTGGATGATACACCGAGAATGCCCAAGAGCCGCTACAACATCATGAGCGCCTACATGCCAAAGGTCGGAACGCGCGGCCTCGACATGATGTACCGCACTGCGACTATCCAGGTGAATCTGGATTTCAGTGATGAAGCGGACATGCGCACCAAACTGCAGACATCATTGAAACTTCAGCCGCTAGCTTCCGCATTGTTCGCCAATTCACCTTTCACCGATGGCAAACCCAATGGCGAATTGTCCTGGCGCTCGGGCGTGTGGCACGACGTCGACAACCAGCGCGGCGGCTACCAGACGCAAATGCTCGATTCCGGTTTCGGCTTCGAGAGCTATGCGCAATGGTGCCTTGATATTCCGATGTATTTCATCATCCGGGACGGAAAATATATCGACATGACCCATGTCACGTTCCGCGAATTCCTGGAAGGAAAGACGCGCAAGGAGATGCCGGGAGTGGAAGCAACCATGGGCGACTGGTCGAACCATGTCAGCACGGTCTTTCCAGATGTGCGCTTGAAACGGTTTCTTGAAATGCGCGGCGCCGATGGCGGACCCTGGCGGGGAATTTGCGCGCTGCCCGCCTTCTGGGTCGGGCTGATATATGACCAGCAGGCTCTGGATGCGGCAACACACTATGTAAAGGACTGGACAGCCGATGCAGTCGGGCAATTGCGGATGGATGTTCCCTCACAGGGCCTTGCCGCCGAAATCAACAACCGTAGCCTGCTGGAGATAGGCAAAGACATCCTGAACCTGGCAAAGGGCGGGCTTGAACGCCGGGCGCGGCTCAACTCGGAAGGATTTGATGAACGTGTGTTCCTGATGCCGCTTGAAGAGGTGATCACAATAGGCCGCACGCCCGCTGAACGTCTCTTGCAGCTCTACCATGGTCCGTGGCAGGCGGATATTGATCGCATCTATGACGAGATGGCATTCTGAAGAGCGGTTATCGGCGGTTGGCGAAATCGCGGTAACGGTTGTTGGCGACCGCATCGGTAAATTCCACATTCACCGTATTGCCCCTTCTCTGGGTAACGCGGCAGGCAAAACGGATGCTGTCCGGCTCGACAAACAGTGAGAAGGCGTCTGGTATTCCCATAAGTCCTGATACTGTCAATTGCGCACCCGTGCCCGAAAATTCCCGCAGATTGCAATGGAAACCCTGGGTCTGGCCATCCACTACAAGCCAGCCCATCCGGTTGGATCGGCGGCGCAGGTTTATCGGCATCACATTCCGTGACGCTTCGGCAGAATTTCCGGAGCTGGTTCTTGTTATGGATGAATTGAACAATTAGTTTATTCCGCAAATAGGTGTTACCTGCGAAAGCTTAGGTCAACATGGTTAATGGCTAATTAAGCCACCACCCACGGAGCTGCATCAACAGCTCTAACGGCAAAAACGCGGTCTCCGGCCTGGGGCGGGAGCATGGAGAGGAACCAATGAACAATCTTTTTGACATGCTGACCGGAATGCAGGCCCAGCAGGCGGACCTGACACAACAGATGGCCAGGCAATTCGGCTTGCAGCAGGAGCAGGCACAAAAGGCTATCGAGGCCTTGATGCCGGCCTTCAGCCAGGGCCTGAAACGCAATGCGTCCACGCCAAAGGGATTTGCCGATTTCATGCAGGCACTGGCCTCCGGCAATCATGCCGAGTACATGCAGAACCCCATGAAGGCCTTTTCGCCGCAGGGCATGAGCGAGGGCAATGCCATCCTTGGCCACCTGTTCGGCAACAAGGATGTGAGCCGGGCTGTTGCAGCGCAGGCAGAGGCAGCCAGTGGCGTTTCCCAGTCGATTATCAAGCAGATGCTGCCCGCCCTCGCCCCGATGATACTTGGCGGACTTTTCAACAACATGACCGCGCAGCCGCAGCAGACCAGTCAACCGCAGCATTTTGGCGGATCAGGCGGCGGTATACTTGGCCAGATCCTCGAGGAAATGATGAAGGGCGGATTGGGCGGCCAGATGGGTGGCGGAGCGGGACGCCAGCCCCCACAGCAGCAACCAAGAATGCGCAATCCTCTGGAAGAGATGCTGGAGCAAATGATGGGTGGCGGGCAGCGTGCGCCGGGCGCAACGCGGCAGGCCCCAACAGGCAGTCCTGGCGGACCGCTCGGCGACATTTTCAACGAAATGATCAAGAACGGGCCATTTGGTGGCGGAATGGGTGGAAACAGGGGCGGCGGCTATGGCGACCCTGCCCCGGAACCCGATCCGGATGACCGCTATGAAAGGAGCCACGCGCCTGAACCCGGGGCCTCCGGTGATCCGCAATCGCCCTACCCCAAGGGAACGGGCCTTGAGGATTTGTTCGGCGATCTGTTCAAGCCATCCCGCCATGGCATCCCTGAACAATATGAAAAGGGTATCCAGGATATTTTCGACCAGTTCCTGCCCCGCCAGCGGTAAGTCGCATTGGGTCCGGCGCGTTTACGGACCTGAAACCCGACCCTGATAGGCTTTCCCGGATGAAGTCGGCACATTTTGCCGACAGGTTGGGGAAAGCCCTTGAAGAATGATGCATTTCAGCCGGTTTCCGGGTTGGACCTGCCGCGCTTTGCAGGCATCCCTACCTTCATGCGCCTGCCGCTGGTAACGCCTGACAGTGCGGCCATTGGTGATGTTGATATCGGCCTGATCGGCGCGCCCTGGGATGGCGGAACCACCAACCGCCCGGGCCCGCGCCATGGCCCGCGACAGATCCGCGACTTCTCAACCATGATTCGCGCCCAGAACGGCCATACCGGTGTGCGGCCCTTCGAAATGGTCAATTGTGCCGATCTTGGCGACGTTGCGCCCAACCCTGCAAGCCTTGAAAATTCGCTTGAGCGGATGGAAGCCTTTTACACCAGGGTCAAGGATGCCGGTGTAATGCCAATGACAGCAGGCGGCGATCATCTTTGCACCCTGCCGATCCTGCGTGCGCTGGCAAGGGAGGGCGACAGAGTTGCGCCACTCGGCATGATCCATTTCGACAGCCATACCGATCTCTTCCACTCCTATTTTGGCGGATACCGCTATACCCATGGAACGCCCTTTCGCCGCGCAGTGGAAGAAGGCCTCCTCGATCCAAAGCGCGTATGCATGATTGGGATCAGGGGCACGGCCTATGACAGCGAGGACCGCGCCTTTGCCGACAGCGTTGGCATCCGCGTCATTGCAATCGAGGAATTTTTCGAGCGCGGCATCGCCTCTGTAATGGACGAAGCGCGTTCGATTGCCGGTGATGAAAAGACGTATGTTTCCTACGACATAGACTTTGTCGATCCGACTTTTGCGCCGGGTACGGGTACGCCGGAGATCGGCGGACCGAACTCCTTTGAGGCGATCAGGGTGATCCGCCACCTTGAAGGGCTCAACTTTGCAGGGGCGGACATGGTGGAAGTTTCTCCGCCATTTGATGCCTCCGGCAATACGGCCTATCTCGCTGCATCGCTCATTTTCGAACTCTTGTGCGTGATGGCTCCTGCCGCCGCGAAAACCAGACAAACGGAGCTTTCATGACGTCTGCATTGACCCTTCGCCACCTCAACAAGACATACCAGCGCCCTGCCGTGAACGATCTAAGCCTTGATATCCGAGCAGGTGAATTCTATGCCCTGCTCGGACCGAATGGCGCAGGAAAGACAACAACGCTGCGCATGGTGGCAGGGTTGCTGCAGCCAGACTCCGGCGAAATCAGCATTTTCGGCCATGATGCGAAAGCTGATCCGCTGGCAACGCGGCGCATTACGGCATGGGTGCCGGACGAGCCCATGATCTATGACCGCCTTACGCCACTGGAATATCTCGAATTCGTTGCCGGGCTTTGGGAAGTGCCCTCACACAAGGCCAGGCAGGGCGCCGTGGAAATCATTGCGTTGCTCGGCCTTGAACCTCATGCACATGAACGCTGTGAAGGTTTTTCCAAGGGAATGCGCCAGAAGGTGGCATTGGCCGGTGCGCTGATCCACGAGCCTCGCCTCATCATACTTGATGAGCCGCTTACGGGCCTTGATGCCGGATCTGCAAGGCTGGTGAAGGATGTGCTGCTCAATCGGGTCGCCGAAGGTTGTACGGTCATCCTGACCACGCACATCCTGGAGGTGGCCGAACGCATGGCACAGCGTATCGGCGTCATCGCCTCCGGCCGCCTCGTCGCGGAAGGTACGCTGGACGAATTGCGCATGGCCAATTCACGCAAGGGCTCCGACAGCCTTGAAGAGATATTCCTTGATGTTGTTGCACGCAGCGAAGAGGAAGCAGTCCTGCGGGAGCAGGCGGCATGACGCCTTCGCAATGGTATCAGCGTTTTGCAGCTCATGAATTGCGCCTTGCCTGGCGCGATCTCTACGGCATGCTTTCGGCCAACCGTCCCGGTCGCGGCAAGAAGATCGCTGTTGTGCTGACACTGGTGCTGGCAGGACTGCATTTTCTGGCATGGGCTGCGCTGAAATCAACGTTGGAGGCGGGGATTGTCCAGGACCTTCCCACACTGGTGATGGTCTCGGGCTTTCTTTTTCTGCCGGTCTCGCTGATGGCATCACAGGCGATGGAATCAATCACAAGAGCCTTCTATACCCGCTCGGATCTTGAACTGATTTTGGCTTCACCCGCTCCGGCCACCAAATTGTTCGCGGTACGCATGTTGGCGATAGCACTGGCAACCACCAGCCTGACCGTACTGGTTTCAGCACCCGCCATCAATGTGCTGGCAGCACTCGATGGTCTGTCCTGGCTGATGGCCTATCCTGTGATCTATGCCTTTGGCCTGATGGCAACTTCGTTCGCCATCCTGCTGACCATGGGTCTTTTCGTCGTCATTGGCCCATCAAGAACCCGACTCGTGGCACAGATCGCGGCAGCGATCGTGGGAGCAGGCTTCGTGATCGGTATCCAGTTGATCGCCATATCCGCGATCGGTTCGATCTCGAGGTTCGAACTCCTGCAATCGGACGTCATCCTATCTGCAGCGCCATCCTTCCAAAGCCATTGGTGGCTGGCCGCAAAAGGCGCCATGGGCGATCTGCACGCTGCCCTGATACTGCTTGGCGCGGGCATTGTTGCCTTTGCTGTCACCATTGCGCTGACCGCCCGCCATTATGCCCATATCGTCGTCAGTGCAGGATCAGTCGATATGGCGTCAGCCCCCGTTCGCAAGGGCAAGGTCAGCTTTGCGCGCATGAATGCTGCGGCAATGCTGCGGCGCAAGGAATGGAAACTGCTACTGCGCGACAAGTGGCTGATTTCGCAAACACTGATGCAACTTCTTTACCTCATACCGCCAGCCTTCATGCTGTGGCATTCATTCGGTTCTGGTAACTCCATTGCCGTGGTTGTGGTGCCGGTTATCGTGATGGCGGCAGGTCAGCTTGCCGGCGGCCTTGCCTGGCTCGCCATTTCCGGAGAGGACGCGCCCGAACTTGTCATCACGGCACCGGTTGCGCCCTCGCAGGTCATCCGTGCCAAGGTCGAAGCTGTTCTTGGCGGCGTCGCCATCATTGCCCTGCCGCTGATACTGGCAACAGCAGCAGTTTCGCCCTGGGCTGCGCTCATTGCGGCAGCCTGTATTGCGGCCTCGGTGGTGTCGGCAACAGCCATACAGCTCTGGTTCAAGTCGCAGGCAAAGCGCTCCAATTTTCGTCGACGCCAGACTTCGTCACGCATGGCGACCATGGCCGAGGCGTTTTCGTCGATACTTTGGGCCGGCGTTGCCGGGCTGTGGATTGCCGGTTCGCTGCTGGCAATACCGGTGGCCATCCTGGTTCTTACCGCGCTTTTCTGCACCTGGTGGATGAGCCCGTCCCGACAAAATGGGGCCGCCCTTCAATCTGCCTGAAGCGCTTTCCCTGAGCCTCGAATCTGCTAGGTTGTGCCCGCACCCCCATGAGGCACACCCTTGGCAGAACCGTTTTTTGAAGATACCGGCGTCGCAAAGGCCAGCAATGTTACGGAGTTCTCGGTTTCGGAGATATCCGGACAGCTCAAGCGGATGGTCGAAGATGCCTTTGGCAGGGTGCGCGTTCGCGGCGAGATAGCCGGTTATCGCGGACCCCATTCTTCCGGTCATATGTATTTTGCCCTGAAGGACGAGAAAGCGCGAATCGAAGCCGTGATCTGGCGCGGGTCTGCAGGCAAGCTGAAGCACCAGCCCGAAGAAGGCATGGAGGTCATAGCAACCGGCAAACTGACCACTTATCCGGGTTCATCAAAATACCAGATCGTGATCGAGCAGATTGAACCGGCAGGTGCCGGGGCGTTGATGGCGCTGCTCGAAGAACGCAAGCGAAAGCTGGATGCCGAAGGGCTGTTCGCGGCTGAGCGCAAGCAGCTGCTTCCCTACATGCCCATGACAATTGGCGTGGTGACATCGCCCACCGGCGCAGTTATCCGCGATATCCTGCACCGCGTTTCAGACCGGTTCCCGATCCGCGTGCTGGTCTGGCCTGTGCGTGTGCAGGGCGAGACCACCGGCGCGGAAGTCTCCAATGCTGTCCGGGGTTTCAACGCCTTGCCCGTCGGGGGCGCGATGCCAAGGCCTGATGTCATAATCGTGGCGCGCGGTGGCGGATCAATCGAGGATTTATGGGGGTTCAATGACGAGGCGGTGGTCCGGGCCGTAGCAGACTCCCTGGTTCCTGTCGTCTCGGCTGTTGGCCACGAGACCGACTGGACGCTGATTGACCTTGCAGCTGATGTGCGTGCTCCCACACCAACCGGTGCGGCTGAAATGGTGGTGCCGGTAAAGGCTGATCTTGAAGCCCATGTGGCGACACTGGGCGCGCGCCTTCGATCCGGGCTGCAGCGCAACATGGACAGCGCGAGGACCACGCTGAGAGCGGCAGCAAGGGGCCTGCCCTCGCCCGACGGACTGTTTGCCCTGCAAAGCCAACGTTTTGACAATGCAGCCTCCGGCTTGTCGCGCGGCCTTGTCGGCGTTGTCAGGAACAAGTCGATCAGCTTTGAGCGGATCAGCGGAAAACTTGGCTTGTCCTTGCTGTCTGCGCCAGTTGACCGCAAGCGCCAGCAACTTGTCCACACGCATGACCGCCTAAGGTATAATCTGCGCGCCCGGCTTGAGTTCAAGGCAAATCGTCTGACGCAGGCCAAGCTTAGCACCAGCATGCTTTCCCCTGCCATTTCGAATGCCAGGCAGCGCCTCACCTATTGCGGCAGGTCCCTTGAAGGTGCGCAGGGCGCACTCGTCCAACGTCAGCGGCAGAGGCTGAGCGAGGCGGCACGGCTGCTCGTGTCCTACAGTTACGAGAAGACGCTGGAACGCGGGTTTGCGCTGGTTCGCAATGCACAAGGGGCTGTCATGACCCGCAGCAGCACGATCAGGAAAGGCGAAGCTTACCAGGTCGAGTTCGCCGACGGACATGCGGACATGGTCGCAGTAACGCCTGGAACCGGCGAAAAGAGCGAATCACGTCACAAAACCGCCGGAAAACCATCAGACAAAGCCGACAGCAGGCGTGACGGAGGGCAGGCGGAACGCAAGCAGGGCGGTCTTTTTGACTGAGATTTGAGAGAAATCGTACCCGGCATGTCTTGAAATCTTCATACACTCAACCGATTTTTATCATCTAACGTGTTGATTCGTTTGAGTCGGAGACGTATTTCCGGCTACTCGCCTGCAACTTTAACGCCGCGGTAAAGTTTACCCTTTGTTAACGATCATAGACAGATTATAGGCTTCTGCCCATTTCGAGCAGAAGTCCGCCGGAAAGTAGAAACCATGAGTACCCTGGCCGTCACTCCAAACTCCTTTCGCCGAGTTGCAGAGAACCTGCGCCAGGCAACGCCGCAACCGCCGCACAAGCAGGTTGCGGCACTATGCTATCGCGCCGGAGTAAACGGACCGGAAGTCCTGCTGATTACCAGCAGGCAGACAGGGCGCTGGATCATACCGAAGGGCTGGCCAATGGCGAGACAGTCGGCTCACAAGACTGCACGAATGGAGGCTTTTGAAGAGGCCGGGGTTATCGGCAAGGCTGGCAAGCAACCGCTTGGCGAGTTCGCCTCCCACAAGGGTCTCGACAACGGGTTCAAGGTGAAAACAATGATCACCGTATATCCGATCAAAGCGGAGAGGCTGAACGACGAATTCCCCGAAAAGGGAGAGCGCGAACTAGTCTGGTTGCCGCTCGAAGAAGCGGCTGAACGCTGCAATGAAGAGGGTCTGCGCCAACTTTTGCTCTCGGAAAAGGTCCGGACCATGCTGAATGAATCTGTTTAGCACATAGCTTTCCAGCAGGGGCCTTTCGCCCGGATCTCCTAGCTTTTGCGCTGCAGCCTGGCCAGCAGGCTGGACGTATCCCAACGGCTTCCACCCATTTTCTGCACATCATGGTAGAACTGGTCCACCAGGGCAGTTACCGGAAGGCTGGAGCCGTTATTGTTGGCCTCGGCAAGGCAGATGCCCAGATCCTTGCGCATCCAGTCAACAGCAAAACCATGCTTGTAGTGGCCCTCATTCATCGTTTTGTGGCGGTTTTCCATCTGCCAGGAACCGGCGGCACCCTTGGAAAGGACGCTTATCAACTTCTCGACATCAAGGCCGGCATTCTTTGCGAAGTGCACACCTTCAGCCAATCCCTGGACAAGGCCTGCAATGCATATCTGGTTGACCATCTTGGCGAGTTGTCCGCTGCCCGAAGGGCCCATAAGGCCGATCATCCTGGCATAGCAGTCAATGACTGGTCGAGCCTTTTCAAATACATCTTCGTCTCCACCGACCATGACGGTAAGAACACCATTTTCTGCACCGGCCTGGCCGCCTGAAACCGGCGCATCGAGAAAACCGAAACCCTTCTCACCGGAAAATCCCGCGAGTTCGCGGGCAATTTCAGCGGAGGCAGTCGTATTGTCGATGAAGACCGCACCTTCTTTCATGGTGTGGAAAGCGCCATCCTCTGCAATCGTGACCGAGCGCAAATCGTCGTCATTGCCAACGCAGGATAAAACAAAGTCACAACCGGCCGCTGCCTCGCGCGGGGTCGGGGCATGGGCGCCGCCAAACTCGGCAACCCATTTTTCGGCCTTCGCAGATGTGCGGTTGAAGACAGTGACCTCGTGTCCGGCTTTCGCGATATGACCGGCCATGGGATAGCCCATTACGCCCAGCCCAATGAATGCTACTCTTGCCATGCGGTTGTGCTCCTCGGTTTTTTACATGGGGATGTAGCTCATCCTTGCCCGCCGTCAAAGGCATGCAAGCAAAACAAGCGGTATTCATATGTGGAAAGGTTCAGCGCTGTTCGGGCTTGTCGTCGTCAAGCAGGACCCGCTGGGCAGCGCCATCGAGGTCTTCATACTGGCCCGAGCGCATGCTCCACAGAAAGGCGACCAGACCGAGAAGGCCAAGGCCCAGTGCGATGGGTATCAGGAACATCAGCAGGTTCATGTGACACTCCGGGAGACCTGGGGAACAGCAGGCGTGCGTGCCCTGCGCGAACCCTCATCGTGAACCGGGCCGACGGGCTTTGCAACCTCGGAAGCCAGTTTCATTCTCGAAAGGCGCAGGCTGTTGGCAACCACCACGATGGAAGAGGCAGACATCGCTATGGCAGCAACCAGCGGAGTTACATATCCGGCAAAGGCAATGGGAATGGCAATGACGTTGTAGAGCCCGGCCAGGATGAAATTCTCGCGCACGAGATTTCTCGCATGGCGGGCAATCTCCAGCGCTGCAGTTACAGATGCGAGACTGTCTCGGGTAAAGACAAAGTCGGCGGCCATGCGCCCCACATCAGAACCCGATGAGGGGGCCATGGAAACATGACCGGCGGCGAGTGCGGGAGCATCATTGATACCGTCGCCGACGACAAAAACATGGGCACCCGCAGCGCGCAGTTCCTCGATACGGGCGATCTTGCCTGCCGGTGTGCGGGCCGCATTCCAGGTGGTGATGCCAAGTTCCGTTGCAATTGCCTCGACTGGGGCCTCGGCGTCACCCGACAGGATCTCAACGGGCATGCCGGCGGCCTGCAGCGCTCTAACGGTCTGGCCTGCGGCAGGTCGCAGGTCCTCACCCAATGTAACAGCAAGCGGCGCTTCTCCCTCAAGGCAGAAGGCAAGGCCGGATTGGCCGGTTGCAGGAATGCCATTTTCGGCGATTTCTCCAGCCCAGGAAAGCCGGCCAAGGCGGGCCCGGCGTCCGGCAAAAATGCCCTCGACGCCACAGCCAGGTGTTTCGGTCAGTTCCCTGCCAGGCGACATCGGGCCGCTGTCGAGGTGACGCGCAAGGGCACGGGCGGCCGGATGGGAGGAGGCATTGGCAAGGGTACGCGCGATGCGGATATCGGCCGGGCTCCCGATTTCGCTTGCCGCAACATGGGCGTCCCCGCTGGTCAGTGTGCCGGTCTTGTCGAGAACTACCGTGTCCGCCTCGGCAAGGCGTTCAAGGGCCGCACCATCCTTCATCAGAACACCGTTTTCGAACAGGCGCGCTGCGCCGATCACATGCACCGCAGGCACGGCGAGGCCCAATGCGCAGGGGCATGTGATGATGAGGAGAGCGATCGCCACATAAAGGGAGGTATGCCAGTCGCCGGTTATAACCATCCAGGTCCCGAAAGCGAGCGCGGCCATGGTATGGACAAAGGGCGCGTAAAGCCGTGCCATTCGGTCGGCAATGCGCACATAGGCACCGCGGCCGTTTTCGGCCGCTTCCATCATCTGGCGCACTTCAGCAAGGAAGGAGTTGTCGGCGGTATTGATCACTGCAAGGTCAAGAACGCCGGTCAGGTTCATCGAACCGGCTTCGAGCACCATGCCGGGACGGGCTGCAACCGGCATGGATTCGCCGGAGACGAGAGAGCGGTCCACGTCACTTGAACCGACTGAAACCGTTGCGTCCACCGGCACGCGATCACCGGGGAAAACACGGATGGTCATGCCAGTCCCGATTTCGTCGACCGGCACATACCGGGTTTCACCATCGGGGGTCAGCGCATTGGCGCCCTTCACGGTCAGCCTGCTCAGCTGGATCACGGCGCTTCGCGCGCGCTCGCGCATACGCTGGTCGAGATAGCGGCCAACCAGCAGGAAGAAAAGCAACATGGTGGAGGCCTCGAAATAGGCCTCCTCGCCGCCGGTCAAGGCCTCGTACAGGCTCATGCCGGTTGCAAGCGTAATCGCCAGGGAAATCGGTACATCCATGTTGACACGGCCATGGCGCAGCACGCTCCAGGCAGAACGGAAGAATACCTGCCCGGAATAGGCAACGGCGGGAATGGCGATCATTGCCGAAATCAGGTGGAACAGGTCTCGGGTAGCACCGTCAGCGCCAGACCAGACCGAGACTGAAAGCAGCATGACATTGCTTGCGGCAAAGCCCGCAACTGCCAGTGCGCGAAGCAGGGCTTTGCTGGCGTCTTTGCTCTCGCTTTCGCCAAGGTCACCGATATCAAATGGGGTCGGCTTGTAGCCGATCGCTTCCATTGCGCGAGTAATAGCCAGCGGCGAGCGTTCCCTGCCGTCAAGGATCACGGTGACACGCTGCAGGCTGAGATTGACCCTGCAGGAAACAACCCCTTCCCTTGCGCCTATTTCGCGCTCGATCGTGGAAATGCATGCCCCGCATTTCACGTCGGGAACCGAAAAGACGTATTGCACCGTTCCGTCGCCAAGCTCCTTTCCGGCGTGACGAAGTTCCTCATTGCGGACGAAATCGGTCAGTTCGTCTGCCCGGCAGGAAATCGATTGTGCATTGGGTCCGCCGCAACAGCTCATGATGGTCAGCCGCCCACCGTAAAGCGCAGGGAACGGGTCCAGATGACACCAGTCTGGTTGCTGACGGTGATATCGGCTTGCCAAAGGCCCGGGGCGAGTTCTGTATCTGCTACAAACCGGCCGTTCGAGGCTTCGCGCAGTGTCAGGGTCTGGTCTTCATTCTCGTGCGCAGGGCGGCCAATATCGGCAACTGCCTCGACGTTGTGTACAGCTTTGCCTTCACGGTCGGTAAGGACGATCTCGAAACCGCCATTGGCATTGCTGATGCTTGCATCCCAGCCCAGCGCCAGTTGGGCTTCCTTCGCCGCGGTCACCTCATTGAATTCCTGACTGGCAACGTAAGAGTTTTTTACCACGAGGCCCGTCCATGTGCTGTTAGCCTGCCAGGCCATGAAGAAGTTGACGGTGATGATCACGCCGAAGAATGAAAGCATGATCGCCAGCATGTGCTTGCCGGTAAACTCCTTCGGGCGGAGAAATTCCCTGATGGTGCTCATCGCATTTTCCTTTCAAAACCGGTGGACCCTTCGCCCACAGGGATCGACGCCCCTATCTGGGTGCATCAAAGTTGGCAATATACTTGTCTTCCTCGAAGGACTGCTTGTCCTCTGCAATCAGCCTGAATTCGACCTGGCCGGGTCGAACCACATCCCTTGGCTGCTGCACGAATACCCGCAGCGAGCGTACAGTGTCGGGATCAACCGGCACGGCAAAGGTTACACCGGGGGGCTGATCGATGCCATTGATGCTCATCGTCGCGCCTGGCAGACCTTCCAGTGTCAGGAAGATGGTGCGGGGCTCGGGGATCATGTTGAGCAGTTTGACGGTATAGCCGTTGCGGATCGAACCATCGCTCAGCGTGACAAACTGCGGATTGCGGTCATGCTGGACGTTGATTTCAAGGCGGTCGCGTCCAAGCAGGGTCACCAGCAATGCAACGCCAATGAGTGCCCATGCAACCATGTAGATGAGCGAGCGAATGCGGAAGATGATCCGCCAGTCAAAGGTGCGAACGCTCTCGCCAAATTTTTCAAGGCTGTCATGCAGGCGTGTGGGGTCGATCTTCCGGGTCTGTGGATCGGTGGCAATGGCCATGTTGTGGTTGTAGTCGCGCAGGGTCGCGTAGGAGATCAGCCCCTTCTCCCTGCCAAGCTTGCCCATGACATCGTCACAGGCATCAATGCAAAGGGCGCAGGTGATGCATTCGAGCTGCTGTCCGTCGCGAATGTCGATACCGGTCGGACAGACAGCGACACATGCATTGCAGTCAACACAATCGCCCACTGGAATCCCGGCTGCTGCTGCTTTTTTGGAACCCTTGGTGCGTGGCTCGCCGCGCCAGTCATTGTAAGTGACGACGAGCGAATCCTCGTCAAGCATGGCTGCCTGAATGCGCGGCCACGGGCACATGTAGATGCAGACCTGCTCGCGCATGATGCCACCAAAAATGTAGGTAGTCGCGGTCAGGACTCCGACCGTTGCATAGGCAATGAACGCCGCCTGCCCTGTCACGAGATCGCGCAGCAGGGTCGGAGCATCGGCGAAATAGAAGATCCATGCGCCGCCGGTCGCAACGGCGATGATGATCCAGGTCACGTGTGTCAGGACGAGTTTGCGGATTTTCTCGAATGACCAGGGTGCCTTGTCGAGGCGCATACGGGCATTCCGGTCACCCTGGAAAAAGCGTTCGACGTATACGTAAAGGTCGGTCCAGACAGTCTGCGGGCAGGCATATCCGCACCAGGCACGCCCGACAATCGAGGTGATAAGAAACAGGCCGACACCGGCCATGACCAGCAGACCGGCCACATAGAAGAATTCCTGCGGCCATATTTCGATGAAAAAGAAATAAAAGCGGCGGTTGGCCATGTCGAGGAGGACTGCCTGATCAGGGGCGAATTCGCCCCTGTCCCAGCGGATCCACGGGGTTACGTAGTAAATTCCCAGCGTGATCAACATGATGATCCACTTGAGACGCCGGAACTGGCCGTTCACCCGTTTTGGGAAGACCTTTTCGCGTGACACGTAGAGCGGCTCAACAAAGCCTTTCTTGGCACCCTTGTTTACTGCCTTAACGTCGTGTTCGTCGATATCCGGCTGTTTCAGCAGGGTCGTGGTCATAGCGATTCACTCATGATTTCCATCTTCCTCCGCGCCTTTCTAGGTGAAGGGCGGAGGAACGTCCTTGATCCATATCAAGGTAGTATAAGCGGTCGCTTATTTTAAGGCGTGCGACATCGTTGCAGCGCGTCCAGGGCGCACGCTTCCTTAGCTGCCAAAAGTGTCACCAAACGGGGACGAGGTCGACTACTCTGCCAGTTTCTTGCGGGTTGCGCGGTTCCAGATGGCAGAAAGCACGTTGGAGTAATCGTCGCTCCAAACGGTGGATGCGACCAATTGCGGCACATGCCATGTCACGTCCCTCGACAGGAATTCGATGGTTTCGCGGCTTTTCGACATGGCGACCACCATTGAGGGTTTTGCCCCCTCGGCTTCAGCCTTTTCATCGGGCCAGAAGGTACCAATACGGATATGGATGCCAAGGTCGTTGGCGATGGCGGCCACTACCGGTCCCAGTTCCATGTAACGGTTGGAAATGTGCATGGCGAGCACGCCTTCCTGGCGCACTTTCTCGAAATAGAGCGCGATCGCCTCGCGGGTAATCAGGTGAACGGGAATGGAGTTTGAAGAGAAGGCATCAAGCAGGAGATAGTCAAACAGGCCTGCCGGCTCTTTCCGGATGGTCAAGCGGGCATCGCCTATGATCATCCTGTCCGAAGGCAGTTCGCAGGCTTCCATGAATTTGAAATAGCGTGAATCGCGGGCCAGTTCGACCACGTCACGGTCAATCTCGTAGTGCGACCAGCGCTCACCCGGCCGACGGTGGCAGATCAGGGATCCGGTTCCCAGGCCCACAATACCGATCTCGCGATCCCTGTCCGTATCGAGTGGCAGATCCTGTGCGGCAAACAGTGCTTTCGCGATGCCGCCACTGGAATGGTAGTAGGACAGGGGCATTGGCGGTATGGAAGGTTCTGCCTGCATGCGGCCATGCAAGGTGTTGCCATGGACCATTTCGACAAAGCGGCCATCCTTGGACAACTGGGCTTCAAGCACGCCAAAGAAGGATCGCTTGGCAAACAGGACATCATCACTGCTTTTCCACACGAAAAGGGTGCAAAGCAGAAAGATGCCGACAAGTGCAAGCAGTTCATTGTCAAGCCGGCGCAGCAGGAACAAGACAGTCGCGCCCCCTGCCCCCAGCATCAGCACCATGGGTATGGCTTCAGCCTGGATAACAAGGCCGAGTGAAATGGCAACTGCCGCGCCAAGGCCGAGCGAAACAAGCATTGGTCTGTAACCGCTTTGCCAGAAGGAGGGGCGCAACAGCAGCGCGGCCAGGATGAGGAGTGGGTATTCTGCAAGCCAGTTGAACAGGTATGGCGCTGCCAGGGTTGCGAAAATGCCGCCCAGAACACCGCCAAAGGACATCCACAGGTAAAATCCGGTCAGATCTGCTGCACGGGGCCTGCGCGATGCAAGGACCGTATGGGCAAGAAGCGCAGCCAGAAAGAAGTGCACCACATGGATCGCCAATTGCAGGCCGAAGCCAAGGCGGTCGCCCATGACGATGCTGCCAAGTGCCAGCAGGCTGGCCACAGGGAGAATCCGCTCAAGTGTTGCAACAGACAGCCAGGGCCTTGTCGCGAAAGCGGAAACAAAGGTCAGCAGGAAGAGTGAAAGAGGCACGATCCACAATAGCGGTATTGATGCCACATCGACGGTCAGATGAGCCGTAACCGCGACCAGCAGTCCTGACGGCACGAAGGCAAGCGTTATCCAGATGCCGCGGTCATACCAGGTTACATTCGCATTTTCAGGCTGGGTTGCAGCCGCAACCCTTGGGACGCCATTTGCCGATGCGCCACCGCGCATCGCCACCATGGATGCACACACTGCGATCATTACCGCAAGCAGCACAAAGCCTGCCGTCCACATCCAGGCCTGGGATTGCAGGGGAAACAGCGTTTCAAATAACACGACATAAAGGATCAGCGAGGCGAAGCTTCCAATATTGGATGCACCGTAAAGGAAATAGGGATCATCGGCATGGGGGTGGCCGGTTCGCGCAAACCAGGCCTGAAGCAAAGGGCCATTGGCAGAGACCGCAAAAAACGGCAGCCCTACGGATGCGGCAAACAGGCCGATCAGCCAGAAGGCCTGCCCGGTCTCGGGAGGTTCGCCCCAGCTTGTGGCAACGGTAATCGGGAGGGCAATGAGCGCGATGAACAGCACCGCCAGGTGAACGCCCACAGCAAACCTGAATGGCAGTCGCTTGACGATCAGATGGGCGTATCCATAGCCGGCCAGAAGAACGGCCTGGAAAAAGACCATTGCCACGGACCAGACCGCAGGTGTTCCGCCCAATTGCGGCAGGACCATCTTGGCAAACATGGGCTGAACCGAAAACAACAGGAATGCGCTGATGAAAATGGTCAGCGTATAGACCGCCAAAACACCGGAATTTGAACCGGCAAGACCGGCATGTGGCGTTGTATTGGAGTTGGATGCGCTTTGGCTCATGAGGTCGTCGTCCCTTGAATCTGTCCAGCCTTCCTACAGGAGCGGCTTTAAGATTTGGTTAGAGACCCGACGGTTGGCTGGAAAGCGTCAGATGAGTGAGAAGGGCACATCCTTGTCGGAGCGCCCCACCTTTCCACTTCTGGCAAGAAAGAACAGGCCGGCATAAAAGAAACGGGGCCCTTTCGGGCCCCGTTTTGGCTGCGGTGAGCAGGAACCGACCTGATTGGGGTTGGTTCCGGAGGAGGGATGGAGATTACTCACCACCGCCAAGACTGTGCACATAGGCTGTCAGTTGCTTGAGGGTCACTTCGCCAAGGCGAGCTTCCCATCCCGGCATGACGCCCTGTTGCGGATTACTGATCTGCGCGACCATTTCCTCGTGTGACATCACGCCGTCACGACCGCCATACAGCCAGATCGCATCGGAGAGGTTCGGGGCACCGACTTCCTTTATGCCCTCGCCATTCTCACCATGACAGGCTGCGCAGTTATCCTGGTAAATTATTGCCCCGTTTTCGGCGGCGGCAGCATCGAATTCGAGATTTGCCAGTTTACCAACGTAATGGGCGACATCGGAAATCTCCTCCCTTGAGAGGATTTCGTCAGCGCCATAGCGTGGCATGTCGGAAATGCGTGTGTCGTCATCCTCCGACCAGCGGATACCGTGCTGAAGCGTTGTGTAGATCTCTTCAGGTGTACCGCCCCAGATCCATTCATCGTCATTGAGGTTCGGATAGCCGGGAGAGCCGGCGGCACCTGACCCATGACACTGGACGCAGTTTACCTTGAAGGCGGCCGAACCACCGGCAACGGCAAACTGGTTGAGTTCGGCATCGGCAGCGATTTCCGAGACATCGGTTGCCTCAAGCTTAGCGAGCAGGTCGCCCTGGGCTGCCTTGGCATCAGCAATGGACCGCGCAACGTCACCGCGGCTTGACCAGCCGAGAACTCCCTGTGTCGAGGTATTGATCAGCGGGATAGCCGGGTAAAGCACCATGTAAACAATGGACCAGACGATGGTGATATAGAAGAGCCAGAGCCACCAGCGCGGCAGCGGATTGTTCAACTCCGTGATGCCATCCCAGGAGTGACCGGTCGTTTCCACGCCGGTGTATTCGTCAACATGTTTTTGTTCGTCAGACATTTTCAGTCCTCCTTGAACGGAATTTGGGAGGCCTCTTCGCCAGCCTTGCGAGCACCGGGCCGAAGGACCCAAAGCACAACGGCGATGAAAAGGAGGAACAGGTAAAGCAGACCCCAGCTGTCAGCGAAGGTGCGCATGGTTTGATAATCGAAATCCATTTTCGCTGTTCCTTACCTTATGTTTTCTTCGGGCTTGTAGACCGAGAAATCGACCAGCGTGCCAAGCATCTGGAGATAGGCCACAAGGGCATCCATCTCGGTCAGCCTTGTGGGATCACCGTCGAAGTCGCCGAGTACTGCCTTGGGATAGCGCTCCTCGATGCCTGACCAGTCCGCATCGGGATTTGCCTGGTCGGCAAGGTCTGCGGCGGCATTCTCGATCATCTCATCGGTATAGGGAACGCCGACAAGACGGTTGGCCGCAAGGTGCTTTTCCAGGTTCGGTATGTCCAGTTCGGTTTCCAGAAGGAACCGGTATGGAGGCATGATCGATTCTGGAACCACATCACGCGGATTGACCAGGTGAGCCACGTGCCATTCGTTGGAGTAGCGGCCGCCCACGCGGGCAAGGTCGGGTCCGGTTCGCTTCGATCCCCACTGGAAGGGGTGATCGTATTTCGATTCCGCAGCCAGTGAGTAGTGTCCGTAGCGCTCGACCTCATCGCGGAAGGGGCGGATCATCTGCGAGTGGCAGACATAGCAGCCTTCACGGATGTAGATGTTTCGCCCGGCCAGTTCCAGCGGGGAGTAAGGCCGCACCCCTTCAACGTCCTCGATGGTGTTTTCGAGGTAGAAGAGCGGTGCGATCTCGACGATGCCCCCGACGGTTACCACCAGAAACGAGCCGACCAACAACAATGTTGCGTTCTTTTCAAGAACCTTGTGTTTGTCCATTATTGACATTGTTACCGACTCCTATTCAGCAGCTTGAAGGGCGGGGGCTTCAGCACCCATGGATGCTTCTTCCCGGACCTTGCCGCGGATTGTCATGTAGATGTTGTAGGCCATGATCAGGGCACCAGCCAGGTACAGCAGACCACCGACAGTACGCAGCACGTAGTAGGGGTACATTGCCTGGGTGGATTCCACGAAGGAGTAGACCAGGTAACCCTGAGCATCATATTCGCGCCACATCAGGCCCTGCATGATACCGGAAACCCACATGACCGCTGCGTAGACAACGATGCCGAGCGTGGCCAGCCAGAAGTGCCAGTTGACAAGGCGCAGGCTGTAGAGGCGCTCACGGTTCCACAGTTTGGGCACCAGGAAGTAGATCGCGCCGAAGGAGATCATGCCGTTCCAGCCAAGCGCGCCGGAGTGAACATGACCGATGGTCCAGTCGGTGTAGTGCGACAGTGAGTTGACCGCCTTGATGGACATCATCGGACCCTCGAAGGTCGACATGCCGTAAAAGGCGACGGAAATCACCA
>CAZIPH010000024.1:0-43050 GCA_964541115.1 uncultured Salaquimonas sp.
CTTGAACTTGCCGGGAAAAATACAGGCCGCCAATCGCGGACCTTGGGGCGTTAGGGTCGGGCAATCAGCGGCCTGTTCCCGAGAGGGAAACTCTCATTGGGATCGGTCGGGACGCTGTCTGCGGCCCCACAGCCAAGTTGGTAGCGCGGCCAAATCGTTCGCGGTGTGCATTTTGTCACACTTCGCCGTGGAACCAAAAAACAGGCGGACATTGCTGCCCGCCTCCGATTAGCTGAAAACAAATGAACACGTTCAGGCGGCAGCGCGGCTCTTCAGCAGACCGCGATTGACCAGCAATTCGGCTATCTGTACGGCATTGAGGGCCGCGCCCTTGCGCAGATTGTCCGAGACAACCCACATGTTGAGGCCATTGTCGATGGTCGAATCCTCACGGATGCGGGAAATATAGGTAGCGTCCTCGCCAGCGCATTCATGGGGCGTCATGTAGCCGCCGTCCTCGCGCTTGTCGACGACCAGGCAGCCGGGCGCCTCGCGCAAAATGGCGCGTGCCTCGTCTGCGGAGATCTCGTTTTCGAACTCGATGTTCACTGCTTCACTATGGCCGATGAAGACCGGAACGCGCACGGCGGTGCAGGTCACCTTGATTGACTTGTCGAGTATCTTCTTGGTCTCGGCGACCACTTTCCACTCTTCCTTGGTCGAACCGTCATCCATGAACACGTCGATATGGGGAATGACATTGAAGGCGATGCGCTTGGTGAACTTCTTCGCTTCGACGGGGTCGTTCACATAGACGGCCCGGGTCTGGGAAAAGAGTTCGTCCATGGCTTCCTTGCCGCCGCCGGAAACCGACTGGTAGGTGGAAACCACGACACGTTTGATCCTTGCGTGATCGTGCAGCGGCTTCAGCGCCACGACGAGCTGGGCGGTCGAACAGTTGGGATTTGCGATGATGTTCTTTTTCGAAAACCCCGCAACCGCATCGGCATTGACTTCCGGCACGATCAAAGGGACGTCGGGATCGTAGCGGAAGGCGGACGAATTATCGATGACAACACAGCCCTGGGCGGCGATTTTCGGTGAGAATTTCTTGGAAATTTCGCCGCCGGCCGACATCAGCGCGATATCGGTGTCGGAAAAATCATAATCATCAAGTGCCTTTACCTTCAGCGTCTTGTCACCGAAAGAGCATTCTGTTCCAACACTGCGGCGCGAGGCAAGCGCGACAACGATGTCTGCAGGAAAGCCCCGCTCCGCAAGGATGTCGAGAATTTCGCGGCCCACATTTCCAGTGGCGCCAACTACGGCAATTTTATAGCCCATGATGAGTTCCTCTTTCAGGCATTCAGCCGGTCGGGCTGCCTCTTCCTTGTGGTGATTGCGGACATTCCCAAAACATTCCGGGAGCCGCCCTCTCTTCCTTTCAGCGCCAGGAAGAGGGTCGCGCATCAAGGAAAATCAGACCGTCTTGGTCGTCCTGGTTTTCTTTGTGTCTGTCGTCTTTGGCGAAACCGCAAAGCCGAAAGCCGCGGCAGCGATTGTGCGCTCCGCTATGGCCCATGAAAAATTTGCAGCGGGTGCAAACATGACGGCTCCGTTTGAAAGTCCGGCGTTTCTTACCGCGTTTTGATGAAGAGTCAAATAGTCTCGTCAGGCCACTTTTGGCTAATTCGCCCGGACATGAAAAACCCGTGCCAGGAAATTGCCGGGCGCGGGTCTTTCGAGCACTTCGATGCGGACTCTACATGGACAGGTGCAGCGCCATGATGCTTTCACGGATGGATACAAAGGCTGCATCAAGTTCATTGCCGGTGGCTGCGTGGAAATATTGCGCAGGACTGGAAGCACATTGCTGGATCAGTGTTTTCGTTTGAGGCGCCAGTGTGCCAAACGTGATTGTGTAAACCGTAATTTCCTCAGCCTTGATATTGTTGCAGACGGTGGCCGTCCAGGTGTTTGCCTGAGCCACATCAGTTCCCCAATGGGTTGGTTGGTTGGGAATCTCGGCCGAAGCGGTGTTGTCGCCATCAGTCATGAGAACCAGATACTTCTTGATATTCTTGTTCTTGGCCGTCTGCTTGGAAACAGCTTCGGAAAAGGGCGCCATATCGGAAAGCAGGCGCATACCCCAGGTCAGGCCGGTGGGGATGTAGGTGCTGCCGCTGCCTGTCATGGCATTTATCTTGTCAAGAACACTGGAACGCACATTGGTAAGAGGCGTGATTTCGGAACCACACCAGACATTCATAAGCCCGGGAACCGGGTAAGGCCCGTAATTGCGGTCTTCAAGATTGTACGGGGCGATACGCGAACCAACACAGCCATTCCATGTAATTGTGGCGGTGCGTGGTCCGCAAACCTCATACTCGTTACCGTAGCTGCACTCCTGATAGCTGTAGGTGTTGCCTTCCCTGTCAATACCGTTCCTGGTTGAACACGTTCCCGGTATGACGTCCCTTGTCATGTAACAGTAGTTGTTTTCGGTCGTGCTGCTGTCTGCATCAACATCGAGCCACGTAGCCGAACGATTGGAAAGACCGACATTGACATAGTCCGCAAACGGTACGATTCCAATTTTCACATCGCCGCCGGTCGGTTTCGTCATTATGCCGTTGGTAAAGTTTGTGGCGGCTGTCTTGAGCGCATCAAGTTTGCCGTCAACATTCATGGAGCCAGTGTTGTCGAGAACGAAGGCAATCTCGGCACCGCCAGACGCGGCTGTAATCCGTGCTTCTGCGTTGTAGGTCAGCGTCTTTACACCGGCAAGCATCATGATGCTGGTATCGGCCTTGGCCGTAGCTGTCGCATTCAACGATCTGCCCTGAACGTCGGGAACAATATTGATTTTCTTGATTTGCTTGTAGTCTTTTTCAGGCAGATTGGACCTGAGATAATCGTCGATCTTTTGGTGAACCTGCAGTTGGGACATGTTCGGAAAATCAACGCCGACCGCAAGAATTCCGGCATCCAGAGCGTTTTGCAGCCGAATTTCATTCCTGGCAGCGCTGGTAAAGTCAACTGCCGCACCTGCCGCGAGCATGATGGGCATGGCCACCAGGGCGAGGGTCATGGCGAAATTGCCGGATTTGTTGTTGAGGAACTTCTTAAATTCGAGCTTTTTGGTCATCTGTCTCAATGGCTTTCACGAAAATAAAATCTGAAAGCACAATAGAACCGGTTCCCAAAAAGAACCTTTAAGCCCATAAAAACAAACAAGAAAGTTTGACGCAGGGTTAAAAGTGCGTAAACCGGCCCGCTGCCGGTCTACGCAAGGCTACTTCAGGCCGAGATCGCCTGCAATTCGGCCAGGATCGCATCGCCCATTTCGCTGGTGCCGACCCTGATCGATCCCTCGCTCATGATGTCGCTGGTGCGAATACCGCGATCAAGAACATTGGCAATCGCCGATTCGATATTTGTGGCATCTTCAACCATGTTGAAGGAATAGCGAAGGCACATTGCAAAGGAAGCGATCATGGCGATCGGGTTGGCTGCGCCTGTTCCCGCGATATCGGGCGCCGAGCCATGAACGGGTTCATAAAGCGCCTTTCGTTTTCCGGTCAGCGGATCGGGTGCACCGAGTGATGCCGATGGCAACATGCCGAGCGAACCGGTGAGCATGGCAGCCACATCGGACAGCATGTCGCCGAACAGATTGTCTGTAACGATCACGTCAAACTGCTTGGGCAAGCGCACAAGCTGCATACCGCCGGCATCGGCCAGCATGTGGGAGAGTTCCACATCGGAGTATTTTTCCTTGTGGGTTGCGGTAACCACCTCGTTCCACAACACGCCGGACTTCATGACATTGCGTTTTTCCATTGAGCAGACCTTGTTGTTACGGGTCCGCGCCAGTTCAAAGGCCACGCCTGAAATACGCTCGATCTCATAGGTGTCATAGACCTGGGTATCGATGGCGCGTTTCTGGCCATTGCCAAGGTCGGTAATGGTCTTGGGCTCGCCGAAATACACGCCGCCGGTCAGTTCGCGGACAATCAGGATATCAAGGCCTTCGACGACTTCAGGCTTTAGGGAAGAGGATTGCGCCAGGGCGGGGTAGCAGATTGCAGGGCGCAGGTTGGCGAACAGTTGCATGTCCTTGCGCAGGCGCAACAGGCCCGCCTCTGGGCGCTGCTCATAAGGAACGCTGTCCCATTTGGGGCCGCCAACAGCGCCGAAAAGGACCGCATCGGCTGCAAGTGCCTTTTCCATGTCGGCATCGGAAATGCTTTCGCCATGCGCATCATAAGCCGAGCCTCCAACAAGGCCTTCATCGGTCTCAAACCCTGCATCGCGGCTTTCGTTCATCCAGGCAATGATTTTGCGGACCTCGGCCATGGCCTCCGGTCCAATGCCGTCACCAGGAAGAAGGAAGAGTTTGCGGGTGGTCATGTCGGATTTCCTTTCAGCCATACCGGTGCAGCCTGTCGAGCCGGACTTCTAATATTGTCTTGTTATCATGTGGTGGCGTGTCGTCACGGCCACCATTCTGGCGGGTTGGCTCACACCCAGGGACGGGTATCTTTCAGCTTTGATTCAAATCTGTCGATGTCAGCCGCCTTCTGAAGGGTTTCGCCGATATCATCGATACCGTTGAGCAGGCGGTGCCTGCGGTCTGGATCGATGTCAAAATGGATGACGCCGCCATCAGGGCCGATAATGGTCTGGGTCTCCAGATCAACGGTCAGCGTGGCGTTGGAGCCGCGGCGGGCATCGTCCATCAGCTTTTCCAGTTCATCCTCGGAGACCTTGACCGGCAGGATCCCGTTCTTGAAACAGTTGTTGTAGAAAATGTCGGCAAAGGAGGTGGAAATCACGCATTTGATCCCGAAATCAAGCAGGGCCCAGGGGGCGTGTTCACGCGAGGAACCGCAGCCGAAATTGTCACCAGCGACCAGGATTTCCGCCTTGCGGTAGGCCGGCTGGTTGAGCACGAAACCGGGGTTTTCCGTGCCATCCTCGCCAAAGCGCATTTCCGCAAAAAGACCCCTGCCAAGACCGGTGCGCTTGATGGTTTTTAGATAATCCTTGGGAATGATCATGTCGGTGTCGATATTGATGATCGGCAGCGGAGCGGCAACGGAAGTGAGTTTGGTGAATTTCTGCATGACGTGAACAGTTTCCGCGTTGTATGGGGATCTTTCGGGCTCGCGCGGGGTTTACAACATGATTTTCATTGCGTCGAGTGGGATTGGCGCAAAGTTGCAGCTTCGCCGAAGATGAACAATTGCAGGGAAAAAGCGGTCGCAATGGTCTTCATTCCTGAAAACACACAGACATTCCGATTTCGCCGTTCGGTTCTTTTCATGCCTGCCTCCAATGCAAGGGCGATCAAAAAGGCGGGCACGCTTGCCTGCGACAGCGTGATTTTCGACCTCGAGGATGCCGTTTCCGATGAAAGCCGGCCGGATGCGCTTTCCAACCTGCTGACCATGGTAAAGGGCACCGGTCCGCAAGGCCGCGAAAGGGTGATCCGCACCTGCCAGCCCGGCAGCGCGAATTTCGGTGAGGACCTGACGGTTGCCATTGAGTGCGGCGTCGATGCGATCCTCCTGCCGAAGGTTGAGGACGCAGCGATGATAGGGGAGTCGACGGAGTGGCTGAAGACGGCGGGTTCGACTGCCCGCCTATGGGCCATGGTCGAAACGCCGATGGCGCTTCTCAATCTCGCCGACATTGGCAGGTCCTGCGGCGCTTCGGTTGGAGGGCGGCTCGACTGCCTCGTTGTCGGTCCCAATGATCTGGCAAAGACGACGGGGGTGAGCCTTGCAGGGGGGCGCAGCGCCATGCTGCCCTGGCTGATGCAGACGGTGGCCGTCGCACGGGCTTTCGGGATCGGCGTGCTGGATGGCGTCTACAACAATTTCAGGGACAGTGAGGGACTGGCAGCAGAATGTGCGCAAGGCGCAAAAATGGGTTTTGACGGCAAAACGCTCATCCATCCCTCGCAGATAGAAATCGCCAATTCCGCTTTCGGCCCATCGCAGGAAGAAATTTCGCGCGCCAGGATGATCGTTGAGGCTTTTGCAAGGCCCGAACATGCCTCGAGCGGTGCAATCCAGATCGAGGGGGAAATGGTTGAACGCCTGCATCTCGACATGGCGCAAAGACTCTTGAAGATTACCGGCAATTGATCATTTCGAGATCGTAACGATATGGAGTTTCAATGAAAACCAGGCTCTACCGCTTTCTCACCGCTCCCGATACATCCGCGTTCTGCCACAAGGTCACGAAGGCACTCGATGATGGCTGGGAATTGTATGGCGATCCGCAATATGCCGCAGATCCGGCAACGGGCGAATTGCGATGCGGCCAGGCGGTCATCAAGCTGACCGATGAATGCTATGACCCGGAGCGCAAACTGGGAGAATACTGATGGCAAGTCTGGGTGCGGTTTATGGTGTGCTGGCCTTTGTTGCCGGCTTTGTCTTCGGCGCGCTCCGCGAAATGCTTCTCATTCCCCTGCTGGGCGAGACAGCCGGACGCTGGGCAGAATTCGTGCCGCTGGTTGTGGTCATCATTTTTCTCGGATGGCAGGTGGCGAAGCGCAGCGGCATTTCCCGCCCCCTGCAGGCGCTGGCATTGGGTGCAACCGGCGTGGTGGTTCTGCTCGTGCTGGAAAGCGGATTTGCGCTCATCGTGCTTGGCATGCCGCTGAAGGATTATCTTGCCGGATTTGATGTCACCAGCGGCGAACTGTTTCCCTTCGGACTCCTGATCATGCTGCTGACGCCATGGGCTGCCGTCATGACAGGCCGGAGCAAATAGGAAAAAATTCTCTCTTCTTGCGCTTGACTCTTCTGTCGGTTTGCGGAATCCATATAAGAACATAACAGGAACATTAATTTCGGAATTCATCCGCATTCCGGAAAGCGGCTTGAAAGCGCGCTCTGAAGGGCCGGTTCTGCCGACTGCCTGCTGTTGCCTGTTCGCACCTTGGAGCCGGAACGCGTTTTCTTTTTGGCCCACAAGGCAAATCTGTTGCGCCTTTTTGGCATGCCCGCAACGGGTTCAACATCAGCATCCCCTTTTTCGGGCAAGGCTGGTGAACCCTTTCTGCTTGCCGAAAAGGGGCAACAGGGTGCCGACAGAAGGTGTCGGCGAGAGGCGTCGGCAGGAGGTGGCGAACAGGAGCGGCAGGACGGAATGCGGATGAAACCAATGGCTTGAACCGTAATCCGGCTGGCCGGCAGGCACAGAAAGGTGGACAGTATGAGCACAGGAAAACCGGCCACCCTCGACAGTCTTCCGCCACAGGAAGGTCCATCTCATTGTGATGCATCTTCTGCTGAAGAGTTGCGAAAGGTCATTGCGAAGATCGAGGGCCGTGTGCCGCTGGCTGGCGGAGGGCACAAGCCCGGGAAGGAAAGCCGGGCTGGCGAGGAAGCGCAGGAACTGCAGCAGGGCATCGATCCTCACCACCCTGTTGCGCATCATGTTATGCATCGTGTTGCGTTGGGCATTGACTGCATCGATGCCGTGTTTGATCCCCCCTCGCACGCTTCCCCACACTCGCATGCTTCATTACCCGGGGGAATCATCGCCAACGGGCTGCATGAGGTGCGCGCTGAAACAGGGCTGGCCGCCGGGGCCGGAGCCGGTTTTGCGCTGGCACTCGGACTGACCCTTGCGAGGGGTGTGGCAAAAGGCATGATACGGCAAAGGGGCACCGACGGACATGAATTGCCATCATTGTCACCGCTGCCGCCGGTCTTCTGGATTGCCGACCGCCACACCCGGCAGGAATATGGCGGCTTTTACAGCCCCGGCCTTGCCGCCTTTGGCCTGTCGCCGGAAAACCTGATCCGCATTCACCCGCAAAGCCGGGAGGAAAGCCTCTGGGCAGCGGGCGAGATTGCCGCCACACCGGGCGCTGCGGCCTTCTGCCTGATCGAGATCAGGCGCCATCCAAAGGAAATGGACCTGACGACCACGCGGCGCCTCCTGTTGAGGGCGCAGGTTTCAGGGACGCCGGTCATCCTTTTACGCCAGAGCGGCGAGGAAGAGGCCAGCGCCGCATTGACGCGCTGGCACGTGCGGCCTGCGGCTTCGCAAACCTGTCCGGATCCTACCGTGCCCCATCGCCTGCTCCCGCTGCCCGACCAGTTCATCGGTCCGCCGAGCTTTGATGTGCAGCTTGAAAAATGCCGTGGCGGAAACGCCAATTCCTCAACCCGATGGATCATGGAATGGAACCGTGATGACCAGTGCCTTGCCCTTGCCTCTCGAACAGCCCTCCCTCAAACACATTCAGCCCTCGCAAACCGGCGGGCGGCAATTGCCGGAAGTGCGCGCGAAATCCGCACCCTTCAGCCCGGAAGCGACAGGGGAACGAATTGGGGCAAAGACCGCCAGCAGGCCGGATGAGCGCCGCTACCTGGCCATTCACCTGCCGAAACTGGCTACCGACCGGCTCTTGCGGCAAAGACTGGGACATGACTGGCGGCGCAGGGATGCAGGAGCGCGCCCGCCGATTGTCATTGTCGAGAAACTGAACAATGCCTTTCGCCTTGTGCATGTCGATGAAAGGGCCGAGGCGCTGGGGCTTGCCTGCGGCATGGCGCTTGCCGATGCCAGGGCCGCCTTTCCCCATATCGAGGTAATCGAACGCGACGGCGAAAAGGATCATCTTCTTATGGAGGCTATCGCCGACTGGTGTGACCGCTACACCCCGCTGGTTGCCATCGACAAGAGTCTGCCCTGCCATTACGGCCTGACCCTCGACATTACCGGATGCGCGCATCTGTTTGGCGGCGAGCGGGCGCTGATGAGCGACCTTCTGGCCCGGCTGTACCACCAGGGTTTCAGCGCCCATGGGGCGGTTGCGCCGACGCCGGGATCTGCCTGGGCGTTTTCACGGTTTGACGTTCCGGCTCCGCCCTCGTGTGATCCTGCCCGCGATGATGCATGCGAGGGGCCTGCCACCGGTATTTTCCCGCGTGAAGCGGTTGAGGCGGCTCTGCTGCCGCTACCGCTTGCCGCACTCCGGCTGGGGGCTGAAAGCGTCAATGCGATGGCCCGGCTCGGGCTGCGCACCATCGGACAATTGAGGCTGCGCCCGCGGGCACCGCTGGCCCGGCGGTTCGGGCGCGAACCGCTCTTGCGGCTGGACCAGGCATTGGGCGCGATCGATGAGGCTATCTCGCCGCGCCGCGCCCTGCCCCAGTGCATGGTGGAGCGCCGCTTCGCCGAACCGTTGGTGCTTCAGGAGGATATTGAGGCGGTTGCGCTCCGGCTGGCGGGGCATCTGGGCGAAGACATGGAAAAGCGCGGACAGGGCGCAAGGCAGGTGCAACTGACGCTTTACCGGGTCGATGGCAAGACCTTCCATCTCAATGCGGGAACCTCACGGCCAGAACGCGACGCGAAGATTCTCACCAGGCTTTTCAGGGAGAGGCTGGTTGCCCTCAAGGATGATCTTGATGCGGGATACGGGTTCGAGACCATCCGCCTCAGCGCCCTTTCCTGCGAAGCGTTCAAGCATGGGGAGCCGGGTTTCATTGCAGATCATCACGAGACCGCACGGTGCCAGAAATACGCCGATGAACTGATCGACCGGCTGGTGGCGCGGATCGGTTCGGCGGGCGTGCTGCGCGGCAGGCTGAACAATACCCATTTGCCGGAAGAGGCCGAAACCGCTGAACCGGTGCATCAGCCCATTGCTGGCGAACAGGGCAGAAAAACCGGTGGCCCGACACATCCTCCTCCCTGTGACCTGCCAAGGCCGCTGCGCCTGTTTGACCAGCCCGAGCCGGTGGAGGCGGTTGCCGAAGTGCCGGAGGGCCCGCCCATCCGCTTTCGCTGGCGCAAGGTGTTGCACAAGGTGGTGCGGGTCGAGGGGCCCGAGCGCATCGCCGATACCTGGTGGGGCAAGACGCATCCGCGCGACACGCGGGACTATTTCCGCATCGAGGACGAAGAAGGCCGTCGCTACTGGCTGTTTCGCGAAGGGCTGTACGGCCGGGAAACGGGCGCGCCGCGCTGGTTCCTGCACGGCCTGTTTGCCTGAGGAGAGGAAGCGTCGCCGTGTTTCACGAATTGTGCATAGCCTCGAACTTCTCCTTCCTTCGCGGGGCTTCGCATCCCGAGGAACTGGTGGTGACGGCCCGCCGTCTTGGCCTTGCCGGGATCGGGCTTTGCGACCGTAATACGGTGGCGGGCGTGGTACGCGCGCACATGGCGGCAAAGGAGGCGCGGCTTGACTATCATCCCGGCTGCCGTCTCGGCTTTGGCGACGGCACGCCCGACATTGCCGTATGGCCGAAGTCTTTGGCTGGCTGGAACAATCTTTGCCGCCTGCTGACAGCGGGCAATCGCCGCGCACCCAAGGGCGAGTGCCACCTTGCGCTCAGTGATCTTGTTGAATGGGGCGACGCGATGGCGATGGCCGTACTGCCGCCTGCCGGCCTGAATGGCCCGGGCGGCGAGGCAGCCGAACGGCTCAGGGACCTGCTGTGCACACTCAGGGAGCGGTTCGGCCCTGCGGTGCGCCTTGCCCTTGCCAGTGATTACAGTGCCAGCCACCAGCGCCAACTGGCAGCTGTCGCCAATGCCGGCAGGGCCGCGGGCGTGGCGCTGCTTGCCACAAACAACGTGCTTTATCACCGGCCCGACCGCTCCCGTGTCCAGGATGTCATTACCTGTATCCGCGAACATGTCACCCTTGCCGAAGCGGGACGGCTGCTCGAGCCCAATGGCGAGCGGCACCTGAAAAGCGAAGCGCAGATGCGCCACCTGCTGAGATCCTTTCCCGGCACCATTGAAGAGACGGCCCGCCTTGCCGCAGAGCTTTGCTTTTCGCTGGACGAGTTGCGCTACCAGTATCCCGATGAAAGGCCCGAAAGCGGATTGAGCCCTGCGCAGGAATTGCGACGTCTTGCCAGGGAGGGTGCGTTGCAGCGCTATGATGGCAAAGTGCCGCAAAAGGTTCTGGACCAGATCGAGCACGAGCTGGTACTGATCGGCCAGCTTCAATACGAGCCGTATTTCCTGACCGTCCATGACATTGTACGGTTTTCCCGCTCACGGGGCATACTGTGCCAGGGCCGCGGTTCGGCTGCCAATTCGACGGTGTGCTATTGCATCGGCATTACCGATGTCGACCCCTCGCTGACCGATCTCCTGTTCGAGCGCTTCATTTCGCCCGAGCGGCGCGAGCCGCCCGATATCGATGTGGATTTCGAGCATGAGCGGCGCGAGGAGATCATCCAGTACATCTATGAAAAATACGGGCGCGAACGCTCGGCGCTGGCGGCCACGGTCATCACCTACCGGGCACGCTCTGCCGCGCGGGAGGTTGGCAAGGTGTTCGGCCTGTCGGAAGATGCGATCGCCGCGCTTTCCTCATCGGTTTGGGGCTATCAGGGAGGCGGCGAACTGGGTGAACGCGAGGCAAAACAGGGCGGCCTCAGCATCGGGGACATCACCGTGTCGCAGGTGCTGGAGATGGCCAATGAGATCAATGGTTTTCCCCGCCACCTCTCCCAGCATGTGGGGGGGTTCGTCATCACGCGGGACAGACTCGACACCATTATCCCGGTCATGAACACTGCCATGGAAGGCCGCACCCAGGTCGAATGGGACAAGGATGACCTTGAATCGCTGGGCATATTGAAGATCGACATCCTGGCGCTGGGCATGCTGACCTGCCTGCGAAAGGCGTTTGACCTCCTCAAGGCCCATTACGACATGCCGATGAGCCTCGCCACCATGCCGAAGGAGGATCCGCGAACCTATGCGATGATCCAGCGGGCGGACACGGTGGGCGTTTTCCAGATCGAGAGCCGGGCGCAGATGTCGATGCTGCCGCGGCTGAGGCCGGCAAAATTCTACGACCTCGTCATCGAGGTGGCGATCGTGCGCCCCGGCCCGATACAGGGAGACATGGTTCACCCCTATCTGAGACGCCGCCAGGGCAAGGAGAAGGTCAGCTATCCCTCGAAGGAACTGGAAGCGGTACTGGGGCGAACGCTTGGCGTGCCGCTGTTTCAGGAACAGGCCATGAAGATCGCCATCGTCGCGGCAGGCTTCTCGCCTGGCGAGGCGGACAAATTACGACGGGCGATGGCGACCTTCCGCCGGGTGGGAACAATCCATACTTTCCAGCAGAAAATGGTCGAAGGCATGGCTGCGCGAGGCTATGACCGGGCCTTTGCCGAGCGCTGTTTCAAGCAGATCGAGGGCTTTGGCGAGTATGGCTTTCCCGAAAGCCATGCAGCAAGTTTCGCGCTTCTGGTCTATGCCTCGTGCTGGCTCAAATGCCATTACCCCGATGTGTTTTGCGCCGCCATCATCAACTCGCAGCCAATGGGTTTTTACTCGCCCGCCCAACTGGTGCGCGATGCACGCGAACACGGGGTCGAGATTCTGCCGCCCGACATCAATCTGGCAGACCATGACTGTACGCTTGAGGCCGGTAATTGGCAGGCCGGGGAGTGGGGGGTTGGCCGGCTGCACCCGCGCAACCGCGAGATGGCGGACGATATCAGGTGCCGCCATGCAGTGCGCCTCGGTCTGCGGCAGATCAAGGGGATCGGGGAAGACGAGGCAAGGTTGCTGATGGAGGAGCGGGAAAGGCTGATCCGTCAGGGGGATGGCAAGGGAAGTAACGGGAGAAGTAACGGGGGAAGCATCAGGGGATTTCGCTCAATCCGGCAATTGTGGCTGCGTACCGGGATATCACGCGGCACGCTTGAAAAGCTCGCAGATGCCGATGCCTTCCGCTCCATCGGTCTCGACAGGCGGGCGGCGCTATGGGAAGTGCGGGCGCTGGACAGGCTGGCGCGTTCCAATGCGATGCCGCTCTTTGAGCAGGACCGCGACAACGATCCGCAAAACGAGCCACAGATCAGCCTGCCGCACATGCCACAGGGTGAACATGTCATCCAGGATTACCGCTCAATGTCGCTTTCGCTGAAGGGGCATCCTGTCTCGTTTCTTCGCGGGGAACTCTCGCGACTTGGTATTGTATCAAATGCCAGCCTGGAAGAGACCCCCGGCGGGCGGCGATTGGAGATTGCCGGATTGGTCGTCGTGCGCCAGCGCCCCGGTTCGGCAAAGGGCGTTGTGTTCATGACGCTGGAGGATGAAACCGGCATTGCCAATGTGATTGTCTGGCCGAAGGTGTTCGAGGTCTACCGCCCCATCGTCATGTCGGCGCGGCTGGTGCGGGTTTATGGAAGGTTGCAGAAGGCGGATGGTGTGACCCACCTGCTAGCCGAACGCCTTTGTGACGCGACACCCCTGTTGGCGGGGATCACGGAGCAGGGCATGTTTGCTGCCAGCCAGCAGGACATCGCCATCGATATCCCTGATATCAATACAACCGCAAATGCCGATGAGGTGAAACGGCCCATAGACGATGTGAGGCAGATAAGGAACCCGCGCCGCAAGGTCCTCAACCTGTTGCGTTCCCAGCCGGAACTTGCTGCCGATTACAACACGCTGGCCGAGGCAAAGCTCGCCTCGCGGCCATTGCGGCAATCCAACATGGATGCCAAGCGGGAGCGGGACAAGGAAAAGGCCCGCAACCAGCAGGCCTTTTCAAGTGACGTGAAAAAGGCAGATTATGGCGAAGCTGCCAGCGTCATGCCCAAGGGACGCAATTTCCACTAGCGAGCGGTCAGGCCGACTTCTTGATGAAGGAGCCGTTCTGCAATTCGCGAATGGCGGTGCGCAGTTCCGCCTGCGTGTTCATGACGATCGGCCCGTGCCAGGCCACCGGTTCCTGTATCGGGGCACCGGAAACCAGCAGGAAGCGAATGCCCTTTTCGCCGGCCTGGACGACGATTTCATCGCCGGTACCAAACATCACCAGCGAACGGTCACCCACCGCTTCACGGATATGCACCTCTTCGCCATTGACCTCTTTTTCAAGGAGCACGCCGAAAGGATCGGAAGCATCGGCAAAAACGCCCGACCCCTCGAACACATAGGCAAAGGTCTTCTGCCAGGTATCGGCAGGCAGAACCTTGCGAACGCCTGCAGGCACGTATACGTCGAGATAGCGCGGGTTTGCGGCAATGCCGTCAACCGGGCCGCTCTGGCCCCAGAAGTCGCCGATGATCACCTTGACCCGCGTACCATCGTCATCAGTGATGACAGGAATATCCCTGGACTTGACGTCCTGATAGCGCGGATCTGTCATCTTCAGCCCGGATGGCAGATTTGCCCAGAGCTGGAAACCGTGCATACGGCCAAGTGCGTCGCCGTTCGGCATTTCCTGGTGCAGGATACCCGAACCGGCAGTCATCCACTGGACATCGCCAGCTTCCAGCGCGCCTGTATTGCCGAGCGAATCGGCGTGGTCGACGCTTCCGCTAAGGACATAGGTGATGGTTTCGATGCCGCGATGGGGGTGCCAGGGAAAACCCTTCAGGTAATCCTGGGGCCGGTCATTGCGGAAATCATCGAACAAAAGGAAAGGATCAGCAAGGGACGGGTCGCCAAAACCGAAGGCGCGATGCAGCCTAACGCCAGCGCCTTCAAGGGTGGGAACAGCCTGTGAGACTTGCGATACGGGACGTATGGACATTTTTTCTACTCCGCTTGGCCAGTCAGGACGGGTTTCCTGCCAGAGCCGGTAAGGTTGCGGCAAAAATAGGGATCATGCGGCCATAATCAATCACCGCGCACTATACGCAGTGTTCACAGATATTGCCCGGGAAAGGAAACAATCGAAATGCAGCAGCCTGCAAATGTTGCGGCTGTATTCAGTCCTCGAAATCGAGCGAGTACCCGGCCGAGCGCACTGTGCGGATCGGATCGGGCAGGTTGTCCTGGCGCAATGCCTTGCGCAGGCGGCCCACGTGTACATCCACCGTCCTGAAGTCGATTTCCAGATCATGGCCCCAAACCCGGTCCAGCAACTGTTCGCGGCTCCAGACGCGACCGGGTCGGCTGATGAAAACCGAAAGCAGGCGAAACTCGGTCGGACCAAGCCGAACAGACTTGCCGTTCCGCAATACCCGGTGCTGCTCACTGTCAAGGGCAATATCGCCGAATGACAGAACCTCGCCCGCCTGTGCCGGATTGGCACGGCGTATCATGGCGCGCACACGGGCCAGCAGTTCGGCGACCGAATAGGGTTTGACGACATAGTCATCAGCGCCGGTATCAAGGCCGCGAACCTTGTCGGATTCCTCGCCCCTTGCCGTCAGCATAAGGATCGGAATCTCGCGCGTTGCCTCGGAGCGCTTGAGCTCGCGGCAGACCTCGATGCCGGACTTCTTCGGCAGCATCCAGTCGAGAATGATCGCATCAGGACCCTGTTCGATAGCCTTCAGCTGACCCTCCTCGCCATCCGGCGCGGTGGACACGTGAAAGCCGGCCTTCTCGAAATTGTAGACGAGGAGCTCCATTTGCGAGGGCTCGTCTTCGACAATCAGAACACTGAGCTGGGGAGCGGGATTCATGATAATTTTGCGAACTGGTTATTTTGCCGGATCAACCGACATGCGGCTGGTCATGTCACCCTTTGAACGTTTTTCATCAGGCACAGAACCAGTGATCACATAGTGGATCTGTTCGGCGATCGCGGTGGTGTGATCGCCCATGCGCTCAAGGTTCTTGGCAATGAAGAGCATATGCATGCAGGCAGTTATGTTGCGCGGGTTTTCCATCATGTAGGTCAGCAATTCGCGGAACAGCGTATTGTGCATGTGGTCGATTTCCTCGTCGCGGTCGCGAATCTCGTCGGCCATTACAAGGTCTTTCTCGGAATAGGCGTTGAGCACATCAGCGACCATTTTCTCGACCATTTCAGCCATACGCTTGATGGTGCTATCCGAAGTCCCTACCGGCGTCTGGTCGGCGAGTACCTCGATGCGCTTGGCGATGTTCTTCGCATAATCGCCGATCCGTTCCAGGTTGGCACCGATCTTAAGGGCGCTGATAACCTGGCGCAAATCGCCGGCCATCGGCTGGCGCAGGGCCAGCGTGCGAAGCGTCAGTTCATCGATGCGCGACTCAAGTTCGTCAACCGACTTGTCATCCCTGCGGACCTTGCGGGACAGCACAAGATCGCGATCAACAAGCGCAGTTGACGCTTCATGGATCTGTGTTTCCACAAGACCGCCCATTTCGAGGATCAGGCTTTCAATCTGACCCAGATCATCATCGAAAGATGAGACAATGTGTGCATTTTCCATAATGTTTCCTCGTTGCTGCCGTTCTTGAGGCAGCGTTAACCGTAACCTTAACCGATGCGTCCGGTGATGTAATTCTTTGTACGTTCCTCGCGCGGGTTCTGGAAAATCTGTTCGGTATTGCCTTCCTCGACCAAATAGCCGAGATGGAAGAAAGCCGTCTTCTGGGACACGCGCGCTGCCTGCTGCATGGAGTGGGTCACGATCACGATCGTGTAGTTCTCACGCAACTCGTCTATCAGTTCCTCAACCTTGGCGGTGGCGATCGGATCGAGCGCAGAACAAGGCTCGTCCATCAGGATCACTTCAGGCTGTACAGCGATGGCGCGTGCGATGCACAGGCGCTGTTGCTGACCACCGGAAAGGCCGGTGCCCGGCTGATCGAGGCGCTCCTTGACTTCTTCCCACAAGCCTGCACGGCGCAGGCTGGTTTCCACGATTTCCTCCAACTCGTTCTTGCCGCGGGCAAGACCATGAATGCGCGGACCGTAGGCAATATTCTCGAAGATGGTTTTGGGGAACGGATTGGGCTTTTGAAAGACCATGCCGACCCTGGCACGCAACTCGACGACATCGATGTCCGGATCATAGATATCGTGATCATCCAGCGTGATCTGGCCCTTCACGCTGCAGATATCAATGGTGTCGTTCATGCGGTTCAGACAACGCAGAAAGGTCGACTTGCCACAGCCCGAAGGACCGATCAGCGAAGTCACCTGATTGGAGCCGACATCAAGATCGACGCCGAACAGAGCCTGCTTGTCGCCATAAAACACATCGACTGAACGCCCACGCATCTTGATGTTTTCAGCGGCGGTTTCGTCGGCATTGTAAGTGCCGGATTTTTGCTGGGCACCAGAGACCTTAGCATTAATGTTCATTGCTTCGTCCATTCTCTTTGTTCCAGTGTTTTTTGTGCGAACATCTACCATCTGCGTTCAAACTTCTTTCTGAGGAATACTGCCAGAGCATTCATGGAGATCAGGAACACCAGCAGTACCAGGATGGCTGCCGATGTCCGCGAGACGAAACCACGTTCTGGACTGTCTGACCAAATGTAAATTTGGGTGGGTAGTGCAGTTGCGGGTTCGAAGATGCCAGCTGGCGGGCTCGTAATAAATGCATTCATCCCGATCAGCAGGAGGGGTGCAGTTTCACCCAATGCCTGCGCCAAACCGATAATGGCACCGGTCATGATACTTGGCATGGCGAGTGGAAGCACGTGGTGAAAGATTGCCTCGTGCTTGGAAGCACCAATACCCAACGCCCCTTCGTAGATCGAGGCGGGGACCTGCTTGAGAGCGGCTCGCGTCACAATGATGATTGTCGGCAATGTCATCAGTGACAATACCATTCCGCCAACGAGCGGTATCGAGCGGGGCATACCAAACCACCCCAGAAAGACTGCAAGGCCCAACAATCCAAATACAACAGAGGGAACGGCTGCCAAATTGTTGATGTTGATCTCTACAAGGTCTGTCCAGCGATTTTTTGGGGCAAATTCCTCAAGATAGATTGCTGCTGCAATCCCGAGCGGGAAACTCAGCAAGAAACAAACCACGATCACCCAGAAAGATCCCGAGATGGCACCGGCCAAGCCCGCCAGTTCAGGAAAACGGCTGTCGGCGTTGAATATCAAACCCCAGTTCAGATCGCGACTAATAGCTCCCGTTTCCACAAGCTTATCGTACAGATTTATCTGTACATCGTTCACCCTGCGCTGTTCTTCGGGCAGATTGCGATCAAACAAGCCTTTGGAAAGCTGGTCGATAGGGTCGGCCATCGGGATCGTGAAGGAACTTGGTCCGTCCAACCGAGTGGGATCCTCGATCACTTCATTACGGATGATGAACTGGGCATTGTTCGTGAACATCGAAAAATAGTCGCGTTCCTGCGCACGCTCAAGGTCAGGTGCCAGACCCCGGAATGCATCACGCGTTATCGAACGCCAGTTCTCGTCCATCAGATTATCGCGATCCTCAATCTTTCCGGTGAGGTCGATTTCCACCGTTACCATCGTCTGGGTAAACGCCGCAGAGCCGGTGTAGAAAAGCGTACCAATGAGCGTCGCAAGAAATCCGAGGGCGAACAAAATGGCAGCAAGGCCATAGAACCGCAGCCGCCTGTCAGCGCTGTAACGCGCTTTGCGGCGTTTCTTCATTTCGGCTGAACTCCAAAGGTTCACATCAGCCGATGCAGTTCCTGAAGTGTTAGCTTCGGCAACCATTAGTATTTCTCCCGGTATTTCCGCACGGTATGCAGAGCGATCAAGTTCAAACCAAGGGTGATGACAAACAGCACCAGACCCAGGGCAAAGGCTGCCAGCGTTTTGGGATTGTCAAACTCAGAGTCCCCAATGAGAAGTGTAACAATCTGCACTGTTACAGTGGTCACCGAATCGAACGGATTGATTGTCATGGTCGCTATCAGCCCTGCGGCCATAACCACGATCATTGTTTCGCCAATTGCCCGGCTAAGCGCCAGCAATATTCCTCCCACGATCCCGGGGAGAGCCGCCAGAAGAAGAACCTTCGTGATTGTCTCACTCTTGGTTGCGCCCAGAGCGTACGAACCCTCGCGCATTGCGCGCGGGACAGCGGCCAGTGCATCATCGGAAATCGAGGAAACAAACGGGATCAGCATGATACCCATCACCATGCCCGCTGCCAGTGCGCTGTTGGGAGCTGCATCAAGCCCCAACTGAATGCCCAGCAATCGTATCAGGGGCGCAACTGTCAGAACTGCAAAGAAGCCGTAAACCACGGTTGGAATACCAGCGAGGATTTCCAGCAGCGGCTTGACAATCGCACGAACCGTTGGATTGGCATACTCGGTCAGATAAATTGCGGACAGGATGCCAACCGGAACAGCAACCGCCATTGCCAGGATTGAAATCACCATGGTTCCATAGAGCACCGGTATCATCCCGAAGGCACCTTGTCCTGCAACCTGGTCTGCCCGCATGGCGATCTGCGGTTCCCAGCGTGTTCCAAAGAGGAATTCGTAGAAAGGAACCTTGGCAAAGAACAAGCTGGCTTCGTAAACCAGTGAAGAAACGATTCCGACTGTGGTCACGATGGCAACCAGCGAAGCGAACATCATGAACCACGTAACAGCGCGCTCTACACTGTGACGAGCCCTGTATCTGGGAGCAATTGTTCGGTAAGCAAAGAACGCGCCAAGGGCTGCAAGACAGGTAACGAAGACTACGAGAATTGCGTTTGAAACACCTCTGAGCGAAGTCAAACGCTCAGCAGCGGCCTGTACTTCGGGTGAAGGTTCTCTGAAGATTACTCCGGATGCGACCTGCCTCACTTCACTGAGGAAAAGGCTCCGCTCACTGGAGGTCATCGATGCCACTTCGCTTGAGGACATCGCAACGAATGCATCAACAATCGAATTATTAAATATCAACCACAACAGATAAAAAATGAATGCGGGAACGCCGGTCCAGATGGCCGCATTCAACGCATGATATATCGGCCGCGAATGTGGAACACCTTTTGTAAGGGATTTTCGGGAATAGCCAAGAATGAGTATTCCTACCAAAATGGCGGCGGCAATAATCGCCGCGAGTATAAAGCCAGACATTTGAGACACCCGAATTTGGAGGGACTGTCCGCCACGAGGGCGGACAGTTGTATTTGACCTCTATGGGTTACATGCCCATTTTAGCGCCGGACATTACGGCTGTACGGAGTTCTTCGCGCTTTGCTTCTGGCAACGGTGTCAGGCCACGCTCTGCGAGATAGCCGTCTGAGGAAAGGGCTGCTTCAGACATGTACTCTTCAAGAAACTCTTTCAAGCCCGGGATTACGTCGCGATGCGCGTTCTTCACATAGAAGTAGAGCGGACGTGAAACCGGATAGGAACCATCAGCAATGTTGTCAAAGTTTGGCTCGACGCCGTTGATTTTGACGCCTTTCAGCTTGTCGCTGTTTTCATAGAGGAAAGAGTAGCCAAAAATGCCGACAGTGTTCGGGTCAGACTCAAGACGCTGAACGATGAGGTTGTCGTTTTCACCGGCTTCAACGAAAGGTCCGTCCTGACGCATGCGTGAACATACTTCATCCCATTTGTCGCCATCGGCCTTCTTGAGATCGGCCATGCCTTCAAATTCATCGCAACCAACATGCATGACGAGTTCAACGAAAGCATCACGTGTGCCGGAGGTTGGCGGAGGGCCAAAAGCGACAATGTTCACGTCAGGGAGTGATGGATCAATGTCTGACCATTTCTGGTTCGGGTTTGCCATGAAGCCACCCTTGCCATCTGGAAGTTCTGCGGCAAGAGCAGCGAAAATCTGCTTTGTCGTCAGGTTCAGTTCGACGTCATTGGCACGCGAAATCGCAATTGACAGACCGTCATAGCCGATCAGGGCTTCGGTGATATCGGTAACGCCGTTGGAAGCGCAAAGTTCAAGTTCAGACGACTTGGCAGCACGTGAGGCGCCTGTGATATCGGCAAACTTTTCGCCAATGCCACCGCAGAAAGCCTTGAAGCCACCACCGGTGCCGGTTGATTCAAGAACCGGAGCAGTTTTACCGGTCTTGTTTGCATACTCTTCTGCCACGGCCTGAGAATATGGGAAAACCGTTGATGAACCAACGATCATGATCTGGTCACGGGCAACAGCAACGGTGGTTGCAGCGCTCAGGGCGAATACGCCAGCGAGGGCGGTAAGGGTTGTTTTCTTTACGGACATGCCGTTTCTCCTGTTGATTATTTCGGATCCTTGTGCGGACCGGGCCGGGTCTATTGGAGGGGCATGAACGATATATGACTGTTATATGACACTTGCATGACAGCGCCCCGGAATCTCTTTCAACGTTGGAGAATCGCAGCCATTGTGAAAATTTTTTCTTTTCAGGCTGTGGAAAAGGTGGAAATCGGGAGGCAAGCCAGCTTATCGCCCGTCCGCATGGGGACGTCTACTCACTCATCGGCAGGTATACGGTGAAGGTGCTTCCGATGCCTGCTTCCGAGGATATTCGCAGGCGACCCCGATGCCGGCTGACAATGTGCTTGACAATGGCAAGGCCAAGGCCGGTCCCGCCCTTGTCGCGCGAGCGGTGGGTATCGACCCTGTAAAACCGTTCAGTAAGGCGCGGCAGGTGTTCAGGTGCAATGCCCTCGCTCTCATCGCTGACCGCAACGCTCACTGCCTCACCTGCAATGCCTGCAATGTTCTGGGCACGGCCAACCTCGACGGTAACCGTGGATTGCGGATTGCCGTATTTGAGCGCGTTCTCGATGAGGTTCTGAAAGACCTGCGTCAGTTCATCCTCACTGCCGGGGATCGCTGCCGTGTCATTGAGAACGAGCCTGACAGTCTTGTTTTCCTTTTTGGCGGTAGCCGAAAGCGTGTTTTCGATCCGCTTGAGTACAGCTCCGATATCGGCGTGGCCCTTGGGACGAATGCGCTGGCTGGCTTCCACCTTGGCCAGTGAGAGCAGATCGGAAATCAGCCTTACCATACGCTGTGACTCATGCTCCATCAGGCCAAGAAAGCGTTCATGGGCGTCGAGGTCGCCTTTCGCGGACCCGCGCAGGGTTTCGATGAAACCGGACAGCGCGGTCAGGGGCGAGCGGAGTTCGTGTGAAACATTGGCCACGAAATCGGAACGCATCTGCTCGGCATCCTTGAGGTCGGACATGTCCTTCAGGCTGACCAGGATGAGTGGACCGCCGGCATTGTCGAGACCGATCTGCGAGACCGCAAAATTGAAACTGCCGCGTACCGGATACTCGATATCGAGCGAACAGGCGGCCCGGTCTGCTCCCTCCATGACCGAGGAAAGCGCTGAAAGGCATTGAGGCTGGCGTATCAGCCGGACAAAGTCCTTGCCGACAAACCCGTTTCCGAACAGATCGCGCGCCACGGGATTGAAGAAAACAATATAGCGCCTTGAATCAACCAGTATGGCTGCTTCCTGAAGCGCTTCCAGCACGGCTTTTGTCTGCGGCGTGATCTCGATCATGGCACAGCTTTCCTTTGGCATCTGAAAAAAATCAACCGGCAAATTCGCGCGGGCCTGTTTGACCGGACACAAATCCCGGGCCGGCGTTCAGCGGTGGGTCGAGGGAGACAATGATCGATACAAGACATTGGCGGGTAATGGCCGTCACTCGGCATAGGGAGTGCCAAAGAAAAGGCCGGCTGGGAAGATCACCCGTTGCTTCGAAAGGGAAAATCTGGAGCGGGCGATGGGATTCGAACCCACGACCCCAACCTTGGCAAGGTTGTGCTCTACCCCTGAGCTACACCCGCTCACTACCGCATGGATGCGGTGAACGGCGCTTCTATGACGCAAGATTGGCGTGATTGCAAGCGTTCCTTTTCTTTTTTGAGGGCAATTGCGGAGCCGGGTTGAAGGCTGGTTTCCAAGGCCTTTCGTTTCGCTCAGCATGGCCGCCAGGGGAAGCTTTTCCAGCATGATCGGTGCCTAGACCCTGCGCCTTGACAGTCCGGTGCAGGCCAGTCAAAACCGCATCATCCTCTTCAAGCCCCCTTAATCAGGCCCTACTAGATCAAGCACAGGATATCCTTCCTGAAAATCAACCTTGCGAGACCATTTGCCGGCAATTCCTGAAGGAAGAGGACGGGAAGCGGCACTGGAAAGACAATGAGCGAACCTACGAACAAACCTGCCACGATCGACAAGTTGTTTGCCCTGCTGGATGAATTGGGGATCGAAACGACCACAACCGAGCACGAGCCGGTCTTTACTGTCGAGGAATCCGAACATGTGACCGCCATGATACCGGGCGGGCATACCAAGAACCTTTTTGTCAAGGACAAGAAGGGCAGCTTCTTCCTGATTGTCGCAGAGAACAAGGCCCGCATACCGCTCAACCGGGTGCACGGGCTGATCGGTGCGCAGGGCCGCGTATCATTTGCCAATGCCGACTACCTGATGGAGCATCTTGGTGTGACCCCCGGTTCGGTCAACGCATTTGCACCGATGAACGACAAGGACAAGAAGGTAACGGTCATCATCGATGCGCCGCTGCTTGAACATGATACAATCAATTGCCACCCATTGATCAACGACAAGACTACCACCATTTCTCGGGATGACCTCCTGCGCTTCCTGAAGCATGTTGATCATGAACCCCTGATCATTCAGGTATCGGAAGCGCCAGACGAAACGGATTGAACGGGCTAACACCTGGTTCACCAAAAAAAGCGGATCGGAAAAATGAACAATTCAGACAATCCCTACAGTGGCTCAAATGGCGGCGGCGGATGGTCGGTCACGACGACACAGGTTTTGGGCGAACCAGTTAATCGGCCCGCACAGGGTACCGGCCTTGTTGGCGACATCGCCACAAACCCGGCTTCGGCAGAACCGGTTCTTGATATCTCGACGGCTCAGTTCATGACAGAAGTCATTGAGTATTCGCGCACCAAGCCGGTACTAGTTGATTTCTGGGCGCCCTGGTGCGGGCCGTGCAAACAGCTTACACCGGCGCTGGAAGCATCCATTGCCAAGGCCGGCGGCAGGGTTCGCCTCGTGAAGATGAATATTGACGACCATCCGCAGGTCGCCGGGCAGATGGGCATCCAGTCGATCCCTGCCGTCGTCGCCTTTGTCGACGGCCAGCCGCGCGATGCCTTCATGGGCGCAAAAGGTGAGCGGGAAATTGACCAATTCATCGAAAATCTGATCGGCCCTTCGGGTCCCTCTCCGCTCGACGAAGCACTGGAACAGGCCGATGCCCATATGCTGGCTGGGGAATACGACCAGGCAGGCCATATCTATGGCGAGATTCTCCGCCAGCTGCCCGAGAACCGGGATGCTCTGGCCGGCTACGGCATGGCGGCGTTTGAATCAGGCGCGGTGGACGAGGCGCGCCAGGTACTTGCCAGTGCCGGTGAAACTTCCGGCCATCAGCGCCTTGAGGCATTGAAGGCAGCGATTGATCTGATGGACCAGGCCGAGAATGTCGGCGATTTCAGCGAACTGGAAGAAAAGGTTGCCGCTGATCCAAAGGACCACCAGGCGAGACTTGATCTGGCCATTGCGCTGAATGGTGCAGGCAGGCGTGAGGAGGCGGCCGATCATCTCCTCGAAATCATTTCCCGAGACCGCCAGTGGAACGAGGAAGCGGCACGTACCCAGATGCTGCAATTCTTCGAGGCCTGGGGACCGAGTGATCCCAACACGCTCTATGCGCGGCGGCGATTGTCCTCGATTCTTTTTTCTTAAGGCCTGTTTTCCCAGGGCCTGTATTCGCAGGGCCTGTATTCGCAGGGCAGCTTTTCCAATGACCGCTTTTTGTGAACCGGCGGTTCTGTGGAATACGGCTGCAGGAGCCGGATTGATTGTACCAGTTGGCAAATCGCCACAATTTTCATCTGGCAACTTGCCATGCCCTTGAGATTTTTGCCTGACGCTCCATTTTCAAGCTTGGGCCCAGAACAGGGATGTGGCCATCAGAACGGTGCCTACAGAGGAATACATGATCAAGTCAGGTAACAAGTCGTACCGCAAGGCCGGGGATCTGCCGGAAGTCATTCCGGTGTTCCCCCTGTCAGGTGCCTTGCTGCTGCCCTCGGGAAACCTGCCACTCAATATCTTCGAGCCGCGTTACCTTGCCATGACCGATCATGCACTCAGGACCGACCGGCTGATTGGCATGATCCAGCCAAGGCCCGATGGTGCGCAGACCCCTCACGGACCCGGGCTTTGCCGCATTGGCTGTATTGGGCGGCTGACCGGTTTTCAGGAAACAGGCGATGGCCGCTACATGATAAACCTCACCGGTGTCTGCCGCTTCAAGGTGGAAACCGAGGAACCGTTGCTTAACGGTTTCAGGAGGGCTCGGATATCGATACCCGCCCAGGAATTCGAGGCCAATCACCTGGAGGCCAATGGCGTTAAACGGATCAACCGGGAATTGCTGCTGGAAACCTTCAAGCGGTACCTTTCCGTCAACGGGATGGAAACGGACTGGGATGCCGTCGAGCGGACTGATGACGAGACGCTGGTTACTGCACTCTGCATGATGAGCCCGTACGGGCCGGCCGAGAAGCAGGCCATGCTGGAAGCAGATGATCTCTTCACCCGGGCCGAGACGCTCGTCGCGATTACCGAGATCGAACTCGCCAAGAAAAGCAATGATCCGGGCGGTACACTTCAGTAGGCGGGGCCAGGCCGCCTTGGCGTCAGGGGCGCTTCCAATCGGCCCGCCAAGGCGATAGGCTGCGCCACCATGCAGACGCAAATACCCCCACGCCAGACTGATCCTGATCTCCTGAGCGCACTGGTGTGCCCGGTGACCGGAGGACCGCTGATCTTCGCAAGGGAAAAGGACGAGCTTGTATCCTTGTCGGCAAAGATTGCCTTTCCGATCCGTGACGGCATTCCGATCATGGTGCAGAGCGAAGCGCGCGATTTGAGCGAAGCGGAAATCCGGCAATATTCCAGAAGCTGATACGCTTGTTGCTCACAATCCCGGTATCACTTCCGGCCGGACGCGCCTCCGGGCTGTCAGCCGGTCTCATGCAGCGTGGGAAGTGGAGGCGTTTGACAAGAGGTGGAAAACGCTTGCCCGGTCATCGGCATTGCGCAGCGCCTTGAGTGTTTCCGGCTCCCTCAGCATTCTTGCAACGCGGGCAAGCGCCTTCAGATGATCGGCATTGGCTTCAGCGGGTGCCAGCAACATGAATACCACATCGACCGGCTGTTCATCGACTGATTCGTAATCGATCGGCTTGTCCAGAACAGCAACCAGCCCGGTAATGTTCTTTAACCGGGATACCTTGCCATGGGGTATGGCGATCCCGTTGCCGACGCCTGTGGAGCCAAGTTTTTCCCGCTCCAGCAGTGTCTTGAAAATGTCGTTCGCCGCCAAACCGGTCTTGACGGAAGCAAAGTCCGCCATGGTTTGCAAAAGCTGCTTCTTGCAGCTGGCTTTCAATGAAACAAAGACATCTTCCGGCCTGATAAGGTCTGTCAGATCCATGATTTATCCTGAAGGTTTTCCGATTAATTGGCGCAAAGATCTTGATTGTCAGCGCCACATCCATCAGTGGGCCTGGCGGTGACCGCCTGATTTCCAATTGATTCTACATTGCGCGTGAAGGATCCACCCAGCCGATGTTTCCATCGCTCCTGCGGTACACCACATTGATTTCTCCGTTTGCCGCGTTCTTGAACACCACAACAGGGTGGTCGGTCAAGTCGAGCTGTACAACGGCCTGTGCAACACTTTGGGTGTTCACAGCAGTTGTCGACTCGGCGATCACCACCGGGTTGTAGTCCTCGGGAACCTCTTCCTCCTCGGACGGAAGCTCCACTACGGTATAGAAGGCTGCCGCGGACTTGTCCTTGCTATTGGCATGGTGATCCTTCAGGCGGCGCTTGTAACGGCGAAGGCGCTTTTCGATCTTGTCTGCAGCATCCTCGAAACTGGATGTGGGATCACTGGTCTTGGCCTTGGCCTGAAGAACAATGCCCGAATCAAGATGTACAGTGCAGTCGCAATCATACCAGTTGCCCTCTTTCTCGAGCGTAACCTGGCCAGAATATCCATTGGAAAAGTACTTGCTTACTGCCTCCTCGATTCGTTCCTCGATACGGCCCGTCAGGGCTTCGCCAACATTCATGTGCTTTCCGGAAACGTTCAGACTCATAAGACTCCTTCGCCCAGAAGGGCATTTTCATTTCAGATACCCGGCCGCGCCACGACTGACGCAACGGCCTCAAAGGATACAGCGTTCGGTATCAACATTGAAGAAGATTTTGTGACAAAATTTCGTGTCTTTCCGGAAAGCAATCCCTGGAAAACTGCCGTACAGATATGTTCGGTTACTGCTTGCACCTGAATCTACCGGCGGCGGGCTGCCAACGCCTTCTTTTCGCGCCTGCGTTGCACAGAAGAGGCAATATTCATGCCTTCGCGGTATTTCGCCACGGTTCTGCGCGCGACATCTATACCCTGGGCGGCAAGTTCGATGACCAATGCATCATCCGACAGCACCTTTTCCGCGCTTTCCGCCTCCACAAGATCGGCGATACGACGGCGAACAGCCTCTGCCGAATGGGCCTCACCCCCGTCATTTGAGGCGATGGCGGCCGTAAAAAAGAATTTCAGCTCGAACATGCCCCTGTTGGTCAGCACATACTTGTTTGTGGTGACCCGGCTGACCGTCGATTCGTGCATCTTGATGGCATCGGCGACCTGCTTGAGGCTCATGGGCCGCAAATGGGCGATGCCATGGGCGAAGAACCCGTCCTGCTGGCGAACAATCTCGCTGACGACTTTCAAAATGGTCTGTGCGCGTTGCTCGAGGCTGCGAACCAGCCAGTTGGCATCGCTCAGGCAGTCGGCAATGAAGCGGTCATTCTCGCCGTTGCCACCGCTTGCAACTATCGCTTCATAGGACTGGTTGACGAGCACTCGCGGCAGGGTGCCGGTGTTGAGTTCCACGACAAAGCTGCCATCGGGCCGTTCCCGAACATATGCATCGGGCTCGATTGTCTGGCTGGGGGCGGATTCAAACTGGCGCGCCGGATGCGGGTCAAGCGACCTGATTTCATCGACCATGTCCAAAACCTCATCAATGGACAGGCCGCACAATTCGCTCAATCCGCCAAAATCGCGCTTGGCCACCATTTCAAGGTTATCGAGCATGCAGGCAATCGCCGGGTCATACCGGTTCTTCTCGACGAGTTGCAGCTTCAGGCATTCGGCGAGATCCCTCGCGCCAATGCCGACCGGATCAAAACCCTGGACCAGTGCCAGCGCTGCCTCGACCTCTTCCAGCCCGATCCGGCGCTCGCCTGCGATATCCTGCAATTGGCCCCGGAAATAGCCGTCGCTGTCGAGTGCATCAATTATTTCGCCTGCCGCGAGGCGAATTACGGGGCTTGTCCGGGTCAGCGCAAGCTGTCCGGCCAGATGATCCTGCAGTGTAACGGTGCCTGCCACGAATTCCTCGAAATTGGCGCCTTCACCGCCGCCTGCAGAAAAGTCGGTGCCATTGAAGGATGACCCGCCACCTGAAAGGGATTCTGAAGCGGGCTGCAAATAGGCCGTTTCACCACCAGAGCGATCGCTATCGAACTCGTTTTCGAAAGATGTGTCGAGGGCTGCCTCAAGAGCTGCCTGGCTGGTGTCGAATTCATCGGAACTGACCAGATCGCGCTCGGCTGATTTTCCGGCAATCCGCTCGTCATCGCGCAGAAGATCGTCGCGGTTTGCCCGGTTGTCCTCATCGGACAGTTCAAGCAGGGGGTTTTTCTCGATCTGTTCCTCGATATGACGCAGCAGGTCCATGCTGCTCATTTGCAACAGCTTGATGGACTGGACCAGCTGGGGCGTCATCTTGAGGCCCTGACCGAGGCCTACCTTGAGGCCTTGTGTCAGTCCCTGGGATTGGCGTTGGGATTGGCGCTGCTGCATTGTCAGTTACACGTTCCAGATCACGGGCTGTTCACCGGTCGGATCGCGCACCATTGCGCGGACCGGATTGGCCCGTTTCTTGCTTACAATAGTAGCAGCCTGTTCCTAAAGGGTAAATTGTTCACCGAGATAGGTTCGTCGCACCTCGGTATCGTTAACAATTTGATTCGGTGTGCCATGGGTCAGCACCCTGCCCTGGTTGATGATATAGGCACGGTCAATCAGCCCGAGGGTCTCGCGCACATTGTGATCGGTGATCAGAACGCCGATACCGCGCCGGGTTAGATGGCGAACCAGATCCTGGATATCCCCGACAGCAATGGGATCAACACCGGCAAAGGGTTCGTCCAGCAGCATGAAGGAGGGTTTGGTCGCAAGCGCCCGGGCGATCTCGCAACGGCGGCGCTCACCACCCGACAACGCGATCGAGGGCGATTTTCGCAGATGCGAGATATGGAATTCCTCGAGCAGCGCATCGAGCTGGCGTTCGCGTTCCTTGCGGTCCGGCTCGACAACTTCCAGCACGGCGCGGATATTGTTTTCCACCGAAAGACCGCGAAATATCGATGCCTCCTGGGGCAGGTAGCCAATGCCAAGGCGGGCGCGCTGGTACATGGGTGTCTGTGTGATGTCATAGCCGTCAAGGTCGATGCGGCCTGCATCGGCCTGTACGAGGCCGGTGATCATGTAGAAGCAGGTGGTCTTTCCCGCACCATTGGGGCCGAGCAATCCGACCGCCTCGCCGCGGCGCACGCCAAGGTCGACACCATCGACCACACGCCGCCCCTTGTATGCCTTTTCAAGGCCGGAAACGAGCAGCACGCCCTCGCGTGATCGCGGCTGACGGGACGCCACTGCAGGTGATGCGGGCTGGAAAGACCCTCCACCGGGCGGGGCTGGCGCGAGAGCCGGCCGGGAATAGTCATCGGCAGAAACGCCTTCACCATTTGCAATACCCGCCTCGCGGCGTAGTGGCGGGATGGTCTGGGGCGCACTTTTTGCAAGACCTGGCACCAACCTGCCTGCGGCAGCGACAAGCCTTTCCGCAATCGTCGGCTTGCGTCCCCTCGACGCGGATTTGCCTTGCTCTTGTTTCACGGGAAACTTCATTCCGGTTTCAGTTCAGCTTTCGATGCCTGCTGGCGGGCAGCGTGTCAATTCTGCGGCGTGAACAACATCTTGACGCGTCCGCCACCCTGACCGGATGTTTTGCAGGGCGTGAGGTTTGCCGCATTGGTAGCCATGTTGATACGCAAATTGCAGCCGGTGAGAATATTCTGGCCCTGGCTGACCGTCACACTTCCCGACAAGGTGGCGATCTGGGCGCGCATGTCCACCACCGCATTGTCCGCGCTGGCCTGCTGGTCGCCTGATCGCACAGCCACCTTGCCGGTTGCCTCGATCTTCCGGACATTGCCCCCGGGTGTATCGGTCGCGCTTTCGCGATCATACCAGACCTTGAGCTGGCGGGTCTTGAGGATGGTGGTGCCCTGGACAACGGATACATTGCCCTCGAACAGCGCAATGCCCTCGCCATCGATCACTTCAAGCCGGTCCGCCTCGATCTGGATGGGTTCATCGGAATTGGCCATGCCCTCGAAGGCACCTCCAAAACTCTGGGCATTTGCTGCCGCAGTAACAAACAACAAAGCCGCAAGGCCCGTCGCGATAAGAGCCAGAAACGCGGTCAGCGCGGCGTGTGAAAAACTGTACTGCGATTTATGGATCATCAGGATGTTGCCCCGGTCAATTCGATGTACCCGTGGCCGCGACATCATCCTCCCTGGCAAACTTGCCGGGGAATATCGTCATGCGGACGCGGTTTTCGAATATTACCTTTTCGCCGTTGTTCTCAACGGTAAAACTCATTGCGGAAATCTCGGCCTGTTCCGTCTGGATGGCGACAGGGTTGGCTGTTTTCAGACTGCCGGCGTCCATGTCGACATCGGCATCCTGCATGGTCATGTTCATGCCGTCATCGGTGGTGATATCGACATTTCCCTGAAGCTTCAGGGTCTTTGCATCCGCGTCGTAAAAACCCCTGCCAGCGAGGATCTTGGCATACAGGCCTTCCTCCATCGGTATGTTGGCATCAATCCCGTCAAGCTCCACCTTGCCCAGATCTGCGGGATTCTGGATGGCCTGGCGGGCGGCAAGGGTGTAGGGGCGCTGCCTGTCATCGACCCCGTCGATCTTCGGATTGCTCATCACCATGCGTCCGTCCTCCATCGAGGCAGACTGAATGGTCACGTCGGGAGCGCCGGTTGCGGACCAGAAATAGGCACCGACCACCACAGTCAGAATGAAGAGCGCCACGAGGGGCAGCGTAATGCGCAGGAAGCGGACACGGCCTGAATGGCGGTTTGCGCGCAGGAAATCCCGTGCATCGCGCTCACCGCCGAGGAAGTCTAGTCCTTCATCGTGCAGAACGTGACCCCGCTGGACCTCGTTTGGCCGATAAGCATCCGCATTGTCGGGAGGAGCGGCAGGAGCAGGTGATCGCAAACCCTGCTGCGCTTTGGCAAGTGCCAGTTCGCGCTGGTGCTGCTGCCAATCGGCCTCGCGCCGGGCAGTCAGGTCAGCGTTCCTTGCGGCCATGTCTGCCGGGTAGTCGCGCGGGTCGGCGTTCAACACATTCTCCGGTGCGGTTCAAATTTGTCCGGAAGCGGAATACGAGCCGCAAAAGCCATCAAAAGCCGGTTTTTTTGAGGCGCAGGGGACGGTACAAAGTGCATGGGGCGCAATCAGCTATGGGCGAAGATGTCGGTTTCCTCCCAGCCTGCCAGATCGAGGCGGGCGCGGGTTGGAAGGAAGCGGAAACATTCAGTGGCAATCCTTGTGCGGCCTTCACGCTCCAGACGCCCGGCAAGGATATCGCGCAAGGCATGAAGATGCAGCACATCAGAGGCCGCATATTCAAGCTGGGCATCGCTGAGGGTTTCTGCCGCCCAGTCCGAACTTTGCTGCTGTTTGGAAAGGTCAATGCCGAGCAGTTCGCGCGTCACATCCTTCAAGCCGTGGCGATCGGTATAGGTTCGCGTCAGGCGCGAGGCGATCTTGGTGCAGAAGACAGGATTGGTTTCAACACCGAAAGTGTGCAGCAATACTGCTATGTCGAAACGGCCAAAGTGGAAAATCTTGGTCTTGGAGCGATCGCGCAGCAGTCTGGTGAGGTTTGGCGCCTTTTTCTGACCCTTTTCGATCTGGATCACGTCGGCGGAACCGTCGCCGGGCGAAAGCTGGACAACGCACAGCCTGTCGCGTTGGGGCTTGAGGCCCAGGGTTTCGCTGTCGATTGCAACATCACCGGTATAGCGATCAAGATCAGGAAGGTCATTCTTGTGAAAGCGGATGGTCACACGGGTCTCCAGACAGTAATTCGCGAATCATTTGGACGCACCTTATCAGCAAAAGCCTCGCCAAAAACTTACCACGGCTCTTACTCCAGGTCATTTGGATCCGGGCCATTTGGATCGGGGTCCTTTGGCTGCAGATATGATCTTGCTGCTGATTTGCAGCCCGTTTGGCCAATCTTTCACCCCTGTGATGAATCGCACAGCCAGCCTTGAGCCTTCAGCGCATTATGTCCTCATCACCTCCTGTCAAAACCGCGTGAACCAAAGTGAAGCGGATTGATTGGAGCAGAAGGGGAACCGGCGATACGGTCTGAACGTTCTGACAGTGAACCACATCAACAGGAGAGGGCACCAGCCTTGTAGACCAATGAAAAAGCCAGCAACCCGCATTACCACACTTGCAGCCACACTGATCGCCCTTTCCCTGGCGGGAACGGCAACAGCGCAAAGCGGGCAATTCACGCTTTTTGGTCAGAAAATCGAGATGGCCTATGCGCCGCAGAATGCCCCGCTGGATGAGCGCTTCGACGCGTTTGACAGCGAAGAGGAACTGCATGAACTCAATGATGCCTGGCTGGGAATGCCTGCCCATGACAAGAGCGGCAAACTGATCGGCTTTGTCGAAGACGCCTTCCTCGATGAAGAGGGATATGTCAGCGAACTTCTGGTTTCCATCAAGGGCAAGCGGTTTGCAGTCTATGTGGACGGCAAATATGCTGAACTGACAGACACGAAAGTCGGCATCGACCTGCCAGCATCGACCATTGCCGGACTGGAACGCGAAGAAGACTTCCAGCTTGTCCAGCGCTGAACGAATTCAATACTGAACCACCAAGTGAGCAGCACCTGTCCTCCAGCAGGTGCTGTTTTCTTTTCTGGCCGCCTTCTCCTGTATTCCTGCCCTATTTCGCGGCGCGCATCACCATGCCAAACAAGTCACGTGGCTCGTCAGGATCGGCCAGCATGTCAAGATCGACGTAGTGGCCCGACTCGCGTGCCTTTTCGCGGACATATCTGAGGGCGGAAAAATCCTCGATGGCAAAGCCGACGGAATCAAACAGCGTGATCTGGTCGTGGCCGGTGCGACCTGGCCTTTCGCCCGAGATGACCTGCCAGAGTTCGGTGACTTCGTGGTTGCTATCCAATTGCTGTATCTCACCCTCGATCCGCGTCTGGGGCGGGTATTCGACGAATATATCCGAGCGCAGCAGAATGTCCCGATGAAGCTCCGTCTTGCCAGGGCAGTCGCCGCCGATCGCATTGATGTGGATGCCTGTACCGACCATGTTATCGGTCAATATGGTGGCATACTGCTTGTCTGCAGTGCAGGTAGTGACGATCTGCGCGCCTTCCAGTGCCTCCTGCGATGAATTGCAGGAAACAATGTTGAGGCCGGATCCTGCAAGGTTGCGGGCTGCTTTCCTCGTCGCCTTTTCATCAATGTCATAGAGGCGAACCGTGTCGATGCCGCATAGCGCCCTGAAGGCCAGCGCCTGGAATTCGCACTGGGCACCATTGCCGATCATCGCCATGGTGCGGGCGTCTTGCGGCGCCAGATATCTTGCGGCCATGGCCGAGGTGGCAGCAGTGCGCAAGGCGGTCAGTATGGTCATTTCAGACAGCAGAAGCGGGTAGCCGGTATGGACATCGGCCAGAACGCCGAAAGCCGTAACGGTTTGCAGGCCCTCCTTCATGTTGGCGGGATGGCCGTTGACATATTTGAAGCCGTAGGTCTCGCCATCGCTTGTCGGCATGAGTTCGATGACGCCTTCGGCGCTGTGGGCAGCAATGCGGGGCGTCTTGTCGAATTGCGGCCAGCGCCTGAAATCAGCCTCGATCTCGCAAGCCAGTTCGCGCAGGAAGGTTTCGATGCCCACGTGATGGACAATGCGCATCATGTCGTCGACCGAGACGAAAGGCACCAGGGCTAGTTGGGAAATTTCCATGTCGGTTGTCCAGTGGATCAATAGGCAGGGGTCGGGCGGTCCATGACCGATTTGCCAAACAGGCTGGCAGTCAGATCGACCATCAGGCTGGCCGTGCGGCCACGCTCATCAAGGAAGGGGTTCAGTTCAACAAGGTCGAGGCTGGAAACAAGGCCGCTGTCATGAAGCATCTCCATGACGAGGTGGGCCTCACGAAAGGTGGCACCGCCCGGAACGGTGGTGCCAACAGCTGGCGCGATTGCCGGGTCGAGAAAATCGACATCGAGGCTGACATGCAGCGTGCCGCCGGTTTCAGCAACCTTCTTCAGAAAGGCACGAAGCAATGGCGCCATGCCAAACTCGTCTATCTGGCGCATGTCATGGACACGAGCTCCTGCGGCATTGAGGAGGCTGCGCTCGGCACTATCCACGCTTCGTATGCCCATCATGCAGACATTGGCGGGATCGGTGGCGACTTCGATTTTCGGAAAGGCCGCACCAAACCCGCCCATTCCGCAGGCATAGGCGAGCGGCACGCCGTGCAGATGGCCGGTATCGGTCGTCTCCAGTGTATGGAAATCAGGATGCGCATCGAGCCACAGGACATGAAACGGTTTGCCTGATGCCTTCGCACGCACCGCCATTGCCGGAACGGTGCCTGCAGAAATCGAATGATCGCCGCCCATGAAAACCGGAAAGGCATCCTCGCCCGCCCTCCCGGCTGCATCCATGATCGCCCGCGTCCAGGCGGCCACTTCCGCCAAGTTCTTCAGAACCTGGTTTTTCGCGCCAGGATCACCTTTTCCGCGATCCGGACTGCCATCATGCGGAACAACATCATTCAAACGCTGAACATCAAGCCCCTGGGTGCGGATGGCTGCCTCTATACCGGCAGTTCGCAGGGCAGCAGGGCCCATTTCACAGCCCGGCCGGCCAGCGCCATCCTGCGCGCCAATGCCAAGAAGATTACATTTCTGCCGTTTCATCATGCCAGCCTTGCAGGGATCAACAATTTTGCTTTCCACAACAGGAGACAGGACTTTCCCGGCAATTTGAAGCCAGAAAATTGGCAAAATGATAGCCTGATATTGGCAAATTGATAATTTGATTGTACCATAATGATCATTATGGATTCGTTCGATCAGAAACTGGTGACGCTGCTGCGCCACAACAGCCGCCGCAGCATATCGGACCTTGCCGAGGCATTGGGTACGTCCCGCGCCACAGTCAGAAGCCGCATTGAGAAGCTGGAGGCCTCCGGCGAGATCGTCGGCTACACCGTAGTGTTGCGTGCCGATGCCATCGAGCAGCCGGTGCGCGGCATTGTGCTCCTCGAGATCAAGGGGCAGGCGGCCGACCAGGTCGTGCGCAGGCTTAGCGGCTTTGCCCAGGTGACTGCCGTGCACACGACGAACGGGCGCTGGGACCTTATCGTTGAGCTTGGAACCGAGACGCTTGCCGATCTTGATGCCGTGCTGCGCAAGTTGCGGCTGATACCGGGCATTTCCGGTTCAGAAACCAGCCTGCTGCTGGCAACCCCGCTCAGCACCCGCGCGAAGCTGTAGGCGAACTATTTTTTCTGGCACGTTTTGACGGCAGGATTGTTTGGAGTAGAATTGCGCCATGATTTTTGTGGCCACTGATACAAACGGAAAACGGATCGAATACCGGGACAGGAAGCGATTGCTTTGGGTCCTGTCGGTCCTCTCGCCTTGCGTTCCCTTCCTGTGCGCCATGGCCGTTATTGGAACCGGCAATTACTGGTGGTCGGTTTTCCCGATACTCTTTTATTTTGGCATGATACCGGCGCTTGACTGGTTTTTCGGCGAGGACTTCAACAATCCACCCGAGGAAGTGGTCGAGGTGATGTCCGCCGATCCCTATTACCGATTTCTCCTGTTTGCCTCCATTCCGGTCTTCTATGCCAGCTTCCTTGCTGCCGCTTATGTCGCGATGTTGCCGCAGACGCCATGGTGGGCCTTTTTCGCACTTGCCTATGCAGCGGGCGTGTCGTCGGGCAGCGGGCTGACTGTCGGTCATGAACTCGGCCACAAGTCCAATCGCCTTGACCAGTGGGGCGCCAAGATCATCAATGCGCTGACGGGCTATGGTCATTTCTGCATCGAGCATAATCGCGGGCATCACGTCATGGTGGCAACTCCAGTCGATCCGGCTTCAGCAAGGATGGGGGAGAGCATTTACGCTTTTGCCCTGCGCGAGATTCCCGGCACCGCCCTGCGTGGCTGGGAACTGGAAAAGGCCCGCCTTGAAAGAAAGGGGCTGGGCTTCTGGCACTGGCGCAATGATCTCCTGCAATCCTATGCGATTTCGCTGCTGATTGCCGCCGTTCTGACCATCGTGCTTGGACCCCTCGTCCTTGCCTTCATCGTTATCCATCATTTCTTCGGATGGCTGCAACTGACCTTTGCAAACTATGTGGAACATTACGGATTGCTGCGCGGAAAACTCGACAACGGGCGCCATGAACCCTGCCAACCGCATCATTCATGGAACACGAACCACATCGTTTCAAACCTGATGCTGTTTCACCTGCAGCGCCACTCCGATCATCACGCCAACCCGCTGCGGCCCTATCAGGCGTTGCGCAACTTCGAGGAGTTGCCGCGCCTGCCAAGCGGTTATCCCGGCAGTTACGGCCTGGCGGCAATCCCGCCCCTGTGGTTCGCTGTCATGGATCCCAAGGTTATGAAATGGGCTAGTGGAGACCTGTCGCGCACCAATCACGTTGACGGCTACAAGCCCGCAGGCAACCGAGTGTCAGCGCTTGATATAGACGGGTGATCCATCGGCACCAGAACGGGCCTGACGGATATAGGAATCAAACTTCTCGCGAATGCGCTTTCTTGCGCGCTCCTGGTCACGGGGCGGAAGATTGCCGACGGACTGGATCAACCTGTCGCGCAGCGCTTCAAGCACCTGGATCTCCCGCTGGTTCAGGGAGCGTCCGTTAATTCGTCCTGTGTTGTTTCCAGTCCGGTTGGCATCGCCGGACGGATTGATGACGGCCCGGTTGAACTTCCTGATTGCCACTTCGGTTTCGACCTCAATGGGGATTTCACTTATCCCGACCATCGCCAAAAAGGCGGTCTGATAGCGGTGCGTCACGACAACCTCAACCGAGTCGGGTCCGGTCCTGGGGGCAATTTCGAGATCCAGTTCAGGAAGATTGGCAGCCATATAGGCCTCGGTAAGGTCCTGGAACTGGTTGACAGTGGTGGCATCCATCGCGGCAGCGAGCGCCGCTGTGTCGGCACTGGCCTGTATCTTCGATCTGGTTCCATAAGCCTTGGAATAATCGACGGCAGCGCCCATTGTCGCGAGGATGGGGACAAGCATCAATGCGCCGATCACGGCAAAGTTGCCGCGTTCGTCACGCCTGAACAGAATGGGCAATTCGCGCAGCATAAGTATAAAAAAAGCCTCCGCCAGAATGGAAGTCATTCTGCTGGCGAAGGCTATAATATTTTATTTGAGGCGACCTTAAGCAGGTCGCTCAAACTTTAACCATGCGTTTTGCGACTATTGAAGGGGCGTGATACGGATTTCCACTCGACGGTTCTGCTGACGTCCGAAATCGGTCGAATTGTCCGCAATCGGGCGGGTCTCGCCATATCCGACGACCAAAAGGCGGCGCGGATCGATACCGCGCTGGTTGAGATACTGGCCAACGCTGACGGCACGGCGCTCGGAAAGTTGCTGATTGTAGAACTCATCGCCCGTGCTGTCGGTATGGCCATCGATATCAAGCAGGGTCTGCTCATACTTCCTCAATACGATTGCCACTGAATCAAGCACGCCGAAGAAACCAGGATTGAGGTCCGCACTATCGGAAGCGAAAGTGATGTTGCCCGGCATGTTGAGGATGATCTGGTTGCCGGAACGTGAAACGCTGACGCCGGAATTCTGCAACTGCGCGCGCAATTCCTGTTCCTGGCGGTCCATGTAGTTGCCAATCCCACCGCCAACGAGCGCACCAATGCCGGCGCCGATCAGGGCGGACTTGCGCTGGTCATCGCCGCTCTTGTCCTTGGCTACGAGAAAACCCGTGGCCGCGCCCGCAAGGGCACCGATCACGGCACCACCGGCGGTGTTGTTGCGTTGCGGATTGCCGGTTAGCGGGTCGGTCGTGGTCTGGCAGGAAGCAAGCGCCAAAAGGCTTGCGAGCAGGATGATCTTCTTCATGAAATTGCCCCGATAGTGTTTGTCTGGAAGGGTTCCAGTGTGCAGAACGCCCATTAAATTTTGATTAACCATGCCGCAATGCGGATTGCACATGGTCATGGAAACGGCCTGATATCGGTAAAGAGCGGCTAAAATGCGGCCCGAAGCTGAACGCAAGATGAACGCAAGAATGAGCGGCCAAACCTTCGCCTATGCCAGGGATTGGTCGATCAGCTTTTCCTCGTAGGGATAGCTCGTGACGGTCTCGAGCCCGGTTTCAGTGACCAGAAGCTGTTCCTCGAGCTTGACGCCCTCCTTGCCGCCGACCACGCCGCAATAGCTTTCAACGCAGACGAACATGCCCGGCTTGAAGGTGTCATCGTAGCCGGTGGCAGGATAATCCTCGGGAAAATAGAGGCTCGGATATTCGTCGCAAAGGCCAACGCCATGGGCAAGAACCCCGTAGCGGTTATGGCGGAATTCAGCGGGTGCCAGATCGGCCGTATCTGTGAACTCGCGGAAACCCATGCCCGGCCTGATGATGGCAATGTTGTTCTTCACCTGGTTGTAGGCATTCGTATAAAGCCGTTTCTGCTCTCTTGTCGGCTCCACATCGCCGCAGATCCAGGTGCGGGAAATATCACAGCACATGCCGTAAACGCCGATCAGGTCGGTGTCGAAGGCGACAATATCGCCCTCCTCGATCACACGCGGACCGCATTCCTGGAACCAGGGATTGGTGCGCGGACCAGAAGCCAGGATTCGCGTCTCGATCCACTCGCCGCCATGGCGGATATTCTCGGCATGAAGGATCGACCACAGGTCGTTCTCGGTCATACCCGGGCGCAGTTCGGCCTGCATGCGGTACATTGCCAGTTCACAGGAATGAACTGCGCATTTCATTGCCTTGATGTCATCAGGGCCCTTGATGGCACGGGCAAGTTCGGTGACCGCCTGGCCCTGAAAGGTTTCAAGACCCAGCCGCTGCATTGCCATCAGGCCTTCCGGTTCGATCCTGTCGATGGCGATGCGGCGGTTGCTGCCGCCATGTTCGCGTATGAGCAAGTCGATCTCAGCGGCAAAACGACCGGCGAGTTCAGCTACGCGTTCTCCAGCGGTAAAGTAGAAGAAGGACGCACCCGTCCTGTATTCCCGGATCAGGGGAAGATGCGCCGACAGATGCTGGCAGTTGTTGTAATCCCACAGGACCATGTAGCCATCAGCCGATACGAAGCAGGCGCGGGCCGGATTGTGGGTGGTCCAAAGCTGCATGTTCGTTGAATCGGTGCAGTAGCGGATATTGAGCGGATCGAAGCACAGCAGGCCGGCATAGTCGCGCCTGCGCAATTCGCTGATGATCCGCTGCAAGCGGAAATCGCGCATGACTTCGAGATTTGGGGCTTCCAGCCCGGCCCTTGCCCAGGCTTCGAAGGCCAGCGCCGTCGGCCCAATCTCTACGCGATCATTGTCATCGGGAGATCCATCCGGCTTGACAGACCGGCGGCGGGCGGGATCGATCTTGCGATTGGACGTTGCATATCCGGCAGCAGGTTCACTCAAACCTTCCATTGCTATCTCCATCAGCAAAACTCAGTAAAAATGCTAGAAGAGCGACGGTGATCTGGAAAGCGGGGAACACGTCATTGGTGGCGTGTTTGCGCCATAACCGGGGGCGGCACAAAGGCGGGGGTAAATGGGCCGCATTGTGCCTTACAGGCGTTCCTCGATGCGGAAGGGCCGCGGGCTGGTTAGGAATTTCACGCCAACAAGGCGATTGTCACGCCAGATCTGGCGGCAAAGTGTTTTTGTCTGACGGGTATAATTGGCCAGAATGAACCGCTTGGGCAGTTCGCCACAGGAAACTTCCAGCTTTGCGCCTGCATCCGACAGATCCAGAATCAGGCAGGCGACGCCGTAGGTGCGACCATCAAGAATGATTTCGCTCAGGTCATGGGCGGTACTGCGCGGATGCTCCCGAAGGTCATGGATCGGGGATTTCGCTTCGCGCGACACATCGACGGGTTCCTCATGCCTGGTGGCAAAGCGGAAACCCGAGTGTCCACCAACCAATTTTCGTTTTTCCATGCGCGACAAGCCGGATGCTCCCAATTCTGCAAACCGATTCGTTTGCAGCTCAAGCTTCGTGCCGCGCAGGTTAGTCTGGCAGTGGTAAACAGTTCCTTAAATGCGCCCCCGCCAAAGGAGACAGCGACCGGATGAAACAGGCAAAGCCAATGAAAACATTTTGAGGCAGTCCGAATTCGTGTTTTGATAGCCTCGTGGCAGGTGACACCCGGATGCCTGTCACAGGCTCTTGTGGTTGGCGTACCGGGTAAGCCAATGCCGAATCCCGGCGGCATACGGGACAAGATCGGGCGGCGGAGAAAACTATGCGGATAGCAATTTTTGGCGCAGGTTCCATTGGATGCCTGATCGGCGGCTCGCTGATCGTGCGCGGCAATGAGGTGGTCCTGATTGGCCGCGAGGAAGTCGGCAAACAGATCGCCGAATACGGGCTGACCGTTTCCGACCTTGACGGCCGCAACGAACGCATAGCCCCCGAAATGGTCAATTATTCCCTCGATCCGGCAGCGATTGCCAATAGCGATGTAATCCTGGTCACGGTCAAATGCCCTGATACCAGGACAGCAGGCAGTGAGATCGCGAAACATGCCAAGCCCGATGCGGTAATCTACAGTCTGCAAAACGGTGTCGGCAATACTCCCATCCTGCGCGAGGAGCTCAAGGGTTTCGACGTTGTCGCCGCCATGGTTGCCTTCAATGCGCTGTGGATGGAAGGAGCGCATTTTCACCGCGCAACCGATGCGGGCCTGGTCCTCGGAAAGCATCCCGATTCGCATCAACTGGCGCGTCTGCTCAAGCAGAGCCATATCCCGACCACCATTGCCACGGACATGCAGGCCGTTTTGTGGGGCAAGTTGTGCCTCAACCTCAACAACGCCATTAACGTCTTGTCGGACCTGCCGCTCAAGCGGCAGCTTGAACGTCGAAATTACCGCAAGGTGCTGGCGATATGCGTGGAAGAGGCGCTGGCAGTGATGAAGGCCAAGGGCATCGAGCCGGCCAAGATCGGCAAGGTAAGCCCCAAATACATCCCCACCCTGCTCGGCCTTCCTGACCCGGTCTTCAAGCTGGTTGCAGGCAGCATGATGAAGATGGATGACACTGCGCGGTCTTCCATGTGGGAGGACCTGCAAAATGGCAGGCAGCCGGAAATTGATTACCTCAATGGGGCAATCGTGGCGGAAGGGGTGAGGCACCATGTCCCCACCCCCGCCAATGCTGTCATCACCGAACTGGTCAAGAAGGCCTTTGCGGCAGGAAAATCACCGCAGATGAGCGGTCAGGACCTGCTGGAAGCGATCAAGACGTGAACAAGTTCAATTTGGGAGCCTGATGACCATTTGCGGAACACCATTGGATGTCTTTTCAGCAGTCCGGCCCTGGCTGTTGATCGTTGCAGATATGCGCCGCCTGAAAGCAGAAAAGCTCTCAAACGTCACCACATCGACCGGCTCAGCGAGGTCGAGCGTCACCCGGTAGTGGTTGCCACCATTCAGGATCTGGATACCAAGAACTTCTGCCGTGAAGGGTTGACCAAGATAGGTTCCCTCCACCATCTGACCCAGCTGTACGGGCGGGCCGGCAGGCTGGTTCACTTCCGCTGCCTGGCCGAGTTGACCGTGCAGCGTGTTCCAGTCGCGAAAGCCTTTCTGCCTTGCAACAAGTTCCAGCGAACGTGAATGGGAAATCCCGGTTCCGGCGACAGCAAGGCTGTCGCGCAGGCGGCGGGCTTCTTCCTTGTATTGTGTAATCCGGTTTGTCATTTCAACACCTGTTCTCACCACCTGTCGGTGGTGCCACTCATGTAAAAAAGTCAGGCTGATGTCCGCATTACAGCTGGCCACATGAAGGATGCAGTTGCTGAATGTTCATATGAAAGACTTCACCACGGGTTTGCCCCAGCGGACGGCAGGCGTCTTCAACCTGACGCGCAAATAGGAAGTGCGCGCGGGCAAGTCAAGGCCAGCCCTGAACCGGTTGCTAGATATCCAGATTGGCGACGTTCAGGGCGTTGTCCTGAATGAAGTTCTTGCGCGGCTCGACCTCGTCGCCCATCAGCCTGGTGAACAGATCATCGGCGTCAGAGGCATCGTTGACCCTGACCTGCAGCAGTGTGCGTTCATTGGGATCAAGCGTCGTTTCCCACAACTGTTCGGGGTTCATCTCGCCCAGCCCCTTGTAGCGCTGCAGCGACACGCCCTTGCGGCCCGCATCGAAAACCTCTGTCAGGAGCGCCCGCGGACCTGAAATCGTCCGGCTTTCCTCCTTGCGCCAGAAGACCGGCGGAATGGCATAGACTTCCTGCAGGCTGGCTGCCATCTGGTCCATGCGCAAGGCATCGGACGAGCCGATCAGCGCCATGTCGATTTCTGCGGTTTCCTTGACGCCGCGCACCATACGCTCGAAACGCAGGCCGCCGTCGTCCATCAGAACGGCAGTCCAGCCGCGTTCGGTTTCCTCTGAAATTGCGTCCAGGCGGCGGGCAACATACCTGCCGGCCTCGAGTGCCTGTTCGCGGTTGTTCATGAGTTCGACATTGAGAGCGCCGGCAATAGCAGCCTGCTCGACCACATCCTTGCTGTAGCGCGAATGGATGTTGCTGAGCAGCGTGCGGAAGGCAAGCGCCGTATCGACAACGGAGCGCAAATCCTGGCCGGTCCTGACCTCGCCGGAGCTCAAATTGAGCCTTGTTTCCTCAAGCCCCCCTGAAATCAGGTATTCCTCCATGTTCCGCTCGCCCTTGAGATACTGCGAGGACTTGCCACGCGTCACCTTGTAGAGCGGCGGCTGGGCAATATAGATGAAACCGCGCTCGATGAGTTCGGGCATCTGGCGGAAGAAGAAAGTCAGCAGCAGGGTCCTGATGTGGGCGCCATCCACATCGGCATCGGTCATGATGATGATCTTGTGGTAGCGCAGTTTTTCTATGTTGAACTCATCCTTGCCGATCGACGTGCCGAGCGCGGTGATCAGCGTACCGAT
>CAZIPH010000025.1:0-41019 GCA_964541115.1 uncultured Salaquimonas sp.
CCCTTCAAGCTGAAGCCGCCCGGTGCCACAGCGTGATTTGCCGGGCAAACGCACGAGAACTTCTGATAAACCGATCACCATGGCCATCAAAACGCTCACATTCGGCTGTCGCCTCAACACCTACGAAACAGAGGTTATGCGCAAGAAGGCGCAGGAGGCAGGCCTTGATTCACTGACGGACGGCGCGGTGCTCATCAACACCTGCGCAGTGACCGGTGAGGCTGTGCGTCAGGCAAAACAGGCGATCCGCCGTGCGCGCCGCGAAAATCCCAATGCCCGCATCATCGTATCGGGCTGTGCAGCCCAGACCGATCCCGAAAGCTTCGCCGCCATGGAGGAAGTCGACCTGGTGATCGGCAATGAGGAAAAACTCGGCCATCAGGCCTACCGCGCATTGCCCGATTTTGGCGTGAACCAGTTCGAGAAGGTCCGCGTCAACGACATCATGGAAGTCAGGGAAACCGCCTCGCACATGGTCCAGTCGGTTGAGGGGCACACCCGCGCCTTCGTTCAGGTCCAGAACGGATGCGACCACCGCTGCACCTTCTGCATCATACCCTACGGCAGGGGCAATTCACGCTCGGTGCCATCCGGTGAGGTTGTCGAACAGATCAGGCAACTGGTTGACAATGGCTACCGCGAAGTCGTGCTGACCGGCGTCGACACGACATCCTGGGGAGTCGATCTTCCCGGCGCGCCGCGCCTTGGCCGCCTGGTCCAGTCCGTGCTGCGCAATGTTCCGCTACTCCAGCGCCTGCGTCTTTCCTCGATCGACAGTATCGAGGTTGACGAGCTGCTGATGGAAGCGATTGCCGGCGAAGAGCGTTTCATGCCGCATCTCCACCTGTCGCTGCAGCATGGCCATGACATGATCCTCAAGCGGATGAAACGCCGGCACCTGCGCGATGATTCGATCCGGTTCTGCCAGGAAGTCCGCCGCCTGCGCCCGGACATGGCACTTGGTGCCGACCTGATGGCCGGATTTCCCACCGAGGATGAGGAAATGTTCGCCGCAACACTTTCCATCATCGATGAATGCGGCCTCGATTTTGTGCATACCTTCCCGTTTTCGCCGCGCAAGGGTACGCCCGCCGCGCTGATGCCCCAGCTTGATCGCGCCCTTGTGCGTGAACGAGCTGCCCGCCTGCGCGAAAAAGCGGACGCCGCGCTTGTAGGCCATCTCGATGCCCTGACGGGCAGCGAGCAGACCGTGTTGATGGAAACCGGCGGCCATGGCCGCATTGAACAATTTACCCGCATAAAGCCCGTAGCTGGCGGGAAACTTGAGCCGGGCACGCTGTGCCGGGTGAAGGTGACCGGAAACAACCGGCAGGTACTGGACGGGGAACTGATCGAGGTGATCGCGGGTTCTCCCAGGAGTGGCAATCCGCTGGCTGCCTAGGCCGGCAATATTGAGGACGAAATGGCCGAGAAAAAACCGGGCTTGCTGAAACGCATCTTCTCTTTCGGCTTCGGCAAGAAGCAGGAAGCGCAAGAGGAGGTTGCACAGCCCCAGATCGAGGCGCAGGCAGAAGCGGCAGAAGCCGAATCCGCCCAAAGCAGGATGGTCGCGGAACGCGCAGAGGCCGAAGCCCTGGCACGTGCGGAGGAGGCTGCCCGCTCTGCGGCAAAGGCGGAACAACTCGCCCGCGATGAGGCAGAGGCCCTTGCCACCGAAGCAGCAGCCAGACAGGCCGCCGAGGCACAGGAAAAGGCGCGGCAGGAAGCTGAAGCCGCACAAAAGGCGGCCGCAGAACAGAAGGCCCGCGAGGAGGCCGACGAGAAGAAAGCCCTCGCTGAGAAGGAGCTTGCCCGCAGACAGGCAGAGGCGGCAGCCGCCACGGAGGCCGTCCGCAAGCAGGAAGCGGCACAGGAGGAGGAGCGCCAGCGCCAGGAAGCCATGAGGCTCGCCGAGGAAGCGAAAGTGGCAGAGGATGCCGCCAGACAGGCTGCCGAGGAAACCGCCCGCCTCAAGGAGGAAGAGGCAGCAAGGGCCCAACAGGAAAAAGCGGAAAGGCAAGCCGCCGAGCGTCTTGAAAGGGAACAGGCAGAGCGGCTGGCCAGAGAACAGGCCGGGCATCTGGCAACACTGGAAATAGCGCAAGGGCAGGCCGAGGAAGAACGACTTGAGGCAGCGGCGGCGGCAAGGCAGGCTGCTTCAGGTACAACTGATGATACAGGCGATGCCGGCCACGAAGAAGACGGCGAAGACTTCGCCGACCACAGCCATGATGAGGACTATGACGAAGATGACTTCCAGGATGGTTATGTAGCGCCGCCGAGCGAGCCGATCCGGATCGAGGACAGTGTCATCACGCTGACCGAGCGCAAGGCGAAAAAGGCACCCGAGCCGGAGCCCGAGCCCGAAGAAGAGCGCAGGGCCGGCTGGCTCCAGCGCCTTGGCAAGGGCCTGTCGCGCTCCTCCAACCAGTTGAAGGAAAACATTTCCCAGGTCTTTACCGGCCGCAGGCTGGATGAGGAGACTTTGCAGGAACTCGAGGATGTGCTCATCCAGGCCGATCTTGGCATGGAGACCGCGATGAAGATTACCGACACGCTTTCCGAGCAGAAATTCGGCAGGGAAATCACCGACGGGGAAGTGCGCGAAGTCATGGCGCAGGAAATCGAGAAAATCCTCGAACCCGTCGCCATCGATCTCGACCTTGACCTCGACCATCAGCCCCATGTCATACTTGTCGTTGGCGTCAACGGTTCGGGCAAGACGACCACTATCGGCAAGCTGGCGGCCAAGCTCTATGATGCGGGTTTTTCCACGACGCTGGTTGCCGGCGACACGTTCCGCGCTGCGGCCATCGAACAGCTGAAGATATGGGGCGAGCGCACCCATTCGCCGGTTCTCTCACGCCCGCTTGGCTCCGATGCGGCCGGCCTTGCCTATGACGCCTGGGCCGAGACCCGCGAACAGCGGCGCGATGTCATGCTGATGGATACGGCAGGCCGCCTGCAGAACAAGGCCGAGTTGATGGCCGAACTCGAGAAAATCGTGCGCGTCCTGAAAAAACAGGATCCGAGCGCCCCTCACACGGTTTTGCTTACCCTGGACGCGACAACCGGCCAAAACGCCCTAAATCAGGTAGAAACATTCAAGGACGTGGCAGGGGTTAACGGTCTTGTCATGACAAAACTGGATGGTACAGCGCGAGGCGGCATCCTTGTGTCCATTTCCGCGAAGCACAAGCTGCCGGTCTTCTTTGCAGGGGTCGGCGAACAGGTGGAAGACCTCGAACCCTTCGAGGCACGCGACTTCGCCCGCTCAATCGCCGGTCTTCCGCCGGAAGAATAACAAACAGGATTCGCCAATGGCAACTGAACGCAAACCGATAAGCCAGACCTTGAAACTGGCACTGGAGATGGGCCCGCTGCTGGTCTTCTTCCTTGCCAATACCTATGGCGAGGAAATCGCCGCGGCTTATCCGGCCCTGCAGGCGCTGGGCGGCAAGATTTTCATCGGAACCGCCTTTTTCATGGTCGCCATGGCGATCTCGCTCACCGTTACATGGATACTGGAGAGGCGCCTTGCCATCATGCCGATGGTGACGGCTGTTTTCGTATTTGTCTTCGGCGCGCTGACCCTTTGGCTGCAGGATGAAACATTCATCAAGGTCAAGCCGACCCTCGTCAACATACTCTTTGGCTCGGCGCTGATGATCTCGCTCTTTGCCTTCAAATATCCGCTTATGAAGCTGCTCTTTGACGGCCCGTTCAAGCTCGACGATACCGGATGGGCCAAACTGACCTTCCGCTGGGCCTGCTATTTCTTCTTCCTCGCCGTGGTCAACGAGATTGTCTGGCGCAATTTCTCCAATGATTTCTGGGTTAACTTCAAGGTCTGGGCAACCATGCCGATGACCATTGTCTTCATGCTCTTCCAGTATCCGGTGATCGTGCGCCACTCGCTGGAACCAATTGGCGGCAGGGAAGAAGAGAAACAACCCGACGCCTGAAATCTGACATTTGGCCTGACACCGGCAATCAGCCGAAGGCTTAACCCTTCGACAGGCCTGATGGTTCGTTTTGCGGATTGGTGAACGGGGCCTGTCCCCTGCCCTCGACAATCGCCTGGTCCTGCCTGAGCGCCCAGTGGACGCTGGGAAAGGCAAGTTCGTCCCAAGGGATTTCCTCAAAGGTGAAGAGCCTTGTTTCGAGCGATTCCTGGCCTGCCGAGAACTGTCCGTCCCGCAAGGTAGCGCGGTAGATCAGTTGGACCTGTGACAGCCGGGCGACCGTGTAGACCGCCAGCAGGCAGGACAATTCGAGTTCGGCATTTGCTTCCTCGCGTGCCTCGCGTCGCGCGCCGTCCTCCGGCGTTTCCAGCAACTCCATATAGCCAGCGGGTATCGTCCAGAAACCACGGCGCGGCTCGATTGCCCGCCGGCACAAGAGGATCTTTTCCTCGTGGCGCACAACCGAACCGACAACGATCTTGGGGTTCTGGTAATTCACAAAACCGCAATGTTCGCACACGCTTCGCTCATGGGTGTCGCCGTCAGGAACCGTCTTGATGAGCGAGGGCGAGAGCGGATAGGTCATCACGAGGCGTTTGCCGGTGTGGTGTATTTTTCGATGATCGGCAGGATGGTATCCTCAATCGCCTCTGGTGTCAGCGCGCCGACATGCTTGTGGACGATCACGCCTTGCGAATCGACAACGAAGGTCTCGGGAATACCGTAAACACCCCAGTCGATCGCACCACGCCCGCGCGGATCAACGCCCACCGCATCATAGGGATTTCCCAACTGGCCAAGGAAACGCAGCGCATTGGGCGTCGTGTCCTTGTAGTTGAGACCAATGATCCGCACTCGCTCATCCTGGCCAAGAGCGACCAGCAGCGGATGCTCCTGCCTGCAGGGCGCGCACCAGGAGGCCCATACATTGACCAGCGAAACCCTGCCCTTCAAAAGGTCCGGCGTGAATGCAGGTACCTGGACCCCGCCTTCGCGCAATCCCTCGAGCGGCTCCAGCATTGTGGCTGGGGCTTCGCGCCCGATCAGCGCTGACGGCAGATCGGAGGATGCCCCACCGGCGGCAAGCTGCTTGTAGAATATTCCGGCAAGAACGAGGAACAGAACAAGCGGCACGGCAGCAAGGAGCAATCCGCGCCGCGCCGATGGCGCTGCCTTTCCTTCACCAGGGCTCTTGCCCGGATTCTCAGTGATGTTTTCACTCATGACCCGGCGCTTTCACTCTCGGCCTTTGAACTCGCCGACCGCCGTCTGACGCCCCTTGCCTCAAGTTCGGCGATTTCGCGCTTGCGTCTGCGATAGACGACCATGATCCAGATCGTCAGGCCCGCGATCACCGCTGCGGTGATGGCATAGGACGGGATGATGAAGGCTGCATGGTCGCCGAACATTGCCTTATCCTTCCGCCACTTTGAGCTTCATCACCCGGATCCGGCGGCGCAGTATCTCATTGCGCATGTTCATCAGGTGCAGCGTCACGAACAACAGCGTGAAAGCAATCGCCATGACCAGCAGCGGATACAGGAACGCCGGGTCCATTGCGGGCCGGTCAAACCGTGAAACCGATGCCGGCTGGTGCAGCGTGTTCCACCAGTCGACAGAAAACTTGATGATCGGCAGGTTGACAAAGCCGACCAGCGTGATGACCGCCAGCGCCTTGGCGGCCTGGGTCGGCTCTTCAAGCGCGCGCGCCAGCGAAATTATGCCGAGATAGATGATCAGCAGGACGAGGAAGGATGTCAGCCTTGCATCCCAGACCCACCATGTGCCCCACATGGGTTTGCCCCAGAGCGAGCCGGTTACAAGCCCGAGGATGGTGAAAGCCGCGCCAATGGGAGCAGCAGCGCGCAGCGCCACATCAGCCAGCGGGTGGCGCCAGACGAGGGTTCCCAGCGCAGACAGGCACATGACGGTATAAGTCAGCATGGCAAGCCACGCAGCGGGCACATGCAGATACATGATCAGCACGGTCCGGCCCTGCTGGTAATCCTCCGGCGAGCGAAAGCCCATATAAAGGCCAATTGACGCCACAATGATTGTCAGCGCTGCCAGCCATGGGATGAACCGGTCGGCCAGCCCCATGAAACGTGTCGGATTGGCGAGGCTCGTCAGCCATGCCCAGAATCCGGTCTTTTGTGCAGCAATCTCGTTCATGGCGTCGATATAGAACCTTTGTCGAAAGATTTCAGTCAGCAGAATGACGCAGCATCATGGCGCTCGCAAGGGGCCCCAACACACTCGTGAACAGCGTCAGGGAACAAAGAATGAGAAAGGGTGCGGTAAACGGGTCCGGATCGAATAGCGCGCCATTGGTCGCGCTCACCCCGAAAATCAGGATCGGAATGACCAGCGGCAGTACCAGGATGGCGATCAGCAGCCCGCCGCGTGCCAGTGTGACGGTAACCGCAGCCCCGACTGCGCCGATAAAGGTGATCGCAGGCGTTCCTACCAGCAGCGTTGCCATCACGGCAGCGATGCCCATCGGGGAAAGGTTGAGCATGATGCCGAACAGCGGCGTTGCAAGGATGAGCGGAAGGCCGGTGACCAGCCAGTGAGCGAGGCATTTGACAAAGATGGTCAGCGCCAGGGGATGGTCCTGCATGACAATAAGATCAAGCGAGCCATCCTCGCGTTCCTGCGAGAAAAGGCGTTCCAGGCCAAGCAGACTGGCCAGCAGTGCAGCCACCCAAAGGACAGCAGGCCCGATCCGCCCCAACAGTTTCAGATCGGGACCAACTGCAAAGGGAAAGATTGTAACCACCGCCAGGAAGAAAAGCACTCCGGTCAGCGCTCCGCTTCCGGCCCGCATGGCAATGGCAAGTTCGCGCCTGAACAGGGCGCTCATGCATCTGCTCCTGCTTTGCCGCCATCATCCCTGTCATGCTCCGTCTCATGCCAGCCGGCAAGGCGTTCAATGGTCAGGGATTTGGCGTTTTCTATGCCAAGCGGCAGATGGGTTGCGGCGATCAGAATGCCGCCATTGTCGCAGTGATCGCGGCAAAGACCAGTGAACATCGCGCTTGATCTGGCATCCAGCCCGGCGGTCGGTTCATCGACAATCCAGACCGGTTTCTCATTGACCAGCAGTTTGGCAATCGACACGCGCCGCTTCATTCCGGTCGACAGATAGCCAAATGGCAGGTCGATCACTTGCGGCAGTTCGACAAAGTCGAGCGCCTCGTCGATGGACATTCCCGGATCCGGGCCGGTTGCCGGTTTCGTTCCCGCACCAGTGGTGAAGCCCTGCCAGAACGCAAGGTTCTCACGCACGCTGAGCGCCGGCTTCATCGCGTTGTGATGGCCGAGATAATGAATGTGTTCGCGGATGATCAGCGGATCGTCTGCACCATCATTGAGGAGATCGAAATGCAATGATCCGCCTGCAAGTGGCAGCAGCCCGGCAAGGGCGCGCAGAAGGGTTGATTTGCCAGACCCGTTTTCACCGGTCACGACCAGCGCTTCCCCGGCAGACAATACGAATGACACGCCCTCGACGATGCGGCGCGCATCCCGGTCAACTGCAATGTTTTCGCCAACGAGTTTCATGCGGCGGTTCTAGCGGGGAAGGCGCAAGGGGGAAAGCAGGAAGTTGAATTTGAGGCTCACCGGTAAGACAGGCAAGCCTCAGTTCACCAGCTTTACCCTGGAAGTGCCACCAATACCGCTGGGAACCGGAATTTCCGATGCGCCGTAATCAGCTTTCACCAGGATTTGCGGACCTTCACCGATCATGATCCTGTCGGCGATGATCGCAGTCCAGTTGGCAAGGGTACCAACCTTGCTGGCCTTGTCGATGAAGAGCGTACCCCTGGGCAGATATACCACCCCCTCGAAGCGCTCCGCATCCTTGCTTTCGATTGTAAATGTCCTGCCCTTTGGCGAGGCACGATCCTCGAAGAACAATATTCCGGCAAGCGGCCCGCTCTTTGGCGCAATGAGGTCCACTTGCGTTGAAGTGCTGAAATGGAATATCGCATTCGTACCCGTCAGGTAGAAGCCGACAAATTTTCCTGTCAGCGTGGCATTTCCTTTCATCAAAAGCGGGCCGTCACGAATGATGTATTCACCCGGTTCAAGCCTTGCCTCGACCTTGCCCGAAAGCGAGATTCCGCCGCAATAAACCCCGGGAAACAGGGTGATCGAGCCTGAATCTGCAAAGTAATTATTGTATTCGCACCCGCCGAAGGCTGGTTCGGGGCGGCCCGACAGCGGATCGCCGACCGGCGGAGAGTCCGTAATCGGTTTTTGATTGAAACCGTTTATGGGACCGTTGAAGCCACCCGCAGTGAAGATCGCATCACCTGAAATCGTCGCACCATTGGACACATCGATCCCGCTGGCGCTTGTTGAATCAGAATAGATTGCGCAACCCTGGGCTGTCACGCTCGCCGGATCGTTCATCCCGATCGATGCCTTTTCACTCGAGTTGAGCGCCAGCACGCAGATATTGGCCCGTTCTCCATAAAACGCGGCAGTCGATGAGACCCGGAGCGGCAGCACGGTTGAATCGAGATAGTGGGCGAAGAATGGTTTCCACACGAGGGCAAGATCGACCTTCAGGGATTTGGAGTCATTGGCCATTGCAGGTACAATCTGCAGTGTTTCGCCCGCACCTGCCCGAAAGTTTGCCAAGACAAAGTTTTCCACCAGGGTGGACACCTGTTTGTCGGTAAGTTTGGACAGGCTCATTTCCTTGGAAACGGCCAGTGCAGCACCGTCTGCGAGTTCCTGCAACTCGCTTTTCTTGTGATGGACCGAGGCAAAATCCACAGCAAGACCACCTGCACCCAACAGTGGCACAAGGGCTACTGCGGCAGTAACCGCAAAGTTTCCCCTCACATCTGCCAGAAAATGCCTAAACCACTTCATGCTTTCCCCAACGGAAACAGGCTGAAATCAATTCCGCAAACCACCTTAAGGCGAGTTCGTTAAGGAAAGTGTGGCAGGCAGGGTTAACAATACCTGATCGCGCGTTCTGACCGGCAGGCAAATTCCCCCCAAAGCCGTATTTGCGTTGCTTGCAAAACTCGATATAACGCGGCCAACGGACCAACGGCCGGTCTGTTGTCAAACCCTTTTCCTGTCGGAACCTGCACCAGTTGCAGGTTGCTCACTCAGGCTGATGCGCGGAAATGGTCGTACCCGCTGGGACATCCATCATGTTCCCAAAAGGCGTGTTCCATGCTGTCACCGGACAAGCATGCGCCAAGCGTAAGCCTGCCACGGGCATCAAGTCCGGCATGACCATTTGTTACCAGGAACACGCTCAATGCTGAATTCACTCGACAGCTTCAACTGCAGGAAAACGCTTACCGTCGGCGACAGGGAATATGTCTATTATTCCATCCCTGATGCCGAGAAGAACGGTCTGGATGGCGTTTCCCAGCTTCCCTATTCACTCAAGGTTATCCTTGAAAACCTGTTGCGCTTTGAGGATGGCCGCTCAGTGAGCGCCGATGACATTCGCGGGGTTGCCGAATGGTTGAAGAACCGCGGCAAGGAGGAAAAGGAGATCGCCTATCGCCCGGCCCGCGTTCTCATGCAGGATTTTACCGGCGTTCCGGCCGTTGTCGATCTCGCCGCAATGCGCGATGCAACCGCGAGCCTGGGCGGCAATACGGATGCCATCAACCCGCAGGTTCCTGTTGATCTCGTCATCGACCATTCCGTCATGGTCGACAATTTCGGCAATCCGCAAGCCTTTGAGGCAAATGTGGCGCGCGAATATGAACGCAACGGCGAGCGCTACACCTTCCTCAAATGGGGTCAGGAAGCCTTCGACAATTTCCGCGTCGTTCCGCCCGGCACCGGCATCTGCCACCAGGTAAACCTTGAATACCTGGCCCAGACTGTCTGGACCAGGGAAGTCGACGGCAAGACCGTTGCCTATCCCGACACACTGGTCGGCACTGACTCACACACGACCATGGTCAACGGCCTGTCCGTACTTGGCTGGGGCGTCGGCGGCATCGAGGCCGAGGCTGCCATGCTCGGACAGCCGGTCACCATGCTGATCCCCGAGGTTGTCGGCTTCCGCCTCGAGGGCAGTATGGCCGAAGGCATCACAGCGACCGACCTCGTGCTTGTCATCGTCGAAATGCTGCGCAAGAAGGGCGTGGTCGGCAAGTTCGTTGAATTCTATGGTCCCGGCCTCAACAATCTGACGCTCGAAGACCAGGCCACCATTGCCAACATGGCTCCCGAATACGGTGCCACCTGCGGCTTCTTCCCGGTCGACAAGGATTCACTCTCCTACCTGAAGACTTCCGGCCGCGAGGCTGACCGTATCGCGCTCGTTGAAGCCTATTCACGCGCACAGGGCATGTACCGCGAAACCGATACGCCCGATCCGGTCTTTACCGACACGCTCGATCTTGATCTTGGCACTGTCGTGCCGTCACTGGCCGGTCCGAAGCGGCCACAGGACCGCGTGCCGCTCGACAGGGCAGACACCATGTTCGCCGACTCCATGAAGAACGAGTTCAAACGCGACCTTTCCGCCGCCCGCGTTTCTGTTGCCAACCGAAACCATGACCTTGGCCATGGCGATGTGGTAATCGCGGCAATCACCTCCTGCACCAATACCTCCAATCCGTCGGTGCTGATCGCAGCAGGCCTTGTAGCCCGCAATGCACGCGAGCGCGGCTTGTCCACCAAGCCGTGGGTGAAGACCTCCCTCGCTCCCGGTTCGCAGGTTGTTACCGACTATCTGCTGAAGGCAGGCCTGCAGGACGACCTCGACGCGCTTGGCTTCAACCTAGTCGGTTATGGCTGCACCACCTGTATCGGCAATTCCGGCCCGCTGCCTGAAGAGATTTCTGCTGCGATCAGCGAGCATGACCTCGTCGCCTGCTCGGTGCTTTCGGGTAACAGAAACTTCGAGGGCCGCGTCAATCCTGACGTGCGCGCCAACTACCTGGCTTCACCGCCGCTGGTCGTTGCCTATGCCATTGCAGGTTCGATGAACATCAACCTGACCACCGACCCGCTCGGCCAGGACAAGGACGGCAAGGATGTCTATCTCAGGGACATCTGGCCGAGCTCGAAGGAAATCGCCGAACTGATCCGCACCTCCGTCAATGAGCAGATGTTCCGTTCGCGTTATGGTGACGTCTTCAAGGGCGATGCAGGATGGCAGAAGATCGAGGTCACCGGTGGCGACACCTACCAGTGGTCAGAGACCTCGACCTATGTTCAGAACCCTCCCTATTTCGAGGGAATGACAATGGAGCCGGACCCGATAACCGATATCGAAGGTGCGCGCGTTCTGGCACTGTTCAGGGATTCCATCACCACCGACCACATTTCGCCGGCGGGTTCCTTCAAGGCTGACTCCCCTGCCGGTGCCTATCTCACCAGCCACCAGGTCCGACCTGTCGACTTCAACTCCTATGGTTCGCGTCGTGGCAACCATGAAGTCATGATGCGCGGCACCTTCGCCAATATCCGTATCAAGAACCAGATGCTGGACGATGTGGAGGGCGGCTATTCACGCCACTATCCCTCCGGCGAACAGATGCCGATGTATGATGTCGCAATGCGCTACAAGGAAGAAGGCGTTCCGCTGGTGGTATTCGCCGGCAAGGAATACGGCACCGGTTCCTCACGCGACTGGGCAGCCAAGGGCACGCGTCTTTTGGGTGTTCGCGCCGTTATTGCGCAGTCCTTCGAGCGCATACACCGTTCGAACCTGGTTGGCATGGGCGTCCTGCCGCTGGTCTTCAAGGATGAGAACTCCTGGGAGAAACTCGGCCTGACAGGTGAGGAGCAGGTAAGCATCAAGGGTCTTGCCGATCTTCAGCCACGTCAGGTCCTCGACGCTGAAATCACCATGGCGGGCGGTTCAAGCGTTAGCGTGCCACTGCTGTGCCGCATCGATACGCTGGACGAACTGGATTATTACCGCGCCGGCGGCATCCTCCATTACGTGCTGCGAAACCTGAACCGCGACGCGGCCTGATAGTTTCGCAAACCGGTTTGAAAGGGCGCGGAGCGAAAGATCCGCGCCTTTTTCATGATCCAGGCATGACAGACCGGACATGCCGGTTCCCATACGTCGCTTCACTGATAAGTGAATTTCAGTTGAAAATCCTTTCCACTAGGGTCGGAATACGGGCGATATCGGCATTGTTCGCCTCGATGTTTTTCCGCATCATGATGCCAGCAGACCGCCGGACCAGGGGCAAAGTCGAATGTTGAGTGAAAAGATGACCATCAAGCCTCTGGCGCGAGCCATCGCCATGACGGGTCTGACGTTTGGTATTCTGATCCAGAACATGCCATGGGCAGTGGCGCTGGAGATTACCAGGCCCAGGGGCGTCGTCGAGCTTTTCACCAGCCAGGGCTGCTCTTCCTGCCCTGCCGCAGACCGCGTCCTTTCCCGGTTCAATGAAGAAGGCGATATTCTCGGCCTTTCCATCCACGTCGATTACTGGGACCGGCTTGGCTGGAAGGATACTTTCGCCAGCCATGCAAATACCGAACGCCAATGGGCTTACGCGCGTGCACTCGGCGAACGTCAGGTTTACACACCCCAGGCAATCGTCAATGGCCGCGCCCATCATGTCGGTTCACGCAAAGAGCAGATCGAGGCCAGGATCAGGGACTTTCAGGGCAGCGAAAAAGGGCTCCATATACCAATCGATGTCAGCCGCCATGACGGGGCGGTTCGCGTATCGGTTGCTCCCGATGAGCGGGCACACAAAGCGACGCTGTATGTCTTCTATTTCAATCCGTCCGAGGAAGTGGCGATCAAGCGGGGGGAAAACTCCGGCAAGACACTCAATTACTCCAATGTTGTCGGCAAGGTGGACATGGTCGGCATGGTAGATGCAACGGGCCTTGTAACAACCTTTTCCGTTGCCGAACTGGCCCGCAAGGGATTTTCAGGTTGCGCCCTCATCCTTCAGGCTTCCACGAAGGATGGCGATCCAGGCCCGATTCTCGGAGCCACGGTAATCTCTGATTTGTAAAAAGGGGCCGACACACGAGGTGTCGGCCCGAATAAGTCTGGGGATTGAGTTGCGCCAGCTTTTCCCGAATGTTTCACATGTCGGAAAATAGAGGACCCGGCTGAATTCTCCGGGGGCTGGGGGGGCTGAAACCGAAGCCATCCGAGCCGGGCCGTCTGAGGCAACGATAAACTTTATAATGGTAAGTTTGGCGGGGTTTTGCCAAAAATGCGGCAAAACAAAGATTTCTGACTATTGGCGGATATCCCTTTTGGCCAGCCGGACAGCGTCATGGGTTCTTTGCCTCTTGCAAATAAGAGTTGGCGCGCCCACAGTATTGCAATTGGCAAACAAGTTGAGGCGCTGTTGCATGAGCGATGAAGTGGATTTGCAGAACCGGCCCGGCCAGCTTTCCCGTTCGAAAGTGGTCAGGACCATCATCCACAATCCGGATGCGCCGGAAAATTCCCCCGACAGCAAGATTGTCCATTTTCATTCCTCCTCGACAGCCAGCAATTCTGGCCAGCAGCGCCCCGCCCCGCAACAGGTGACGTTCAATCGACAGGAACTCGACCAGATCCTGAGAGTCTACGGCTTCAAGGTCGCTGACGGCGAGTGGAAGGATTATGCCATCGACATGCTCAGGGACCGGGCAATCTTTTCGGTGTTTCGCCGGGCCAATGATGTTCCCCTGCACTGCATCGAAAAAAATCCGGTCTTGGCCCGTAAACAGGGTGCTTACAGTGTTACCGGTGCCAATGGCCGGATCCTCAAGCGCGGTCATGACCTGGCTAGCGTCCTCAAGGTGCTGGAGAAGCGGCCCAGGCTGCAAGTGGTCTGATTCCTGATGCATGCCACTTCGGACCCGCGTGAAGCCGCCCTTGCCTTTGATATCAACGCGATAGATGCGGGCTTCATTACGAACCCGCACCCTGTCCTCGCCGCGCTCCGCGAGCATGACCCCGTGCATTTCAATCCCGATGGTTCGGTTCTGCTCGCCCGCTACGAGGATGTGCGCGCGGTCTATCAGGACCAGACCATGCTGTCGGAAAAGACCCGGGAATTCGCCGAGAAGTATGGCGAGGGATCACCGCTTTTCACGCATCACACGACAAGCCTCGTCTTCAATGATCCGCCCTATCACACCGTGGTGCGCAAGCTGCTCGCCGGTGCCTTTACCCCGCGCAAGCTGGCAGAAATGGAACCGCTGATTGAGGGGATCGTCGAGCGGCTTCTGGACAAATTGGATGAGGAAGCCGGCAGCGAGAGGGAGATTGATTTTCTTTCCGCCTTTGCCATGCGGCTTCCCACCGAGATCATATCCTTCATGCTCGGCATCCCGCCCGAACACCGCGAACGCCTGCGCGCCTTTTCGCTCGCCATCCTCGGCGCACTGGACCCGGTCATCAGCCCCGAACGCGAGGCGGCGGGCAATGACGCGGTAACGTCCTTCAGCGAAATCCTCGAGGACATCATCGACCACCGCCGGCGCAACCCGGATGCAGCTGGCCAGGGCGAGGTACTCGATGCCCTGATTTTCGGCCAGCATGAAGGCCGCTCCCTGAACCCCGTGGAACTCGTCCAGAACTGCATCTTCCTGCTCAATGCCGGGCATGAAACGACGACCAGCCTTGTTTCCAATGCTGTGGGGATGTTCATCAACCATCCAGATGCCTATCGCCAGCTTGTCGCCGATCCGGGACTTGTGGAAACCGCTGTCGAGGAAATCCTCAGATATGAAAGCCCGCTGCAGATCGGCAACCGGCGCACCAGCAGGGACATCACGCTTTCCGGCAGGGCAGTTCCGGCGGGAACCTATCTCCACACTTCGATAGCCAGCGCCAACAGGGATGAGCTTGTGTTCGAAAATCCCGGCCATGTGGACTTTGCCCGGAAGCCGAACCGCCATCTTGCCTTCATTACAGGGATCCATGTCTGCCTCGGCGCGACGCTGGCCCGCTATGAAGGGCGGATCGCACTCGGCAAGCTGGCACGACGCTTTCCGCACCTGCAACCCGCAGAAACGCCACCGGTTCGCATGCCGCTGGCAAGGTTCAGGGGTTATAACAGCCTGCCGGTCCGGCTGACTTAAATAGTGCTGTCAGGGACAGGCTTTTTTGCCGGTTCTATGGAGTCTTGCTGATTGAGCGCATCCTGCCAGGCACGCTTTCCAGGTCCGGTGGCGTGCTTCCGCCCTTGCCAAGCGGCAATTGCATGTAGACCGTATCCAGCCAGGTCTCGTGCTTCCAGCCCATCGTTTGCAGCGTTCCTATCATGCGAAAGCCGCAGGATTTGTGCACGGCAACCGAGGCATGATTGGCGCTGTCACCGATGACAGCCACCATCTGCCGGAAGCCGAGGGCCTCGCAGGCGGATATCAGTTCCGCCAGCAGGGCGCGGCCATAACCTTTGCCGCGCACGCCTTCGGCAAGGTAGACCGAATTCTCGACGACAAAGCGGTAGGCAGGGCGGGCCCTGTATGGCCCGGCATAGGCATAGCCCAGTATGCCCGCTTCATCTTCCAAAATGAGATAGGGATAAGACTGGCCCACCAACGCATTGTGCCGCGAAACCATCTCGGCGCGATCGGGAACCGTCAGTTCGAAACTGGCGGTGCCATGGGTAACCGCATCTGCATAGATAGCGGTGATGGCATCAAAATCGGCAGGAGCAGCGGGACGGATGAGGAAGGACATGGCGGTGCCGGCAAACGGGTTTCAATCCACCACTTCAAACCAGAGTTTTGCCCTTCCCACAAATGAAAATGCCAAAACGAAAACGGCGCCCCGAGGGACGCCGTTCGCGATATTCATTTGTCTGGCGGTCAGCCCGCCTCTTGTTGCCTGATTATTCGCGGTTGCCCATGAACTGCAGCAGGAACATGAACATGTTGATGAAGTTGAGGTACAGGCTCAACGCGCCCATGATTGCCGTACGGCCCATCATGGTCTCGTCCTGTGCCACATAGTCATACATGCTCTTGATGCGCTGCGTGTCGTATGCGGTCAGGCCTGCAAAGATCAGGACACCGATTACCGAAATCGCGAACTGCATGGCGGATGAGGCCAGGAAGATGTTCACGATTGACGCGATGATCAGGCCAAAAAGGCCCATGATCAGGAATGAACCCATGCCGGAAAGATCACGCTTGGTGGTGTATCCGTAAAGGCTCAGCGCGCCGAAGGAAGCGGCAGTCACGAAGAAGGTCTGCGCGATTGAAGCACCGGTGAATACCAGGAAGATCGATGAAATCGACAGTCCCATCACCGCAGCGAAAGCCCAGAACGTGGCCTGCAGCGCGCCATAGCTCAGCTTGTTGACGCCAAAGGACATCACCATGACAAAAGCAAGCGGCGCAAGCATGACAACCCATTTCAGCGGGCTGCCGTACAGTACCTGGGCAAAAGCAGGATTGTTGACGGCAAGCGTGGCTGTTCCCAGGGCGAAAATGCCGGTGACGGCCAGCGCAAGCGCCATGTAATTGTAGACCCGCAGCATGTAAGAGCGCAGGCCCTGGTCGATATCCGCACCCGTCCGCTGCCCGGCAATTGTGCCAGTGCGGTAGGGATTGTTACGGTAGTCAGCCATATATCAGTCTCCTCAAAAGGTGGCCCATACAGCTTCAGGCTACATGGATTGGTAATTACGTTGCCGATCACGCGAAATATGATGATTCATTCCGAACGTTTCAAGTGAAATCGAAATGAATCGATTGTCGCGCCATCAGGTTCAAAGCCAAGGTTAACAACAGGTTTTGACAATTTCACGGCAGATTGCCTCACAATTCGCGTAAAACCGGGGCGGCTTTCTGTCCAAGGATGCGCCAGGTGCCCACCAGACCGAAGCCGACGGTCATGACCAGCGCCACCAGCACCGTTGCCGCAGCAACCGATGGCAGGAAGGTATAGGGAAATTCCATGATCTGCGTGATGACAAACCATGCCGCGATTCCGCCTGCTGCCAGCGCAAAGATCGCGGTTGCGGTTCCAAGCAGCGCGTATTCATAGATGAAGGAGCGAACCAGCCGCCCGCGCGTTGCACCAAGCGTCTTGAGGACCACAGCATCATGGACCCGCGCACGGTTACCCGCCGCAAGCGCGCCGCCCAGAACAAGGATCGATGCAATCAGCGCCACCGACGCGGCAGCGCGAATGGCCGTTGCCAACTGTCCGATCAGCGTGTTGACCATGTCCAGTGCCTCCCGCACGCGGACGGTCGTGACAGCAGGAAACGCCTTGGAGACGGCCCGGATTATCTCGCCGTCACGCGTTTCGACTTCGCTCGTATCGTCGCTTTCATCCAGCGTCAACGTTGCCAGATGCGAATGAGGTGCCCCTGCAAACGTGTTGGGCGAAAACACCATGACAAAATTGATACCGAGCGATTCCCACTCCACATTGCGCAGGCTCGATATCTCTGCTGTGATCGTGCGGCCCAGCACATTGACGGTGAGTACGTCGCCAACGTCAAGGCCCAGTTCGCCAGCCTCTTCCGCCGAGAAGGAAATCAGCGGTTTGCCCGAATAATCGGCAGGCCACCACTCGCCTTTTGAAAGGGTCGAATTCTCGGGAATGTTGACGGCATAGGTAATGCCCCGGTCACCGCGCAGCACCCAACCCCCTTCCCGGCCCACGGCGTACTCTTCTGCAGAAATGCCCTTAAGGCTGGTGATCCGGCCCCTCAGCAGCGGCACGGAAAACACCTTGCCGCCATCTGAACTTGCATCGAGGACCTCTTCAAAGGCCTCGCGTTCGCCATTCTGGATATCGACAAAGAAGAAATCAGGCGCACGCTCGGGCAGATTGCCGGAGACCTGCTGGCGCAGATTGCCATCAATGAGTGCCAGCGCAACCAGCAGCGCAAGGCCGAGGCCGAGCGACAGGACAACCGAAGGGGTGAGTGAACCGGGCCGGTGGATATTGCCGACGGCCATGCGCAGTTCGGTTGAGGAAAAGCGCGGCGCGGCGCGTGCCACTTTCTGGATTGCCAGTGCCACGACGCGCAGCAGCACGAAAGAAAAGGCAATCGCGCCGATGAACACCACTGCTATGAACCGGTTTTCCGAAAGGAAGATCGCAAGTCCGATCAGGAACAGGACGCAAAAGCCAAGCGCGATCAGGTAGGACAGGCGCGGCATGGCCTGAAGTCCTGTCTCGCCCTGGCCGCGGAAAAGATCCGTTGCAGGCACTTCGCGCGCCACCCCAAGTGGCCAAATGCCGAAGGCCAGCGCTGTCAGAATGCCGTAAACCGCACCGAGCAGAAGCGGCAACCACTGAATCGAGCTTGCCTGGGGAACCGGCAGAACCCCCTGCAACGCCCACCCGGCAACCAGCGGCATGAGCGCGCCTACCACCATGCCGATCACGATACCGGCAAGCGCGATGATCAGGATCTGGAAAAGATACGTCAGGAAAATCAGATTGCCCGGGGCACCCAGGCTCTTGAACGTGGCGATGACCGGCCGTTTGGTCTCAAGAAACGCCCGCACCGCATTGGCCACTCCCACCCCGCCGACAATCAGCGCGGTCAGGCCGACCAGCGTCAGGAAGTCGGAAAACCGCTCAATGTTGCGCGACAGTGCCGGGGCTGCATTGTCACGCGAGCGCACGCGCCAGCCTGCATCAGGAAAGCGCTCCCTGGCCATTTCGCCAAAACGCTCGACATTGGCCTGCGATGGATCATCAAGCCGCAGTTTCCAGTCATTCGTCACCAGCGAGCCGGGCTTTACCAGATTGGCTGCGGCCAGGCCTTCGGCGCTCATCATCACACGCGGTCCAAAGCCGAAATTCTCTCCGAGCCGGTCCGGCTCCGAAACAATGACATCTGCTATCGTGAAAGTCTGGTCGCCGATGGAAAGCTTTTCGCCAACCTCAACGCCCAGCCTTTCGCCCAGCAGGTTCTCGACGATCACCTTGTCATCGCCAAGCTGCTGCGAGACGTTGATCGTCCCCCCGCCTACTTCCATCTTGCCATAGAGCGGATAGGATTCGTCAACGGATTTGAGTTCGACAAGTGTCTGGTCCGAGCCATCGGGCACCCGCCCCATTGCGCGCATGCTTGTAGTGCGGGTCACGTCGCCGAAAGACTGGATAAAGGCCAGTTGTTCCTCGGTCAGTTCGCGCTGCACCATGGAAACGGAAACATCGCCGCCAAGAATCTGCTGGCCTTCTTCGGCAATCCCCTGCGTGATCGAACCGGCTACCGAGTTGACGCCGGAGATGGCCGCTACGCCAAGCGCGATGCAGGCAAGGAAAATGTAGAATCCGCGCAGTCCGCCGCGCAGTTCACGCATGGCAAAGCGCAAGGCAAGGCGCAGGGTTGATTCGTTTTTCCGCCCGCCGCTTTTTGCCGAGGCGGACGCCAGTGTCGCTTCGGCTCCGCTCATTGGGCTGCAACCATGGTTTCTTCTTCAGAAAGGATTCGCCCCGAGGAAACGCGGACCATGCGTTCGCAGCGCTCCGCAAGGCTCGTGTCATGGGTAACCAGCAGCAGCGTCATGCCGCGCTCCTTCTGCTTGGCAAACAGAAGGTCGGCGATCTGGTCGCCGGTTTTCTTGTCCAGATTGCCGGTGGGTTCATCCGCCACCAGCAGTTTGGGAGAGGGCGCAAGCGCACGGGCAATCGCCACGCGCTGCTGTTCGCCGCCCGACATCTGGCCGGGATAGTGATTGAGCCGATCGCCTAGGCCGACGGCACGCAATTCGGCAGCGGCCCGTTCAAAGGCATCGCCTGCCCCGGCAAGTTCGAGTGGTACAGCAACATTTTCCAGCGCCGTCATGTTGGGAATGAGGTGAAAGGACTGGAAGACAATCCCGATATTGCGGCCGCGAAACTGCGCCAGCTGGTCCTCGCTCTTGCCGCCAAGGTTTTCCCCGGCAACACTGACCACGCCACTATCTGCCTGCTCCAGCCCGCCCAACACCATCAGCAGGGTGGATTTGCCCGAACCCGAAGGCCCGACAATGCCAATGGATTCGCCCTGCGCTACGTCAAGATCAATACCCTTGAGGACATGAACCCGCGATGCATCACTGCCAAGGGTCAGGTGGACATTGCGAAGGTGGATGGCTGAATTTTCAGAAGATGCTGGAAAATCGGTCACTAAGGCTCCATCTGGAACAGGAAGGTCAGCGCCTGATATGGGCAGGAACCGCGCTGATTCAACAGGAATGCTGCGCCCATGAATACGTTTGGTAAACAAGACTGGTCCAGGATGAAAGCCATGTCACATGAAACTTCGGTAATGAAACGCAGGCAGGTTGCATCACCATTTGGGCTGGTGCACAGCTCTGCGTGCAGGACTTCCCGGCTGACGGCAGGCCTGACAACGGGCCTGTTCATGGTGATGTTCATGATCCTCGCCGCGACACGGATCGCCGGGGCGACCGGCACAAATGAGGATCAAACCCGACTTGTCGTCCTTGGCGACAGTCTGGTGGCAGGCTACGGCCTTGCACCCGGCGAGAGCTTTCCCGAACAGTTGCAGGCGACGCTCAGCGAGCGTGGCATGAACATCGTCGTGGAGAATGCCGGTGTGTCCGGTGACACAACGTCCGGCGGTCTTGCACGCCTCGACTGGTCCGTTCCTGATGGCACTGACATCGTACTGATCGAACTGGGCGCCAATGATGCGCTGCGCGGCATTTCACCCGATGTGACGCGGGCCAATCTGACAGCCATGATCGAAAGGCTGAAGGAACGCGGTATAGGTGTCTTGCTGGCTGGAATGCAGGCACCGCCCAATATGGGCAGCGACTACGAGGCGCAGTTCAATCCGATCTATGCCGACCTTTCGAAAAGCCATGACGTGCCGCTCTATCCGTTTTTCCTCGAGGGTGTGGCAGCCGAACCCGAACTCAACCAGTCCGATGGAATGCACCCCAATGCACAGGGCATTCGCATTATCGTTGATAATTTCGTGCCCTTTCTTGAGGAAAACACCCCCCGCTCCTGAGGATCACGGCAGGGTCGAGCGGGGTTGCGTTGCCGGCATTTCCGTGATTCCATCGCGTTACTGAATCGGAGGGACACGCAAATGCCTAGACTTTTCAGCGCACTCAAGGTGCCGCCCTCCATAGCGATGCAGTTGAGTGAAATCCGTGGCGGCCTCAACGGGGCCCGGTGGATAGACCCGGAAAACTACCATATAACCCTGCGCTTTTACGGCGACATTGACCGGCACACAGCCAATGACCTCGCGCTCGCACTTTCGGGAATTGAGCGCCACGCCCTGGAACTGGAGGTCGACCGGCTGGATGCCTTTGGCAATGCCAAGCCGCGCAGTCTGCACGCTGCGATTCGCCAGACAACCGAACTGATGGAATTGCAGGGCGAGATCGAGCGCATAGCCCAACGCCTCAAGCTGAAGCCCGAAAAGCGCAAATTTTGCCCCCACATCACCCTGGCGCGACTGTCGGGCACATTGCCCGGGGAAGTCGCCCTCTTCATCGCCTCGCGTGGCGGATTTTATTCCCTGCCATTCGATGTCGGGTCCTTCGAACTTCTTTCTTCCAGGGATTCCATTGGCGGCGGCCCCTATCAGACCGAGGCGCGTTACGACCTGCTGGATGCTTACCACGCCGGATGGAGCGAGGCGGATGAACTGAAATACGCATCGGCTTCGGCCTGGTAGTACCAGGTCCTGATGGCTTCCCGGCAGGACCCGGCAGACACCGTGAAATCGCCCGCCGCAATCCAATCCGGGACAGGGCATACACACCGAACACACGGAGGCAGCCATGGCGGCCAGACTTGATAGTGCCGAACGCGCCGAACAGTTGAGCCAGATACCGGACTGGCAACTGGTCGAGGGACGCGACGCCATTACCCGCCAGTTCCGTTTCAAGACCTTCAACCAGGCCTTCGCCTTCATGACCAGTGTCGCAATGAAGGCGGAAAAAATGGACCATCATCCCGAATGGTTCAATGTCTACAACAAGGTCGAGGTGACCCTCTCGACCCATGATGCCGATGGCCTGACGGAGCTGGACATCAAGCTGGCAAGGTTCATGGATTCGATTGCGTGAGCGGCCTCAACGAGCAGTCCTTGCAGCCTGAACTTGTGTTTTGATTTCCCGCTCACCATATTTCTTGTCAGGTACAGGCCCGAGGCAAAACAGGGAGGGCATACAGGTGAGCAACGGGAACGCGCCACTTGAAGGTGAAATCCTTTACGGACCACATGAAGGACCGCTCAGGAATGCCGAGGCGAAAGCCAGGGCAAACGAAAAGCGTGTTCGCTCCGGTTTCTGGAAAACCGTGGCAAGGGCGGCAGAACATGTCCCCTTCATGGAAGATGTCGTCGCCGCCTATTATTGTGCCTTCGATCCCAAATCCCCCAACCGGGTGCGCGCGATCTTGCTGGCCGGTCTTGCCTATTTCGTTTTGCCGCTTGATGCCATTCCGGACTTTCTGCTCGGCTTCGGATTTACCGACGACATTGCAGTCCTGACCGCCATGTTCACCACGATCAGGGGCAATATAAAGCCGCGCCATACCGAATTGGCCCGCCAGAAGCTTGCAGAATTGGCACAGATGAAGGATGACGACACCGCATCCGCCGCCTGAACGTGGCCGGGTGGCTGACAACAACAGCTGGTGAGTGTCATGGCTATCATATCCAAAATGGGCTCAAAGCCGCCACGCGGCTATTTCGTTTTGCCGCTTGATGCCATTCCGGACTTTCTGCTCGGCTTCGGATTTACCGACGACATTGCAGTCCTGACCGCCATGTTCACCACGATCAGGGGCAATATAAAGCCGCGCCATACCGAATTGGCCCGCCAGAAGCTTGCAGAATTGGCACAGATGAAGGATGACGACACCGCATCCGCCGCCTGAACGTGGCCGGGTGGCTGACAACAACAGCTGGTGAGTGTCATGGCTATCATATCCAAAATGGGCTCAAAGCCGCCACGCGGCTATTTCGGCATCGGTGTGGAAGGCATTTCCAAACCGATGAATTTCGGCAACCTGACCCGTTCTGCCCATGGATTTGGTGCCAGTTTCGTTTTCACCGTTGCGGCCAACAAGCGCATCCAGAACCCGAAATCGGATACGACGCGTTCCTCCGAACACATGCCCTGGTACAGTTTTGAAACTGCCGGCGATATGGTCCTGCCCGATGACTGCCGCCTGATCGGCATGGAGCTGACCGAGGACGCCCATGAGCTTCCCAGCTTCCGCCATCCCTCGCGCGCAGCCTATGTGCTCGGCCCGGAAGGCGGTTCGCTCTCCCCGCAAATGATCGAAAGATGCGAGTTCGTCGTCAAGATCCCGATCCATATCTGCATCAATGTTGCAATGGCCGGAGCTGTCATCATGTATGACCGGATGATTTCGCTGGGCCGGTTTGCTGAAAGACCGGTCCATGTGGGTGGCCCCTCGGCCCCGCGCATCGAACAGCAGCACGGCAAATCGGTCTATGTCGGGGGCGAACGCAAGGCCGGCAGGAAGGGCAGAACCTGGAGCGTGGACGGTTTGGGCGAACGCCGCTGACACTCTTTGGACTCAGTCAATTTTTCGCCCAGTTTGTCTGTTTCAAACCGATCCAGTAACCTGGAGGATTTGCTGAACATACCTTGCATTCGGTTCATTGGCGGTCGTATGGGCTGCTGGGCTGCTTTGCCGCACTAATTGGCCAAAAAGCTGAAAAATGTTCACGCTTTGGTAAGGGAATGTAAAGCATCTTCGCAGGGATCACGTGCAGCCGCCCCGCTTGGGCCGGTTGCCAAACAAACGGCAAAAGCCAACGGGAATATACGCACGATGAACACCAGGATTTCCGCCAAGATACTTGCGGCACCAGTCTTGGCCGCATGCCTTGGAGCCGCCTTCCTGACGATGGCCTCCATCGGCAATGCCAGCGCCCAGACACCAACACCAATCAAGCAGAACAATGCATGGGGTTCGTTCTCCTACCAGGGTAGCGACGGCAAGGTTTGCTATGTACTGTCCGTACCAACAGAGAAACTGCCTGCCGAGATGAACGGCCGCGCCGTAGACCACGGTGACGTCTTTTTCATGCTGGCCCAGCATCCCGGACAGAATGTCCGCCTCGAGCCGCAATTCACCACGGGCTATTCATTCCAGGAAGAATCCAAGGTGGTCCTCGATATCGACGGCAAGAAGTTTTCCATGTTTACCCGCGACCAGAACGCCTGGCTTGAAAACCCTGCCCAGGAAGCCGAGGTGGTTACCGCGATGAAAGCCGGCGCCAAGATGACGGTTTCTGCCGTTTCGCGCCGTGGCACCCAGACGAGTTATGCCTACTCGCTGTCAGGCGTTACCGCTTCGATCAGCGATATCTCGAACTGCCAGTAGGCTTGAACGGGAACAGAAGACTGAAACTGAAAAGCCGGGTCTGTGAAAAGGCCCGGTTTTCGCGTTTTGCGGTTAATGCCACCCGTTCTGCGATCCGCCGGGCATGGGACCCGCTGCGGCCGTTGCAGCCTGCTCCAGTCTGTTGCTGATTGTAACGTGCATTTGCCGCGCCGGCATGGTACAGGCCGCGCCAATCTCAAAACCACGAGCACCAACATAACCGGACATGGCTGATTCCCCTATCCTGTCACTCGACCTGTCAGACCCGAAGACTCGCCCCGCGGTTAAATCTGCGCCTGTGATTACCATGGCGGCCGGCGTTGATGCGGGAAAGTTGCCGTTGATCGGCCTCGACCGGGCCGAACTTGCCGAAGCGCTGGTCGAAGCCGGTGTGCCGCATAAGCAGGCCCGCATGCGCGCCTCGCAGATCTGGCACTGGCTGTATATTCGCGGCGTGTCGGACTTTGCCGCCATGAGCAATATTGGCAAGGAACTGCGCACAGGTCTTGCCGGACGTTTTTCCATTGCCCGGCCCCAGATCATCCATGAACAGGTTTCCAGTGACGGCACCCGTAAATGGCTGATGCGCTTTCCTGCTCGAGGTGCCGGCAAGCCGGTCGATATCGAAACCGTCTATATTCCCGAAGAAGGCCGCGGCACACTGTGCATCTCCTCACAGGTTGGCTGCACTTTGACCTGCACTTTCTGCCATACCGGCACCCAGAAACTGGTGCGCAATCTGACCGCCGAGGAAATCCTTGCCCAGTTGCTGGTGGCGCGCGACCATCTGGGCGACTGGCCCGACGCGGACACGCCCATGGGCGCGATCGTTCCCTCGGAAGGCCGCAAGGTCTCCAATATCGTCATGATGGGCATGGGCGAGCCGCTCTACAATTTCGAACACGTCAAGAAAGCGCTGCTGATCGCTTCCGACAGCGACGGTATTGCGCTGTCCAAGCGTCGCATCACCCTTTCGACTTCCGGCGTGGTGCCCTTCATCGAGCGGACCGGCGCGGAGATTGGCTGTGGCCTTGCGATCTCGCTCCATGCGGTGACCGACGAATTGCGCGATGTGCTGGTGCCGATAAACAAGAAGTATCCGCTCAAGGAACTGATGGATGCCTGCCGCAACTATCCCGGCGTTTCCAATGCCCGCCGCATCACTTTCGAATATGTCATGCTGAAGGGCGTCAATGACAGCCTTGAAGATGCCAAGGCGCTGGTACAGCTCCTCAAGGGCGTTCCCGCCAAGATCAACCTGATCCCCTTCAACAAGTGGCCGGGCTCGGACTATGAATGTTCGAGCTGGGAGCAGATCGAGAGATTCGCTGATTTTATCAACGCCAATGGCTATTCCTCACCGATCCGCACCCCGCGCGGCCGCGATATCCTTGCAGCCTGTGGTCAGTTGAAGTCCGAGAGCGAACGCCTGCGCAAAAAGGACCGGGATGAACTCGAAAAGCTCGCCTATGAAGCGATGATGATCGCGGGGCATGGGGAATAGATGCAACTCCTCGGCCATTTCATTGTCCGGCTCGTTGTGATCCTTTTTGGTATCCTTGTCGCCATGCTGGCCGCCGGAATGTTCTTGTCCTTCGGCCTGTTTGCCGGCGTCTTCACCGACTTCTTTTCCGAGTTGCAACTTTTCCTCAGCGAGGAATTCGTCCACAATCCCAATCACGCGCCCTATGGGGAGCCGGTTGATACCTCACCCATTGTAACGCTTCTCGTCGTTGTCATCGGCTTCTTCACTTCTTTCCATGTGATGAGCCTGGCAACGCTCCCGACAACCATCGCCATTGCAATCGCCGAACTGATGCGCTGGCACTCACTGACGGTCAATCTGGTACTGGGCGGTATGGTGGCGCTTTTCACGGGCGTATCGCTCCACGGCTCGACACGGGATGGTTTGCCGTCAGAAGGCACGCTGGTCGTGCTTCTGGCGACAGGCTTCATTGCGGGTTTCTTTTACTGGATGATTGCAGGCAGAAGCGCCGGAAAATGGCTCGGCTCACCAAAGGCTGACTGATCAGCCGCGTTCGGTGAACAATATCCTCACCGCGAATGCTCCGAATACGCCGGCAAACGCATAGTCTATCAGGCGAGTTGCCCTGGGATTGGCTCTCAGCCATCCGGTCAGTTTGCCTGCCAGCAATATCACCGGAACCATGGTGCAATAGGACAGCAACACAAAAACCACCCCCAGAAACAGCAATTGCTCGCGCGCATTGGGATCGGAAACCGAAACGAATTGCGGCAGGAAAGTCATGAAAAACAGGATGATTTTCGGGTTGAGGAGGTCAATCAGCACTCCCTGCATCCAGGTCTGTGCGAAGCTGGTCCTCTTTGCTTGTCCGTTTTCCATACGGAAGGTCGAACCCTTGCGCACTGCTTCAATCGCCAGCCACAGCAGGTAGAGCGCGCCGATGACCTTGATGGCGACGAACAGGCCCGGCGAGGCGACGATCAGCGCCGAAAGCCCGAATGCCACCAGCATCGAATGAATGAGCACACCTGTGAGGGCGCCGGTAAGCGCGGCAAACCCCTGGGACGTGCCGAGCGAAATGGTCTTGCCCACAAAGAAGGTCATGTCCGGTCCGGGCGTTATGGCAATGACAAAAACACCAACCAGGTAGGCCAGGAGAAGGTGCAGTTCGGGAACAAATGCCATGATCAAGGTTCCGGCAGGCTGTGAATGGGCGTCATGCCCTCTAGCACCCGGGCCAATGGCCTGCCAGACTTGCCTGCGACAGGCCCGTGCGCAAATATCGGCTTTCGTCCCCCTTGCGTGCCAGTCGGTTCTGGCTATGTTGCGCGCAATCCGCCCGAATGCCAACAAGGCGGCAAGACGCCACCTCCCAATTTGCCCTTCAGTGGCACCCGCATCGAGAGTAACCATCATGGCAGCGCCCAAAGCAAACAAAGTCGTCCTCGCCTATTCAGGCGGACTGGACACCTCAATCATCCTCAAATGGCTCCAGACCGAACTGGACGCAGAAGTCGTCACCTTTACGGCCGATCTGGGTCAGGGCGATGAATTGGAGCCTGCCCGCAAGAAGGCCGAGATGATGGGCATCAAGGAAATATACATTGAGGACGTCCGCGAGGAATTCATTTCCGATTTCGTTTTCCCGATGTTCCGTGCCAATGCCGTATACGAAGGCGTCTACCTGCTTGGCACATCCATCGCCAGACCGCTGATTTCCAAGCACTTGGTCGAGATCGCTGCCGAAACCGGCGCAGATGCCATCGCCCATGGCGCTACCGGCAAGGGCAATGACCAGGTTCGTTTCGAATTGTCCGCTTATGCGCTGAACCCTGATATCAAGGTCATCGCGCCATGGCGTGACTGGTCGTTCAAGTCCCGCACGGACCTGATCGAATTTGCCGAAAAACACCAGATCCCGGTTCCCAAAGACAAGCGCGGCGAGGCTCCGTTCTCCGTTGACGCCAACCTGCTGCACTCTTCTTCAGAAGGCAAGGTGCTGGAAGACCCATGGCAGGAAGCCCCTGAATACGTCCATATGCGCACCGTATCGCCCATGGAAGCACCTGATGTGGCGACCGATATCGAGATCGAGTTTGCAAGGGGCGACGCGATTGCCCTCAACGGCGAGAAGCTTTCGCCGGCAACCCTGTTTGCAAAGCTCAACGATCTGGGTCGCGACAATGGTATCGGCCGGCTCGACCTCGTCGAAAACCGCTTCGTCGGCATGAAGTCGCGCGGTGTCTACGAGACCCCCGGTGGCACGATCCTCCTGAGTGCCCACCGTGCCATGGAATCCATCACCCTCGACCGTGGCGCCGCCCATCTCAAGGATGATCTGATGCCGCGCTATGCCGAACTCATATACAACGGCTTCTGGTTCTCACCCGAGCGCGAAATGATCCAGGCCGCAGTTGACCTCTCACAGGAGCATGTCGAGGGCAAGGTTCGCCTCAAACTGTACAAGGGCAATGTCATCGTTACGGGACGCCAGTCCGACAAGTCGCTGTATTCGGAAGAACTGGTGACCTTCGAGGACGATCAGGGCGCCTACGACCAGAAGGATGCGCACGGTTTCATACGCCTGAACGCCTTGCGTCTGCGCACCCTGGCCGCCCGCAATCGGCGCGGCTGAACTTATTCCCGATTCGTTTCAATCTGCGATTGTCAGCATAGCAGCCAATCGTTAGATATGCCTTCGGTTCAGGGCGCGCCTTCCGCCAAAAGTGGGCAAACCGGACTTGGGGCATGACACAAAACAAGGCAGCACAGGCAGTATCAATGAGGGCCAACCGGCGCTCGGCCAGTCGCCGCAGGGCCTGGCTGTGGACAATCGGTATTGTAAGCCTGATACTTCTGATTGCCGTCGGGTCCTGGTTCTATCTCACGCGTCCGCGCCCGATCGAGACATTGAATGTAGCCGCCGGGCCATATCGTTCAGACTCCTATGAGTTGATGAAGGAAGTCGCTGACGTCGTGTCCCGCCAATCGGCATTTCTGCGCATCGAGGTAATCCCGACCAAGGACTCCAGTCAGAACATTGCCCTGCTCAATGCCGGCAAGGTCTCGATCAGGAAGAATGAAGATGGCCTTCTGTCTTTCGCCAATGATATCGCAACGCTTGAAAGTGACCTGGAAAACCCCGGACGCCTGCTCAATCCGCCCGCTGAAGTACGCGTTGAAACGACAAGCGCCGACAACCAGCTGCCTGTCCACCTCGCGACCATCCGCTCAGATACGCCGGTCGCTTCCAACGTCCAGATGGTTGCCGAGTTGTTTCCCGATTACTTCCAGATCTTTACAGGGGACAAGACGGACATCAGCCGCTTCACCCATTTGCAGGGCAAGCGCGTTGCGATCCCCCCTTTTGGAACCGATGAGTTCCGCTCCTTCTGGGCCATTGCCGATCACTACGATGTCTCGATTGCCTCGGTGAAATGGCAAGCCATGCGCTTCGAGGAAGCGGCTGACAAACTGCTGGCCGGCGAGGTCGATGCCATTTTCGCAGTGCGGTCCCTTCGCGACAGGCTGATCCTGAACCTGTATGAAGATGCAGCCCTCAAGAACCAGAACCTGAAACTGGTTGAGATTGACCAGGCATCGGCGATCTCGATCAAGCGCCCCTTCCTGCGGGCTATCGAAATGCCTAGGGGAACTTATAGCGGCTCGCCCGCAACTCCCTTGCGTGACATCATCACCGCCTCGGTAACCCGCAACCTCGTAACCCGGGATGATACCGACCCGGCACTGATCAACGAATTGACACGAATTCTCTTCGAGAACCGCCTTGATCTGGTGATTCGTTTTGCTCTCGCCTCGGCAATCCAGCGACCGGATCTGGAGGCGGGAACCCAGGTTCCGGTCCACGAAGGCGCAATCCGCTTCTACAACCGGGACCAGCCTTCATTCCTCCAGGAAAATGCCGAACCGATTGCACTGATGATCACCATCGCTGCAATGATCGGCTCGGGATTGCTGGCCTTGCGTTCGCAGCTCAACAACAGCCAGAAGAACCGCATGGACAGCTACAATTACATGCTGCTGGACATTGCCGAACGCGCGCGCAGCACTGAAGACAAGTCCGAGTTGACGGCGCTGAAGAACGAATTGTACGGAATTCTTGAAACCGTGGTCCGTGCGCTCGATACTGACGACGTGACAGAGGAAGGCTTCCACTCATTTTCACTTCTTTGGGAATCTGTGCGCGTGGCGATCAATGACCGCCGAAACGAATTGAACCAGGCTGCCTGATCGAAATCCTTGTGCCTTCATGAATGGCTGGTGATAACCATCCGGTGATTAGCCACCAGCCGACCCATTGCGAACATGCTGTCCGCGCCATACATCCTGGATCGTACAGGTTTCACTTTTCGTAAATTTCAGGATCAAGGGCGCCCACCATGGCTTCAGGCAAGAAGAGGAAGAACACGGTCAACCCCGAACTGTTCGAGTGGAGGGGCCGCATGGCCCTGCCCCGCTTCGAGCGGATCAGGGACGAGGATTTTGCGCCTGCTTTCAAACTTGCCATGAAGGAAGGCCTTGCCGAGATCGACGAAATTGCCGGGTCAAAGAAGAAACCCACTTTCGCCAACACAATCGAGGCGCTTGAACTCGCCGGCAATTCGCTTTCGCGCGTATCCTCGATCTTCTGGAACCGCGCCGGCGCACATACCAATGACCTGATCCGTGATCTCGAACGCAAGCTCTCACCCGAACTCTCGCGCTATCACTCGAAGATTTCGATGAACACAGAGCTCTTCCGGCGCATAGATACGCTCTGGCAGAAGCGCGACAAGCTTGACCTGACCTCCGAACAGTCAAGGGTACTGGAGCGCTACTGGAAGGGTTATGTGAAGGCTGGCGCCAAACTGGCAAAGGCCGACCAAAGGCGCCTTGCGAAAATCAACGAGGAACTGGCCGGGCTTGGCACCACATTCGGCCAGAACATGCTGGCAGATGAAGCGGGATGGGTGATGTTCGTTGCCGAAGATGATCTTGCCGGCATTCCCGATTTCCTGCGCGATGCCATGGCCTCTGCTGCTGCCGAGCGCGGCGAGAAGGGCAGGTTCGCAATCACGCTTTCGCGCTCCGTCATCGAACCGTTCCTGGCAATGAGCGAGCGCCGCGATTTGCGTGAAAAGGCCTTCCGGGCCTGGGCGGCACGCGGCGAGAATGAGGGCGAGACCGACAATCGCGGGATTGTTGCCCAGATTCTCCAATTGCGGGCAGAAAAGGCAAAACTGCTCGGCTATGCCAACTATGCCGAGCTCAAGCTCGACAACACGATGGCCAAGACACCTGATGCGGTAAGCGGACTGCTTGAAACCGTTTGGGAAAAGGCCGTCAACAAGGCCGCCAGCGAAGAAGAGGAGCTCCAGGCAATGATTACAGCCGAGGGCGGCAATCACAAGATTGCCCCCTGGGACTGGCGCTACTATGCAGAAAAACTGCGCAAGGAAAAATTTGATTTCTCCGAAAGCGAGTTGAAACCCTATTTCGAACTGGACCGGGTAATCGAGGCCTGTTTCGATGTTGCAAACCGACTTTTTGACATCACCCTGAAAGAGAGGAAGAACGCCCCCGCCTATCATCCCGATGTGCGCGTCTTCGCCGTGAAGGACAAGTCCGGCAAGCGGATTGCGACTTTCCTCGGCGACTATTTCGCCCGTTCCTCCAAGCGTTCAGGTGCCTGGATGAGCGCTTTTCAAAGCCAGCACAAGCTGACAACAAAGTCCGGAAAGAAGGGGCAGAAGCCGATCATTTACAACGTCATGAACTTCGCGAAGGGCGAACCCGCGCTTCTCTCGCTTGATGATGCGCGCACGCTTTTCCATGAATTCGGCCATGCCCTGCATGGCATGCTTTCCAACGTGACCTATCCCTCCGTTTCCGGGACCGCCGTTTCGCGCGATTTCGTCGAACTGCCGTCACAGCTCTACGAACACTGGTTGATGGTGCCCGAGATTCTTGGAAAACACGCCGTTCACTACAAGACCGGCGAGCCGATTCCCAGGGAGCTGATCGACAAGGTGCTGGCCGCTGAAACCTTTAATGCCGGCTTCCAGACGATCGAGTTCACTTCCTCAGCCTTCATCGACATGGCCTATCATACCGCTGGCGCCGATGTGAAAGACCCGATGGCATTCGAGTCGCAGAAACTTCAGGAACTGAAAATGCCCGGGGCGATCATCATGCGGCACCGCACACCGCACTTTGCCCATGTCTTTTCCGGCGATGGCTATTCGGCCGGCTATTATTCCTACATGTGGTCCGAGGTTCTCGACGCCGATGCCTTCCAGGCATTCGAGGAAACCGGCAATGCCTTTGACGCCGCGATGGCGAAGAAGTTGAAAAAGCACATATATGCCGCAGGCGGCTCGGTGGACCCCGAAAAAACCTACAAGGCCTTCCGTGGCAGGATGCCCACCGCGGACGCAATGCTGGCAGGGCGGGGTCTCGTCTGACCCTGTCCTGAGGCAAGCTTGCGTCACCTTTCCTTCAATGAAGTGTCAATCAACTGCCAATGCGCTGAAACAATGCGGCGCTAGTCTGCCTGTTACCCGTCACTGAGCGGGCAACATCAGGGAGACGATCATGAAAGCCTTTATCAGCAAGACTTCACGTCGCAAATTTCTGCAAACCGGTTCCGCGTTCACTCTTGCCGCTGCCAGCGGCCTGGCAATGCCCGCTTATTCGAGGGCAAACAGCCGCCCTGCGTTCACCCACGGCGTTCAGTCCGGTGACGTTGATACGACCTCGGGCATGATCTGGACCCGGGCGGACCGCCCGAGCCGCGTGATGTTCGAGGTTTCCACTACCAGCGACTTCGCCAATGCCCGCCGGCTCCCGGCCATGGATGCGCTTCCCGAGAGCGACTTCGCGGTCAAGCGCCTGCTGGCCGACCTGCCATCTGACCAGGATATTTTCTACCGGATGCAACTGGCTGACCTGTCCGACATGAATTCGACGTCCGAAATGATCACCGGCCAGTTCCGTACCGCGCCAACAGCCCGCCGAAACATCCGCTTTGCCTGGTCAGGTGATACCGCAGGCCAGGGCTGGGGCATTGATGATGAAGGCATGGCAACCTATGCCACCATGGCCCGCCACGAGCCTGACTTCTTCATCCATTCCGGCGACACCATCTATGCTGACGGTCCGATGAAGGACGAGGTCGAACTCAAGGATGGCAGCAAGTGGAAGAACACCGTCCTGATCGATGAAAAGCGCAAGGTCGCCGAAAGCCTTGATGAGTTCCGCGCCCAGTGGAAATACAACATGATGGACCGGCACGTTCAGGAGATGAACGCAATCTGCCCGACCTTCTTCCAGTGGGATGACCACGAGGTTGTTAACAACTGGTCGGATTCCAAGGACATGATGGCCGATGACCGCTATAGCGAAAAATCGGTCCAGTTGCTGACTGCCCGCGCGGCGCGCGCCTTCCATGAAATGACCCCGATCCGCTACACCCCCGCAGAACCCGGCCGCGTCTACCGCAAGATCGCCTATGGCCCACATCTCGATGTGTTCTTCATCGACCTGCGCTCCTACCGCGGCCCGAACACGGCAACTATGACCGAAACCTTCACCGACGACCAGCGGGTCTTTGGTGCTGATCAGCTTGCCTGGCTGAAGCGCGAACTGGTGGCCTCAAAGGCAACGTGGAAAGTAATTGCCTCCGATCAGCCAATCGGCCTGATCGTTTGGGACAACTTCCGCGAACAGTCAGGCTCCGAAGGCATTGCCGATGGCGTTGACGGCCCGGCAAAAGGACGCGAACTGGAGGTTGCCGACCTGCTGCGTTTTGCAAAGAATGCCGGCATCGAAAACATGGTCTGGTTCACTGCGGACGTACACTATACCGCAGCGCATTATTACGATCCGTCAAAGGCTGCTTTCCAGGACTTCAACCCGTTCTGGGAGTTCGTCTCCGGCCCGCTTCATGCCGGCACCTTCGGTCCCAATGCCCTGGACGGCACATTTGGACCAGAGGTCAAGTATGTGAAGGCTCCCGCCGAAGGTCAGGGTGTCAACCTGCCGCCTTCAATGGGCCTGCAGTTCTTCGGTCTGGTCGACATCGAAGGAGCTACCGGTCAGATGACCGTCCGCCTGATGGACCGTGCTGACAGCGAACTCTACAAGGTCACGCTCGACCCGGTTCGCAATGCCTGATCGGGGCTGATGATTGATACAAGGGGCGGCAACCGGTTTGCCGCCTTTTTCATCTGCCTTTGTTTCGATCAGTCGGGATCATCCGCCAGTTCCCCGACATCCCTGATCGAGCGCCTTGCATCCTTCAGCGCCTGTATCCGCTCGACCTTGCGCTGTTTTTCCTCTTCCCGAGCCTGGGTGAATGCAGAGGAAACCAGCCCAACTGGCAGGGCAACAATTCCAAGGCCGATCATCAAAACGAAAAATGTGAAGAGTTTTCCCATGACAGTGATCGGATAAATGTCACCATATCCCACTGTCGTCAGGGATGTGACCGCAAACCAGAAGGAATGGGGTATCGAGGGAAAGGCTTCCGGCTGGGCTTCATTCTCGAAGGTGTAGATGCCTACCGCAGTCACGAACATGACCAGCACTGCGAGCAGGAAAAATACCAGCATTTCACGCCATACGAGCTGGAAGCTGCGCTCGATCACCTCCATGTTGGCAACGAACCGCAGCAGTTTGGCCAGCCGCAATATCCGTAGCGTGAACAATGCCTCCCCGCCCGGTATGCCGAGGAATAGACCGGCCCAGAACGGCGCAATTGCTATCAGGTCGATCAGGCCCCAGAAGGAAAACACATATTTGAGCTTCGAGGGCGCCGTCCAGAGCCGCAGCCCGTATTCTATTGTGAAAATGACCACAACGACCCAGTCAAGTGCCAGAATATTGTCGGACCACAACTCACGCGGAAAGCCGGGCAGAGTTTCCAGCGCCATCGCACAGATCGAGATCACGATCAGCACAATCATGGCGTAGTCGAAGGCATGACCGTAGCGCGGATCACGGCCCCAGATGAAATCACCGATTCTGTTCTTCATGACCTGTCCCCGAAGTCGAAGTAATCGACACCATAGCCACCCCCTTTAAAAAGCCAAGGAGGTACCCTTCCTCTTTGGCCTAAAACACTGTATGGAGCGGCCAAACTGACAGCGTCAGGGGCTGGTCACATGCCCGGCGCCCTCCTCCCGATCAAGGCAAAACCGATGACCCTGCGCAACATTGCGATCATTGCCCATGTGGATCATGGCAAGACAACACTCGTTGACGAACTGCTGAAGCAGTCTTCCACTTTCCGCGAAAATCAGCGCACCGAAGAGCGCATGATGGACTCCAATGACCTGGAGAGGGAACGCGGCATCACCATTCTTGCCAAGGCCACTTCTGTCGAGTGGAAAGGCGCCCGAATCAACATCGTCGACACACCCGGCCACGCCGATTTTGGCGGTGAGGTTGAGCGTATCCTGTCTATGGTCGACGGTGCCGTTCTGCTGGTAGATGCTGCCGAAGGCCCGATGCCACAGACCAAGTTCGTGGTTGGCAAGGCCCTCAAGGTTGGCCTGAAACCCATCGTCGCGATCAACAAGATCGACCGTCATGATGCGCGAGCCGATGAGGTGGTCAACGAGGTTTTCGACCTGTTCGCCAATATGGACGCAACCGATGAGCAGCTCGACTTCCCGATCCTTTACGGTTCGGGCCGCGATGGCTGGATGAATACCGCGCCAGAGGGCCCGCAGGACACACGGCTCGCTCCGCTCTTCGACCTGATCCTGGAACATGTTCCCGAGCCCACCGTGGGCGAAGGTCCCTTCCGAATGATCGGAACCATTCTCGAGGCAGACAACTTTCTTGGCCGCATCATCACTGGCCGTATTCATTCCGGCTCCATCAAGCCGAATCAGGCCGCCAAGGTGATGAACGCCGAGGGCAAGGTTCTGGAAACCGGCCGTATCTCGAAAATCCTTGCTTTCCGCGGCATGGAGCGCGTTGCACTGGATGTGGCCCATGCCGGCGACATCGTTGCCATTGCCGGTCTGCAGAAGGGCACCGTTGCGGACACGTTCTGTGATCCGTCTGTTACCGTGCCGCTCCAGGCCCAGCCGATCGATCCGCCTACCGTTACCATGTCCTTCATTGTCAACGATTCACCGCTCGCCGGCACCGAGGGCGACAAGGTGACCAGCCGAGTCATCCGCGACCGCCTGTACAAGGAGGCCGAGGGCAATGTCGCACTGAAGATCGAGGAAGCGCAGGACAAGGACTCTTTCTACGTCTCGGGCCGCGGCGAATTGCAGTTGGCAGTGCTGATTGAAACCATGCGGCGCGAAGGCTTTGAGCTGGCCGTCTCCCGCCCCCGTGTGGTGATGCAGGAAGACGAGAACGGCAACCGGCTGGAGCCTGTCGAGGAAGTCGTCATCGACGTCGACGAGGAATATTCCGGCACGGTCGTCCAGAAGATGTCAGAGCGCAAGGGCGACATGATCGAATTGCGCCCCTCCGGCGCAAACCGTGTACGCCTGGTTTTCCATGCCCCGACGCGTGGCCTGATCGGCTACCAGTCCGAACTCATGACCGATACGCGCGGCACCGCAATCATGAACCGCCTGTTCCATGCCTATGAGCCCTACAAGGGCCCGATCGGCGGCAGGGTTCAGGGCGTTCTGATCTCCCATGAGAGCGGCGAGAGCGTCAGCTATGCGATCTTCAACCTTGAGGATCGCGGCCCCTTCCTCATCGATTCGGGCGAAAAGGTCTATGCCGGAATGATCGTCGGCATTCACACCCGCGACAATGATCTTGAAGTAAACGTCCTCAAGGGCAAGAAACTGACCAACATGCGTGCCTCCGGCAAGGACGAGGCGGTCAAGCTGACCCCGCCGATTCGCATGACCCTGGAGCGGGCGCTTTCCTGGATCCAGGACGATGAACTGGTCGAGGTTACCCCGAAAACGATTCGCCTGCGCAAGCTCTATCTCGATCCCCATGAGCGCAAGCGCTTCGAGAAAAGCCGCAATCTGGGCGCTGCCTGAGCGGCCGGCTTGCCGGTATTGCCGTTGGTTGTGCCACAATGAATCACCTTTTGCGGTGAGTGAATCCATGCCTGTGGGATAAATGTCCTGCAGGCATTTTTTTCGGTATTTTTGTTCAGGGCGCTTGCTGGTTAACAAATCGTTAACGTATGCTGTCCCCATGAACACGTTGACGGTCAATACAAGGCGGGCAAGGCGCGAGGATTGCGAGGCAATTGCCCGCGTCCATGACCAGTCATGGACCAATGCCTATGGCGGCATGCTGCCCCATGCCGCGCTGAACAGGATGATCCAGCGCCGGGGACCTGCCTGGTGGGCCAAGGCCATCGACCGTCACACCGTCATTCTCGTTCTGGAAATGCAGGAGCGGATTGTCGGCTATGCCACGATCGGGCGCAACCGTGTCCAGACACTTCCTCATGCCGGCGAGATCTACGAACTCTACCTTCTGCCGGAATACCAGGGAGTCGGCTTTGGCTCGCACCTCTTCCTCGCTGCCAGGGGCGAACTCAACAGGCGCGGCCTTTCCGGCCATGTAGTGTGGGTGCTGGCAGACAATGAGCCTGCCGTGCGCTTTTATGAAAATGGCGGCGGCAAGCTGATCGCCGAGGGCCGCGAAAGCTTCGATGGCAAGGACCTTCGCAAGCTGGCCTATGCCTGGGACTGATCCCTACCCAACCTTCACCACCATCTTGCCGAAGCTCCTGCCCGTCAGCACGTCATTGAGGGCGGCAGGCGCGTTTTCCAGCCCCTCGACCACCTGTTCCTTGTAGAGGACCTTGCCGTCCCTGATCCAGCCGGTCATGTCACTGACGAATTGGCGGTAGTGATCGGCGCCAAAACTGTCGAAGATGATGAAGCCTTGCACCTTGACCTTCATGCGCAGGATCGTGCCCATGATGACGGGAGCCATGTCCGGGCCTTCCGGCAGGCCGGTCGCATTGTACCATGAGACGATACCGCAAACCGGCATGCGGGCGAACGGATTGAGAAGCGGCAGGACAGCGTAGAGCACCTTGCCGCCAACATTTTCGAAATAGACATCGATACCGTCGGGGCAGGCGTCCTTGATCTGCTTCGCAAAATCGTCCGCCTTGTGGTCGATACAAACATCGAAACCGAGATTATCCACCACATGCGCGCATTTTTCCGCGCCACCAGCAATCCCGACCACCCGGCAACCCTTTATCTTCGCGATCTGGCCAACCGTTGCTCCAACCGGGCCGGAAGCTGCTGCCACCACCACGGTCTCGCCCGGCCTGGGTTCGCCGATATGCAAGAGGCCCGCATGGGCGGTAAAGCCGGGCATGCCAAGAATGCCAAGCGACCAGGACGGATTTTCCGGCGACTTGCCAAGGTTCATCACGCCGCTGCCATCGGAAACAAACCAGTCCTGCCAGCCGGAAGGGGCCAGCACCATGTCGCCCTTTTCATAGCCCTCAAGATTGGACGAAACGACCTCGGCAACCACCTGTCCCGTCATGACGCCGCCGATTTCCACCGGCGTTGCATAGGACTTGGCATCGTTCATCCGCCCCCGCATGTAGGGATCCAGCGATAGATAGACACTCCGCAGCAGCATCTGCCCCCTGCCCGCTTCCGGCACGGCGGCTTCTTCAAGGCGCAAGGTGTTGTCGTCCGGCATGCCCTTCGGGCGTTCGGCAAGAACAATACGGCGGTTGATATCGGCTGTTTGCGGCATGGCGTTTCCTGTTGCTGATCCGGTTTGAATTTGACGGCAGCACAGACTGTTAGCACGGCAATGTCAATTCACCGGGGTCAATTCAGCAACAATGCCATTTCAGGCTTCGGGGCTAGTCCTGGTCGGCAATCGCATAGGGTGAGCCGGAGAGCGGACCTCTGATGCCGTGATAGGCCGGCTTGTCGAAGCCGCAGCGGAAATCACGGGCAATTTCGTCGGCAACCTTGCGCGCCATCACATTGGCATCGCTGTTGGCAAGCGCATCGACATATCCGACCACGCAGGACTTGCGCTGGCCTTCCGGCAATGCAGGATCGGCGACTGTTGCAATCGCCAGCACCTGCCCGCGGCTTTCAGGTACTGCGGCACCGGTGTCTGGATCGATATTGTCGAGAAACCAGCGATGGATCGTGGCAAAGGGCCGGTCGCCCTCAAGCCGCCACTCGATAACGTCATGGACACTGTTCCACTGGCCAAAGCCACTGGCAAAGGCTTCAGGATCATCCACCGGGCCATAGGCGAGGAACTGCCTTATATCCCACTCTGCAAAATGCACGTCATATTCGCCAAATCCCGCACAGACGGCACTGCCGCCCATTTGCGCTTCCTCTTCGGACTGGCTTTCCGCCCATTGGCAGCCATTGTCGAAGTCGAGTTTCGAATAGGCGCTGGTGATACCCTGTGCCGCAACAGGAGATGTGGCTGAAAGCGAAAGCAGGATCAGGGCGGCGGCAAACAGGCCGGGCTTGGGCAGCATGTCAGAATGCATGGTCATTCTCCGTTAACCCCGCAGATATCCTAGTGCGTCAGCGACCATTTGCCAATTGTCAGCGCACGTATCCCCCAATACAGATTTGGCCAACCAGGATGGCCGACACAGATGGCCAAGAAAGAGGAAAGCTATCCCATGCGCATTGATGCCATTTCCATTGGCTCCAACCCGCCCGACGACGTAAATGTCATTGTTGAGGTTCCCGTCGGCGGTCATCCGATCAAATACGAACTCGACAAGGAAGCGGGCACGCTGGTTGTCGACCGGTTTCTTTATACTCCCATGACTTATCCGGGCAATTACGGCTTCGTCCCCCACACGCTGTCGCTGGACGGGGACCCGATCGACGTCTTGATCGCCAATAGCCGGCCGCTCGTTCCCGGCTGCGTGATCTCGGTCAGGCCCATCGGCGTCCTTGTGATGGAAGATGATGGCGGCCAGGACGAAAAGGTCATCGCCGTTCCTTCCAGGGGAGTTTCCGCCCGCTTCGACAATGTGAACAACTATACCGACCTGCCTGACATTACCCTGCAGCAGATCCAGCATTTCTTCGAGCACTACAAGGACCTGGAACCCGGCAAATGGGTAAAGATCGGCGACTGGATGGATGCCGCGATTGCAAAAAAGATGATCATCGAGGCAATCGAGCGCGCCAGGCAATAGTTGGCAACATCTGAAACCTGACTGCGCTTCATGCGAGCAGGCGGCTGGCACAAGTCCTCCGATGCTCTGCAATTGAACAATATTGCCCCTGCCGCGTTTGTCCTCTCGCAAGGAGGATATTCATGGAACAGAATACAGACAAAACGACGAAGAGGATTTTTTACCGCCGAATCGGTTTTGTGGCCGGGTTTGTGGCCAGTGCGCTTGCAGTTGCAGTGGCAGGATCAGCCAGGGCCGAACTTCTCAACGGCGCCTTCATCGACAGGAATGGCAATACGATTGGCTCGGTGACCATCAAGGACAGTGAATCGGGCTATGTGCATGTCCTGGTTGGCGTCGGCAATATTCCACAGGGTCCCCATGGCTTTCATGTCCATGAGGTTGGCGAATGCGACCCGCAGACCGGTTTCGAAAGCGCCGGTGGTCATCTGGCCGGTGACAGGAAACACGGAATTCAAAGTGCGGAAGGACCCCATCCCGGAGATTTTCCGAACGTCAACGCCAGCGCTGACAACCGCGTGGTTACCGAATTCTTCACCGAAAAGCTGAGCATCTCGGGAGGCGAAAACCCGCTCATGGACGATGACGGGTCAGCGATAATCATCCATTCGGGACCGGACGACTATTCAAGCCAGCCATCGGGCGATGCTGGCGAGCGCATTGCCTGCGCGGTTCTGCAGAACGCTGAATGACGGCCGCTGATCCGATTGAGGCAGATTACCGGTACGGCCGGTCCTAATAGGCGAACACGCCCATGGCGGGGGCGACCGTTGAGCGCAGGAATATCCGCAGAAAGGCTATCGCCAGGAGAAGAATGATCGGGGAAATGTCGATGGCCCCCAGGTTCGGCACGAATCGCCGTATGGGTGCCAGCAAGGGTTCGGTCAACTGGTAGAGCATGCTGCCGATCTGCGACACGAACCGGTTGGACGAGTTCACGACGTTGAACGCATACAGCCAGGAAAAGATGACGTTCAGAATAACAAGCCACCAGACCAGGCTGAGCACGGTATCAAGAAGCCAGAAGACAGCAACCATTCACTATTCCTATCACGTTTGAATCATCATCCCCTGATCTAACCACCCTTTGGACGGACTTCAAGCAAACCCTAGC
>CAZIPH010000026.1:0-40370 GCA_964541115.1 uncultured Salaquimonas sp.
GAAGCCTTTATTGGGGGAGAACGTCACCGGTCGGACGTGGTGTGCTAGCCGTTTCAGGCGGCAGGATCGGGTAAACCACTTCTGGAATAGTGCCGGTCAGGCTTTCGAGGAATGATACCAACTGATCAGCCTCGCCGTCCGAAAGTGCCTCACCCAGTTGGGACTCAGCCATGATCTGCACGGCTGTCTTGAGGTCCCACACCTTGCCGGAATGGAAATAGGGCGCGGTTTCGGCGATGTTCCTAAGGGGTGAAGCGCGGAACACGTATTCATCGCTCACCGTTTCGGTCACCGCAAAGCGGCCCTTGTCGCCTTCAGGCAGGATTTCTGCGCCAGGTTTTTCGATAAGGCCGAACGGATAATACCCATGGCCACCGATGTTCACGCCGGAGTGACAGGCTGAACAACCCTTGTCGATGAACAGTTGCAGGCCTGCTACCTGGTCATCATTCAACGCGGCGTCGTCGCCGTTGAGCCAAGTATCGAAGGGCGAGGGAGTTATCAGGGTTGCCTCGAACGCCTCGATCGCCTTTGCGAAATTGTCAAAGGTGACCGGGTCAGCTTCATCGGGGAAGGAGTCCTTGAACCACTCCTGGTATTTCGGCATTGAGTTGAGGGTTGCAATCACGTTATCGGGCGTGTTCGCCATTTCCACACCGGCCTGGACCGGGCCCTTTGCCTGCTCGGCAAGATCGGCGGCGCGGCCATCCCAAAACTGCGCTTCATTGAAGACGGAGTTCAGGACTGTTGGTGCGTTGCGTGGCCCCTTTTGCCAACCATGGCCGATGGACGTCTCCAGATTGTCGTCACCACCGGTAGCAAGGTTGTGGCAGGAATTGCAGGAAAAAACGCCGGACGCTGACATGCGCGGATCAAAAAATAGCGCTTTGCCAAGGTCGATCTTCGCCGGCGTGATCGGGTTTTCGGCAAGAGCGGGAATGGTTGAGGGAAGCGGCTTGAAGATTTCGAGTGCCGTTTCCCGAAATTCACTGGCATTGGCAAGGGAAGAGGAGAAAATGGCCGTTCCCGCGAAAAGGACGGCAGTCAGAATGCGGAACATGATAACACCTCATGATGTTCGCTAAGGTTGCATTCCCTCCGTAGTAAATCTGCTGCAAGGCGTGTTTGGATGCTTTGATCAAGATCAACATTTTTTCCTTGAAAAGATCGCGTGACACGTTTGCATCCAGCAGAAAAGTTGCTTTTCGGTTGAGGCGCAAACAAAAAAAGGACGGCCCGAGGGCCGCCCTTTCAGACTATCTGGTGGATTGACTGGTTCATCCGGCCAGCGAAAATGCCTCGGCAATTTCGGTTTGCCCGGATGAGGCGCCGTGATGGCGAACCCGCATATGCGGGTTCTTACATCATGCCGCCCATACCGCCCATGCCACCCATGTCGGGCATTCCGCCGCCGCCATTGTCCTTCTTCGGAGCTTCGGCGACCATTGCCTCGGTGGTGATCAGCAGGCCTGCAATGGATGCAGCGTCCTGGAGGGCAGTGCGAACCACCTTGACCGGATCAACGATACCCATGGCAAGCATGTCACCATATTCGCCGGTCTGTGCGTTGAAGCCGAAAGTGGCAGACTTGTTCTCGATAACTCTGCCGGCAACGATTGAAGCTTCCGCTCCCGCATTGCTCGCAATCTGGCGAAGCGGCGACTGTAGGGCGCGGCGCACAATGTTGATGCCGGCTTCCTGGTCGTCGTTTTCACCCTTGGCAGAAATGTTGCTGGCAGCACGTGCCAGAGCGGTGCCACCGCCGGGAACAATACCTTCTTCAACAGCTGCACGGGTTGCATTGAGCGCGTCATCAACGCGGTCCTTGCGCTCTTTCACTTCCACTTCGGTGGAGCCACCAACGCGGATGACGGCAACACCGCCGGCGAGTTTCGCCAGGCGCTCCTGCAGTTTTTCACGATCATAATCGGAGCTGGTTTCCTCGATCTGCTGTTTGATCTGGTTAACGCGGCCCTCGATCTCCTTTTTCTTGCCAGCACCATCAACGATGGTGGTGTTTTCCTTGGAGATTTCGACCTTTTTGGCCTTGCCAAGCATGTCAAGGGTAACGTTTTCCAGCTTGATGCCGAGATCTTCGGAAATCACCTGACCACCGGTCAGGATGGCGATATCCTCAAGCATTGCCTTGCGGCGATCACCAAAGCCGGGAGCCTTGACAGCAGCGATCTTAAGGCCGCCACGCAGCTTGTTAACGACGAGCGTTGCAAGGGCTTCACCTTCCACGTCTTCTGCGATGATCAGCAGGGGACGGGAGGACTGAACGACGGCTTCCAGTACCGGCAACATTGCCTGAAGGTTCGAGAGTTTCTTCTCGTGCAGCAGGATGTACGGGTCTTCGAGGCCCGCAATCATTTTCTCTGGATTTGTCACGAAGTAAGGTGACAGGTAACCGCGATCGAATTGCATGCCTTCAACGACTTCCAGTTCGGTTTCGGCGGTCTTGGCTTCCTCGACAGTGATAACGCCTTCATTGCCGACTTTCTGCATCGCATGCGCGATCATTTCGCCGATTTCCTTTTCGCCATTGGCGGAAATCGTGCCGACCTGGGCAACTTCCTCGGACGTCTTGATCTTCTTGGCTTTTTTCTTGAGGTCGGCAACGACTTCGGCAACAGCCATGTCGACGCCGCGCTTGAGGTCCATCGGGTTCATGCCGGCGGCAACTGCCTTGGCGCCTTCGCGAACGATCGACTGCGCCAGTACCGTGGCAGTGGTCGTGCCGTCACCGGCAATATCGTTGGTCTTGGAGGCAACTTCGCGCACCATCTGTGCGCCCATGTTCTCGAACCTGTCTTCCAGTTCGATTTCCTTGGCAACCGTTACACCGTCCTTGGTGATGCGCGGTGCGCCGAAGGACTTTTCGATAACGACGTTACGGCCTTTCGGGCCGAGGGTTACCTTTACAGCGTCGGCAAGAATATCGACGCCACGCAACATTTTCTCGCGGGCGCTCTGGCCGAACTTGACTTCTTTTGCAGCCATTTTCTGCTCCTGAATAATGAGTGGTCAAACCACAGGATTAATTTGAAATACGGGGTCCGGCTGACTAGCCGATAATGCCCATGATGTCGGATTCTTTCATGATCAGGACGTCCTTGCCGTCGATCTTGACTTCCGTGCCGGACCATTTGCCAAAAAGCACGCGGTCGCCAATCTTGACATCCAGTGGAACCAGTTTGCCGCTTTCATCGCGGGCGCCTGAGCCGACTGCGATGATTTCGCCTTCGGAAGGCTTTTCCTGGGCGGTGTCCGGCAGGATGATGCCACCAGCGGTTTTTTCTTCGGATTCAACCCGGCGGACCACGACGCGGTCGTGCAATGGGCGGAATTTCATCTTAGCCATCGTTGTTTTTCCCATTTCTATGAACGATTTACCTGTTTCACCTGATTTACATGCTTCAGCGAAAATCAGTGGGAATCAGAGTTTGTTACCTGCTAGCACTCCCTACCAGAGAGTGCTAGCAGGCGCTGAAATAGGAAGTCCGGAAAGCATTGTCAACGCGGGCCGACAAGAAAATGGCGATAGCAGGCGAGAATCAACCGGCAATGCCAAAACCGGTTAATAGCAGGCCTGCAGTTTGCGGGACACACAAGGCGGGAGTTGAGGATCAACCTGCCGGAACATCCCTCGCCGGCGGAACCTTCGGGGCATCCGGGTCGATATCGCGGAACATCCGGAGCGGCTTGGCTGGCGCGATATATCCCCCCTGCCCACCGGCAATACCCAGATCGATCAGCTGGCTCGCCTGATGGGCCTCATCAACAGCGGTGACAAACAGCGGAATGGCCCGGCGTTCCAGAAATGGCAAAAGTTGGTCGGCAATCCGCTCGCGTTCATTCCTGCGATAACGCAGTAACTGCCGGGCATCCATTTTCATTTTCGTGAAATGACCCGACGCAGCTGCCTGACTTGCATCTGCAAACCCCATTAGGCCCCCGAGGCACAACTTAAGACCAGTCTCGCGAAGAGCCAGAATTGCCTGTGCGTCGTCCGCCATGAACTTTGCCAGACCGCCATGATCGATGACTGGCACCAGCCTTTCCTGTGCCTTCCGGTCGCTCATTGCGCCCTGCACCAATGCATTCCAGCCATCGCTCGAAGTGGGGCCGGGATTTGTCAGCGGGAAGTGGACCGGCAGGCTGGATCCATCGGCTTCCAGCTGACGCAACACCCGGCAAAGCCAGTTGAACATCGCCAGATTCAACTCATCCGGTTCCAGCCCCGAACGCGCGGAAGGCGCATTGAAAGGAACAGCTTCATCACCCAATCTGACGAAGGCAGACGCGTCCAGGGCAACCACCTTGCGCGACAAAAGGTTGATTACCGGCTGCATGCGAAAGAAAATCTGCGCGTCTTCAATCCGATTGATCCTGGGAGCCTGTTTCCGGCGCTCCTTTTCCGCTGGCGAGGCCGATTGTCTCCTGGCCTTGTTGAGCGGCACCACCTTGTTGTCAAAATGAACGCCATCTGCTTGCGCAATACCCGCCTCGCGGCTCCCGGCAGTGCGTTCGAAGGGATGTTCTGCCGCCAGGCGTTCCTGCGCCTCAACTCTTTGCTCAAGGCTGACAATCTGCTGCCTGATCCCTTCCTCAATGTGTCGGCTGCCCCCATCGAACGAACCAAGGCGCTTTAGCGCTTCGGCTTCCAGAAAGAGTGCCTCATGAAGCTTTTGTTCGATCTGGCGCGAACGCCAGGTCACCCAAGCATAAAGAAAGACGATCGACAGGATCGTGAAAACCGCAAGCGCCAGAAGGATTGAGCGGTTCTGCGGGCGTTCGCCCGGCAACAGGAAAAATGCTCCCGCACAAGCCGCAAGAAACAGCAGCATCAGGGGCAGTATCCAGATATGGCGCACTGGCGACATGACCGATTGGCTCTCACATTTGTTTGCCGGGCTCGCATGGGGTCGGCATGGCCCAAATTTACCCTTCTCATTATGCACAAAGCAGGACCATACAGATAGCGCTACACGCCAAAATGGTAAGCGAACATGTTTAAGGTGGCCGCATCAAGAGCGCGCAACCGGTCGGTTGCGCCGACATGCGGCTTGACCTTGAGGGGGAGCTTTGCCACACAGCTTGCGCACAGGCATTTGCCTTGCGTCCTGCACGAATTACCGGCTGCCGGAACGACCTGTTCCTGCTTTCATTTCACAGACAAAGAACAATATATGACCCTGACCAACACAGAAACACGGCGCATTGGCGGCTTGTCCGAGATCGCGGATGATTACGACCTGCTGCTCTGCGATGTATGGGGTGTGTTGCACAATGGCGTGCGTGCCCGGCCGGACACGATCAAGGCGTTATCCGCCTTCCGCGCAAAAGGCGGCAGTGTCATGATGATCACCAATGCGCCGCGCCAGCGCAAATCCGTCAAGGCGCAGCTGCAGAATTTCGGCGTGCCCGAGGGCACCTTCGACGATGTGGTTACTTCCGGCGATGTAACCCGCAGCCTGATCAGGCAGGCGCCCTCCAACCTGTTTCACATCGGGCCCGAAAAGGACCTCAACCTGTTCGAGGGCATAGAGGTCAACCTGGTACCTGAAGAGGAGGCCGAGGCGGTGATCTGTTCGGGCCTCTGGAACGAACAGGCCGAAACCCCCGCCGATTATGCGGCGCTCCTGACCCGCCTGAAAGCTCGCGGCCTTGCTTTCATCTGCGCCAATCCCGACATCGTCGTGGAAGTTGGCGACCATCTTGAATATTGCGCCGGCGCGATTGCCCGTGAATATGAGGCGCTGGGAGGCGAAACACTGATCGCAGGGAAGCCGCATCACCCGATCTATGACACGGCAATCGATGAGGCTGAGCAACTGAGTGGACACAAATTCAAGAAAAGCCGCATACTGGGCATCGGCGATGGCCTGCCAACCGACATAAGGGGAGCGCTCAATTATGGTATCGATGCCCTCTATGTCAGCGCCGGCATCCATGCAGGCGAATACGGTCCAGCCGACGAACCGGACCACGCGGGTGTGCAGGCCTTTCTCGCCGCAAACAGCGCGTCCCCGATCGCCTATCTTCCCCGTCTTCGCTGGTGAACCGAGATGAACGAGACTGGCAAGGCAGGTAACCGGGCAGATTTTGGCAAGGAACCCGACAGCCGGATTTATCAGACCAGCGAAGATTTCCCGCAGGAGCTTCGGGGCGGGGTAATTGTAATCGGCAATTTTGACGGCGTTCACCTCGGCCACCAGGCGGTTCTTGGCGATGCACTTGCCATCGCGCGAAAAATGGCTGTGCCTTCCATAGTGCTGACCTTCGAGCCGCATCCACGCACTTTCTTCAGGCCGCAAAACCCGGTCTTCCGTATAACTCCGCCGCACCTGAAGTCTGAAATCCTGCTTTCGATGGGATTTGACGCAATCGTTTCGCTGCCATTCAATGCAGAGCTTTCGGGGATGGACGCAGAAGAGTTTATCGAACAGATCCTGGTCCGTGACCTTGGCGCAGCACACGTGGTGACCGGGTTCAATTTCCAGTTCGGCAAGAACCGGCGTGGTAATACCAACATGCTGGAAAACTCCGGCGAAACACTAGGCTTTTCGTTGACCAGCGTAGAGCGGTTTGTCGATGCTGGCGGCGAGCGTGTCTCCTCTTCGCGGATTCGCAACGCACTGGAAGATGGCGATGTGGAACGCGCAGCCGTGTTGCTTGGGCGTCCGTGGCGCGTTCGGGGATATGTCCAGAAAGGCGCACAATTGGGCCGCACGCTTGGCTTTCCTACTGCCAATATCAAATTGCATCCCGCCACAATGCTTCGCCATGGCATTTATGCGGTCAGGCTGACCCGGGCCGATGGCAGGGTTCATGACGGTGTTGCCAGTTTCGGCAGGCGACCGACCTTTGACAATGGGGCACCATTGCTCGAAACCTTCATCTTCGATTTTAATGACGATTTGTATGGCGAGTTCATTTCGGTTGAACTGATCGGCTGGATCAGGCCGGAAGAAAAGTTCGAATCAGTTGAGGCACTGGTCAAACAGATGGACAGGGACAGCGCAGCTGCCCGCAGGATCCTTGCCGGGTTGAGGAGTGTTGAGACGTGATTGTTCGGCGCAAGATCATTGTCACCGGTGGAACGACCGGTATCGGACTGGCGCTGGTGATGCGATTGGCGCAACGTCATGAAATCCTGGTGACGGCAAGAAAGCTCAGCCCCGAGATGGAGAGGCTCACCGGCTTGCTTGATCACGTGCATTTTCTTGAACTGGACCAGTCGAGGCCGGCCGAGATCGCAAGGCTCCTGAAAAAGAAGCTGTCGCAGCTAAACTGGCAGACACTCGACAATGTTGTACTCAATGCAGGCACCGGTTTTGTAAGCGACCCAGCCGTGGAAACAGCCGAAGCCATCCGCACAACGCTGGATGTCAACCTTGCTGCCAATCTGGCCATGGCCCATACCGTTTTTCCGCTGCTCAAGCGCCATGGCGGCAAGCTGACCCTGATTGGCTCGACCTCGCGCAAGGGCGCATCGAATTTTGCCACTTACGCCGCATCGAAAGCCGCGCTGCACGGCCTTGGGCGCGCGCTCAAGGAAGAATGGCGCGGACAGGTGAAAGTCCAGGTCCTGCATCCGGGTCCGACAAAGACTGACATGCACGAGAAAGCGGGCTTCAATCCCGGATTTGTACGAAACTTCTTTGCCGATCCCGATGCGATGTCCAAGATGATCGAATCTCAGATTGTCGGACGGCGCTTCTCCATCAATCTCGGCTTGATGCAATATTGGGGCGGCGCGCAATATACGCGCCGGACCCTGCGATGAACGGACCGGCAAGACAGGCCCTTGTCACCGGCTTTGCAGGCGGGCTTGGCAAGGCATTAACCGAACAACTCCTTGCCGAGGGCTGGACGGTTACAGGGATCGATATCGATGGGAAGCGCGGTCTGCCAGATGGCCTGACGGCCATCAATTGCGATCTCTCTGAACGCGATGCACTCGATGACCTGCTTGCCGGTGACCGGCTCAAGGGCCCATTCGATCTCGTCGTCCTCAATGCCGCGGTCAGCGCCAGCGGCAGGTTCGAGAATATTCCCCTGAAGGCCCATCTCAAACTACTGCGGCTCAACGCAGAAGCGCCCATGGTCATGTCCGCCAGTCTTGCAAGTGGCGGGGGTATCGCTTCGGGTGGCTACCTCGTTTTCGTTTCCTCCCTCTCGCACGTACTGGGCTATCCCGGTGCAGCAAGTTATGCAGCCTCCAAGGATGCAATTGCTGTTTATGCCAAATCGATCCGGAAGCCCTTTGCCAGGCGCGGCATCAAGGTTTCCTGTGTCTTTCCCGGCCCTATGCAGACCGATCAGGCCGAAAAGCACAGTCCTGCCGGATCTGATGCGCAAAAGCGGATGACTCCACAAATGGCAGCAAAGATCATCCTGCGCAATGTGCGGGCAAACCGGCGGGTTATCATACCCTCGGCCAGTGCCAAGTCCTTAGCCTTCCTTGGCCGCCTCTTTCCCGCCATCAGCGACCGCGTGATGCGCCGCATGCTGTTTGAAAAGCTTGACCGGGACGTTTGGTAGGAAACAGATGGCCAAATGGGCATTTTCCGGTCTTTATTCGTTAAACCCTTGCTGTTATTAGAGGCGCGATGATGAGGCCACTTGAACCCTTTTTCGCATTGCGCCCGAGCAGGCGAATTATTGGCCCGGCCCTGTCCTGAAAAGGCAGGTCCCGGGAACGCCGTTTCTTGTTTTCATCCCCATGATGAAAACCCTCCCATTTGCACGATGACCCAGAGGCGCAGCGATGACCGCGCGGGCGCATAGGTGAACCAAAGATGACCGAGAAAACCCTTCAAACCACCGCAGAAAAATATATTGGCAACGGGCGCGACTGGTCCGACACGCTCAACCTTCCGAAAACCGAATTTCCGATGCGGGCAGGCCTGCCACAGAAAGAGCCGGAATTGCTGGCCCGCTGGGAGGAAATGGGCCTTTACGGCGAGTTGCGCAAACAGTCCAAGGGACGCAAGAAATTTGTCCTGCATGATGGGCCGCCTTATGCCAATGGCAATCTGCATATCGGCCACGCCCTCAACAAGACGCTCAAGGACATCATCACTCGGTCCTTCCAGATGCGCGGCCATGATTCCAACTATGTGCCTGGCTGGGATTGCCACGGCCTGCCGATCGAATGGAAGATCGAAGAACAATACCGCGCCAAGGGCAAGAACAAGGACGAGGTTCCGATCAATGAATTCCGCAAGGAATGCCGGGACTTCGCCGCCCATTGGGTGGGCGTTCAGACCGAGGAATTCAAGCGCCTTGGCGTTATCGGTGATTTCAAGAACCCGTATCTGACCATGGCCTATGAGGCCGAGGCGATTATCGCCGATGAGTTGATGAAATTCGCCAGGACCGGCCAACTTTATCGCGGCTCCAAGCCGATCATGTGGTCGGTGGTGGAACGCACCGCACTGGCCGAAGCCGAGATCGAGTATCACGAGCATCAATCAGATACGGTGTGGGTGAAGTTTCCTGTTGCAGATTATAAGGGATCAGCGGGCGACTTCGGGGATGACGAGGAGTTTCTTCTTCCAAAGGAGCTTAAAGGTTCAAGCGTAGTGATTTGGACTACCACACCATGGACCATTCCGGGCAACCGCGCAGTCTGCTTCTCTAGCCGAGTAAAATACGGATTATATCAGATAACTGCCGCAGAAAACGACTTTGGCCCGCAGCCTGGAGAAAAGCTCATCTTTGCCGACCGTCTCGCAGCTGAGTGTTTCGAGAAAGCTAAACTTGCTTATTCGAGATTGGGAACTGTTCCTTGGGGAATACTGGAGGGCGTCACGCTTGCTCATCCCCTCGCGGGCCTGGCAGGCGGCTATGATTTTGCTGTCCCCATGCTTGAAGGTGATCACGTCACCGATGATGCGGGTACGGGCTTCGTCCACACCGCGCCAGGACACGGGCGCGACGACTTTGAAATCTGGACCTCGATGGCTCGTGAAATCGAAGCCATGGGCATTTCATCGGCCATCCCCTTCACCGTGGACGATGCCGGCTTTTACACTTCCGATGCGCCGGGATTTGGCCCCGATGCCGAAGGCGGTGCTGCCCGTGTAATCGACGACAAGGGCAAGAAAGGTGACGCCAATGACCGCGTCATCAAGGCGCTGATTGAAAAGGGCAACCTCTTTGCGCGCGGCAGACTGAAGCACGAATATCCCCATTCCTGGCGGTCGAAGAAGCCGATCATCTTCCGCAACACGCCGCAATGGTTTGTCTACATGGACCGGGATGGCGCAAGCGAACATGGTACGCTGCGCGAAACCTCCCTCAAGGCCATCGACGAAACCCGTTTCGTCCCTGCCCGCGGCCAGACCCGCCTGCGCGGCATGATCGAGGACCGTCCGGACTGGGTACTGTCTCGCCAGCGCGCCTGGGGTGTGCCGATCAGCGTATTCCGCCATGTGGAGACAGGTCAGGTCATCCCCGGGCCGGAATTTGGCCAGTCGGACGAACTGGCGGCCCGTATCCGCGACGCGTTTTCGAAGGAAGGTGCAGACGCATGGTATGCTGAAGGCGCAAGAGAGCGCTTCCTGGCGGGCTTCGTCAACGACATTGAGAACTGGGAGAAGGTCGATGACATTCTTGATGTCTGGTTCGATTCCGGTTCCACCCATGCCTTTTGCCTCGAGCAGCGCGAAGACCTGAAGTGGCCTGCCGACGTCTATCTGGAAGGCTCGGACCAGCATCGGGGATGGTTTCATTCCTCGCTTCTTGAAAGCTGCGGAACCCGGGGCCGCGCACCATACAATACCGTCATCACCCATGGTTTCACCATGGCCGAGGATGGGCGGAAGATGTCGAAGTCGCTGAACAACCAGGTTTTCCCACAGGACATCATCAAGGATTCGGGTGCCGACATATTGCGTTTGTGGGTCGCCTCCACCGACTACCAGGAAGACCAGCGCATCGGCAAGGAGATACTGAAAACCAACATCGACGCCTACCGCAAGCTGCGCAACACGATCCGCTGGATGCTTGGCACGCTGGCCCACGACAAGGGCGAGACAGTTGCCTTTGTCGATATGCCGGAACTGGAACGGCTGATGCTGCACCGCCTGGCCCAGCTCGACAGGGTGGTCAATGAGGGATACGACGCTTTCGACTTCAAGCGCGTATTTTCGCAGCTCTTCAATTTCATGACGGTGGAATTGTCGGCCTTCTATTTCGATGTGCGCAAGGATGCACTGTACTGTGATGCGCCCTCTTCCATCCGCCGCAAGGCCGCCCTGCAGGTGGTGGGGGTGCTCTTCGACCATCTCGTGAAATGGATGGCTCCGCTGCTGCCCTTCACCATGGAGGAGGCCTGGCTGCAACGCCATGCCGGCGCAAGATCGGTTCACCTCGAGCAGTTTTCCAGTGCAGCGCCTGAATGGATGGATGATGCCCTTGCTGCGAAATGGCAGAAGGTGCGCAAGGTCCGTCGTGTCGTCACCGGGGCGCTGGAAATACAGCGTGCGGAGAAAAACATCGGTTCCTCGCTGGAATCGGCACCCGAAGTGCATATTGCCGACAGCGAACTGCTTGAGGCGATCAGCGGCCTCGACCTCGCCGAAATCTGCATCACCAGCCAGATCAGCATTGTCAGCGGCGAAGCGCCGGCAGAAGCTTTCAAGCTGGATGAGGTTTCAGGCGTGGGCGTTGTTCACAAGCCGGCTGAAGGCAGGAAATGTGCCCGGTCCTGGCGCATCCTGCCGGAAGTGGGCGGTGATCCCGACTACCCGGATCTTTCGCTGCGCGATGCTGACGCCATGCGTGAAATCGAGGGACAGGCGGCAAAAGCAGGGTGATAAACTGATTTCCGCCCGTTGGGCACATGCCGAATGAACTTGTTGCAAAACCGGCGCATCGGTCGGCAAACAGCGCGATCATGGCACTGCCACATTGCCTCGCCTGCCCATTTCCGGTAGAAAGTCCGAAAATGCCGTCATTAGGCCGCATTTGGGGCGTTCAACCCGTGGATTGCCAAAGGAACCGAACAGGGCATTTGTGCCTTGCGGGATTTGATCATGATTACAGTTTCAAAATCGCTGCTTTCCCTTTCCGGTGTGCTGCTTGCAGGCAGCCTGCTGACAGGCTGCACCAGCGGCACGACCTATGGAACAGGCGTAACGCATGAGCAGCAGACGATTGAAGACCTGGCGAATCTGATCACCTTCCAGAAGAAAAGACCCAATATCGACTATCGCTCGCGACCAGACCTCATTGTACCCGATGACAAGGTGCTGGTTACCCCTCAGGACGGTTCGGAAAATCTGGATGACCAGGAATGGCCGGAATCGCCACAGGAGCGCATTGCACGGCTGCGGGCAGATGCGGAAGCAGCCGAGACAGACCCTGCTGCACGTGCCCGGTATGAGGAAAACCTGCGGCGCTTTCGCTCGACAAAACCGGGCGAAGGTGTGGAACGCATCGAGGCTCCAATCGGTCAGGGCATACCCAATGTGAGTTGTGATCCCAATGGCGAGTTCATGCGGCGGTGTACGCCCGACGAGATTAGCAAGGCTGTCCGTGCCGAGCGCCGCGAGATCAAATCCGTGGGTAAAACCGGCTACCAGCGACGTTACCTGACCGAACCACCAATCGAATACCGCACGCCTTCAGATACTGCGCCGATCGGCGATGAAGGTTATACGGCTGCCGAACTCAAGCGCATCAACGCTGAAAAGCGCAAACGCGAGCTTGAACAATCGATGCGTCCAAACGGTTAGGCTTCAGCGCAGTCAGCGGCGTTCAGCAAAAAACGTTTTCAACAAGTCTCGCGCAGGCGCCTCGCCAATGCCTCCGTATACTTCGGGAGCATGGTGACAGGTCGGCTGGTTATAGAACATCGTTCCGTTTTCAACTGCCCCGCCCTTGACGTCCGGGGCTGCAAAATAAAGCCGCCGGATACGCGCAAACGAGATGGCGGCAGCGCACATCGCACAGGGCTCGAGCGTGACATACAAGTCGCAGCCGGTCAGCCGTTCGCTTTCGAGAGCGATACAGGCCTGGCGGATTGCCAGGATTTCGGCATGAGCAGTTGGGTCATTGCCGACACGGGTGCGATTACCGGCGGCTGCGATGATTTCGCCACTCAGGACGATGACAGCCCCGACCGGGACTTCGCCAAGATCACCGGCAAGGCGTGCCTGCTCCAGGGCGCTTTCCATGAATGATCCGGCCGTCAATGATCCGGTTGGCAGATTGGCTTCGGTTTTCATTTGAACCCCGGCAGAGAAACTGCTGCTTGTTTCTTTTCTTTGGCGGAGCGTTAGCGTAGAGCACATCACGATGCAAAAGAAACCCGAAACCACCGACGAACAAAACGCCGCCAGCGGCGAGGAAAAGCCCGAGCGTCTCGCCAAGCGCATGGCAAGGGCCGGCCTTTGCTCGCGCCGGGAAGCCGAGATCTGGATTGCTGCGGGTCGCGTGACGCTTAACGGAAAACCGCAATTGTCACCGGCCATTACCGTGACTGCAAAGGACATCATCGAGGTTGATGGAACGCCGCTGCAGGCGCGCGAACGCACCAGGCTTTGGCTCTATCACAAGCCTTCAGGGCTGGTGACCACCAATCGCGATCCTGAAGGCAGGCGGACCGTGTTCGAGGCGCTGCCCGAAAGCCTGCCAAGGGTAATTTCCGTCGGTCGGCTCGATATCAATACCGAGGGCCTGCTACTGCTCACCAATGATGGCGGGCTGGCACGCGAACTGGAATTGCCAGATACCGGTTGGCTGCGCCGTTACCGTGTGCGGGCGCATGGCAGCGTGACCCAGGCCCAACTGGACACATTGCAGGCGGGCGTGGCGGTAAACGGTATTCTCTATGGCCCCATCGAGGCTCTGATCGACCGCGAACAGGGATCGAATGTCTGGCTGACAATTGCTTTTCGCGAGGGCAAGAATCGCGAGGTAAAGGAAGTTCTCGGCTCGCTGGGACTCAGCGTCAACCGGCTGATTCGCGTTTCCTACGGACCGTTTCAGCTTGGCGACATGCCTGCCGGAACCATCCGCGAAATTCGAGGACGATTGCTGAAGGACCAGTTGGGCGAAAAGCTGATTGCCCGCGCAGGGGCCGACTTTGATGCCCCTGTCATCAATACCGCACAGGATGTGCCACGTTCAGCCGCCAGAATCGAGAAGGCGGGAGAAGGCAAGCGGCGCAAGGAAAAGCGCTTCGGCGAGAAGGCCAAAAAGGGCCAGCTGAGCGAAGATGCCATGGAGCGGATGACGACGAAGAAGCCCGAGCCGAAAAGCAGAAAAGCGCTGCCGCATGGATCAAAGGGCAAGCGCCCGACTGGCGGGAAGCCCGGTAAATTCGAAGGCAGGGCTGGTCCAAAAAAAGATGTCGGGGAAAGCGGCGGCACATCTAGCGACAAGACTGCTTTCAAGTCTGGTAGCAAGTCACGTAGCAAGTCAGGCGCTGGTAAACCTGCTTCTGGCAGGGCCGGAAGGAATGCTTCCCGGCAGCCTGTAAAGAGCGGAAACAGGTCGAATGCGAATCGTCAGCGGTAAATTCCGCGGCAAGAAGCTGGCAACACCACGCTCCGACGCGATCCGGCCAACCACGGACCGGACCCGGGAGAGCCTGTTCAACATTCTCTCGCACCGGCTATCCCTTGACGGGTTGCGCATCATGGATTGTTTTGCGGGAACCGGCGCACTGGGACTGGAAGCCATGTCACGCGGGGGCTCCTTCTGTCTCTTTGTTGACGAGGGTGTCGAGGCGCGCGGCCTTTTGCGTCGCAATGTCGAGGCAATGGCGCTACAGGGACAAACGAAGATCTTCCGGCGCGATGCGGCCAGGCTGGGTGAACGGGGCAATTTGGCTCCCTTCGATCTTGCCTTCGTGGATCCACCTTATGGCAAGGGGCTCGGTGAAAGGGCCATTTCAAGCCTCAGGAAAGGTGGATGGCTAACGCCGGACGCGCTGGTCGTAATCGAGGAACGGGCCGGCTGCCTGCCTGTATCAATTCCGGGCTTTGGGGAAGTCGATCGGCGCAGTTTTGGCGATACCGAAATCGCCTTTTTCGTTCCCGGTTCGTGAGATGCACACAATCTCGCCTTTTCCTGTTCGTAGCTGATGACCAGATCCTCGCGGGCCCATTTTATGGGCCAATTCTCACGGGGCGACTCTTAGGGGCCAACTTTCACAGGGTTGTGTGTTCCCCTTTAAACCGGCACCTGCCATCCTATGTGAAGCAGTTCGGCGCACAGACAATGAAAGAGGACAAAAGCCCATGAAGCGATTGCTTCCCATTCTTCTTGTGGCCCTGCTTCTGCCAACAGAAGCGCCTTCCGCTGCGAAGGCGCAGGCAGAAAGCAACAGCGCGACAATCGACCTGGCGCCGCCTGACGTTGCCACCACTGTCCTCGACAATGGTTTGCAGGTAGTGGTCATCCCGGACAGACGGGCGCCGGTCGTTACCCACATGGTCTGGTACAAGGCCGGCTCGGCGGATGAACCGCGCGGCAAATCCGGCATTGCGCACTTCCTTGAACATCTGATGTTCAAAGGCACGAAAAACGTGCCGGCGGGAGAATTCTCCAGAAAGGTCGCGGAAATCGGAGGGCAGGAAAACGCCTTTACCAGCCTTGATTTCACGGCCTATTACCAGAAGATCGCACCGCAGGCGCTGGAGATGATGATGCGCTATGAAGCGGACCGGATGGAGAACCTGATCCTTGATGAAGCGGTTATCGAGCCGGAAAAGAACGTCATCCTTGAAGAGCGGCGCGGCCGTGTCGATGCCGATCCGCGCTCCATCCTCTCCGAGAGCGTTGAAGCCACGCTCTATGTACATCACCCCTACGGAACCCCGATTATCGGCTGGGAAAAAGAAATGCTCGGGCTGACAAAAGAGGATGCCATCGCGTTTTACAACCGCTTCTACAGCCCAAACAACGCCATTCTTGTCGTTGCCGGCGATGTCGATCCGCAGGAAGTGTTCAAGATGGCGGAGGAAACTTACGGCAAGGTCGAGCGGCGTGTGGAAGACATTGTTCGAAAGCGTGTCGAGGAACCTGATCCGGTGACGGCGAGAATCGTTGACTATGCCGATCCACGCGTTTCGATCCCCTCCTTCGGCCGTACATGGCTGGTGCCATCCTATGAAAACGCCGAAGGCAGGGAGGCAGAGGCCCTCGATTTGCTGGCTGGCATTCTGGGCGGGTCGGTCAAAAGCCGGCTGTACAGGGAATTGGTCAGCGGCGAAGAAATCGCTACAAGTGCGGGAGCCTGGTATCAGGGATCGGCTCTCGACAAGACAAAATTCGGCATTTACGGCCAGCCAAGAGGCGATACGCGGATCGAGGATGTGGAAGCGGCCATAGCCAGTGTTGTCGAAACCTTCCTTGAGGAGGGTGCTACCCAAGAAGAGCTGGACCGGGCACGCAACAGCCTGATCAAATCCGTCATATTCGAGCGCGACAGCCAGACCACCATGGCCCGCATATATGGCACAGTGTTTTCTCTGGGCGGATCACTTGAGGACATCAACCAGTGGCCTGAAAGGCTTGGCAATGTGACCATTGAAGACGTCAATGCGGTTGCCCGCAAATACCTTCGGCCTGACCGCGCCGTCACATCCTATTTGAGGCCCCAGTCATGACCCGCTTGCTTAACTCACGACAAGTCAAACGGATTTCATCCGCCCTTTTTCTGCTGCTTCTCCTACCGGTAGCCTGGGTCGTTGCCACGACCTCTGCTGCAAGGGCTTTCGAAATAAAGGAAGTCACCAGCCCATCCGGCATCAAAGCCTGGCTGGTGGAAGACTACACTGTTCCGATCATCTCCCTTTCGCTGCAATTTGCGGGCGGTTCGAGTAGCGATCCTGAGGGAAAGGAAGGCCTGACATCCGTCCTGACGGCCATGATGGACGAAGGCGCAGGCGATCTTGATACGGAAAGCCTGAAGGCGGAACTGGAAGCTCTGGGTATTGAAATCGGATTTTCCACCACGCGCGACCATATTTCAGGTGGCATGCGGCTGGTGCGTAGCGATCTTGACCGGGCCTTCGAACTGTTTTCGATGATCCTGAACGAACCAGGATTTGAACCCGCCTCACTGGAACGCGTCCGTGCCGGTTTCATTTCACGCTATCAGCGCAGTCTTACCGAACCCAATGCGATTCTTGGAACGGCCATGCGGGAAGTGCTTTTTGAAGGCCATGCCTATTCGCGACCATCGAACGGCGATGCGATCAGTCTCAATGCCATCTCCCGTGAAGATGTCATCGATCATCATGGCAGGCTGTTTGCAAGAAGCAATCTGCATGTTGGCGTCGTGGGAGCGATTGGTCCGAACGAACTCGCCGTGAAGCTGGACGAAGTCTTTGCCAACTTGCCGATGCAGGCAAATTTCGAATCCCCACATGAAATTACACCGCAACTGGGCGTTCGCAAACATATCGGGTTCGAGAGCCCGCAGGGACTAGTGTCACTGGCCCTTCCGGGTCGCAAAAGAAGCGACCCGGAATTTTTTGCCGCGTTTCTTGTGAACCATATTCTGGGCGGAGGCACCTTTTCTTCGAGGCTTTTCGAGGAAATCCGCGAGAAGCGCGGCCTCGTGTACGGCGTCAACTCTTCCATGGTGACGCGTGAACATGGGGCCTATCTCGGTGCAGGATTTGCCACGCGAGCAGACCAGACCGAGGACGCATTGGAGGTCATGCTAACGGAAATCAGCCGTCTTGCAAAAGAAGGGCCGAGCGAGGGTGAACTCGAACTGGCCAAACAGTATGTGATCGGCTCCTATGCCATCAACAATCTGGACACGTCCTCGAAAATTGCGGACGTGCTTGTGGGGCTGCAGGCTGACGAATTGGGCATCGATTACATCGAGACACGCCGCGCCGCGATCAATTCGGTAACGCTGGAGCAGGCCAGGGCAATAGCCGGGGAATTGTTGGGGGTCGAACCTACGGTAATCACGCTAGGGCCGGGTCGGTCCTGATCGTGCACATCTTTCCCGGTTCGCCCATTTGCTGGCCTGGATCTGGCCCGAATTTTCAGAATTGCGCCTTGTCTCGACATCGGCACTGGCGAAGCAGGTGATGGGTCTTTATATCTTGCGTCAATGCATCGTGAAGGCGAGGCGCGCTGATGAAACGTTCCAACAAGATCGGGCTTGCCCTTGGCGGCGGCGGCGCCCGGGGTATTGCTCACATCCATGTTTTGAAGGCGATCGACCATCTGGGGCTGCAGACGGCGGAAATTGCCGCCTCCTCGATAGGCGCGATAGTCGGTGCCGGCTATGCTGCGGGAATGAGCGGTCGGGATATCGAGGAGCACTTCAGGGCCGCGTTCATGAACAGTTCGAAAGTCTACGCCAAGCTGTGGAGCATACGGCCCACGCTGATCGAAACCCTTTCAAGGGAAAAGACGACGGTGTTCGGGCAACTTGATGTCCAGCGGGTGCTTGAGGTCTTTCTTCCTGCCGAATTGCCACATGACTTTGCCGACTTGAAAATCCCCCTGACCGTGACGGGCACCGATTATTACGGGAACTCCCTGAAGTGTCTGAAAAGCGGCGATCTTCGCCAGGCAATCGCAGCCTCGGCAGCAATCCCCTTCGTTTTCAAGCCGGTGATTATAGATGGTTGCGTGCTGGTCGATGGCGGCATCGTCAATCCCCTGCCCTTCGATATTCTTACACGCGGCGAATATCCTGTTGTTGCGGTTGACGTGGTCGGGCTGCCAAGAGGCGAGCGTGGCAAACTGCCCGGCCGTATCGATGCGGCCTATGGAGCCAGCCAGTTGATGATGCAGTCCATCACCAATCTGAAACTGGAACACGATCCTCCCGAAGTTTTTATCCGCCCGCCGGTGGACAAATTCCGCGTCCTTGATTTCCTCAGGGTTGACGAGATACTAGAGCATACCAGGCCGGTCTATGAAGAAGCCAAACGGGATATTGATGCGGCCCTGGAAGCTTCAAAGCCCCGCATTTCGGCCTGAGGAAAACGGCAGGTTGGCCGTTGGAGGGATCTGCAGGACGATCCCGTCACGAACCGCCTGGGCAGGCAGTTTCTTGAGCAGGCGGAAGCAGACGATCAACGCAAATATCCCGAACAGGGCACCGCCAAGACCCCAGCCGATCAATATGCCCTGCGGTCCCCAATGGCTGCCATACCAGGCAAACGGGATGACGCCGAGGGTCGCCCTTCCCCAGTTGAAAGCCGTTGAATAGACCGGGTGGTCGAGATTGTTGAAGGCGGCATTGGCGACAAACAGAAAACCCATGAATATCTGGGTGCCGGCAACCAGCGTACAGAAGGTGACGATCATCGACACGGCTTCGCCTTCTGCATTAAAGGCCATAACGATGAAATCCTGAACAAGATACAATACCAGCCACATGGCAAGCACGTAGATGAAGGTGAAAACCAGGCTGTCACGCATGGTTGAACTCACCCGGTCGATCTTTCCTGCCCCATAGTTCTGGGAGAGGATCGGGCCCACGGCACCTGACAGGGAAAATATCGCGGCAAAGGCGAGCGGAATGATCCGGCCAACGATCGCCCATCCGGCCACCGCATCATCGCCAAAGGGCGCAATGACGCCGGTAATGTAGGCATTGCCCACCGGGGTTGCGATCTGCGTCAGCACCGCAGGTGTGCCGATCTTCATGAACGGGCTCATGAACCGGCGCATTTCCTCTCCCGTGGGAAAGGCCACCATCTTGTGGACGACCATTGTGCCGTGAAAGCCGACCAGCACAAACAGGCAGCGCACGATGACAACCGAAATCGCGGCGCCCGTAATGCCGAGATCAAGGCCGAAGATCAGCAGAGGATCGATGATTGCTGCAGCAATGCCCGAGGACAGGGTGACATACATTGCGCGGCGCGCATCCCCCACGGCGCGTAGCAGGCCTGCGCTGCACATTCCCAGCCCCAGAAGCGGGATGGAGGGAACAGTGATCTGGAGGAAATGAACTGCGATTTCGCGGGTCTCGCCCCTTGCTCCCAGCAAGTCAAGGCTGGGGCCGATGGCGACAAAGAAGATGACAGCCATGACGATGCCGATGACCAGCATGAAGAGAAGCGACGCGCCGGCATGGGATCTTGCCCTTGCCTCATCGCCCGAACCTATGGCGCGGGCAGTTATCGCCGTCGCGGCCACGGTGAAACCTATGCAAACCGAGATGGCAAAGAAGATGATGGTCGCTGCATAGCCAATAGCGGCAGCAAGCGCCTTTTGTCCCAGTAGCGAAATATAGAACAGGTTCGCGAGATCGACCAGGAAGATGGCCACCAGGCCAATCGCACCGGTGCTGGCCATCACCACCACATGGCGCATGGTCGAGCCCGTCGTGAACTTCGCAGGCGGCCTTTCAGCAGGAGCGGTTGGGGTATTGGTCAATAGTGGCACTTTCAAAAAGGAATGAAAACGGCATCCCGTGCCACCGGGACAGGCGGCCAGACATCAGCGGCGCTACAGGACAGGTTTAATGACTGCCCTACCCGTCCAGCAATGCTTCCCTGACAAAATCGATCCGGTCCTGGCCCCAATGCATCTCGCTTTTGCCATTGCGCTCGACAAAGAAGGTCGGCGCGCCAAAGGCACCGCGTCCGGCAAGCTCCGTATTGATGTCGAAGACCCTCTGCTTGACGGTTTCGTCATTGATCGCAGCAAGCCATTCCCGCGGGTCAACGCCAGCCTCGGCAACGATCCTGCCGATGATTTCGGGGTCAGCGAGATTTTCATTGTTCGCCCACATGGCCTTGAAGAACCCCTCGCACAGCGCTTCCATTTGCGGCCGGTCCGCAAAGGCAATCAGCCCGCGCATGATGTAGAGTGTATTGAGCGGGAAATGCTCGTTCATCCAGAACTTGATATTATAGCGCTTGGCGAACCTGCGAAGGTCCTGAAACAGCCATTTCGACTTTGCCGGAATGGTAATCGGGCTGGAGCTGCCAGCCTCCTTGAAGAGGCCCGGTAGAAAGAAGGGACGGTAAACAATCCTTGCGCCTGTTTCTTCTGCCAGTTTGCCTATCTGGGTCCAAGCCAGATAACTGGCCGGACTGACGATATCGAAACAGAACTCAACTTCTTTTGCCATTGCAGCGCCTTTCCACCGGTGAACGGATCGCAATCCTTGCATTTGCCACAGGGCTGGGCAATCGTCATTTTCAAAAGACAGAACCCCCATCGGAACCCAATCATGAAAAAAGGCGACCACCTGTTTCTCGTCGATGGCTCAGCCTATATTTTCAGGGCCTATCACGCCCTGCCGCCCTTGACCCGCAAGTCGGACGGGCTGCCGGTAGGCGCCGTCTCAGGCTTCTGCAACATGCTGTGGAAGCTCCTCCAGGAGGCGCGTGACACGTCCGTTGGTGTGGTGCCTACCCATTTTGCCGTCATCTTCGACTATTCCTCGAAGACCTTTCGCAACGAGATCTACCCCCAGTACAAGGCCAACCGTACCGAGCCGCCCGAGGATCTTCGCCCGCAATTCGGCCTGATCCGCGAGGCCACCAGGGCCTTCAATCTGCCCTGCATCGAGACCGAGGGATATGAGGCGGACGACCTCATCGCCACCTATGCGAAGCAGGCGGTGGAAAAGGGCGCCGATGTAACGATCATTTCCTCCGACAAGGACCTGATGCAGCTGATCAACGACAAGGTCTGGATGTATGATTCGATGAAGGACCGGCAGGTAGGCATTCCAGAAGTGATCGAGAAGTTCGGCGTAACGCCGGAAAAGATGATCGACCTCCAGGCGCTGTCGGGCGATTCCACCGACAATATTCCGGGCGTTCCCGGCATCGGCCCCAAGACCGCCGCCCAGCTGCTTGCAGAGTTTGGCGATCTCGAAACCCTCTTGGCCCGCGCAGGCGAGATCAAGCAGAACAAGCGGCGTGAAAACCTGATCGAGTTTGCAGAACTTGCCCGCATCTCCAGAAAGCTGGTGACGCTTGTTGATGACATGGAGCTGGAGATCCCGCCCGAGGACCTGACGCTGGAAGCCACGGACGGGCCACGGCTTGTTGCGTTTCTCAAGGCGATGGAATTCACGACGCTGACGCGCAAGGTTGCCGAGGTAACCGGAACGGATGCAAGCGAGATCGAGCCGGCGGAAATTCGCTCGGCGGTCTGGGAGGAAATGCGCGGCCCGGATTCTGATGGCGTGGCGGATGCGGAGGCAGTTTTGCCGGTAGCCGATGCAGCAGCACCAGCCGTAAATGGCGATCTTTGGCGGCCAGGCGACCTTGCTGCCAGGAAGGCAGCCAAGGCGATTGACTCGGCTTTCGACGTCAATGCCTATGAATGCATTCGCACCGCTGATGCCCTGCATAAATGGGTGGCGATGATAATTGAGGCCGGCATCGTGGCTGTTGATACCGAGACCACATCGCTGGATCCCATGACCGCTGAACTCGTGGGAATTTCGCTCGCTATCGCGCCCAATCAGGCCTGCTATATCCCGCTGGGACACAAGGATGGCTCCGGCGACCTGCTTGGAGGCGGGCTGTCGGCTGACCAGCTTGGCGAAGCCGAGGCGCTCGCCATCCTCAAACCGGTTCTTGAGGATGCTGCGATCCTCAAGATCGGCCAGAACATGAAGTATGACTGGCTCATCTTCAACGAGCACGGCATCGACCTGCGGCCTTTCGATGACACGATGCTGCTTTCCTATGTGTTGGATGCCGGCAAAGGCGGGCATGGCATGGATGAGCTGGCAAAACGCTGGCTGGGCCATGAAACGATTCCCTACAAATCGGTAACAGGTTCCGGCAAATCAAAGGTCACCTTCGACCAGGTCAGGATAGACGACGCCACCTGCTATGCCGCCGAGGATGCCGATGTGACCCTGCGGCTGTGGCAGGTCCTCAAACCTCGCCTTGCTGCCGAGGGCATGGCCAGCGTCTATGAACGGCTTGAGCGCCCGCTGGTGGATGTCATTGCCCGCATGGAACAGCGCGGCATTTCCGTTGACCGGCAAATCCTCTCCCGCCTTTCAGGCGAACTGGGCCAGGCGGCAGCAGCCGCCGAGGCCGAAATCCATGAACTGGCCGGTGAGAGTTTCAATATCGGCTCGCCAAAACAGCTGGGTGAAATACTGTTCGGCAAATTGGGATTGCCCGGTGCCTCCAAGACCAAGACTGGGCAATGGTCGACTTCCGTACAGGTGCTGGATGACCTTGCTGCGGCAGGCCATGAATTGCCGCGCAAGATTGTCGGCTGGCGTCAGCTAACGAAGCTGAAATCAACTTATACCGATGCGCTGCCCGGCTATATCAACCGGCGCACCAGGCGCGTTCACACCTCCTATGCCATGGCCTCGACCTCGACGGGCCGCCTGTCCTCTTCCGAACCCAATCTGCAGAATATTCCGATCCGCACCGAAGAGGGGCGCAAGATCCGCACCGCCTTTATTGCCGAAAAGGGCAACAAGCTGATCTCGGCCGACTATTCGCAGATCGAATTGCGGGTGCTGGCGCATATCGCTGACATTCCGCAACTGCGGCAGGCCTTCGCCGACGGGCTGGACATTCACGCCATAACGGCATCGGAAATGTTCGACACGCCCGTTGAGGGCATGGACCCGATGGTGCGGCGGCGGGCGAAAGCCATCAATTTCGGCATCATCTACGGCATTTCCGCCTTCGGCCTTGCCAACCAGTTGGGCATAGAGCGCTCGGAGGCAAGTGACTATATCAAAAAGTATTTCGAGCGTTTCCCCGGCATCAGGGATTACATGGAAGAGACCAAGCGTTTCTGCCGGGAAAACGGTTATGTGGAGACTATTTTCGGGCGCCGCGCCCATTATCCCGAGATCAGGAGTTCCAATCCGCAGGTACGCGCCTTTAATGAACGTGCTGCCATCAACGCCCCCATCCAGGGATCAGCAGCGGACATCATCCGCCGGGCGATGGCACGCATGGAGAAGGCCCTATGTGACGAGGGCCTTGGCGCACGCATGCTGCTGCAAGTGCATGATGAACTCATCTTCGAGGTCGGCGAAAGCGAGGTTGAGGCTACGATCCCGGTGATCACCCGCGTAATGAGCGACGCGCCCTTCCCTGCACTATCGCTGAAGGTGCCGCTGCAGGTGGATGCCAAGGCTGCAGGCAATTGGGACGAGGCGCATTGATGGCAACAGAACCCGGACAGTAGCGGACCCGGCGCGCCAGCCCAAAGGAACCTTCACACAATGCGCGGAGATCGGCACCCATTCAGCAACAAGGCCGGCAAGATAGCGGCCCGGCGCCAAAAACAATCTGGACAGGCACGAAAATTCTGCTATCCGTGCGCTCACCAGAGCGTGCCCTTGTAGCTCAGCTGGTAGAGCACCTGATTTGTAATCAGGGGGTCGGCGGTTCGAGCCCGTCCGGGGGCACCATTTTTTTCAATGACTTGGCACTAGCCTTTGAATTCCCATATGTGCCAGTAGGCACATTGTGAGCGGCTTGAGCTCATTTATCTCACTCCTTACCAGCGTCCAATCCTGCCAATCGCATCGGCAATGATACCAGATCGCCATGCCCTTTGGCTTCGGAAGGGCCGACCTCCGAGGTGATGCCCATTATCGGCAAGGTGTAGCCGATCACGAACAACTCTCCAGTCCTCATCATGCTGACTCGCCCGGAAAATCAATTCGCTGCATGTGGAAAGAGAGCAAACCGGTTCACGCAGCTTCACCTCGCAAAGTCCCAGAAAGATCACGTAGCATCGGTTCCTTTTCGCGAAAGCCGGGACAGGGAGAGGAATGGCCATAGGTGCCGCTTGCCAATCCACTACTGGCATTTTATCATTTGGTAAAAAAATGCCGGATTCAACAGAGTTGATTGACAAACAGGAGCGTCAGCCATGTCCAAGATCGTGCCTTCAAGACTACCCATTCTTCTCAAGCGCCGGCAGGTTCTGGCAGGTGCAGCCGCCGGCGCGGCCATCCTTTCCATGCCTGGACTCATCGGCAAGGCGCGGGCAGATGGGCCGCTGAAAGTTGCGGCAATCTACACCGTTCCGGTGGAGCAGCAGTGGGTCAGCCGTATTCATCTTGCTGCCAATGCGGCTGTTGCACGTGGCGCCATTGAGTATGTGTTCTCGGAGAATACCTCGAACAATGATTACGAGCGCGTCATGCGCGAATACTCGGAAGCTGGTCATGATCTGATCATCGGCGAGGTCTTTGGTGTTGAGGATGCCGCGCGCCAGGTGGCACGCGATTATCCCGAAACCGCCTATCTGATGGGGTCGAGCTTCCTTCCCAAGGATGACACACCGAATTTCGCTGTCTTTGACAATTACATCCAGGACGCATCCTACCTTTCGGGTATCATTGCTGGTGCCATGACCAAATCGAACAAGATGGGCATGGTTGGCGGATTCCCGATTCCCGAGGTCAACCGGCTTATGCATGCCTTCATGGCGGGTGTTCGCGAAACAGCGCCGGACACCACATTCCAGGTCGCCTTCATCGGCTCCTGGTTTGACCCGCCCAAGGCAAAGGAAACCGCCTTTGCCCAAATCGATGCCGGCGCTGATGTTCTCTATGCAGAGCGCTTCGGCGTGTCTGATGCGGCCAAGGAAAGGGGTGTCCTGGCGATCGGCAATGTGATCGATACTCAGGTTGATTACCCTGACACCGTCGTTGCTTCGGCGATCTGGCACTTTGAGCCGACGCTCGACAAGGCCATTGAAATGGTCAAGGCAGGCTCCTTCAAAGCGGACAATTATGGCGTTTATTCCTTCATGAAGGAAGGTGGTTGCTCTCTGGCGCCGCTGGGAACTTTCGAAAGCAAGGTGCCCGAAACAGCCATGAAAATGGCGATGGAGCGGGAAGCTGCAATCAAAGCCGGTGATTTCGTAGTCGAGATCAACGACGAAGAGCCCAAGTCCACCTGATGACCGCGGCAGAACGTCCGGAGGCGGAGTTTGTTCTCCGCCTCACGGACATTACCAAGCGCTTTGGTTCGCTTGTCGCCAATGATGCGATATCGCTGTCGCTAAGGCGTAGCGAAGTTGTGGCATTGCTGGGCGAGAACGGTGCCGGCAAGACCACACTCATGAACATACTTTTCGGCCATTACACCGCCGACGAGGGCAGCATCGAGGTCTTTGGCAAGCCGCTTGCGCCAGGCGATCCGAATGCTGCGCTGGCAGCCGGGATCGGCATGGTGCATCAGCATTTCACACTCGCCGACCAGATGAGCGTGCTGGAGAACATCGTCCTGGGCACAAGGCCGCTGTGGTCATTAAACCTCGCAAAGGCAAGCGCGCGAGCGAGAATCCGTGGGTTGTCGGTCGATTATGGCTTGGAAGTCGACCCTGACCGTCTGATTTCCGATCTTTCGGTTGGTGAGCGGCAGCGGGTCGAAATTCTCAAAGCGCTTTATCGTGAAGCGCGGATACTCATTCTTGACGAACCGACCGCGGTGCTTACTCCAATGGAAACGGAGGCGCTGTTCGCGACGCTCAAGAAGCTGGTGAGCGCCGGGCTTTCGGTGATTTTCATTTCCCACAAACTGGGTGAAGTGCAATCGGTCGCGGACCGGGTGGTAGTGCTGCGTGGCGGCAGGCTCGCGGGCGAACGGGTGACCCGTGAAGCTACAAGGCGTGAACTGGCGGAACTCATGGTCGGTGGTCAATTGCCAGTCAATGAAGTCGGCCCGCCGAACCCCGGCCCAACCTTGTTCGAACTCAAATCTGTCTCGACCCGCAGTCTCGGCGGTGCCGGCCTCAACCATGTGTCGATGAGATTGCGCGGTGGCGAGATCACGGGGCTGGCCGGGATTTCCGGCAATGGTCAGGCCGCCCTTGCAGCGCTGATCGCCGGCACGCTTGAAATCCAGGAGGGTGCAATCGTTGTCCATGGCAAGCCGACCGGCAAATGGTCGCCGCGCGCGGCCCTGGCGAACGGTCTTGGCCGTATCCCCGAAGATCGCCATGCGACCGGCATGATCGGCGACATGAGTGTGGCGGAAAATGTGATTTCGGAGGCCTATCGAAGCCCCCGGTTCTCGAAATACGGGTTTCTGGACTGGACTGCAGCTGCGAACTTCGCCGGCGACATCATCAAGGCTTATGATGTGAAATGCCCCTCGCCAGAAGCGCGTGTGCGGTTGCTGTCCGGTGGCAACATGCAGAAGCTGATCCTCGGGCGCGCGCTAGATGGCAACCCGGATATCATTCTTGCCAGTCAGCCGACGCGAGGGCTCGATGTCGGTGCGGTCGCGTATGTTCATGCTCGGCTCATCGAGGCCAGGGACCGTGGCGCTGCGGTATTCTTGATTTCCGAGGATCTGGACGAGATCCAGACGTTGTCTGACCGGATCCTTGTCATCCATCGCGGGACGCTATCGCCACCATCGGAGCGCGGCCAGCTCTCGGTCATGGAATTGGGTGAGCTCATGGCTGGTCACGGTCTGGATGGAGGCGAGAACCATGCGGCTTGAGCCCAGGTCCGCCACTTCGACAGCGGCGACGGTATTGTGGCCGGCTGCCGCTATCCTGGCAACCGTGGTCTTCTCGTCGGTCCTGGTGATGATCGCCGGTGCTTCACCGGTCACCGTTTTCTACCTGGTCTTCAAGGGGGCGGCCGGATCGGAATTTGCACTGGTGGAAACGCTGACCCGCGCAACGCCACTGATCTTTACAGGGCTTGCCGTTGCAGTGGCGTTTCGAGCGCGGCTCTGGAATATCGGCGCAGAAGCGCAGCTCTACCTGGGCGCTGTGACGACGGTGGTTCTGGGGACCGGAGCGGTTGCACTTCCGGCAGCCGGGCTGATCCCCCTGATCATGTTTGCCGTCATGCTGACCGGTGCGCTGGCGCTTCTGGGGCCGGCAATTCTCAAGACCCGATTTGGTGTCGACGAGGTGGTTACCACGCTCTTGCTCAACTTTGTTGTGATCCTTTTCGTCTCGATGCTCCTCGAAGGCGCACTTAAGGATCCGATGGGGCTTGGCTGGCCGCAATCCAGAAGGGTGATAGAAGAGGCGCAATTGCCGCGGCTGATACAGGGCAAGCGGCTGCATTTCGGGTTCATCCTGGCTATCGCATCGGCTGTTGCCGTCTGGGTAATCATGAAAAAAACCGTGCTCGGCTATGAGATGCGCGCGGTTGGCCACAATGCCGAAGCTGCCCGTTTCGCCGGCATTCCTGTCAACCGGGTGATTGTCAAGACTGCACTTTTGTCAGGCGGCCTTGCGGCCCTTGCCGGGTTTTCCGAGGTTGCAGGACTGAAGGGCAATCTGACGCTCGATCTGTCGCCAGGCTATGGCTATACGGGCATCGTGGTTGCCATGCTGGCACTGCTCAATCCACTGGGTGTTATCGCAGCGGCGATCTTTGTGGCGGGCATTTTTGTTGGGGCTGACGCCATGAGCCGCAGTGCCAATGTTCCGAGCTATATCGCTGATGTGATGGTGGCAACATCGCTGCTGACAATGGTCACGGCGATCATGTTGATGCGCTACCGCGTGCTCTGGAGATGACATGACAGAAGCCATTGAAATTCTTTTTACTGCCAGTTTCTGGGTTGCGGCCATTCGCATCGCTTCACCGCTCATCTTTGCCACCATGGGCGAGCTGATTTGCGAGCGCGCTGGCGTTCTCAATCTCGGTATCGAGGGGATCATGGTTGCGGGCGCTTTCACCGGCTGGTTCACCGTCTATATGGGCGGGGATCTGTGGACCGGCGTGCTCGTGGCGGCGATGACGGGGGCGATGTTCGGACTGCTGCACGGCTTCCTCACAGTGCCTTTGGGATTGTCCCAGCATGTCACCGGGATAGGGATTACGCTGCTTGCCGCTAGCCTAACCTATTTTACCTACCGCATCGTGTTGCCCGAGGTGACTTCGCCACCCAAGATCGAGCCGTTCCAGCCGTTCGCGGTGCCGTTCCTGTCAGACATTCCGGTGCTCGGTCCGGCGCTTTTCAATCAGACGCCGCTCACCTATCTCGCCTATGTCACAGTCGCAGTTGTGGCTTTTGTGCTTTACCGCACGCCGGTTGGCGTGGCTGTGCGGGCGGTTGGCGAAAATCCCTCAGCGGTCGAGGCCCAGGGTATTTCAGTGACCGCCATACGGATCGGTGCGGTAATGGCGGGCTCCGCGCTGATGGCAATCGGAGGGGCGTTCCTGACCATGTCGGCGTTCAACTCATTCTTCTTTGAGATGATCAATGGCCGCGGCTGGATCGCCATCGCGCTGGTAGTATTCGGCTCATGGCGGCCTGGCAAGGCGCTGATCGGCGCAATCCTGTTCGCGGCCTTCGATGCCTATCAGATACGCTTGCAACAGATCACAGGTGGCGTCATTCCCTATCAGATATTCCTGATGATGCCGTTCGTGCTTTCGATCCTGGCTCTGGTGATTGTCGCCCGGCGCGCAACTTATCCCAAGGCGCTGATGATCCCCTACCAGAAAGGCGAAAGATGAGTTTCGACACTTTGCTCAAGGGTGGTGTGCTGCCCGAAGGAACGATTGCCGACATAGCCGTCAAAGGCGGCAGGATCGCAGCCATTGCACCCGATATTGAAGCGGAAGCCGGCGAAATCATCAGTATTTCGGGCCACCTCGTTTCGCCACCCTTTGTGGATCCGCACTTTCACATGGATGCGACGTTGTCCTATGGCCAGCCGCGGATCAATTCGTCGGGCACATTGCTCGAAGGGATCGCGCTGTGGGGCGAGTTGAAACCTCTGCTCACCCACGAGGCGGTGATCGAGCGGGCACTGACCTATTGCGACTGGGCTGCCTCGATGGGACTGCTCGCGATTCGCACCCATGTTGACGTCTGCGATGACCGGTTGCTGGCCGTTGAATCGTTGATCGAGGTGAGGAAACAGGTCGAACACTATATCGATCTGCAGCTTGTGGCCTTCCCGCAGGATGGGCTCTACCGATCGCCAAATGCTCGCGAGAACACCATCAGGGCGCTGGATATGGGTGTTGACGTCGTCGGCGGCATACCGCATTTCGAGCGTACAATGGACGATGGACGGGCTTCGGTCACCGAACTCTGCGAGATCGCCGCCAGGCGTGGATTGATGGTCGACATGCATTGCGACGAAACCGACGATCCGATGTCGCGGCATATCGAACAACTCGCTTATGAAACCCAGCGTCTGGGACTGCAGGGCCGCGTTGCCGGGTCACACCTCACTTCCATGCATTCGATGGACAACTACTATGTTTCAAAGCTGCTGCCGCTGATGGCAGAAGCAGAAGTGGCCGCTATTCCCAATCCGCTGATCAACATTACGCTCCAGGGCCGCCACGACACCTTTCCGAAGCGCCGCGGCATGACCCGTGTGCGCGAGATGCTTGCCCAGGGAATCAAGGTCGGATTCGGACAGGATTGCGTGCTCGATCCCTGGTACTCGCTGGGGACTGCGGACATGCTCGATGTAGCCTTCATGGGGCTTCACGTTGCGCAAATGACAAGCCCTGCCGAGATGCGCCGCTGCTTTGATATGGTGACAACGCAAAGTGCAGACATTATGGGGCTGAAGGACTACGGCCTTGCCGTGGGCAAACGCGCGGATCTGGTGGTGCTCGATGCCGGAGATCCGATCGAGGCGATTCGTCTGCGTGCAACACGGCTGATGGTAATGGCGCGGGGCAAGGTGATTGCGCGGCGGGAACGCTCGCCGATGCATATTGCCATTCCCGGGCGCGAAGCGGCGGTTGACCGGCGCTTCAAGATTGCGAAAGCAGGATCATAGATACTGCTTCAAGACACGCTGCCGAGCGCGCCTTTTTCGTCTCTTCCGGACCTTTCCCGACAAGGGCGACATAGCACTGGTTCGATCGCAACACCCCCCCGCGCCCACTTCAAATTGCGCCGGATATGAACCAATCCGCCTGCCGGGCATTTAACTTCCAGCACGGCAGGAGGATGTTCATGGCCTCGCGCGCCATCTGGAAAGGGCAATTGCGATTGTCCCTGGTTTCCATTCCCATCGAGATACATTCGGCTACGAAGCCGGGTGCACGACTTTCGTTTCGCCAGATTCACGGTCCATCGGGCAAGCGCGTGCGGTATGAAAAGACCGTACCGGGCATCGGGCCGATAAAGACCGAAGACATCCTCAAGGGGTACGAGACCTCGAAAGACGAGTATCTGCTGATCGAGCCCGAGGAGATCGACGCGATCAAGCTGGAGACGAAGAAGACACTGGAACTGGTCCAGTTCGTCAGGATTGGCGAGATATCCCCGCTCTACTACAACAAGCCCTATTATGTGATCCCTACGGACGAGCTGGCTGAAGATGCCTATCGCGTGGTGCGTGATGCCTTGCGGCAGGCGGAAAAAGCCGGCCTGGGTCAACTTACCATGCGCGGCAAGGAGTATCTCTGTGTGATCAGTCCCTGCGGTGATGGTCTGCTCCTCGAAACCCTCCATTATGCCGACGAGATCCGCGCGGCCGAGCCGCTGTTTTCCTCGATTGAAGATGCCGAATCCGATGAAGGCCTCCTATCGGTTGCAACCGAACTGATCGAGAGCAAGACGGCGCCATTCAATCCGGAAGCCTTTGCCGACCATTATGACAAGGCCCTGCGCGAACTGATCGAGACCAAGCGCAAGAGTGGCAAGACGCCCCGCGCCACGACATCTGACGAAGAACCGGCCCGCGGTGACAATGTCGTCGACCTGATGGCCGCGCTCAAGGAAAGCCTGAAGAAGAGCAACACAAAAAAGGTGCACGCCAGGCGCAAGAAATCGGCCTGACCATGGGAAGTCTCGAACAGTACAAGGTCAAACGCGACTTTTCGAAAACCACCGAACCTGATGTCACCGAATCCGGCGGCGGTCAGAAATCGAAGCCACTGGCACTACGCTATGCGGTGCAGTACCACGATGCCACGCGCAAGCATTTCGACCTGCGGCTGGAATGGAATGGCGTTCTTCTTAGTTGGGCGATAACAAAAGGCCCCTCCTTTCAGCCGGAAGAAAAAAGGCTTGCGGTGCGCACGGAAGATCACCCGCTTGACTACCTCTACTTCGAGGGCATCATTCCCGAAGGCAACTACGGCGCAGGTACGGTGATGCTCTGGGATGAAGGTCATTGGCAACCGGATGACCCTGTCGAAACGGGCCTGAACAAGGGCCACCTGAATTTCCGTTTGCATGGCCTGCGGCTGACCGGAAGCTGGCATCTGGTTCGTATGCACACGAAGGAGAGACGCGAGAACTGGCTGCTCATCAAGTCGGAGGACGAGGCGGCCGGGAAAGCCAATCCGGTGAAACGATACCGCCGGTCCATATCGACCAACCGGACCTTCCGTGAGATAGAGGCCGAAAGTGCGCCGGTGGATTTCTCCCATGAGGGCAAGCTGCCAGCCTTTCGCAAGCCACAACTCGCAACACTGGTTGACGATCTGGCTGAAGGTGACAACTGGTGGCATGAACTGAAGTTCGACGGCTATCGCGGCCTTGTTGCCCTAGGAAAGGAAGGGCCACGCATCTTCACCAGGAACCGCAATGACTGGACCGACCGGTTTGCCAGCCTTGTCCGCGGATTCTGCCAGTTCGACTGCACCAGTGCGTTAATAGACGGAGAAATCATTGCCGGGGCCGGGCTTGAAGGTTTCTCTGCCCTGCAAAAGGCAATCAAGGCGGGGGGCCCGTTCCAGTACAATGCCTTCGACATCCTGGAACTGGATGGCAAGGACCTTACCGGAAAACCGCTGACAGAGCGGCGCAAGAAGCTGGAAGCCATTTTCAAGGACGTCCCCCCGCTGGGCCCGGTACAGCTTTCCCTTCTCATCGAGGGCGATGCACAGGACAGTTTCGATGCCGTTTGCAATGCTGGCGGGGAAGGCCTGATTGCCAAGCGCAAGGACGCTCCCTACCTCTCCCGGCGTTCGCGCGTCTGGCTGAAGATCAAGTGCCGCAACCGCGACGAGTTCGTGATTGTCGGCTGGCAGGAAAGCGACAAACCGGCCCGACCCTTTGCCTCACTCGTGCTGGCTGCCCAAAGCGGGGGATCGCTCACCTATGCGGGAAAGGTCGGCACCGGATTCAGCGAAGATGAAATGGACAGCCTGGCAGCTCAAATGCAGCAGATGGAGCGAAAGACCGCTCCAGTCGACGTGCCATCCAGCGAGGCAAGGGGCTGCAGGTGGATAACGCCAAGCCTTGTTGCAGAAATCGAGTATGCCGAGTTCACCGACGAGAACAGGGTCCGCCATGCAGTATACAAGGGATTGCGCGAGGACAAACCGGCCGGTGAAGTGAAATTGAAAGGTGATCGCATGGATGGGAAAGAGGACACTGTCGGCGGCGTTACGATCAGCAGTCCTGATCGCATCGTTTATCCCAGGGAAGGGATCACGAAGCTCGAAGTTGCGCGCTACTATGAAGCGGTGGCCGGGCGCATGCTGGAGACGTGCAGCGACCGGCCACTGTCGCTGGTTCGCCTTCCAACCGGTCTTGAGGGCGAGCGGTTCTTCCAAAAGCATGCGGGCAAGGGATTTCCCGACGCCATCAAATCCATCGATATCGAGGAGAGTAGCGGCAATAGCGAACCCTACATGTATGTCACGAGCGCCGAAGGGCTGGTGGGTGCTGCGCAAATGGGCACGCTCGAATTTCACATATGGGGATCACGGATCGACAGGCTGGAACAACCCGATCGCATGGTCTTCGATCTCGATCCCGACGAGGGTCTTGACTGGTCGAATGTGCGGTCGGCCGCACTGGACATGCGCGACAGGCTCGCCGCGCTGGGTCTTCCCTCCTGGCCGCTGGTCACCGGCGGCAAGGGTATTCACATCGTTGTGCCCCTCCGCCGAAGCGCGGAGTGGGAAACGGTGAAACTCTATGCCCGGCTCTTTTCCCAATTGATAGCACAGGAACGGCCGAAACATTTCGTTGCCGAAATGTCCAAGGCCAAGCGCAAGGGCCGCATCTTTATCGACTGGCTGAGGAACGAGCGCGGCGCCACAGCGATTGCGCCGTTTTCCCTGCGCGCACGCGACCATGCTCCCGTTGCCGTTCCCCTGGACTGGGATGAAGTGGATACACTCAGGGCGGCCAACTCGTTTTCAATGAAGGCAGCGCAGGAGCGGAGCTGGGATGATGCCTCCCAACCGGCAGCCGTCCCACTTACGCTGAAGCGGATAGAAAAGCTTGAAAGGGAATTGGGCAAAGCGTCCGGCTAGCCGGTCACCAAAAGAAAATGGACCGCAAGTTTCAGCCGAAGACCTGCAAGTCGTTTCCGAGCCACAGAAGCGCCACGAATGCTGCCAGCAACATGAGCCCTACCGTCCACCAGAATACAGGACCGCGTACAGTAGGTGTGCGCAACTCCTCTTCCAGCGGCTCATCGACCTTGGTCCTTGCGATGGGATCACCCATTCGTTTCGGGTTCCCCTGGTTCTGGTGGGTTTGCGGATCATGACGAGCTGCAGGATCGTTCCGTGCGGCTGCCTCCGCGACATTCCGTTCCGTTTCGGTTTGCTTGTCAGCCTCGGTTCCATCAATAACGGGGTGAATTCTGGCCATGTAATCCTCCATTTGGTTTATCCCTGATGGAAAAACGCTTGGCGCAGGTCATTGTTCCGCCACGGCAAAGCTGATGCTGCGGGCGCAAACAAAAAGGCCCGAGGCATTATCCCCCAGGCCTTCATCCAGTCGGTAATTGGTGCCTTTCAGCTGCCCTTCAGTTCCCGGCGGCGGCGGTGCAGCACCGGTTCGGTATAGCCCGATGGCTGTTCGCGGCCGAGCAGCACCAGGTCGCAGGCTGCCTGGAAGGCGATCGACTTGTCAAAATCGGTAGCCATCGGCGTATAGGCCGGATCGTCCGCATTCTGCTTGTCCACCACCTTGGCCATGCGCTTGAGCGAGGCCATCACATCGGCCTTCGAGCATACACCGTGGTGCAGCCAGTTGGCCATGTGCTGGGAGGAGATGCGCAGGGTCGCGCGGTCTTCCATCAGGCCCACGTCATGAATGTCAGGCACCTTGGAACAACCGACGCCCTGATCGACCCAGCGAACCACATAGCCGAGAATACCCTGGGAGTTGTTGTCGAGTTCCTCGCGGATTGCCTTCTTGTCCCAGTTGGGGCGGGCGGCAACGGGAACGTTGAGAATGTCCTCGACCTTCGCCTTCCTGCGTTTCGCAAGCTTCCTCTGGACATCGGACACATTGACCTGGTGGTAATGGGTCGCATGGAGCGTTGCCGCTGTTGGCGAGGGCACCCAGGCGGTATTGGCACCGGACCTTGGATGGCCGATCTTGGCCTTCAGCATGTCGGCCATCATGTCGGGCGCGGCCCACATGCCCTTGCCGATCTGCGCCTTTCCGGCCAGACCGCAGGCAAGGCCGACATCCACATTGTTGTTTTCATAGGCAGCGATCCAGGTGGAGCCCTTCATGTCGCCCTTGCGGATCATGGGTCCGGCATTCATTGAGGTGTGGATCTCGTCGCCAGTGCGGTCGAGGAAGCCGGTGTTGATGAAAACGACGCGCGACTTGGCCGCGCGAATGCATTCCCTGAGGTTGACCGTGGTGCGGCGCTCCTCATCCATAATGCCCATTTTCAAAGTGTTGCGCTTCATGCCGAGCACGTCCTCGACGCGGGTGAAGAGTTCCTCGGCGAAGGCGACTTCCTCCGGTCCGTGCATTTTCGGCTTCACGATATAGACCGAACCCTTCCTGGAGTTCAGGTGCAATCCCTTCGGGCCTACATCATGCAAAGCACAAAGCGAGGTGAACATGGCGTCCATGATGCCTTCGGGAATCTCGTTGCCGCCCTTGTCAAGAATGGCCGGATTGGTCATCAGGTGGCCGACATTGCGCACGAACATCAGGGCCCGGCCATGCAGGGAGGTCGGGCGCCCTGAAGGCTTCCTGAACTCCTTGTCGTCGTTGAGCTTGCGGGTGACGGTCTTGCCACCTTTTTCGAATGTGTCGACCAGGGTGCCGTTCATCAGGCCAAGCCAGTTGCGGTAGACTACGATCTTGTCCTCGGCATCGACAGCGGCGATGGAGTCCTCGCAATCCATGATCGCGGAAACAGCCGACTCAAGCACGATGTCGGAGACATTCGCCTTGTCATCCTTGCCGATCGGATGGTCGGGATTGATGACGATCTCTATATGCATGTCATTATTGACCAGCATGATTGAGGTGGGTGAAGCAGCATCGCCCGTATAGCCGGCAAACTGTTCGGGATTTGCAAGCGAAGTCGTCTCGCCCTTCGGCAGTTCGACAACAAGCCTGCCACCCTTTACGCTGTAGCCGCGTGCGCTCCTGTGCTGCGCATCTTTCAGGGGAACCGTCTCGTCGAGGAACTTGCGTCCCCAGGCAATCACCTTGCTGCCGCGGACCGGGTTGTAGCCCTTGCCCTTTTCCGCGCCGTTCTTTTCAGGAATGGCGTCGGTTCCATAGAGAGCATCATATAGCGAACCCCAGCGGGCATTGGCCGCGTTGAGGGCGTAACGGGCATTCATTACCGGAACGACAAGCTGCGGGCCGGCAATGGTGGTAAGTTCATCATCGACCTTTGAGGTGGAAACCGAAAAGCTCTTGCCCTCGGGTACCAGGTATCCGATCTTCTTGAGAAAGGTCTTGTAGGCCCGGATGTCGGAATACTTGCCGGGATTGTCGAGATACCACTGGTCAATTTTCGCCTGCAGGTCATCGCGCTTTTCCAGCAATTCGCGATTCCTTGGTGCCAGGTCGTTGACGATCGCCGCAAAGCCTTTCCAAAGAGCAGTCTTTGAAACCCCGGTTCCCGGAAGCGCATCCTCATTGATGAAGTCATAAAGCGCCTTGTCGACCTGCAGGCCGTTTGCCGTCACGCGTTCTCTCTGCGTTGCCACGTTTGTTACCTCTCACATCAAGTTGAAGCGCGCGAAATCTGCGCGCGATTGATCAGTTGCAGTTTTGTGAAAACCCCTTGGAATTTGGCTCTTTCTTAACGGCACGCTCGTGATTTGTCACCCCGTCGAAAGTTGCCTTCCGACAGCTTTGACCACGCCCTCCGGCGGGCCGACAAATGGCAGGGCGTGCCGCTTGAACCGCAATCCAACTGACCCCATATTTGCAACAAGGCAGTGCCGTACCGGGCTGCCAAAGCAGATTGCCGAAAGTGGCGGTCCTCTCGTTGTGGCCGTCCAGGGATCGAGAGGAAACATGACGCGAATTACGAGTTTGACCAGCCCGCTGCTGCTCGGTTTCGAGGAAATCGAACGGCTGGCTGAAAAGATAGCCCGCACGAGCGGCGATGGTTATCCGCCCTACAATATAGAACGGCTGGAAAACAAGGGCGCCCTGAAACTGCGCATAACGCTGGCCGTGGCCGGTTTTGGCGAGGATGACCTGGAGGTTTTCATCGAGAACAACCAGTTGACCATCCAGGGCCGACAGCAAAATGACCCTAACAGGCAGTATCTCCATCGGGGGATTGCGGCACGCCAGTTCCAGCGGACTTTCATCCTGGCTGCAGGCATTGAAATAGAAAGCTGCGACCTGACGAACGGCCTGCTTTCCATCGACCTGGTGCGTCCCGAACCTGAATGCAGGCCGCGCCAGATAAAGATCAACGCCACAGGCAAGGAGGCCTGAACCATGTTTCATGACAAACATCTCGCAGAAGCCGCGAGCGAACAGCTGTTTTCACTAGGCGAGGGACAGATCGGCTATGTGCGGCTGATGCGCGAAGAAGAACTCAGTCATTTGCCACCAGAAGCAAACATCGAAAAGGCCTGGGGCGTATTCTCTGCGACTGGCGAAACGCTCGCGATCTGTGACAGCCCTGCGGCGGCATGGAGCTTTTTTGCCGACCATCAGTTGATGCCGGTTAGCGTTCACTGAGAGTACAGAAGAGCTTTCCAATTGACGGGCTGTCGCTTGCCCTTGCATCAAACCGATTCACAGCGCATCATGCTCCTTCAAGGAGGAGCATGGAATGTTTCCACAGACCAATCCCGCGCCGGGATTTGCAAAACATCCCGATCATTCGATCAACGTGTCGCGTTTTCCCGGTACAGTCACAATAACGGCTGACGGGATGGAAGTGGCTCGTTCAAGTGATGTGTTGCTTGTCGAGGAAACCAATCACCAGCCGACCTACTACCTGCCGCTCGAAGATGTGAACGAGGACCTTCTTACCGATTCCCATCACGTTTCGCGCTGTCCGTTCAAGGGCAAGGCGCGTTTCTGGAATGTGAAGATCGGCCTGCATGAAATCGACAATGCCATGTGGGGCTATGAAATGCCCTATGACGAGGTTCTCGAACTGGCCGGTATGGTTGCCTTCTATCCCAATAAGGTAACAATCAACACTGAACCGGCCTGATCCGATTCAACGGCTGATCTGGTGACCGGTCCGGTCAAAGATAGGTCGAGCGTTCAAGCGGCGTAATCTCATTATCGAACGCGGCCAGTTCCACTTTTTTCACCTCGGCGAAAATCCGCTGCAGGTCCTTGCCGATCAGCTTCCTTATAAAGGGTGAATTTTCGAAATCCTCGATTGCATCATCCATGTCATCTGAAAGGATTGGAAGGGATTTGGCATAGGCGTTGCCGGAGACGGGCGGGGGCGGTGTAAGTTCTTCCTCCATTCCCTTGAGCATTCCTCCAAGGATCGCGGCCAACACGAAATAAGGATTGGCATCAGCGCCGGAAAGCCGGTGCTCCAGCCGATTGGCGGATTTTTCCGAAGCAGGCACGCGCACAGCAACGGAACGGTTGTTGCGGCCCCAGGCAATACGCGTCGGTGCATAGGAACCGGGTTGCAGCCGGCGGTAGCCGTTGAAACCCGGCACAAAGAAAAGCAGGCTGTCGCGCATGGTTTCGAGCAGGCCGGCAATTGCCTGTTCAAGTTTCCTGTCACCATCTTGCTGCGAGAAGATGTTCTCACCCTTCTTGTCGAGAAGGCTTGCGTGAACATGCATGCCATTGCCGGGCCATTCCAGAAAGGGCTTCGCCATGAATGTGGCGCGCAGGCCGTGCTTGATGGCGCATTCGCTGATCAGCCGGCGTAGCAGCACTGCGTCATCGGCAGCTGCCATCGGGTCATCGCGGTGTTGCAGATTGACCTCGAACTGGCCCGGCGCCGCCTCCTTGATGATGGTGTCGATAGGCAATCCCTGTTCCTTGGCGGCGCCGCGGATATCGGCAAAGAGATCGCTCTGGCCGGTAAGTTCGGCCAGCGAATACATATTCTGCGGGTCCGGGGCGTTCTCGTCTATGCCGCGCGCGATGCGTCCGGTCTGCTTGAAGGCTGCCGGATCGACCAGATAGAACTCCAGTTCAAAAGCTGTGACAGGCGTGAGGCCCAGGCGGGTGAAGCGGTTGACAACTTTCTGCAGCGCGTTGCGTGGATCTGCAAAGAAGGGCTTGCGCTGGTCGTCCAGCATGGTCATCAAAACCTGTGCGGTCGGCGTTCTCGCCCATCGCATGGGTGCAATGCGCCCGGCGATTGCCACACAGTAACCGTCAAGATCACCGCTATCGATATGCAACCCCGTCGATTCCACCTCGCGGCCCCAAATGTCGAAGCCGAAGATCGACATTGGCAGATTGACGCCGGGCTGGTTGACCTTTTTCAACGCGTCAGCCGGAGCCCATTTTCCGCGCATTACCCCGTTGAGGTCGCTTACGAGCAAGTCCACTGACTGTATTTGCGGATGCTCGGCAAAAAAGATTTCACCCGGCGTCGGGCCGGCTTTTGTTTTCCCCATGAAAAATTGACTCCCCTGTATGGCCGATGCCAAAGCCAAGCTTTGCTGGTTTGGCACGGCATTTTCAAGCCTGAAAGATTTAAAAACATATGGCTGGGAGTCGGACATTATCCTTGCACACACCCGTGTACCGGCCCGATCAAGATGGGTTGCCCAAATCCGTCAAGTATGGTGAGGATTTTTCATAAACACTTTTCGAGCCGGAATCGGCCAACCGATAATGAGAGACAATCATGAACATCAACCTTTCCACAGACGACCTGCGCAAGAAGGATGCGACCTTTCATTTCCACCCATTCACCGATCACAAGACCCTTGGACTTGAGGAGCGGCGGGTCATCACGCGGGCGGATGGAGTGTGGCTGTGGGATTCGGACGGAAACCGTATCATGGACGGAATGGCCGGATTGTGGTGCATGAATGTTGGCCATGGCCGCCAGGAGATCGTTGAGGCCGTACGCGCGCAGATGAGCGAACTCTCCTACTACAACACGTTTTTCAAGACGACGAGCGAACCGGCCATTCAGCTTTCGGAAATGCTTGCAGCGGTTACGCCGCCGCAATTCACGATGAGCTTCTTCGGCGGGTCCGGCTCGGACGGCAATGACACGGTTGTGCGTATGGTGCGTACCTATTGGCAGATGCTCGGCAAGCCGGAAAAGAAGATCATCATCTCCCGCGAGAATGCCTATCA
>CAZIPH010000027.1:0-3173 GCA_964541115.1 uncultured Salaquimonas sp.
GTTGAAGGCGAAGCAGTCTTTCATCAGACAAGTCGGATTAGGTGCTTTCGGCCCAGAGCTGTCATTCATACATTATGCCTTGCCGCAGTGCAGCGTCCCGAAACCGGTCGTCCGGAAGCCAACGCAGTATACCGCATTCCCCAAGTAACCCGCTGATTTCGGTATCGTGACCATGGGATTGTATACATAAATCACGCTGTTTACGACTGCGTGTAGTGCATTTCGTGGTTCAGCCGGAGGGTGCGTGCCGCGGGCCGATCCGTCCAGTTCCAGGAGTATGCGCGACTGCAAACGCCCCGCGGGCCGAAAAACGGTGGATTAACCAGCAAAATCAGGCAATCTCACAGCAGAAGACTGGCGACTTGGGCAATATCAGTTGCAGTAGGTCAAGGGGCGGGTGGGTCCCAGTTAGAGGTGCCGTAATGGACGAGCGTGCGGAATTTCAGGAAAGCCGGATCCAGAACCTGGTGTTCTCGGTCGTGTTCCTGGGGATGGCGGTCCTCTGGGCGGTCGTGATCTTTCCCGACGGAGTGACCCGCTGGACCCGCGAGTCGGTGGTCCTGCTGGTGGCCATCGCGGGCTTTGCCCTGGCGGGCCTGTGGTTCCTGTCGCGCCTGCACCGGACCGGGGTGGTCGTCGTGGTCGACCGCGACGGGATCACCGACCGCCGCCTGATGCCCGACCCGATCCCCTGGGCCGAGGTTGCGCGCTGCGAATTGCAGCCCGGCATCAAGGGCGGCTGGCATCTGCGGCTGGCCCTGCGCCCCGAGTCGCGGGCTGCGGCGCAGTTGGGCAAACAGAAGGTCGTCGTCAACGACCTGGTGCTGACGGGTCGCGGGCGTGGCGTGCGCAGCGCCATCGCGCGGCTTGCCCCGCAGGTCCCGCGCGACTGGTAGGGGGCGGGATGAGCGAGCGCGAGGAGTTCACCTACGACAAGGCCCGGCTGACCGCGAGCGGGGCCTTCCAGATCGGCCTCGGGCTGGCTGTGCTGGGGTGCCTGTTCATCCTGCCGCAAGCGGTGCCACCGATCATCGCGGTGTTTGTCGTGATTGGGGGAGCCCTCGTCGTGATGGGCCTGCGGGAGTTGGGCAAGAGGGGCCAGACTGGCGTGCAGGTCGCGCTGGACGCCGAGGGGATCACGGCAACGCGGCACGGGGCGGACCCGATCCCCTGGACTGAGGTGGAACGCTGCGAACTGGGCCGCGCCCCAAGGGGTCGGTCGTGGGTGCGGCTGCGGCTGCGCCCCGGTTCGCAGGCGGCGGCGCGGTTGGGGACAGTCAAGGTCAACATCTACGACCACGCCCTTGCCGGCGGCGAGTTGGGCCTCAGGAGGACCATCGCCCGGCTGGCCCCGCAGGTGCCGCGGGACTGGTAGGTGGCGAACGGGTTGTATCCGATGGATCGAATCTCCCGCTTTCGTGACGGGTCGACAAAAATCAAGTCAGTATGTCCAGACTTCGCTGCCGCCCGCGCGAACGACCGCTGTCGCCTATCGCGCATATGCGATGTGGCCGCGCCGCGAACGACCGCTCCCCGCCCATTTGAGACCTTAGAGCGCTTTGTCAGTCTGGCCGCTTTGCCCCCCCTTCCCCGCTCGCGCCAAATAAGCTACACCTGATTTCATCCCACGCAATAAAGGCATTGCGCGCTGCTGCATGGGTCCGCGTCCGCAGGATGCGGGAGCCAATTGCAGGCGACCGGCCTGTTCATGGCAGGATCAGCCGGCACTGGCCGGAACCGATCGCGTGCAAAAGGCTCACCAGGAACATGCAACAAGGCGGCGCGCCGCCCAGCCCTGAGGTGAATGCCATGCTACGCAACGACCAGCTCGACCAGTGGGACCGGGAGAATTTCTTTCATCCCTCCACCCATCTTGCCCAGCACGCACGGGGCGAAAGCCCGAACCGGGTCGTGACCGGCGGCTCCGGCGTTTACATCGAGGACCGGGACGGCAACCGCCTGCTCGACGGCTTTGCCGGGCTCTACTGCGTCAATGTCGGTTATGGGCGGCAGGAAATCGCCGAGGCCATCGCCGCCCAGGCGAAGGAACTTGCCTATTACCATGCCTATGTGGGCCACGGCACGGAAGCCTCGATCACGCTGTCGAAGATGGTTGTTGAGCGCGCGCCCGAGAACATGTCGAAGGTCTATTTCGGCCTTGGCGGGTCGGATGCGAATGAGACCAATGTGAAGCTCGTCTGGTATTACAACAACATTCTGGGGCGGCGGGAAAAGAAGAAGATCATCTCGCGCTGGCGCGGCTATCACGGCTCGGGGCTGATCACCGGATCGCTGACGGGGCTTGAACTGTTTCACAGGAAGTTCGACCTGCCGCTCGCCAACATCCTGCACACGACTGCACCGGATTTCTTCCGACGCGAAGACACGGGCCTGGATGAAGCCGGTTTCGTTGCCCAATGCGTTGCCGATCTCGAAGCGTTGATCGAGCGCGAGGGCGCCGACACGATTGCCGCCTTTATCGGCGAACCGGTGCTTGGAACCGGCGGCATCACCCCGCCGCCAGCCGGCTACTGGGGGGCGATCCAGAAGGTGCTCAGGAAGCACGATATCCTGATGATCGCCGATGAGGTGGTGACCGGATTCGGGCGGCTGGGCTCCATGTTCGGCTCGGATCACTACGGCATCGAGGCGGACATCATCACCATCGCCAAGGGGCTGACTTCGGCCTATGCCCCGCTTTCAGGCTCGATCATTTCCGACAAGGTGTGGAAGGTGCTGGAACAGGGGACCGACCAGAACGGCCCCATCGGCCATGGCTGGACCTATTCGGCGCACCCCATCGGCGCGGCGGCCGGCGTTGCGAACCTCAAGCTGATCGACGACCTGGGCCTGGTGAAGAATGCGGGCGAAACGGGCGCCTATCTCAACAAGGCCATGAAGGATGCGCTCGGCGATCATGCCCATGTGGGCGACATACGCGGCGAGGGCATGTTGTGCGCGGTCGAATTCGTGGCGGACCGCGAAAGCCGAACCTTCCTCGATCCCGCGAAAAAGACCGGACCGGTGCTGGCGGCTGCCCTTCTAAAGCGCGGTGTGATTGCCCGCGCCATGCCCCAGGGTGACATTCTTGGTCTTGCCCCGCCGCTCTGCCTGACGCGCGAAGAGGCAGACAAGATCGTGGCCGCGACGGCAGATGCGATAAAGGAAGTGTT
>CAZIPH010000027.1:3273-39248 GCA_964541115.1 uncultured Salaquimonas sp.
ACCCCACACTCGCCAGCAGGCTCGCATTGCCGCCGGAGGCGGTCGTGTCTTCGCTGACGGCTTTTTCACCGAAAAGCATTTCCGGATTTCTGGCCGGATCGATGACGAGGACGCGTTTGCCCTCACGCGCTGCGAGCCTCTGGCGGATGGCGGAAAGATTTGATCCCCCTGTGGTCTTCGTAGCGGTATTATCCGGATTTTCGCTCCACAGCACCATGGCAAGTTCCGGCAGGTCAAGGAGGTCCTTGAGCGATCCGTCAAAGCCGTCCAGGGTAAGTGGCATGTTGCCGGCGGCCGTTGCGATTTCGACCTGGTGCGCCACTTCTACCTCACCGGGCCCAAGGCAGGCGACAAGGCCGCGCGGTATCAGCGACCAGGTGTTGCGTTCGCCGGTCGGCCCCGGCATTTCGCGCGTGCGCACGATGGGCAGGCCGGCATTGCCGGCGGAGGTGAAGCGATTGGCATAGAGCGGTCCGCCTGCCTTCGGCCCGGTGCCCGATAGCCCCTCGCCGCCAAAGGGCTGGACGCCGACAACTGCGCCAATCTGGTTGCGGTTGACATAGATGTTGCCGATCTCGGCCTTGGCGCAGACCCAGTCGACGCGGGTATCAATGCGCGAATGAATGCCGAAGGTCAGGCCGTAGCCGGTGGCGTTGATCTCGTCGATCACCTGCTGCAGGCGGTCGCCTGCAAACTCGATGACATGCAGGACGGGGCCGAAAATCTCGCGCTCCAACTGGCTGATCGAATCGAGCCGGAAGGCGGCGGGCGCTACAAAGGTTCCGCGCTCGGCATTGTCCGGCAGGGCGAGCTCAAAAAGCAGGCGGCCCTGATCCCTGAGCTTGTTGCAATGATCAAGAATGGTCTTGCGGGCGTCCTCGTCGATCACGGGTCCCACATCGGTTGCCGGGTCCCATGGATCACCGATCTGCAGTTCGCGGGCTGCGCCCTGCAGCATTTCCAGCATTTGCGGGGCAACATCCTTCTGGACGTAAAGGACGCGAAGGGCAGAACAGCGCTGGCCGGCGCTCTGGAAGGCAGACTGCACGATGTCGCGCACCGCCTGTTCGGGCAGCGCGGTAGAATCGACGATCATCGCGTTGAGGCCGCCTGTTTCGGCAATCAGCGCTGCGTGCGGATTTCCCTTCGCCATCGACATGTCGATCAGTCGGGCCGTATCCGTGCCGCCGGTAAAGGCGACACCCGCAATGTCGGGCGAACCGGTAAGTACAGGCCCGACCGCGCCGCCCTCGCCCTGCACCAGGACCAGGGCATCCCCTGGCAGGCCTGCCGCGTGAAACTGGCGAACCAGGAATTCGGCAATGAGGGGTGTCTGCTCGGCCGGCTTGGCTACGACAGTGTTGCCGGCCGCCAGTGCCCCGGCGATCTGGCCGGTGAAAATGGCCGCAGGAAAATTCCATGGTGAAATGCAGACAATGACGCCATTGGCCGGACGGCTCTCACCACTTTGGCCTTCGCCCCTGACCCCGGCTGCATAATAGCGCAGGAAATCCACCGCTTCGCGGATTTCCGCTACAGCATCCAGCCGTGTCTTGCCCGCCTCGCGCACCACGATGGCCATCAGCTCGGCATGGTTGGCTTCATAAAGGTCAGCAGTCCTTTCAAGGATTTCAGCGCGCTCGGTTGCGGCAGTTTTCGACCAGCCCGCGAATGCCTTGCGCGCGGTTGCGATTGCCTTCCTGGCGACCTTTTCATCAGACCGGCGGATCGTGCCGACCTGTCTGGCGGTATCAGTTGGGCTGAATACGGGATGCCCCTTGCCGAAATTCCATTTGTGATCGCCATAGGCGGCCATTTCGGCTTCGAGTTCCGCCAGCGCTGCGGGATCGCTGAGGTTCCAGCCGCGCGAATTCCTGCGACCGGGAAAAATTTCCGCCGGCAGGGGAATTTTCGGATGGGCGATCTTGTCCTGGGCCTTGAGACGGGCAACCGGGTCGGCGGCTATTTCCTCGGGCGAAACCGCCTCGTCGAGCAGCTGGTTGACGAAAGAGGAATTGGCACCGTTTTCGAGAAGGCGGCGAACGAGATAGGCCAGCAGATCCTTGTGAACACCGACCGGCGCATAGATGCGGCGCGGGCGCCGGTCCTCGCGCTGGCGGATATCGTGCAGGGCATCGCCCATGCCATGCAGGCGCTGGAATTCGAACTTCACACCTTCCGGTGCCATCTTTTCGATGGCAACAACCGTATGTGCATTGTGGGTGGCAAACTGAGGATAGATGCGGTCGGTCATGGCGAGCAGTTTGCGCGCGCAAACTAGATAGGAAACATCGGTGGTTTCCTTGCGGGTGAAGACGGGATAGCCCTCAAGGCCAAGCACCTGGGCGTTCTTGATCTCCGCATCCCAGTAGGCACCCTTTACAAGACGCACGGATATCCTGCGGCCCAGTTCGCCGCAAAGCGCATGCAGCCAGTCGAGAACAGCGGGGCAGCGTTTGGAATAGGCCTGGACGACAACGCCAAAGCCATCCCAGTCCTTGAGGTCGGGATTACCAAGCACCGCCTCGATGACATCAAGCGACAGGTCGAGGCGGTCAGCCTCCTCTGCATCTATGGCGAGGGGAATGTTGGCAGCCTTGGCGTGCAGGGCAAGGGCGGTCACACGGGGTACGAGTTCGCGCATCACGCGTTCGCGGTTGTAGGTCTCATAGCGTGGATGAAGGGCCGACAGTTTGACGGATATGCCGGGATTGGCGTGCGGCCAGTCATTGGTTGCGTGTTTGGCGATCTCGGAAATCGCATCGGAATAGGACAGGAAATAGCGCTTGGCGTCGCGGGCGGTGCGCGCCGCCTCGCCCAGCATGTCGAAGGAATGGAGATTGCCCTTCTTCACCTCGGCTTTCGAATTGGCCAATGCCTCCTCGATCGAGCGGCCGAGCACGAATTGCTGGCCAAGGATCTTCATGGCTTCGCCAACAGCGGTGCGGGCAACCGGTTCGCCAAGGCGCTGCACCATGGAACGCATGACGCTTGCCAGGTCATCAGCCTGTGCCGGGATGGAGCGGAAAACCTTGCCGGTCAGCATGAGCGCCCAGGTGGAGGCATTAACCAGCGAGGACTTCGCCTTGCCCATGTGGCGAGCCCAGTCGCTCTCGCCGATCTTGTCGGAAATCAGGGCATCGAGTGTCTCGGAATCGGGTGTGCGCAGATAGGCCTCGGCAAGGCACATCAGCGCCACGCCCTCATCGGTATTGAGACCGTACTGGCCGAGGAACTTCTCCATGATGTTGGGCGAATGTTCGCGGCGTATAGCGCGCACCGTATCGGCAGAAGCCTTGGTTACGACCTCGCTGCGCCCGGCTGGCCAGTCAAAATCCTCAAGCAATTGACTGACCGTTTCCGCTTCGTTGCGATTGGTCAGGTCACGGATACGTTTGCGCCAGGCGGTAAGCGAGGGATTGGGAACAAACATCAGTCAGGTCCAGTCGATACGTGTTTATATTTCCCATTGTATCGCTTCATTTCTAGTGATTTTTCCTTATTTCGAATATTGTTCCGGGCGATGTGCCTGAAATGGAAGCTGCGAATGAGCCAAAAACCGGATTTGATCGACCGAAAGATTCTCAAGGCATTGCAGGCCGATGGCCGCATGTCGATCACAGACCTTTCACATGCTGTCGGCCTCTCCAAAACTCCCTGTGCGGAGCGGGTCAAGCGGCTTGAAAAATCCGGCCTGATAAGGGGCTACCGGGCCGAACTCTCGGCGGAAGATCTCGGACTGCCTTATGTTACCTTTGTTCAAGTCACACTCGAACGTACCACAACCGATGTGCTTGACAAGTTCAATGCTGCAGCCAGGCGCATTCCGGAGGTGGAAAGCTGCCACATGATCGCGGGCGGATTCGACTACCTGCTCAAGGTGAGGACATCGGACATGGCTCACTACCGCAAGGTGCTGGGAAATGCGATCGGCGGGCTTCCCAATGTTGCCTCGACGCATACCTATCCCGTGATGGAAACCGTTTGCGACAAGATGGGAATTGATCCGGTCTTGATATGAGGGCCGGAGGCGCCATGGTGTGCCCGCGGGTCAAAGGGATAACGGGAAACAAATATTCATATGGCAGTTTCGCGTACAACAAGGAGAAACAAATGATCCGGCAATTTGACAACCATACTGCGTTGTTGCTGATCGATGTTCAAAGGGGAGTTGATGACGGCGCGTACTACGGCACAGGCTCAGGCGACAGACTCAACAATCCGGCCTCAAAAGACAATATCCGCAGGCTATTGGAGAAAGCGCGAGAAACGCGCATGCAGGTTGCCTTTACAAGGCATGATTCCATTGAGCCCAATTCACCGTTGAAAATCTCGCTTGAGAGCGGTCAACAACTGGATGGGATGGAAATCGCTCCGCACGATATTCAGGTGACAAAATCCTCCAATTCCGGATTTGTGGGGACGCCGCTGGAACTGGAACTGCGCCGTGCTGGCATTTTGCGCCTTTTGGTCGCCGGTTATTTCACAAATTTCTGCGTGGAGACAACCGTACGGATGGCCGGCAATATGGGTTTTGATACCTATCTGGCGTTCGATGCCTGTGCCACCATGCCTCGCAAGGGACTGGATGGCACGGTTTATGATGGCGAACTGGTCCACAACATGGCCATTGCCTCCATGCATGGCGAATTCTGTACGGCGATCACGACGTCAGATGCGCTGGGGTTGTTTGATCGTGATGCGGGACACCTCAAACGGGCGCAGGGAAATGAAGTCACCGCGGTGCGTTAAGCAGCGATGGAGAAATCAGAATGTGATGGATCTGCCGCACGGTTCGGACATGGTTGCCTGGCGCAGGGATTTGGAGCAGGTGACCTGGCGCGGCCATGCAATGCATGTTCTCAACCGCTGAACAAATCGCCGAAAACATCGCGCAGCGCGTAGATCATCGACATGATCATCAGTCCGCCGACGATCAACATGATCGTCCAGGTAAAGAGCTGGAAGCCGACGGCAAGGCCGCCCAGTGCGATGCCGGAATATGCAACCCGCTTGCGCTCGTGGCGAATAAACGAGGCAACGCCCAGGACAATGGCAATGCTCGCCAGAAGGCCGACACCGATACTCAGATAATCATCAATATCATGCGTCCTTGCCACCGGTTCGGGCTGTGGCTGGCCTGCCGCGGAGCGTCTGGCCGACTTTGCGATATCGGCAGCAAGTTCGCCCAAACCCACACCCGCGCTTTGCTGGGGAGCAAAAGGCCCGGCCCAGAAGACAACGATTGTCAGAATGAGTGCGGCAGCCCCGGTGGCAAAGCCGAACCATCCTATAGTGGCACTCGGCGCATTTGCAGCTTTAACCATTGAAAATACCTCCAGGCGAATATCGATCCTGCGATATCACGCGCCGGTAAATACAATGGCAAGGTTTGACTCGCGTACGCGCCGCCGACTTTACCGCGTCTTAACCCTGCAAAGCAGTTGCCTAGATCAGGACGGTTACTGGCCGCGCGCCGTACGTACCCATTGTGTGATTTCGGGAAGATTTTCCGGCGTTGCGAGACCGCATTGGGAAAGTTCCTGCCCGAGTTCAAGGGTAATGCCGGTCTTGCCGGCAGCGAACGCATCGGCGACAGGTCCGCTGGAAATCGCGGTCGTCACATTGCGAAGGTCGGATACGCCTTCACACAAATGGACCACGTTGCCGCCAGCGCTCCACCAAACAAGGTCCTGGCCTACAAGCTGTGTGATAACCTGCGACTCGACAGCCATTTGTTCCTGGGACAGGGGTTTGAAATCTATGCCGATCACGGTTGCCACAATTGCCACGATAACGGCAGCGGCCCCGGCGACGCCCTTCTGTTTGGAGTCCATGTCCTTGTTGAGAAAGATCATGGCGATCAGCGGCAGGAAGGCGAGCAATGCGATGAAGGCGCCAAGCTGGTTCTGGATGAAAAACTTGACCGGCTCCTTTCTCGATGCAGGATCAAGGCGGTTGGCCTTTTTCCAGAGCAGCGATCCGATGATGGCAAGCAGGCCGATGACCACTATGAAGCCGATCAGCAACCACCAGCGCCACTGCGGAAAGCCCTGGCTGGCGACCAGTTCGTCAAATGAAGGACGGAGCAGCCAGAAAATCGCGACCAGTTCGAGCATGATTGCGACCGCCCAAAGGCCAAGGGCGATCATTCTGAATTGGCCCGCCTGGCCCTTGGCTTCGGGAGCCGGTGTGAAGATTGGCTTGTTGACCTTTGCGGCGCTGGTTGTGTCAGACATTCCCGTTTCCCCTTTGAAAGTTGCCTATCTGTAAACGAGGCAAAATCGGGAGACAAGCACTATTCAGCGTCAGAAGGGCGCTGATGCCATGGCCCTGATTTCAGGGGGGAACGAATGCCTTTACGACAATCTTGTCACCAGAAAACTTCCTGCTGCTTGCCTGATCAGCGCTCGTAATCCCTGATATCGTCAATCACCTTGCCATCATTGGGCAGGCTGTCGACCACTTCGACGGTACCTTTGAGTTTGGTGATGACGGTCAACGATTTGGCGATGGCGTCCACGCTGGGCGAGGCACCGGCGGCAGGTTCGACCCTCAGCGTCATCACATCGGAAGCGCCGTCACGTGCAACCACCAGCCGGGCGCGAACAATGGAGGCATCTGCCTTGACCAGTTGATCGAGCTGTTTGGGATCGACGAACATGCCCTTGACCTTGGTGCGCTGGTCGGCGCGGCCCATCCAGCCCCTGATGCGCATGTTGGTGCGCCCGCAGGGCGAGGGTTCATCAAGCACAGCAGACAGGTCGCCCGTCCCAAAGCGGATCAGCGGATAGGCCGGATTGAAATTGGTGACCACGAGTTCGCCCACCTCGCCCGGTGCCACCGGGTCATTTGTACCGGGACGGACGATCTCGACAATCAGGTCCTCATTGACCACCATGCCGGGCAGCGGCTTGCCATCAAGCGAGGTTTCATAGGCGATGACGCCCAGATCCGCGGTCGCGTAATTCTGAAGGACAGCGACGCCGCGCGAAGCGTATTCATCGCGCATGGAGGGAAACAATGCACCGCCGGAAACAACCGCTCTGGTGATGCGCGACAGGTCAACGCCCATCTCCAGCGCCTTGTCGAGGATGGTCTTGAGATAATCGGGTGTTCCTGCATAGGCGGTAGCACCGATCGCGGCGGCTGCCTCGACCTGCTGTTCGGTATTGCCGATGCCGGCGGGAAAGACGTTTGCGCCGGTGGCCCTTGCGCCTGCATCAAGAATGAAACCGCCCGGCGTCATATGAAAGGACAGCGCGCAATGGACAAGATCGCCCTTGCCGATGCCCGCAGCATGAAAGGCGCGCGCGCCGCCCCAGGGATCAATGCCGGGTGCCTGTGGCTCCCAGATCGGGCCGGGCGACATGAAATAGCGAATGCCCTGAAGGTGGGCAGGGTCGGAGAAGCCACCCAATGGCGGTTCAGCCTTCTGGGCTTCCATCAGTTCTGATTTGCGCAGGACCGGCACAACGCCCAGCGCCTCACGCGAAGCGAGCGAGGCAAGGTCAATCCCGGCAAGCCGCTTTTGCCAGCCGGGGATGGCTGCAGTGATCTGGCGAAGGAACTCCGGCAGGCGTGCGAAGAGTTCTGCCTCGCGCCTTGCCGGGTCGCGGGTTTCCAATTCGTCAAAGTGATTTGTCATCAACATGAACTCCTAACGCAAAATCCGGATCCAGCGGGCAAGGTCAAGCAGGCTGACCAATGCGCCCGCAACATAAGTCAGGGCCGCCGCCTGCAGCACCTGACGGGCAGCAGGCAGATCCGCCTCGTCCAGATAACCGCCCTCCTTCAATATGGGCAAGGCCTTGTTGAAACTGGCGTCATACTCAACAGGAAGGGTTACCAGATGGACGATGATGCGCACGCCCAGCAGGGCAATGCCGAAGGCGACCATGGCAAAGAACGCGCCCGGCGAGCGCACGAATATCGCCAATACCGGTGCGGCAAAAAAGAAGACCGAGGCCACCATGTCAGAGGCAGCGGCGAATCTGGCAAGTGTCTGGCGCATCGCAAGAAGGCGCTCGCCGCGATGATGCTGGATGGCATGGCCGATCTCGTGGGCAGCAATAACAACAGCAGTGAGCGAGCGCCCGTTGTGGTGATCCTTCAGCAGGCGGACCTTTCTGTCCTGGGGATCATAATGATCGCCTTTTTCAGTGATCTCCAGGCCAACACCCTCAAGGCCAAGTTCCCCTATCAAATGCTGCGCCAGTTCGCCTCCCGTGCCGGGAAAGTCGGTGCGCTCGCCGCCATGTTTGGCGATAACATGCTTGACCCAGTATTGCGGGAGGAAGATGACGGCACCCAGGACGATGATGCCGATAATCGCGATCAGGCCCATCTATTTCTCCAGTCGGACAGGCTTGTAGGCAAGGATGGCATCAAGAATTGCCTGTGACCCGCCCTCCAGCGCAGACAGATCGACCTCATGGGTTTTTGCCTGGCCGCCATTACGCGATGGCCACAGGATGATATCGAGGCGGAACTCCTGTTCGCGGCGGATCAGAACCAGTTCCTTGATCTCGTCCCATGCGATTGTGTCTGGGCCGATACGCCCGTCATAGATACCAGTAGGTTGGACCGCCAGCACCACCTCGTCTTGCCAGTACTGTGCGAGCATGCGGGCAGAAATGAAGGCAAAGAACACCAGCCCGGCAGCAAGGGTTATGAGATTCATGTAGTTCGAGCCGGATATGCCTGTGATCAGCCATACAAGCCCGCAGACAAGGGCAGTCAATGCAAGAGCTACAGCGAGATTGTAGCGAAAGCCCGAGCGCGAATAGCGGAACTGGTGGGTACTGGCCCCGCCCTCGATTTCCTGGTGAAGCTTGACGACATTGCCCGCAGGTGCATGGTCACTAGTACGTTCATGGGAAGACCCGTGAGAAGACCCGTGAGAAGACCCGTTCAGGCCACCTGGAAAGGAATTGTTCGAACTGCCTGCCATTGCACCGGCTTCTTTCAAGCGTTTGCTGCCACAGGCCCATTATATGGGGGAGCGAGCCGCTTATGCCAACCAGCGCTTGCGGCGTTTGTAATGTTTGACATCACGGAAGGATTTGCGCCCTTCCCCGCCAACGCCGAGGTAGAATTCCTTCACATCCTCGTTTTCCCGAAGATCAGCAGCAGCTCCATCCATGACGATGCGGCCGGATTCCAGAATATAGCCATAGGTGGCGTAGCGAAGCGCGATATTGGTGTTCTGTTCGGCCAGCAGGAAGGACACGCCCTCATTCTGGTTGAGGCCCTTGACGATCTCGAAAATCTCTTCGACCAATTGCGGCGCAAGGCCCATGGAAGGCTCATCGAGGAGAATCGTCGAGGGGCGGGACATCAGCGCCCGGCCGATGGCACACATCTGCTGCTCGCCGCCGGAAGTATAGCCGGCCTGTGACTTGCGGCGCTCGCGCAGGCGCGGAAAATAATCATAGACCATTTCAAGGTCGGCAGCGATCGCGCCGCGCCCGTCCTTGCGCGTATAGGCGCCGGTCATCAAATTGTCCTCGATGGTAAGGTGGCCAAAACAGTGGCGGCCCTCCATGACCTGGATGCAGCCCTTCTTGACAAGTTCGGAGGGCGAGAGGTTCTGGATTTCCTCGCCCATGAACTTGATGTTGCCCTTGGTAACCTCGCCGCGCTCGGCGTGCAGGAGATTGGAAATCGCCTTCAACGTGGTCGTCTTGCCCGCACCATTGGCACCCAGGATCGAGACGATGCCGCCCTTTGGCACGGTCAGTGACACACCCTTGAGGACAAGAATAACGTGGTTGTAGATCACCTCGATATTGTTGACCTGGAGAATGTCGTCTCCACGGGCGGTCTGCTTGGCTTTTTCAGGTGTGTTCTGCAGCATGATTTTTCCGTTTGTGACGATTTGCGGAATTGTGAAAAAGCCGCAAAGGCTTTTTCAGAATGCCGCGCCGGTTTCCCTGCCGGGATTGCCCGGCGGCATGATGAACACACCGCCGGGCAGGAGATTTAAGTCTGGCTGATCACTGACTGATCAGTTGCAGGCGCGCACCTCGATGTTGTTTTCAGCTGCATAGGCCTGTGAGTCTTCCATCGCCAGACGGGTGACCAGCTCGCGGTCGGCAGGGATGAAGTCGGTGATCGCATTCCACTTCTTGGCGGATGCATCCCACTGCTGGACCAGTGCGGCACCTGAGCCGCCATGGTTTTCACAGGTAACTTCGACAGTCGGGCCAAAACCGGCCATGCCGAGTTCTGCAAGGCGAGCGTCATCGACAACCAGGCTTTCCATGCCATCACGCATCTGGGCTGCGTTGATCTGCGTAACGCCATGGATTTCCTGGGCCTTGCGGGCAGCTTCCACTGCAAGCATTGCTGCGTACATGCCGCGGTTGTACTGTACAGTACCGAGGCTGCTGCCATCTCCGGCGGCTTTTCCTGCGTCAACGACATGTTTCTTCATGTCCTCGAAAACAGGGAAATCTGTCCCGGTTCCGGTGAAGTTGAGCGACTTGTAGCCATTGGCACCGTCGCCTGCCGGCAGCACATCAGGTTCTGCACCTGACCACCAGATGCCGATGAAACGGTCCATCGGGTAGCGGATGTTGGCAGCTTCCTGGACAGCGGTCTGGTTCATCACACCCCAGCCCCAGAAGACAACAAAGTCCGGACGCTCGCGGCGGATCTGCAGCCACTGTGATTTCTGCTCCTGTCCGGGGCTGTCGACCGGGATCAGCATGAGATCAAAGCCAAGTTCCTTGGACTTTTCTTCCAGTGTGCGGATCGGTTCCTTGCCGTAGGCGGAGTTGTGGTAGAGAAGAGCAACCTTCTTGCCCTGAAGGCTTCCACCTTCCATTTCGAGCGCATGCTTGATCGCGATGGTAGCACCATCCCAATAGTTGGCGGGGTAGTTGAAGACCCATTCGAACACCTTGCCGTTCATGGCAGATGTACGTCCATAAGCCATTGAATGTATCGGAATGCCGTCAGCGGAAGCCTTGGGGATCAGCTGATAGGTGATGCCGGTGGAAAGCGGCTGGTAGATCAGCGCACCGGAGCCGATGCCCTTGGTTGACTCATAGCATTCGACACCTTTTTCGGTGTTGTAGCCGGTCTCGCATTCGGGGTTGCTGATCTTTACGCCACCAACGCCGCCATCGCGTTCGTTGACCAGCGTAAGGTAGTCGGCATAGCCATCGGCGAACGGGATGCCGCCGGCGGCAAACGGGCCGGTACGATAGCTCAGTGAGGGGAACACCAGTTCAGCAAGGGCGGGCGTTGCGCCCATCATTGCTGCCAGTGCGCCGGCCAACACGGTTTTGGTCATTCTCATGTGTATCCTCCTGGTTACAAGACTTGATGCATTCATTGTTCTTCTCCCTCCCATTCTCCTCCCGGAAGAACGTTCCCGACCATTCCTAATAGGGATATGGCCAAAGTCGAAGTTTTTCCTTGGTCAGGCGCCACAACTGGGCAAGCCCGTGTGGTTCGACGATCAGGAAAAAGATGATCAAACCACCAATCAGCATGATCTGCAAATGGGCGGCAACGTCGGTCGGCCAGCCCATCAGGTTGACCATGAGATTTTTGAGCGCCACTGGCAGCAGGACCAGAAAGGCTGCACCGAGGAACGAGCCAAGGATGGAACCAAGCCCGCCGATGATTACCATGAAGAGCACGAGGAAGGACTTGTCGATGCCGAAGGCTTCGGTCACCTCGATCGCGCCCAGATAATTGGCGAAAAACATGGAGCCGGCCATACCCACATAGAATGAGGAGATGGCAAAGGCGGAAAGCTTGGCCTTGAGCGGCGACACGCCAATGATCTCGGCTGCAATGTCCATGTCACGGATTGCCATCCATGAGCGGCCAAGGCGTCCCCGGGTAAGGTTGCGGGCAACCCATGCAAAGATGAATACCAGCGTCAGGCAGAAGAGATACGTCGCCCAGGGCGCTGTAGACGGGCCGGTAACGGCCACACCAAACAGTGTGCGCTCGGGCGCGGTAATCTGGCCGGAGGCCGAATAATTGTAGAACCAGGAAACCTTGTTGAACATCCAGACCAGAAAGAACTGGGCGGCAAGCGTTGCCACGGCAAGATAGAAGCCCTTGATCCTGAGCGAAGGCAGGCCAAAGAGGATGCCGACACCGGCAGTAATCAGACCCGAAAGGATCGTAACCGTGAACATGTCCATGCCGGGAAAGGCGGTCATCAGCTTGTAGCAGGCAAATGCTCCCACCGCCATGAAGCCGCCGGTACCCAGCGAAAGCTGGCCGCAATAGCCGACCAGGATGTTGAGGCCGAGCGCCGCCATTGACCAGACCAGCAGCGGCACGAGCACTGCCTTGTTCCAATAGTCGTTGATGAAGAAAGGCACGACCAGGAAGGCGACGGCAATAAAGGCCCAGAACAGGATCCGTTCCGACTTGATCGGGAAGGTCTGCTGGTCATTGGAGTAGCTGGTCTTGAAATCACCGGCTTCACGATAAAGCATGGGTCATATCCTCTCGATGATCTTTTCGCCGAACAGACCCTGCGGCCTGAACAGGAGGAAGGCGAGCGCTACCACATAGGCGAACCAGTTTTCCAAAGCGCCACCGACAAGCGGGCCGATATAGGCCTCTGCCAGTTTCTCACCGACGCCGATTATCAGCCCGCCGATGATGGCCCCTGGAATGGAAGTGAAACCGCCAAGGATCAGGACGGGGAGCGCCTTGAGCGCAATCAGCGACAACGAGAACTGCACGCCCGATTTCGATCCCCACATGATGCCGGCGACCAGCGCCACAAAACCTGCAATGGACCACACAATGATCCAGATCGTGCGAAGCGAAATGCCGACAGACATGGCAGCCTGGTGGTCATCTGCAACAGCGCGCAGGGCTCTGCCGGTTGCAGTGTACTGACTGAAAACGGACAGGGCTACCACGAGGGTGATCGCAATGCCCGTCGCCCAGACATCAAGCACGTCGATATACATGCCCCAATATTCCGAGCCCTCGCTTGCCCATCCCCTTGTGACATCCTCCCACCAGAACGACCCGCCCGTTGGCAGGCCAACATCGAGCGTTTTGACGTCCGCGCCCCACATCAGATCGCCAAGGCCTTCAAGGAAATAGGCAAGGCCGATGGTCGCCATGAACAGGATGATCGGCTCCTGGTTGACGAGATGCTTGAGCACTATTCGCTCGATCAGGAAGGCTAGCGCGACCATTACAACCATGGTCAGCAGAATGGCCAGCAGCGCAGGAAGTCCTGCGCCCCAATTGTGGATTTCGGTCCCGAACACTGCATTGATAAGGTGCGAAAACGGCACCTGGCCGGTCATCAGGCCAACAAGGGTCAGCGCGGCAAACAGTGCCATGACGCCCTGGGCAAAGTTGAAAATGCCCGATGCCTTGAAGATCAGCACGAATCCAAGGGCGACAAGCGAGTACATTATCCCGGCCATCAGGCCATTGAGGACAATCTCGATAAAGTTGAGGAGTGCGGGGCTCATTTGTTCTCTTCCTCATTCATCATGGCTGACGCCGAGATAGGCATCGATCACGGCCTGGTTGTTGCGCACTTCATCGGGCGTTCCGTCACCAATCTTGCGGCCATAATCAAGCACGACGACCCGGTCGGAAAGATCCATCACCACGCCCATGTCATGTTCGATGAGGGCGATCGTGGTACCGAATTGCTGGTTCACATCTAGGATGAAGCGGCTCATGTCCTCTTTTTCCTCGAGGTTCATGCCCGCCATTGGCTCATCCAGCAGCAACAGTGCCGGTTCGGCGGCAAGGGCACGGCCCAGTTCCACGCGCTTTTGCAAACCATATGGAAGGCGGCCCACAGGGGTCTTGCGAATATGTTCAATCTCGAGAAAATCGATAATGTTTTCAACCGCATGACGGTGCTCGATTTCCTCGTTCTGGGCAGGTCCGCGCCACAGGGCCTGCCAGAACATGTTTCTGTTCTGGAGAGTCATGCGGCCGGTCATGATATTGTCGAGAACACTCATGCCCTTGAAGAGGGCAATGTTCTGGAAGGTGCGCGCAATGCCCTGATGGGCGGCAATGTGCGGGCGCATCTTGCGGCGCTTTTCACCGCGGAAGGTGATCGTGCCCTCCTGGGGATGGTAGAACCCGTTGATAACATTGAGCATCGAGGTCTTGCCCGCGCCATTGGGGCCGATGATCGCGCGGATTTCTCCCTTCAGGATATTGAAGGAAATATCGGAAATCGCCTTAACGCCGCCAAAGGAAAGCGAAATGTTGTCGGCCATCAACAGCGTTTCGCCACGGGCAATGCCGTCATCGGGCCGTGTCATGCGCAGTTCCTGGGACGGGCCAAGTCTCGAAGTGTCGAGGGGCGCGTTCATTCGGCAGCCTCCTTGTGGTTATCCGGGCGTTTTTCCGGCTCGAAACTGGGCGGATGTTGCTTCATGTCGCGGATCTCGACATTGGCCGAGATCTTGCCCTTGCGGCCGTCCTCGAAGGTGACCTCGGTTTCGACAAACTTTTTCTCCGTGCCATCATAAAGTGCCTCGATGAGCGGCGCATAGCGCTCGGCAATAAAGGAACGGCGCACCTTCTGGGTGCGGGTCAGTTCGCCGTCATCTGCATCGAGTTCCTTGTGCAGAACGAGGAAACGGCGGATCTGCGAACCCGCCATCATTTCCTCCGAGGCAAGGTCCTGGTTCACCTGGTCCACATGTTCCTCGATCGCCTTGTAGACCTGCGGGTGCTGGGCAAGCTCCTGATAGGAGGCATAAGCGATATTGTTGCGCTCGGCCCAGTTGCCAACGGAAGTCAGGTCGATGTTGACGAAGACCGCGCAGTAGTCCCGCCCGTCTCCAAAGGCCACCGCCTCTTTGATGTTGGGGAAGAACTTCAACTTGTTCTCGATGTATTTGGGCGCAAACATGTCGCCGGATTTCAGCTTGCCGACATCCTTGGCGCGGTCGATGATCTTGAGGTGTCCTTCGGCGTCGAAGAAGCCCGCATCACCGGTATGCACCCAGCCGTCGGCTGTCTTGGTTTCCCTCGTCGCCTCGTCATTCTTGTAGTAGCCGACAAAAACGCCCGGCGAGCGGTAGAGCACTTCACCGGTATTTTCATCGATCCTGATTTCGACATCGGGAGAGGGCCGGCCAACCGTATCAGGGCGGATCTCGCCATCGGGCTGGGCGGTCACATAGACACAGGCCTCGGTCTGGCCGTAGAGCTGTTTGAGGTTGAGGCCGAGCGAGCGGTAGAAGGAAAAGATTTCCGGTCCGATCGCCTCGCCTGCAGTATAGCCAACCTTCATGCGGGTAAAGCCCATGCGGTTCTTCAGCGGGCCGTAAACCAGCAATTCACCGAGGAAATACTTGAAACGGTCCCAGGTGCCGACGCTTTCACCGTTGAGAATTGGCTCGCCCACCCTGCGGGCATGTTCCATGAAATTGTGGAACATCTTCTTCTTGAAGTTTCCGGCGTCCTCCATGCGTACCATCACGGAGGTGAGCATGTTCTCGAACACCCTGGGAGGAGCGAAAAAATAGGTCGGGGCGATTTCGCGGCGGTCCGAATCGACCGTTTCCGGGCTTTCCGGGCAGCAGACGCAATAGCCGGCGGTATAGTGCTGGCCGTAGGAAAAGATGTGGTCGCCCACCCAGGCAAGCGGCAGATAGGCGAGGGTTTCCTCGGTTTCGTCAAGCCGGTCAAAGGCATTGCCGTTGCGGGAGGAAATCGCAAGATTGTCATGGGAAAGCATCACGCCCTTGGGCCGTCCGGTCGTGCCGGAAGTATACAGCATGACCGCCAGATCGCTGCCCTTTGCCGCAGCGATGGTAGCGCGCCATTCGGCATCGCCCTTCGACTTGAATATTTCCCGGCCGGCCTCAATCACACCGTCTATGGGATGAAGGTTTGTGTGGTCATAGTCGCGCAGGCCGCGAACCTCATCATAGACCATCTTTTCTAGGTGCCTGAGTTCATCCCCCATGGACAGGACCTTGTCCACCTGCTCCTGGTCCTGGCAGACTGCGAAGCGAACTTCAGCATGGTTGAGTACGTAGACCATTTCCTCGGCCACGGAGTCACCATAGACCGGCACGGGCACACCGCCCAGCGCCTGTACGGCAGCAAAAGTCCAGTAAAGCCGGGGGCGATTCTGGCCGATGATGGCAACCTTGTCGCCCTTTTTCAGTCCGAGCGCCTGAAGCCCCAGCGAGAAGGCGCGGATGTCATCGCGCAACTCGACCCAGGTCCAGCTCTGCCAGATACCCAGATCCTTGTGGCGCATTGCAGGGCGGGAGGCAAACCGCTCCGCATTCAAAAGCAGGTAGCCGGGAAATGTTGCGGGTTGCCCGCTGCCGTCACTGGCCGCAAGCGTGATTCCTTTTGCCTGCGCATTCATACGCCGACGCTCCTCCCTGATAATCCCGCAAGCAGGCAAGATGCCTGATTTGCCGGACAAAATTGACGAAACTCCTCAATTTCGTAGCCCTACGCAGCCCTGATGGGACTCAACAGCGCCGAACCATGCCCATCTTGTCTTTTTCCTGCCCCAAGAGTCAACGGATCATGTTGTGCAATTTTGCACATTCGGTCCTTGAAAGCGTGCGGCATTGGGTATTTTTGCAGAAATCAGACCGAAAAAAATGCCCGGCCAAGGACCGGGCATCTCGTTAGCATCAAGGTGATCAGATCACTTTGCTTCCATGCGGGTCACTTCGACGAACTGGCCGTTTTCCACTTTGGATATTACGATCAGATCACCGCCCTGATGGTCGCCAGGGCCGAACTTGACGGCGGCATCAGCTATTTCATCGCGGTATTCAAGGCTTTCCATGCCGGCCTGGAAGGATTCAGGTGTAAGGTCGCGACCTGCTGCCTGAAGGCCCTTGATCAGGCTTTCAGCAGCGCCGTATCCCAAAATCGCAGCCATACCGGGCACTTCACCATTATACTTGGCAACATACTCATCATGCCAGGCCTTGACGGTTGGGTTATCCATGCGCGGCTTGTAGTCGGACCAGCCGGCAGCCGCATAATATCCGTCAGTCACGCCGCCGGGAACACCGGAGATCGCCTCATGGAAACCTGCTGATGAACCGATGAAAGTCACGTCGTTCCAGCCCAGTTTTTTCGCGGTGCCAACCGTGATGATTATCTGGCGGACACCAAGTGCTAGAGCGACAATGTCGCAGCCTTCTTCACGCAGCTTGGTCAATGCTCCGACGAAATCGCCCTCATCAGGCTTGTGGGTAGTTTCAGCCTTCCAGGTCTTGCCCAGTTCCTCGGTGATCGCCTTGGAACCTTCCTGGATTTCCAGGCCGAAATCGGTCGGCAGGTACATGGCGCAAACATTCTCCGCACCCTTTTCGGCGACAAGATGCGCTACGCCAGCCTTCATCTGGTCATAATAGGAAGAGAAGCCGGCATATTTGTACGTGATGTCGCCTTCCAGCATCTGGCGCGCAGCAGTCAACGGCCCGATATTGGCCACCTTCTTTGGCTCCATCAGCTTGAAGCCGGCGATGTTGTGCGGTGTTCCAAGGTTGAGAACCATTGCAAACACGCCATCGGAGTTGATCAGCTTGTTGAAGTTCGCAACAGCTTTCGGGATCTGGTACTGGTGATCCTCGACGATCATGCGGATCTGGCGGCCATGAATGCCACCGGCCGCATTGACCTTGTCGAACTCCATCTGGGCGGCCTTGATCGCCTGGACGTTGAATGGCGCAAAAATGCCCGACTGGTCACCGTTGGAGCCGATCAGCACTTCGGTGTCGGTCACGCCCTGCTGGGCGAAAGCGGCCGTTGCGCCAAGGCTCATGCCGATGGTCATGGCGCTTGCCACACCAAGTTTGGCTAGGGTTTTCTTCATTTTCTTCATTTTTTCCTCCCTGTTCGAATTTCGATTGTGCTTCAAACGGATGAGCCGATCAATACATTGAATCGATCAAACCCGCGTGTTTCTTCTCCACATAGCCGCGCTTGAGCTTCATGGTGGCGGTTAGTTCCTCGTCTTCTGCCGTCAAGAGAATGTCGATGAGGCGGAAGTCCTTTATCTGCTCGACGCGAGCAAATTTCTCGTTGGTTTCATCAACGACCTTGCCGATCAGCTCGACCACTTCGGGCGCAGCGCAGAGCGAGCGGAAATCGGAGAAGGGAACCCGCCTCGCCTGGGCGTATTTTTCGACATTCTCCTGGTCGATCATGATCAGGCAGGTCAGGTATTTGCGCTTGTCGCCGATAACCACCGCATCGGAGACATAGGGCGAGAATTTCAGGCTGTTCTCGATTTCGGCCGGGGTAATATTCTTGCCGCCTGCTGTAATGATAATGTCCTTGAGGCGGCCGGTGATCGTCAGGTAACCCTCATTGTCGAGACGGCCAACATCGCCCGTACGCAGCCAGCCATCCTCGGTAAAGGTCTCAGCGGTCTTTTCAGGTCGTTTCCAGTAGCCCTGAAACACATTGCCTGCCCTGTACTGGATCTCGCCATCCCTGGCGATGCGGATCTCGGCACCGGGAACTGCCTTGCCGACTGTTGCGTTCTTGTTGTCCCTGATCGTGTTGATGGAGATGATGCCGGAGCTTTCGGTCATTCCGTAGCCTTCCAGCAGCGGCACGCCAATGGCATGATACCATTTCAGCAGATCGGGCGAGATGGGCGCTGCGCCTGACCCGCCGCGGCGCATGCGGTCCATACCGAGCATCCGTCTGATATTGCCCAGCACTGCGAAGTTCCAGAACTTGTAGGCAAGTGCCGTTGAAGAGGGCACGGGGTCGCCGGCCATTTCGGCATCGACCTTCTGCATGCCGGTCTTCACTGCCTGCCTGAACGCCCATTTCTGCAGCGGGGTCGCATCACCGACAAGGATCATGACGCGCGAATAGATTTTTTCCCAAACGCGAGGAACCGCCACGAATGTATGCGGGCTGACCTCCTGGACGTTGTCGAAAACCGTTTCGGGGCTTTCGGCAAAATTGACGGTTGCACGCGAGACGATCGGGGCAAAGCCGGAAAAGAGGCGCTCGAGAACGTGGCAAAGTGGCAGGAAGCAAACCTGCTCATCGTCGGGAAAGGACGGAACGGCGGTCAGGCCGCAGGCCAGGGAATAGATGATGTTGCCATGGGATATCATTGCTCCCTTTGGCGGACCGGTTGTGCCGGAAGTATATACGAGGATCGCCGTATCGTTCGGGTCGGACCTTGCGATCTCGGCATCGAAAAGACCCGGATTCTCCTTCTCGAAAGCGCGGCCGATGGCATATAGCTGGTCCAGGAAGATGACCTGGTCATCCTTGAAATCATGTAGGCCGTCATCATCAAGGACGATGACCTTGGACAGGTTCGGCAATTCCTTCCTGACGGTGAGGAACTTGTCGAGTTGCTCGTCATTTTCAACGACAAGAAAACGGCTGTCGGAATCATTGACGAGATATTGCAACTGGGAGGCGGAATCCGTCGTGTAAATGCCCGAGGCAATGCCGCCCATGCATTGCACACCCATGTCGAAATAGAGCCATTCCTTGTTGTCTTCGGAGATGATGGATATCACTTCGCCGCGCTTGAAACCCAAAGAGCGCAAAGCGAGGCCAATCAGCCTGGCGCGATCCCAGAATTCCTGCCAGGTATAGGACAGCCAGATGCCATAGTCCTTTTCGCGGTGCGCGGTCTTGCCGCCAAGTTCGGCACAGCGCCTGGCAAAAACCTTTGGCAGCGTGTCGCAGCCATCTATGAAATAAGGCCCGACAGTCAGGTCGGCATTGGTCGTTATGCCGTTGACTGTGGTCATGGCAACGCCGTCTGCAGCTGAAATTTTTTCATGCACGGTCATTGTCAACTCCTCCTTGTGTGGCTGCCCTTCCCCTCCAAAGGCGGCGGCCGATGGCTATCGCCAGGTTTTTTTCTGTTTCCAGCGTTTCTGACCGCGCTCGGTTTCCCCTGTCACGCCCAGATAGAACTCCTGGATGTCCTTTGAATCCTTCAGCTTCTGCGCCTCGCCATCGATCACGATGCGGCCCAGTTCCATGACATAGCCATAGTCTGCGACATCGAGCGCCACTTTCGCATTCTGCTCCACCAGCAGCATGGTAACGCCCTGTTCCTTGTTGAGACGCTTGATGATAGCGAAAATCTCCTTCACCAGCAGCGGCGACAGTCCGAGGCTGGGTTCGTCCAGCAGCATGAGCGAAGGCTTGGCCATCAGGCCGCGGCCGATTGCCAGCATTTGCTGCTGACCACCTGAAAGCGTTCCGGCCGCCTGCTTGCGGCGCTCCCTGAGAATGGGAAAATAGGAAAACACCATTTCCTTGTCGGCAGGAATGTTCGCCCGATCCTTGCGTGTATAGGCGCCCATTTCGAGGTTTTCCTCGACCGAAAGCAGCGGAAATACCTCCCTGCCCTCAGGCACGTGTACTATACCGCCATTGACGACGGCATCAGGCTCCGCGCCCGCGATATCTTTTCCGTGGTAAAGTATCTTGCCCTTTTCGGGATCCATGACGCCGGAAATCGTTTTCATGAGCGTCGTCTTGCCTGCGCCATTTGCCCCCAGCACGGTGACAATCTGGCCGTTGCGCACATCGAGGGACACACCGCGCAGCGCCATGATCGGGCCGTAATAACTCTCGACATTCAGGATTCGCAGTGCCGCTTCCTTGCCGTCGTTCCCTGCGGCGCCCTTTGCGGCAGCCTTTTCCTTGCCAGCGGGTTTTGCCATCACATTCATGCGGCCTCCTCCTCGTCTGATGCGCCGATATAGGCCTCGATGACCGCAGGATGATTCTGGACTTCATGGGGCGTGCCCATTGCCAGCATCTTGCCATCGGAGAGGGCCATTACGCGGTCCGAGACCGCCGCCACGAGGTGCATGTCATGCTCAACCATCAGGACGGTGATGCCCATCTGCTTTTTCATGTCCTCGACCCAGAAGGCAACATCCTGGGTTTCCTCGACTGACAGGCCGGATGCCGGTTCATCAAGCAGCAGGAGTTTCGGCCTGATCGCCAGGGCGCGGCCCATCTCGACCACCTTGCGCACCCCATAAGGGAGGCCGGCAATGTACTTTTCGCGATAGGCATGCAGGTCGAGGAAATCGATCACCTCCTCAACCGCCTGGCGGCTTTCCAGCTCCTGCTTGCGCACCGAAGGCAGGAACAGCAGTTCGGCGACGAGATTGGTCTTGCGGAACCGGCCCCGGCCAACCAACAGGTTCTGCAGCACTGTAGCCTGTTCGAAGAGTTCGATGTTCTGGAAGGTGCGTGCAATGCCGAGTTTGGCGATGTCATGCGGTGGATGCCTGAGCAGGCTTTCGCCGTTGAACAGTATTTCACCATCGAACGGATCGTAAAAGCGCGAGATCAGGTTAAACAGGGTCGATTTGCCCGCACCATTGGGCCCGACCAGCGCAAAGACCTCACCCTCTTCCACAGAAAAGGAAACATCGTTGACGGCGATGACGCCACCGAATTTCAGCGTTACATTCTGAACGTCGAGAAGGCTCATCTCATCCGCTCCGTCTTGAGATAGCTTTTCTGGCGACGGAACATGTCCCGGCGATAAAAGGGGAAAAGCTCGAAATAAGTCCGGATCTTCAGCCATCGCCCATAAATCCCCATGGGTTCGAAGAGGATGAAGAAAATCAGGATCATTCCAAACACCGCGGTTTCAAGGCCAGGGATCACCACTGCATTCATGCCGAGTGCACCGGAAATCGTGTCACGCATGATGGCAAGGAACTGGGGCAGGAAGGCGACGATCACCGCACCGAAGAAAGCGCCATGGATCGATCCCAGTCCACCGACGACGATCATCAGCAGCAGGGTGATCGAGATGATGACGTTAAAGGTCTCATTGGTGAAAATACCGGCGAAATGACCCATCAGTGCACCTGCAAGGCCGGTGACTGCCGTTGACAGGCCGAAGGAGATTGCCTTGGTGCGGGCGACGTTCACGCCCATGGCCTGAGCGGATATTTCAGAATCGCGCACCGCAGCGAAGGCGCGCCCCATCGGCGAGCGCAGCAGGTTGCGGTAGAACAGGACGATCAGCAGCACGATGCCAAGCGTCAGCCAATAGAAGGCATCAGGGTTCACATACCGGTTGATCGTGTAGCCGAACAATCCGATATCCGGCGCAAGCATGCCGGAGACACCGCCGGTCAGCGGTTCGGCCAGAACGATGATATCCTCGATGATGATCGAAGCGGCAAGCGTTGCAATTGCAAGATAGATGCCGTGCAGGCGGGTCGTGGGAATTGCGATCAGGACGCCTGCCATGCCAGCCGTCAGGCCAGCCAGCGGGAAGCTGAGCAGGAAAGGCAGCCCCAGATGTTCCTGGTAGATCACGTTGGAATAACAGCCAATCGCCAGAAAGGCGGCATGGCCGAGCGATGCCTGGCCGGTATGGCCGACCAGGATCATCAGGCCCATTCCGGCAAGCGCCCAGATGAGGACGTTGGTGAATTCGCCGACAAGAAAGTCGCTCAACACCAAGGGCAGGAAGAGCATGATCGCGAACAGCAGAACGTACCAGAAAAGCTGATGGCGATGTTTGAACAGTCTCAAATCGTCTTCGTGTGAGGTCTTGAAAAGTATGCGCATCTTTTGCCTACACCTTCTTGCGATGAACCTGGGCGAGGATGCCGTGCGGCCTGAATACCAGCACCAGGAAGAGCAGGAGATAGGGAGCGATCTGGCTGTAACCGGCGGCCACGTAACGCGCAGCGAATGGTTCCACGATGCCGACGATGATACCGCCCAATAGCGCGCCGGGCAGGGATCCCATGCCGCCAATCACGGCAGCAGCGAAAGCCTTGATGCCGATCAGGCCGACGCCCGGGTCAATCGAGCCCTTGGAGGCAAAGAGGATACCGGCAATCGCCGCCATCATTCCCGACAGTGCCCAGATAAGGGACTGAACCCGCTTGACCGGAATGCCCATGTAATAGGCCGCCAGCTGGTTCTGGGAGGACGCCTGCATCGCGACACCGAGCTTGGTCAGGTTGAAATAGAAGTAGAAACCGATGGTCAGAAGGATGGTCGTGCCGATGACTACCACCTCATCCAGACCGAGGACGACGCCCCCGAACCTGACATCACGGCCGGTGAACGGGGTTTCCAGTGACTGCGGTTCGTGGCCCCAGATCGTGCCTGCTGCGAACCGCAGGACAAACCCTATCGCAATGGTCAATATCACCACAGCCACCTGGCTCTGTCCGAACATTCGCCGGATGATGATCCTGTCCAGGAGGTAGCCGAACATGCCCATCATCAGGATGGCAATCGGCACTGACACCCAGAAGGGCAGGCCCCAGAAAGCGGTATTGGTCAGGCCAAGCGTGATGAAGGCGCCGAGCATCATCATGTCGCCCTGGGCGAAGTTCACGGCCTCGGTCGCCTTGTAGATCAGAACAAAGCCAAGCGCGATAAGCCCATAGATGCAGCCATTGGCGAGGCCGCTCATTATCAACTGGAGTGTTACCAAACCCATTCCTCCCAAAACGGTCTGCCCATCCAAAACATATGCTGCCACTCCTCAATGGCAGGCCGAAAGTCCGTGTCTGACAAATATGGTAAAGCCCTCGCGCCTTTCATGTGGCGTGTTTCGGCTCCATCTTTCGACGGGTTCGTCAGTGCAGAGTACGCCCCAATCAGCCTGTCGGCCGAGTGTATGTGACCTTCGTCTCCCTACCTTGGCATGTGCATCGCCGCGGTCAAGGGTTTTTTGCAGTTTACGAAAAGGTAAGAGTCAAGAAACGTTTCCCGCCACCGGGCTGGATGCGGATCGCGCCAGGCAAGATCGTGCAGGGAAACCGGGAAGCGCCGGACGCGCGGGAATGTGAAAACTGCGGTGTTGCAGCGCCAAGGCTGGTGACCGATCACGCCCGTTTCTTCACCGCATCATACTCGCCGCTGGCGATTTCCTCTGCCTCGATGGATTCGAACAGGGCCTTGAAATTGCCCTCGCCGAAGCCGTCATCGCCCTTGCGCTGAATGAACTCGAAAAAGATCGGGCCGATGACCGTCTTTGAGAAAATCTGCAGCAGGATTTTTGTTTCGCCGCCATCAACGACCCCTTCCCCGTCGATCAGAATGCCGTGTTTCTTCATCCGTTCGACCGGTTCGTCATGGCCCGCGACCCGTTCCTTCGACAGTTCATAATAGGTGTCGGGCGGGCCGGGCATGAAACGTATGCCGCGTTCGGCAATGGCATCGACCGAATCATATATGTCATGGGCACCGACAGCGATGTGCTGGATGCCCTCGCCATTGTACTTCTTGAGATAGTTGACGATCTGCCCAGTTTCGCCCCGGTCCTCGTTGATCGGAATGCGGATCCGCCCGCAGGGTGACGTCAGGGCACGGCTCAACAGGCCGGTATACTTGCCCTCGATATCGAAGAAGCGGATTTCCCGGAAGTTGAACAACTCGCCATAGAAGTTGAACCACTTGTCCATATTGCCCTTGAACACGTTGTGGGTGAGGTGATCGAGATAGTAGAAACCCAGCCCGCCGGGATGAGCAGTGGTCACCCAGTCGAATTCCTCATTGTAGGGGCTGGTCTCGTAATACCTGTCGATCAGGTAGATCAGTGATCCGCCAATACCGATGATGGCCGGCACATCCATCGTCTTGCCATCGCCCTCATAAGGCTTGGCGCCCTTTGCGACCGCGTGCTGAAATGCATGCTCTGCATCCACCACGCGCCAGGCCATTGAGGGACAGCACGGACCGTGTTCCTCGATGAAACCAGCAGCATGGCTACCAGGCTCGGCATTGATCACATAGGTGATATCGCCCTGCTGCCAGAGTTCGATCTTCTTGCTCTTGTGGTTGGCAACATGGACATAGCCCATGCGCGAAAACAGATCGCGAAGCTCCTGCGGGTCGGGATGGGCGAATTCGACAAATTCGAAGCCATCGGTTCCGGCGGGGTTCTTCTCGCTGATTACAGCCTTTGGTGCATCGTGGGGAAACGGGCCCATGTTCAATCCTTCTCAAAAGAGTCCATCGGCACCATTCTATCGCAAGGCGCGCGCACCGGGCTTGCATTCGGGTGGCAATTGATGTGAGTTGATACATGTTTCGTGCATTTCAGAGGCAATTTTCATGAATCTGACGCTTGATGCCTATGATCATGTCATTCTGGACGCATTGATGCGCGATTCAATGCAAACCAATACGCAGCTTGCAGAGATTGCCAATCTGTCGGCCTCGCAATGCTCGCGCAGGCGCTCGCGCCTTGAAGAAGCCGGAATCATTACCGGCTACACAGCGCGGGTTGATTACAAGCTGCTCGGATATGGCCTGCGGGCAATCACCCGGGTCAACCTCTCGGCTCATAACGAGAGGACAGCCGAACGCTTTGCCACGTTTCTGGCGCGCCACGAGGAAGTGCAGTCTGCCTATTCGGTGTCGGGCGATGCCGATTATGTGCTGATCATCCTGACAAGGGACCTCGAAAGCTTCGCCTCCTTCATCCACACGCAATTGCTGCCCTTCGAACAGGTATCGCAGGTGCGTTCGGAAATCGTGCTGGTGACGCTCAAGGATGACCGGACAACGAAGTCCTGACCTTCAAGTGGTGGCGGGTGCGGCGATATCCGTGATGGCAATTGCCAGCGCTTCAACTGCCTGTTGCAGGGAGCCTGAATTGTCGATCCGCACAAGGTGATGATGCGGAGCGATGGTTATCTCCGCGCTGTCGAGGCGACTTTCGATTTCTGCCGGCAGTTCACGACCGCGTGCCATTAACCGCTGACGCAGCACGTCGCGTTCCACTTCGATACTGACGACAATCAGCGCGCCGAACACCTTTTCTATCGCGGCAAGGGCGCGGCGCGAACCATTGGCGATTGCAATGCCCCCGCCCCGAACATGATCAGTGACTTCGGCAGGTATGGCGTAGCACAGGCCATGCGCCTGCCAGGACACCGCGAATTTCCCCGATGCCTGGGCATCCGCGAACGCCTCACTGTCGAGCGAAGCGTGGTCCTCGGTATGCCGGTCACCCTCGCGTGTCACCACACGGCGCACGAACAGAATGTTCCTGTCCTGTTGCAGGCGTTCGCGAAGGGCATTGATCAGCGTGTCCTTGCCGGACCCGCTGGGCCCGACAATGGCGATGAACTTTCCCTTCATGGGCGCTGTCTCAGGCAATGCGCGCACCGTCCCGCCATACTGAGCGGACAACCGGCACGCCGGTGTCACGGCGCACGCGCACCATATCGGCCCGCAGGCCCGGCGCAAGGCGGCCCCGGTCATCGAGACCAACCGTCCTTGCCGGGGTCGAAGTCACCATGGCGACAGCCTGCGGCAGGGAAACCGTATCGATGTCATCTGCAAGCACAAAAGGTGCATGGATCAGGCTGAGGGGAACATAGTCAGACGAGAGCACGTCGAGGACACCCATGCGGGCGAGATCGCCAGCTGCAATATTGCCGGAATGGGACTTGCCGCGCACGACATTGGGAGCGCCCATCAGGACGCTCATGCCCGAGCCGTGCGACGCCTTGGCGGCGGTCAGGCTCGTTGGAAACTCGGCGACACGAACGCCGAACTCCTCGGCTTCGCGCACATGTTCAAGCGTTGCATCGTCATGACTTGCAATGGCGATGTTGCGATGGCCACAATGCTCGGCAATGGCGCGTCTGTGCTTGTTGGAATACTTGTCCGACTGGGCAACGCGATTGGCAACGAACTCCTCGAATTCCCTGTCGCTCAGGCCGCGCTTGGTCTTATAATACAGCGTGTACTGGTCCATCGTCTGGAACTGCCGCTGGCCGGGCGCATGATCCATCAGCGAAACCAGCCTGACCTCTTCAATGTCATGGAACTGGTCGAAATGCTCCATCACGTCGGGCGAGGAAACCTCGCAGCGCAAATGGATAAGGTGGTCGGCGCGCAGGCGGTTTTCTTCGCGTGCCGTCAGAAGCGTATCGGCAAGTGCCTTCATCTCGCCCGTCTGGAACGTATCAATCGAATCACTGCCCATGCGCAGGCAATCGAAAACGGTTGTGATGCCGGAGGATGAAACCTGCGCATCATGGGCCTGGATGGACGACATCATGTTCCAGCGAACGCCGGGGCGCGGCGAATAATGCGCTTCCAGATGATCGGTGTGGAGCTCGACGAGACCGGGCAGCAGATAGTCATTCTCGAAATCGTCTCCGACCTCGCTGCTACCTGGACTGATCTCGGCGATCTTGCCATTGCGAATGACTATAGAGCCGGTGATGACTTCGTTTTCCAGGACAATCCTGGCATTTCTGAATACGGTTTCAGACATTTCCTGTACTTTCATCAACATCAAATCATTTCCCGTTTCATGCGCTGACAGCCTGCCTCCTGGGTGCCAGCGGTACCTGTTCAAGAACGCGGAAGGGTTCGCCCGGTGCAGGCTCCACGAATATCGTGAGGGCATTTACCTCGAGGGGTTCGGCAAGGACTACGGCAAACCAGTCGCCAAGGATTTCGCTGATGGCCGAATGCTCCTCCGGTGGCACCTCGCCGGTCAGCGTCATGTGAAAACGGAATTCCTCCATCACATAAGGATAGCCCCATTGCATCAGGTAGGCGCGCTGGCGCTCGCTCAGGGCGGACGGATTTCGGCGGGCGATTTCAGCCTCGCTGAGCGGCGCGCGCAAGGGCTCGAATTCGCGGACGACCTCCTCGCAGAACGCACTTAGTTGTGCAGAGCGCTCTGAGGGGATCAGGGCGAAGAAATTGCCTATATTGCCGACGCAAAGCAGTGGCAGCCTGAACGGTACCTGGCTGCTCCTGAATGCCCGGGCTGCACTGACCAAATCATCTTCGCCGACGTCTTCAGCCAGGCGGAAAGGCTGTTTCAGCGTGGCATGAAAGCCATAGCGGCGCGGGGAAGCCGTGATGTCAGCCAATTCCTCGCCCATGATCGGATAGTTGGAAGGCTGTTCGAGTAAATCGCCGGAAAACACGTCCCGGCCCAGCCATGCGGCAGCCTTGCGCGACAATGCATGGTCGGCATCCGGCGTGAAATAGATCGCATACCGCATGGCAAGGGCTCCTGATGCAGCTGCATCGGCTACGTGAGTCTTGTGACATTTTTGAGAATGCCGGTTTGATAATAGAGGCAGCATGGCAAAATCCGCAACGGGACCGAGGCATTCGTATCCGATTGTATCGCGGACTGTCAGCCGCTTCATTCCCGGAAATCAGTGTTGTTTGCCACAATCACCCTGTTTCGCGCCCAATCAGCTTGCCGCGCAGCCAACCGGATATCGTATCCATGAGAATGACCATCAAGATGATCAGTATGATATAGTAGCTGACCTCTTCCCAGTCTTTCTGGGTGTTGATCGCCTGGGTAAGCAACAGGCCGATACCGCCGCCAACGATGGCACCAATCACCGTCGCGCTTCGCGTGTTCGATTCGAAGAAATACAGCACCTGGCTGAGAAAGATCGGCATTACCTGCGGCATGACACCAAAACGGGCTTTCTGCATCGGATTGGCGCCGGTTGACTGGACACCCTCGACCTGTTTCCCATCGACGTTTTCGAGCGCTTCGGAGAACATTTTGCCGAAGCTGCCGGTATCTGTCAGCATGATCGCCAAGGCGCCAGTAAGCGGCCCGGGACCAAATGCGCGGCTCAGAATAATAGTCCAGATCAGCCCGTCCACGCCTCGAACAAAGTCAAATATCCGCCTGATAAAGGACCGCAGGATGCGTGAGGGGGTGAAATTAAGGGCCGCAAAAAAAGCAAGAGGCAGGGCAATCAGCGCCGCCGACATGGTTCCAAGAAACGCCATGAGCACGGTTTCAAACATGGCCCACACAACATCCTTGTGGCGCCACATCTCGTTGTTCCAGAAGTCCGAGACCATGTGCTGGAAATTGGACCGCTCAGGGTCAATCCGCTCACCAGAGAAAGCCAGTGCGGTCAGTTCACCCAGGCTCTTGCCATGGAAGGGGCTTTCCAGGGTAAAGAAGAACAGTTCCCAGCCCCGGTCATACTTGAATGTTTCTATCCTGTTGCGTGTGTAGGACATGCGTCCCTGGTCTGTTGTAATCGTGACACGCGTGTCCGAGGCATTGATGAATTCGGGAACATCACGGGTTGGCAGGTCAAGCGCGACCTTCCCGTTGGCAAAACTGATCTCGATATCGCCATATCCGGGGAACGCATAGGTCGCTACCGCACCTTCATAGGTAACAACATGTCCCTTGCCCAGATCGATGGAAACAGTGTCCTCGCCAAGGTCGACCCAATCGGGAGAAGCCCCTTCCGGATATGTGCCCTTTACCTCTCCCTCGATAGCAATGTTTACTTCACCAACCCGGTTATCGCGGGTCACATGGGTCTTGTAGGAGACAAAGTCCGACAGAAGGATCCTCGCATTATCCATCCTTGCGCGCTCGGCAAGTCCGGCGATGTCAAATGCGACCGCGACATATGCGAGGTAAATCGTGATGATGACCGGAACGGTAAACGAAATCCACTTGCGCCGGTCAAAGCTGGTCGTAACTGAATCGCGCAGTGATGTCGCGGCAGCCGAATGAGGGGGCGTTTTCAAAATAGTGGTAGACACGACTTCAATGCTCCTTCGTCAGCCGGTTGCGATAATGGCTGGACAACTGGTCAATGATCACAATGGCCGCAAACAGCAGGATGAAGATCGCAATGACCTCATCATAGCGTCCGGTGCCCCACTGCATTGCAAGTTTGAGGTCGTGGCCGATACCGCCTGAGCCAACGAAGCCGAGAATGGCGGAGGCGCGAACATTGATCTCAAGACGCAAGAGACCGTAGGAAAGCCAGTTTGGGGCAACCTGCGGAAAGACGCCGAGGTACATCCGTTGTGCCCAGTTTGCGCCTACCGAACTCAGTCCCTCCAATGGCTTGGAATCGACATTCTCGTTGACCTCTGAAAAGAGTTTGCCGAGTGCACCGGAAGTGTGAAGGGCAATTGCAATCATCGCCGGTACCGGTCCGCCACCCATGATGTAGATCAGTATCAATGCGATCACGATCTCCGGGATCGCCCGGTTCGCGTCCATGAAACGGCGGACAAATGGTACAGCGAATGGATACAGTGCCAGGCCGCGTGAAGAAAAGAGGGAAAGAAATATGGCGCCGATTGCGCCAAGCAGCGTGGCGACGGCAGCAATGTTAAGTGTTTCAATCAGCGAGGGCAGGAAGTGGACCATCAGCCCGGGAAGATTTGCCGCTTTTTGTGCAGCCTCATAAATCACTTCTGCCGGGAATTCGAACAAGCGGGAAATGCCATTGAAGAAGCTTCCTGCGTTCCTGCTGTCGGCGAGTTGAAATCCCGAAATCATCAGCAGGGCAAAGATCAGGATAAGCAAACCGCTATATAGCTGCTTCTGCCGCGCCTGGCGCAAATAGGAGTGCTTGATCGAAGGGACTGTCAGTGCGGCGGTTTCGGACATGACTTGCCTGTAATTCAGGTGAACAAATGAGCCGGCCCGGGACAATCCCTGACCGGCTCGCAGTGATGGTAATCAGATCAATTAGCTGCCTTTTGCCTTGCGGACAGCGATGATTGACTCGTAAGCGTCGTGCGTGATGGGCCGGAAGCCAGCGGTCTCACCGGCAGCCATGTTGTAGGCGCACTGTTCGTCCTTGGCATGAAGACCTTCAAGGAAGCTGACTACCTTGGCTTTGACGTCTTCCGGAAGCGAGCGACGCAACACGATCGGACCTTCAGGGATTGGCTTGGATTTCCAGATTTCCACAATGTCGTTCATGTCGACAAGACCGGAGTCCACAGCTTTGCGCAGTGCGCCGGAATTGTAGCCATCTTCCCAGTTGCCCTGGCCGTCAGCCCAGGTAACGCCGCCATCGACGTCGCCATTGTTGACTGCGACGATGGTCTGTTCGTGACCGCCGGTGAATACAACTTCACCAAAATAGTCGCCGTTTTCCATGGTCTTGCCGGTCTGCGCTGGAATTTCGATCGAAGGGATCAGGTAGCCTGAAGTGGAGTTCGGGTCACCGAAGCCGAATTTCTTGCCCTGCATCTGCTCGAGGGAGGTAATTCCTGAATCCTTGCGGGCAAAACCGATTGAATGGTAGGAGAATGAACCGTCGAGATTGGTCTTGACGAGAACAACATCAACAGCTTCGGGGTCGGTCAGATAGGCTTTGGCATAGGCCGAAGCGCCCAGCCAGGCCATGTCAATGGTGCCACCAAGCAGGCCCTGGATCACGCCGTCATAATCTGCAGGTGTGAAGAGTTTGGTTTCAACACCGAGCAGGTCCTGAACATAGGCGCGTACGCACTCGTTTGATGTCATGCGATCCTGGGCATTTTCGCCACCGAGAACCCCGATGCGGAATTCGGTGATTTCCTGTGCGGATGCTGAGAGTGCGCCGACCATGAGGCCGACTGCAGCCGTGGAAGTAAGCAGGAGTTTCTTGAGCATTTTTGCCTCCAAAAAGGTTTGAGCGGTCTGTGAGTTCGTTTTGCAAACTGATCCTGGCAGGCGACCTGACTGCAGGACATTCATGACCTGATCGCCGATCAGGCAGATTCGAGAATTGGTCTAGCCCTGGCCGCGGGCCGCACAGGCACATCCAGGGAAGTTGATGTGGTCGCCTCCGAAAAGGCTTCCTCAAGATCATCCGCGCCGTAAATCTCGCGGGCGGCTGAAAGCGTCAGCTCTTCAGGGCTTCCGTCGAAAACGATCTCGCCTGCCTGCATGCCGATAATGCGCTCACAATAAGTGCGTGCGGTATCGAGGGTGTGCAGGTTTGTAAGTACCGTGATGCCCTCGTTCTCATTGATCGACTTGAGAGCGTCCATCACGATCTGGGCGTTCTTCGGATCAAGCGAAGCAATCGGCTCGTCGGCAAGAATGATATCGGGCTGCTGCATGAGTGCGCGCGCAATGGCTACACGTTGCTGCTGGCCGCCTGAAAGTGCGGAGGCACGTTTTTCTGCATGTTCGGAAACGCCAAGCCGCTCGAGAATGTCGATAGCGCGAAGAATGTCTTCCCTGGGCCAGACATTGAACAGGGTCGCCAGCGTGCCACGCCCGTTGAGCAGGCCGTGCAGCACATTTGAAACGACATCCAGCCTTGGCACGAGGTTGAACTGCTGGAAAATCATCGCACAGCTGCGCTGCCAGGCTCTCATCTTCGAACCTTTCAGGGCTGAAACTTCTGTTCCATTGAAACTGATGCGTCCTTCGGTAGGCGTCGCAAGGCGGTTGGTCATGCGCAACAGCGTTGACTTGCCTGCACCTGATGCCCCGATAATCCCGACCATCTGGCCTGCAGGTATTTCAAGCGAAACGTTCTTTACGGCCTTGTTTGCACCAAAGGCCTTGGTAACGTTCTCATAAACGAGCATATTGCACTCCCTGCATGCTGCTTTTTTCGCGAGCTTGGGTGCTTGCTATAGGCTGTGAGTGAACGTTTGTTGTCAGTCAGGTGTAGGTTTTGTGACAGTGGATAACTTGTGTACAAGCTGGCGGTTGCCCTACCCTGGAACCCCGCCCGGACCTGGTCTAGCGGGCGTGTTTTTCCACGAAGGCGGCGGCATCGAGTGTGCGGAAATCGGCCAGTGCCTCATGCAGTTTGTCATGATCCCAATCCCACCAGGCCAGTTCATCCATGCGCTCGCCAAGATCATCGGCAAAACGCTGCCGGATCAGTTTGGCCGGAACACCGCCGACAATCGTGTAGGGGGAGACATCTTTCGAGACCACTGCGCCTGAACCGATCACGCAGCCATTGCCAATCGTCACACCGGGCAGCACCACTGCCCCGTGGCCGATCCACACGTCATGACCGATGGTGACTTTGTGATCGCGCCGCCATGTGAAGAATTCCTCCTCATTGGTGGCACCATCGAAATAGTCAGCTGCGCGATAGGTGAAATGATGCAGCGTTGCGCGCCAGGTCGGATGGTTCGTCGCGTTGATCCGCACATGGCTGGCGATATTGGCGAACTTGCCTATGGTTGCGCACCAGGCCTCGGTCTGGCGGATGAGGTAGGAATAATCGCCAATATCACATTCGGCGATCAGGCAGCCCTCATCGATCTCTGTGTAACGGCCCAGCCTCGTATCGGTGACGCGCGCCGTTTCGTGGACAAGTGGTTGGACGGACAGTTTCTTCGCCATGGTTCATGCCGCCATTTCAGGTGCAAATCGGGTAACGTCGATGATCTTGTCGGCCACCATCGAGCGGACGTCCTCATCGTGGAAAATGCCGAGCAGTGCGGTTCCCGAGCGCTTCTTCTCGCTGATGAGTTCGACCACGACCGCGCGGTTAGCTGCATCAAGGGATGCGGTGGGTTCATCAAGCAGCAACACCGGATGGTCGGTGATGAAGCCCCGTGCAATGTTGACGCGTTGCTGTTCGCCGCCGGAAAAGGTGGCGGGCGGCAGGCTCCACAGTTTTTGCGGAAGGTTGAGGCGCTCGAACAATTCTGCCGCCTGCTTTCGGGCAGATTCAAGGCTGTGCCCGCGCTGAAGCAGCGGTTCACCGGCAACATCGAGCGCACTGACGCGCGGAACAGTGCGCAGGAACTGGCTGACATAGCCTATGGTGTGACGACGGATTTCGAGGATCTTGCGCGGCGAGGCGCTGACCAGATCCACCCCCTCGCCGCTATGCTGCACAATGATCCGGCCGCTATCGGTGGAATAATTGCCGTAGAGCATCTTGAGAATCGAGCTCTTGCCCGCTCCCGATGGTCCGCCGAGGACGGCGCACTCACCGGCTTCGACGGCAAAATCCACATTGGTGACAACGGGTATCTTGACGCCATCGCGCAGATGCATGGTGAAAGTCTTGGCAATGGATGAAACGACAAGAGGGGAAACGACAAGGGGGGCTGGCGTGGCATTCATGGCGATCAGACCTGCAGGATCGAGGAAACAAGCAATTGGGTGTAGGGCTCATGGGGATCATCGAGCACGCGATCGGTCAGCCCGGTCTCGATGACCCGGCCATCCTTCATCACCATCATGCGGTGGGAAAGAAGGCGCGCCACGGCGAGGTCGTGGGTGACGACAATCACCGACAGGCCGAGTTCGCTGACCAGTCCGCGCAACAGATCGAGGAGACGCGCCTGGACAGAGACATCCAGCCCGCCTGTGGGTTCATCCATGAATACAAGCCTTGGACCGGTCACCAGGTTGCGGGCAATCTGAAGGCGCTGGCGCATGCCGCCGGAAAAATCCCTGGGGCGATCGTCAATCCGGTCATCGGCGATCTCGACCTTGCCGAGCCAGTCGGTTGCGATGGCGCGGATATCGCCATAATGACGGTTGCCGACCGCCATCAGCCGCTCGCCCACATTGGCACCAGCCGACACGCCCATGCGCAGCCCGTCCGCAGGGTTCTGGTGTACAAAGCCCCAATCAGTGCGCATCAGGAAACGGCGCTCGGCCTCACCCATTTCATAGAGGTTCCGCGCCGCGCCATCGCGCATGGTGTAAAGGACGGATCCGGTGGTCGGCTCGAGCCGCGTTGAAATGCAGTTGAGCAGCGTCGTCTTTCCCGAGCCGCTTTCCCCGACAATGGCCAGAACCTCGCCGGAAAAAAGCTCGAAGGAGACATCCTGGCAGCCGATGCGGGCACCATATTTCCTTGTGAGATTGCTCACGCTCAGCAGTGCTTCATCGCTCATTATGAAAATTCCTTCAGATCAAGCTGGTAGCTGATACCGTGGCGCTCGAAACCGAGGGCCTCATAGAACCGGTGGACATAATCGTGGGGAGAACTGGTATAGAGCGCCACCTTGTAGGCACCCAGCTTCGCAGCCTCCTGCATGGCATGGAGCAGCATCTGCCTGCCAATGCCCGAACCCTGCCGGTCGGCCTGCATCACGACGGATTCGATGATCGCGCAGGGCATGCCCCTTGCCGCAATGTTGTCGATCACGATCAGGCAAAGCGTGCCGATGACTGCGCCGTCCTGCTCTGCCACATGGATGTGGTAGTTCGGATAAGTCGAGATCGTCTCATAGATCGATCCGGCCTTCTCAAGGTCGACCGCACCGCCATTGAAGGAGGGCTGGGCGTAGAGTTCAAGGAGGGCCGGGAGATCATCCCTCGTGGCTTGACGGATCACGGCGTCGCTCATGCCGCGTCCTCCGCACTTGCACCTGTAGGCAAGTGGCCGGCCAGTTCGCCGCGATGGCCCTGTGCCTGGCGCGTCTCGCAATTGTCGGTGTCTGAACACACGAACATCCGGTTGCCGCTGTCATCGAGAATCACCTCGTCGAGATAGACACCCTCCGCCGCACAAAGTGCACAGGGTTTGTCGAAGGTCTGGACCTTGAAGGGATGATCCTCGAAATCGAGGCTGACGACCTTTGTGTATGGTGGAACCGCGTAGATCCGCTTTTCACGCCCAGCACCAAAAAGCTGCAGCGCTTCGCTCATGTGCATTTTCGGATTGTCGAATTTGGGCGTTGGCGAGGGATCCATAACATAGCGCCCCTCGACCTTTACCGGATAGGCATAGGTGGTGGCGATATGACCATGGGTGGCGATGTCCTCATACAGTTTGACATGCATCAGACCGTATTCCTCCAGCGCATGCATCTTGCGGGTTTCCGTTTCGCGTGGCTCCAGAAAACGCAGCGGCTCGGGAATGGGCACCTGGTAAACAAGTGTCTGGCCTTCCCTGAGCTGTTCCTCGGGAATGCGGTGGCGGGTCTGGATGATTGTGGCCTCGCGCGTGCTGGTCGTGGTGCGCACATTGGCGACCCTGGCGAAGAAGGCCCGAATGGAAACCGCATTGGTAGTGTCGTCCGCGCCCTGGTCGATGACCTTGAGAACGTCATCAGGACCAATGATCGAGGCAGTGACCTGCACCCCGCCCGTACCCCAGCCATAGGGCATTGGCATTTCGCGGCTGGCAAAGGGCACCTGGTAGCCTGGAATGGCAATCGCCTTGAGGATGGCCCGGCGGATCATGCGCTTTGTCTGTTCGTCGAGATAAGCGAAATTGTAGGTGGCAAGGCCGCTATCGCATGAGGTCATTCGGCTG
>CAZIPH010000028.1:0-39180 GCA_964541115.1 uncultured Salaquimonas sp.
GACAAGATAAAAGAACTGGCACCAAGGTCGGGTCAATTCGTTGTTTTCAATAGACTTTTTTGATCCCATATATTTTTCTTTGGTGTTTCAGGCGAACCAGGCATTTGAAAAGTCTGGGCAAATCTGGTGCCCGTTGTCCGGCTTTGGATTGCAGTTCCTTCCGCCACTTTGCATCGCCCAGCCTTCCGTCAAGGCGCTGCGCCCGCTTATGCGGCGCGCCGATTTAGGCTGGCGCGGCCTTGACTGCGCGGCTTTGAGCGATGCCCTGGTTTGGGAAGCGCTGCAACAGGGAACGCATCCGAACCCCGTTCAATTGGCCGCTGTTGTGCCCTTGTAGGCGTTCGCAACCACTTCCGAAACCGGCCTTCGGGCATCGAGCAGCAGGTGCGCATAGCGCTCCGTTGTGCTGGCCCGGGCATGGCCCAGATTCTCGCCGATAGCCTTCAGCGAGAAACCAGCATTGATCGCAAAAGAGGCGTAGGCGTGGCGAAGATCGTGAATCCTGAAATCGGCAATCCCGGCCTTGGCCATCACCTTGTCCCACGTATAGGCGAGCGTCTTGATGTGCATGTCGCCATCCGGCTCGATCGGGAAGACACAGGCACTCGTACCGGCGTGACGACGGCACCGGTCGAGGATCACCATGCAGTCATTTGACAGTGGGATTGCCTTGGGACGGTTGGCTCCGCCGGTCTTGTGCCTTGCAGGCGGCAACAGGAGCCTCTGGTTGTCCGCATCGACCTCTGACCATCTGAGCCCCATGATCTCGCCCTTGCGTGCGGCTGTATAGGCGATCAGGCGCAGACAATCGGCATGGAGCGGATTGATCACCCCGGATTGTTCCAGTTCGTCCATCGCCGAGAACAGGCGTTTGGCTTCGTCCAGGCTCAGATAGCGGTCGCGCCTTCCATCGGCGAGGCGCTGGACCGACTGGCAGGGGTTCTTTTCTGTCAAGTCGCGCGAAATCGCCCAGCCATACATCGCGGACAGACAGCGCATAGCGTGAACGGCGGCACCACGACCGCCGCGCACGGTAGGGCCGCGCTTGGGCTTGCGCCGCGCAGCGATGCCGTTGGCCACCGCATGCTGAAATTGGACCAGCTGGTCGCGATGCAGTTCGCGGAAGGGGATATGCCCCAGATGCGGCACAACATGATTATAGAGGTAACCCTTGTCGTTGAGCCAACTGCTTTCGCGCTTGTTGGGTCGATCCAACGGACCTTCGGCGAGATACCGCTCAATCAGCTCGGCAACAGTCGTTGCATCCAGCCGTTCACGGATCTTCCTTTCATGGGGAAAGTCTCCCGTCGCGACATTTCCCAAGAGTTCCCGCGCCTTGATGCGCGCCGCCTCGGCTGTCCATGGATCGCCATGCTTGCCGATGGTGAACCAGCGGAAGCGGGTGGACCGGTCACGGTATCCGATTACATAGACCTTCCGCCCAGTCGGATATGTGCAGACGCAGAAGCCCTTCAGTTCGATGTCCCAGAGCCGCGCCTTTCCCTTGACGGGCAGGGGCATGGCGTCCACTGTCCGTTTGGTGATCCGGGCGATGTTCTTGCGTGCAGCCATACTGATCCATGAACCGGTGCTTCGTGTCGTTCTGAGCCTACCCGCATCGTGGAATCCTGGATAGCAAATGGATAGCAGACGGAACGAATTCGCGGCCATTTTGCGCCATTGCGAGCATCTTTGAATGTCTCAGCATATCGTTGCAAGATGTTGATATAATGGCGTAATTAATGGATATGCATGGATGCCTTTGGAACCCTCCGGGCGAACTTCCAAGCTGAATATGCGGGTTCGATTCCCGCTACCCGCTCCAGATGTTCACACGCCGGCAGTTTTGCGGACTGCATGACCGCCCAATTCCCATGCATCCTTCGCCACGACGCTTTACATGTGGCGCATCCTCTTTTGGCGGTTATCGCTGCCTTGTTTGCCGAAAGGCGAGCCGCATCTGTTTTTCGGTTTCGAGCAGGGCAAAGAATACCGCACCAACCCCAATAATGATCAGGCCATCAAACAGGGGCACGGAGGCAGTGCCAAACAATGCCTGCAGGGGCGGCAGGTAGGAGACGGCAAATTGTGCCGAGGTAACCGCGATGACGCAGGCCCAGACGACAGGCGTACCGCGCACTGCCTTCCAGGTAAGTGAAGTGCCATAGATGTTGCGAATGAAGAAGAGATGGAAGATCTCGAGCACCACCAGGGTGTTGAGCGCCATGGTGCGGGCTAGCGGCTCGGCATAACCCTTGTCGTGCGCGTAAAGAAAGATACCGTAAACCGCGGCGACGAACAGCGCGGAAACCAGAATGATATGCCATGCCAGACCACCTGTCAGCAGGGGTTCGCGGCGCGGACGGGGCGGCCTGCGCATGGTGTTTTCCTCGGTAGGCTCAAAAGCCAGCGCCAGACCAAGTGTTACCGCAGTGATCAAATTGATCCAGAGGATTTGCACCGGCGTGATTGGCAGGGCCATTCCCAGTGCCAGCGCGAGAATGATCGTCAATGATTCGCCGCCATTGGTGGGCAATGTCCAGCTGATCACCTTCCTGATATTGTCATAGACGGTCCGGCCCTCCCGCACTGCCGCCACGATGGAGGCAAAATTGTCGTCGGCCAGTACCAGTTCGGCTGCCTCCTTGGCGGCCTCGCTGCCTTTCAGGCCCATCGCAATACCGGCATCGGCCCGCTTCAGTGCGGGGGCATCATTGACCCCGTCTCCGGTCATCGCCACGGTCATGCCATGGCCCTGCAGCGCGGTGACAAGGCGCAGCTTGTGGGCGGGAGACGTGCGCGCGAAAATGTCCGTTTTCACCGCAGCATCGGCCAGCGCCGTATCGTCCATTACATCCAGATCCGCGCCCGTAAGCACCCGGTCGCAGTTTTCAAGGCCGATCAGCGTGGCAATGGCCCGGGCAGTGGCGGCATGATCGCCGGTAATCATTTTTACCTTGATGCCGGCTGCACGGCATTCGGCCACCGCATCAACGGCCTCGGCTCGTGGCGGATCGATCAGGCCGACAAGGCCGATCATGGTCAGTCCGGTTTCAATGTCCGAGGCTTGCAGCGTGGCATGGCCGGGTGGCACATCCCTTGCGGCGAGCGCGATCACGCGCTGCCCCTGTATGGCCAGTTCCTCGACCTTTTCATGCCAGTAACCGGTATCAAGCGGACCGGTGCCACCATCAGCGCCGCGCTGGTTTTCGCACAATGCCAGCAGGGCTTCCGGCGCACCCTTTACCCGGATACAGGCACTGCCTTCGCGGTCATGATCGAGCACGGCCATGTAGCGGTGTGCCGCATCGAAGGGAATCGCATCGATGCGGTTCCAGCGGCCGATGAGGTCATTGTTGCCGCCCCCGGGCCCGCCTGTAATCTTGCCGGCCAGGGCCATCAGCGCGCCCTCCATGGGGTCACCCTCGACGTGCCAGCCTGTTTCTTTCTCCTGCAGGATGGCATCATTGCAAAGCCCGGCAATTTGCGCGATTTCCGCAAGAACATCATGGTTATGCGCAGCAGCCAGCTTCTCACCGAGGCGGATATCTCCCTCGGGCGCATAGCCCTCGCCCTCAACCGAGAAGGCGCGACCGGCAGCTACCAGCGAACCTGCCATCATTTCGTTTCTGGTCAGTGTGCCGGTCTTGTCGGAGCAGATGACCGAAACCGACCCCAGTGTCTCGATCGCCGGCAGACGGCGCACAATCGCGTTGCGCTTCGCCATGGCCTGCACACCAACCGCCAAAGTGATCGTCAGGACAGCCGGAAGCCCCTCGGGGATGGCCGCAACCGACAGGCCGACGACTGCCATGAACAGGTCGGAGAATGGCAGGTGCAGCAGGAAATAGCCGTAAGCCAGCAAGGTGGCAGCGACGATCAGAATGAAAAGGGTCAGCCATCGCGAGAAACTGTCCATCTGGGCGACAAGCGGTGTTGTCAGGGTTCTGACCTCGGAGAGCATGCCACTGATCCGCCCGATCTGGGTGTCGGGCCCGGTGGCCGTCACCACGCCGCGCCCGGTTCCGGCGGCAACCAGCGTGCCGGAAAACTGCATGCAAGACTGATCGCCAAGGGCAGCATCTGATGCAACAGGCGCGGTTGCCTTGTCGACGGGTACCGACTCACCGGTGAGGATTGCCTCTTCCGCCTTCAGCCCGCGCGCCTCGATCAGCCTGATATCAGCGGGCACACGGTCGCCCGCCTCAAGCAGCACGATGTCGCCGGGAACCAGTTCCACGGCATCAAGACTCACCCGGCGACCGTCGCGCAAAACGGCTGACCGGGGCGCCAGCATGTTCCTGATTGCATCCATCGCCTGCTCGGCCCGGCCTTCCTGGATGTAGCCTATGACCGCATTGACGACCGTCACGGCGAGGATCACGCCGGTATCGACCCAGTGACCCAGCAAGGCGGTTACCCCGGCAGCGGCAAGGAGGACGTAAATCAGGACATTGTGGAAATGGGCGAGGAAGCGAAGGAGCGGGCTTCGCGCCTTTGCTTGCGGCAGACGGTTTGGCCCATGCTCGGCAAGGCGCCTGGCAGCCTCGCGGGCATCGAGGCCTGCCGGGGATGACCCGAGCGCCGAAAGTACCTCTTTCGCCGTCCGGGATTGCGGGGTCAGGTCAGTTTGCATGTCGCCCCTTGCGGCGCTAATTGGTGTTTGTGCCTAGCGGGCGGTATAGCCGCCATCCACAACCAGTTCACTGCCCGTGACGAACCTGGATTCGTCCGAGGCCAGGTAGACCACCGCCCAGGCGATGTCGTCTGGTTCACCCATATGTCCAAGAGGATGCACCGCACCAGCCGCTTCCCTGGCCGCTTCAAGATCATCGGAGGTGTTCCTCAGATGGTTCTCGACCATCGGTGTCCAGATATAGGCGGGATGAATCGAGTTGACGCGGATGCCTTCCGGAGCATAGGTGATGGCGTCATTCTTGCTCATCAGCCGAACGGCCCCCTTTGAGGCATGATAAGGCGCAACACTGCCAATCCCTATAAGGCCCGCTATGGAGGACAGGTTGATAATGGAACCCCGGCCTGCAGCCCGCAGGTGGGGAATGGCATGCTTGGTGCCGAAGAACACGCCCTTGACATTTACCGCCTGAACCCTGTCCCATTCCTCCTCGCTCACTTCGTCCGTCGGCTTGGGTGTACCGGAAAGACCGGCGTTGTTGACAAGGATATCGAGCCGGCCAAAGGCTTCAGCGGCAGCATTGATCGCGGCAGCGAATTCCTTTTCATTGCTGACATCGGCCTTGAAGAATTTGACGTCGTGACCCATGCCGGAGAGGTCGGATGCCAGTTCACTTCCCTCATCCTCCAGCACGTCGAGAATGGCGACAGATGCGCCCTCCCCGGCCATGCGCCGGACGCAGGCCATTCCAATACCCAGGGCCCCACCGGTAACGATTGCTGATTTTCCTTTCAGTCGGTCCATGTGCTAATCCTTTCTCTCGGGTTTGTGTTGTCTGCTGGCTCTCATCGTGCCCTGTGCCAGTGCCTTGATGGCCGGCATTCATTCTCAAACCAGGGCAAACCACCAGGTTCCTGATCCTAGCTCCCGGCTCCCGCCTCTCCCCCATTGTTCCGGTTGACCAGCGGAACCACCAGCAGCTTGTCGATCCGAAGCCCGTCCATATCGATGATTTCGATATCCCAGTCATCGAGCCTGGCTTTCTGACCCTCTTTGGGCATTTCACCGGACAGTTGCAGGAACAGCCCGGCAGCGGTTTCGAAACTTCCATCAGGTGGCAGGGAAGTACCGAGGTGCTCAGCGAACTCGTCGGCCGGCATGCTGCCAGCCACCAGCATCGAGCCGTCATCGCGACGCACCAGCTCGGGCCCGGCGGCCTCGTCTTCGTCAAAACCGCCTGCAATGGTGCCAAGCACATCCATCGGTGTGATAATGCCTTCAAACTGCCCGTACTCGTCATAGACAAGCACCATGTGGCTGGGAGAGGTCTTCAGCCTTTCCACCACTTCAAGTGCCGACAGCGTATCCTGGACTACCGGCACAGGCCGCACGAGCGCCAGCACATCGAAATCCTCCCGTGCGGCAACCAGAAGGTCATGGCTGTGCAGGACACCGGCAATCTCCTCGCCCACGGCGCGAAGGACCGGCAGTCGCGAGTGGCCGGAAGCAGCAAAGCGCGCAAGGGTGTCTTCATAGCTCCCGTTTTCCATGGCAAGTTCCACCTGATGGCGCGGCGTCATCAGACCGCGCGCGCGCCTGTCGGAAAAACGCATGACACCGCCGATCAGTTCCTTCTCGGCGCGGTGGATCACGCCCGCACCGGCAGCCTCGGTGAGCACCATGCGGATATCTTCCTCACTGATTGCGGTATTGCCCCGTCCCGACTGGCCGATGAGGCGCAGTATCAGATTGCCGGAATGGTCCAGCAGCCACACCAGCGGGGCCGAAATCCGCGAGAGGATGAGCATTGCAGGAGCGACCCTTGCCGCAACCTTTTCGGGTGCCGCCAGTGCGATCTGCTTTGGAACAAGTTCGCCAATGATCAGCGAAAGGTAGGTAATGACGATGACGACAAGGCCGACACCCACTTCCCGGGCAATCGCGTCGGGAACTCCGATTTCAGGGAGCATCACCGCCAGGCGCTGGCCAATCGTTGCACCTGAAAAAGCCCCGGCAAGGATGCCTACAAGGGTAATGCCGATTTGCACGGTCGAAAGAAACCGGCCCGGATTACTTGCCAGTGCCAGCGCGGTGCGTGCGCCGGTACTGCCTGCCTCTGCCATGACTTTCAGGCGGGTGGAGCGGGCCGAGACGATGGCAAGCTCGGACATTGCCAGGAAGCCATTGATCGAGATCAGGAACACTATGAGTGCAATTTCCAGGAACACGGGTCGTTTCTCCCTTCGCACACTGCCGGCGACCGGGTTATCGATCTTGCCCGCAAGTTGCGGACCGGTCCGGACGACACGCAAGAAGGTTTCATGGCTGAACATGAAGCGTCAAGTCTTGTCGGGCCATGTGCCATCGGAAAACCGCTGTTTGACCGGATCGGGTCCAGTATACCGGGAGAAGCAATCTTTCAGATGATCCAGATCAAACAAACGCGATGTCTGCCTGGATCGCCCTCAAAGGAAAAAGGGGGAAACGGACCAGGGCTGCCAGGGCGCAAAGAGTACCTACATTGCCAGATAATCGAGCATCCGCCTGAACGGATTGCGCGGTCCTTCCCGCACGAGGCGAAAGCCGAGATAATCGGGCGGAGCGCCGAGTGAGCAACCGCCGCCCTTTGCATCCTGAATGAACGAGGTAACATAGGCGCGATGCTGGCCAGCCGCGATGCGGACCCCGCAATTATCGGTTACACTGGTCTGTTCTCCTTGCACATCAAGGCGAACGCGCCTGTAACAGGTATCGGTCCACTCCCAGATATTGCCTGACAGGTCAAAGATGCCATGTTCGTTTTCGCCATAGGCGCCAGGTGACTTGATCAGCGGATCAGAACCCGTTTCGAGATCGACATTCTTGCGATACTTTGCAAGCCAGCGCTCAGCCGGGTTACTACCATCCGTCTCAACGCCCACGGCATCATCGACCAGGCGGTTGCCTGCCACACGTGACCATTCCTCATCCGTGGGCAGGCGCCAGTTGGAGCCTGTCTTTGTGCCCAGCCAGGCTGCATAGGCCAGTGCGTTCCGGTAGCTGACGCCGGTTACCGGCAGGAGCTTGTCATGGCGACCCTGGTTAGAACGCGCCTGGCAGGCACCCTCTGCCACGCATTGTTCATAATCACCCGTGCTGACCTGGAATTTCATGATTTCGACGGGATATTCCAGGGTGATTTCCTGCAGGGGCGCATCAACGGGAAAGCCGTCTTTCAGATATTCTCCGGATGCGCGGTAGGAAAAGCTCCCCGGCTGCACGATCACGGTTTGCGGCACGGGAACATCCGACGCGATGGCCGAAACCGGCATTGATAGGAAAGCGGCCAATACAGCAGGAACTACCCGGCTCGATGTGATTTTCATTGTCATGACCCTGTCTTTGAAAAATGACCCGGCGGGATTGGCGCCGGGTCCGTTGTTCTTGCCTGTTCAGCCAACGATTGGTGTAGGTGCCAAGACCTGTTCCATCAGGTCATTGTCCCAGTCGCCCTCGACCTGGAAGTGTGCCGTGGCACCGAGATTGACCGCCTCGATGAGGTTGTGGTTCACATAGGCGTAGAGGCCGGGCTGCAGGAATGTGTACATTGCAGAGCCAGCGGAACCGCCGCGGATGAACCAGGTCTCGATATCCTTTTCAGGCGGGTTGTTGAACTTGCCGGTTTCCCAGACATAGTCGCCATGGCCGCCGATCAGGTGGGGACGGGTGTCGCGGTTGGCCTGGGCATGAACGATGAGTACCGTTTCGCCAACCCTTGCTTTCATCGCCTTCTCGCCCGTCATTGAGCCTACCGCGCCATTGAACACCACATGGGTGGGAATGAGGCCGTTCATCAGTTCAATCGTGTCGGAATAGGATTCACCGGGATCAGCGTAGCGCTTATAATTTCCGGCTTCGTCTTTGGGGATGTAGAAATCCTGTTCGCCAACATAGAACACCTTGTCGTAGCGGATCGGCTCGCCCTTCTCGTTTTTCAACCCGTCTCGGGGCAGGATCATGATGGCGCCGTTCATGCCGGAAACGACATGCCACGGGATCATGGGGCCGCCGGGTGCACAGTGATAGACAAATGTGCCAGGTCGCGTCGCCTTCCAGCGCAACACGGTCTTCTCGCCCGGATTGATGAGGGTCAGCGCTCCGCCGCCCAATGCCCCGGTGGCAGAGTGGAAATCGATATTGTGCGGAAGCGTGTTGGTCTCGGGATTGATCAACGTCAGTTCGACATAGTCGCCCTCATGCACAACCATCAGCGGACCGGGGACAGAACCGTCGAACGTCATGGCCTGGACCATGGTTCCCTCGTCATCGATCTGCATTTCGAATTCCTTGATCGTCATGGTGAATTCGACGATCTGCGGGCCGGTGGTGGCGACCTGCTCATGTTCGTGGACAAAGGGCGGGGCGACCAGTTGCACCTTGCGCCGAGGCAGGGCGGACAGGTCGACCTTTTCGCCCACGGGCGTGAAGCTTTCTTCAGCTGCAACAGTCTGAACGAGTGCCGGTCCTGCCATCGCTGCAAACAGGGCGCTCTTGAGTGCGTTTCTTCGGTTCATCATTTTCCCTCTCCTTTTCCGGTCTTGGGGATTTCGATGAGCAGACCATAGCGAAAGCGAAAATCCGTTCTTTGCTGGTGCGCAAACAGGCAGGCGAAAATTCGGAAAGTTGTTTGTGCCTGCGCAAAGAACAGGTGCTGCGCAAAATGCCATCGTGGGAGAATTGGAGTTTGAGATGCTGAACAGACCTGCCCCAGACGGACAAATCAAACGTCAAATGACGATGGATGTCGTGTTGGCAAAATGGCCTGAAGTGATTCCGGTTCTCCTGAAGAACAGGATGCACTGTGTGGGCTGCCTGCTGGCGCCGTTTCACGATATAACCGATGCCGCGATCGAGCACGGTCTCGATGAAGACAAGCTCTTTGAGGAATTTCAGGACATCGCAGCCAGCGGAGGCTGAGCTTCCGAACCGCGAGTGTCGGCGAATCAGTCCTTGCTGGCAGTGGCCGCAAGCATCAGCTTGTGACCCTCGACGAGCACGATCTTCTGGCGGCCGGACCTTACCCAACCCATTTCCTCCCATTTGCTCATCAGCCGCGAAACCGTGTGCAGCGTGGTGCCGGTCATTTCCGAAATGTCCTGCCGTGAAACGGGAAAATCGATCAGTATGCCTTCATCGGTCTTGCGCCCGGTCTGGTTGGCGAGCTTGAGGATGGCATTGGCAACGCGCTGTTCCACCCTGGCGGTTGCCAGTTCGAGCATGCGCTCCTGCGTATCGGCAAGGCGCTTGCCAACCGTCTGATAGGTATTGGTTGCAAAGCCGGGATTGCGGGCAATAACATCATCCCAGATGCGGGTCGGCCAGGCCAGCGACAGGCAATCAACCGCAGCGACCGCATTGGCCGGATAGGTGTCGCGCCCGATGGCCCGGGCAATGCCGAAGAGTTCACCCGCGGAAATGTAGCGCGCGATCATCTGGTCACCATCAGCGTTTGTCTTGACGACCCGGATATGTCCGTCGAGCAGGATGAAAAAGAATCGTGCCTCCTCGCCCTCGCGAAAGATTGTCGAACCCTTCTCGTGTCGCTGGGCACTGGCCTGGTCGAGCAGGCCCTGCATGTTGTCCTCACTCATGGAGCGGAAGGGCGGCAGGTCCCTGATCAGCGAATTATCCAGGCGGTTCAACTTGTTCATCTCAATTTGCGCAAGCGCAATCAGCCCTGGTTGGTTTGCGTGTAGACAGGCAGGGAACCACACTTGAACATGAAAGGAAATATCATGCGACCTGCAATTATAGCCCTTACCCTCGCTGCGACGACAGCGCTCGGCTCGCTCATCGGAACTGCCGCCAAGGCGGAAGAGTTCCAAATCAGGATGCTCAACAAGGGCGAAAACGGCACAATGATCTTCGAACCCGATTTCGTGAAAGCCCAGCCTGGCGACACGATCCGCTTCCTGCCCACGGACAAGGGACACAATGCGGAGATCATCAAGGGCATGCTTCCCGAGGGCGTGGAAATCTTCAAGTCCAAGCTCAACGAGGAATACGTCATGACCGTCGAGAGCGAAGGCGTTTACGGGATCAAGTGCACGCCCCATTACGCGATGGGCATGATCGCGCTCATATCAGTCGGCGAGCCGGTCAACCTGGAAGAAGCCAAGGCGGTCAAGCACAAGGGCAAGGCGGCCAGCCGTTTCGAAGATGCTTTTGCCCGGCTGCAAGTTTCCGGCGGGGTAGCAACCACCAACTAGGCCGCAGCAGCACCAATCCGTGACAAGAGGACAAGGAGGTGGCGGAAGCTGCCTCCCCAAAAGGATATCAGATCATGCCGATTCCGCGCCTTAGACAATATGAAGGTCCCGCAATTCTGAGTTACGGGTTCCGCCCGTTCTTCCTGCTGGGCGCATTGTATTCAGGGCTTTCGGTCCTGCTTTGGCTGCCTGCCTTTTACGGCGAACTGGAACTGGCCACTGCCTTCGCGCCGGTCGACTGGCATATCCACGAACTGTATTTCGGTTTTCTGCCGGCAACAATTACCGGCTTCCTTTTCACCGCCGTTCCCAACTGGACCGGCCGCATGCCGATACAGGGAACGCCCCTGCTGCTGCTCGCCCTCTTGTGGATGGCCGGCCGGTTTGCCGTCACGTTTTCGGCGTATACTGGCTGGCAGTTTGCCATGGCAACCGACATTGCCTTCCTTGCAGCAATTGCCGCCGTTACTGCCCGCGAGATCGTCGCCGGCAAAAACTGGCGGAACCTGAAGGTATTGCTGCCGCTGCTGGTGCTGTTGGCCGCGAACGGTGTTTTCCACCTTGAGGCCCGGTATCTGGGAGTCTCGGACATTTCCCGCAGGCTGGCGACCCTGGCAGCGATCACGCTGGTCATCCTGATCGGCGGGCGCATCATTCCAAGCTTTACCCGCAACTGGCTTGCGCGGGAAAATCCCGGACGGTTGCCCGCGCCTTTCGACATGGTGGACAAGGTGGCAATTGGTGTTTCGGTTGCGGCCCTTGCCTCCTGGGCCGCTTTTCCTGACAACCCGTTTTCCGCTGTGCAACTGGCTGTTGCAGCAGGACTGCAGGCCTTGCGCCTTGTAAGATGGGCAGGTTACCGCGCATGGCGCGACCCGCTCGTTCTTGTGCTGCACCTTGCCTATCTGTTCATCCCCATCGGCTTTGCCCTGCTGGCTGCAGCAATCCTGTGGCCCGAAAGTGTTTCAAGGGTTGCCGGTTTACATGCCCTTGGCGCAGGTGCCATCGGCGGCATGACGCTGTCCGTCATGGTGCGCGCCTCGCTGGGCCATACCGGGCGCAGGCTGCATGCCGGACTGATGGAACAGATCCTGTTTTGCGCCGTTTTCATTGCAGCCGCAGCGCGTATTCTTGCCGCACTGGAACCGGGCATGCCGGATCTCCTGCTGCATGTTGCCGCTTTTGGATGGCTGACCGCCTTCGCCGGATTTGCAATCGCTTACGCCCCGGCCCTGATGCGGCCGAGGATTACCTGAAAGTCAGTCGCGGCGGTAAATGACCGGAAACTGCTCACCCTCGAAGGGCGCACCCGGCGTGTATTCAAGATCGGGAAAGGGCGGCGAGGTGACCCCGGGGCGGTCTGCGAAAACTGCATCATCGCCTACCCAGCGAAGCGAGATCACGCGGCGACGCGAGGGCGAGGCATTGGCAGGCGCGCCATGCAGTGTACGGAAATTGAAGGCTACCGCATCGCCGGGCTCCACTGGCCAGCCCAGGATTTCCAGTTCATCGCGCATGGCATCGACGTTGGGCACCGCTTCCTGTGTATCGTTCTCGAACAGGGCCGTGCCGTCAAAACGTTGCGGGCGGAAAGACCGGTTCCACCTGTGCGAGCCCGCAACATATTCAATCGTGCGCTCGCGCGGCACCGCATCAAGAGGCACCCAGAAGGAGGCGCTCTGTTCGCCTTCGACGAGATAATAGGGCTGGTCCTGATGCCAGGGCGTGACGACGGAATTGCCCGGTTCCTTGACGAGAATATGGTCGTGAAAAATGCGGGCCGTTTTTGAACCCATCAGTTCGGCTGCCATTTGCGCCATGGGGCTTTCACGGACCAGCGCTCGGTAGCCGTCAAAATTGTTCCACACGACATAATCCTGAAAGAAAGGGGAGCGCCCGTCATCGGGCCGGTAGGTCCGCTCACGCCAGGACGGATTGGCCTTGTTTTCCTCGATGGCTTCGCGCGCGCCCTCGACGAAATCGGCAAAGGCACCCTTGAGGAGCACGGCGCCCTTTTCCTGGAAGGCAGCCTGTTGTTCTGGAGTGATGATCGGCATGATGCTTGTCCCGGCAAACTGGTTGGATGATTGCAGTCTATGACAAAAACCGCGCCAATCAAGCGAGGTCCAGAAGCTGGGTATGGATGGTGCCTGCAGCCCCTGCCCGCTTGCGTTTTATTGCCAAGCTGCCCATGTAGGAGCCAGCGCGCCCCATCGCGGGCAACAACACACAAGCGGCGAATGCCAAGAGGATTTGATGTCCAGCGTTACCAGGGAACAGGTGATCGAACAGCTCAAGCGGGTCAGCGGGCCGGGCGGCGGCAATATCGTCGAGAATGGCATGGTTTCGGAAATCTTCATTGCCGATGGCAAGGTGATGTTCTCGCTGTCGGTTCCTGCAGATCAGGCCGAGCGGATGGAGCCGCTGCGCAAGGCGGCCGAGACCGCGGTCAGGCAGATCGAGGGCGTCAGGGGTGCCATGGTGGCGCTGACTGCCGAGAAAAAGGGCGGCGGCCAAAGCCAGTCCCGCCCACAAGCTGCACCACCTGCCGGCGCAAAACCACAGCAACCAGGCGGACAGAAACCGGGCGTTCCCGGCATCAAGCAGATCATCGCGGTTGCCTCGGGCAAGGGCGGTGTCGGCAAGTCCACCACCTCGATCAATCTGGCACTGGGGCTGAAATCCCTCGGCCTCACCGTCGGCATTCTCGACGCGGATATTTACGGACCTTCCATGCCAAGGCTCATGGGCCTGTCGGGCAAACCCGAACAGGTTGACCAGCGCCTCTTGAAACCCATGAAAGGGCACGGCCTCAAGGTCATGTCCATCGGATTTCTCGTCGAGGAGGAAACCCCGATGATCTGGCGCGGGCCGATGGTGATTTCGGCGCTTACGCAGATGCTGCGGGAAGTGCAGTGGGGAGACCTCGACATTCTGGTTGTGGACATGCCGCCCGGCACGGGGGATGCACAGCTTACCATGGCCCAGCAGGTACCGCTTGCCGGTGCCGTGATTGTGTCGACGCCCCAGGATCTTGCCCTCATCGATGCGCGCAAGGGATTGAACATGTTCAGGCGGGTCGATGTTCCCCTGCTCGGCATTGTCGAGAATATGAGCTTTTTCGTGTGCCCGGATTGCGGCAGCCAGCATGACATTTTCGGCCATGGCGGGGCGCAGGCCGAGGCAGAACGGATCGGCGTTCCCTTCCTCGGCGCCGTGCCGCTACACATGGCTATCCGGGAAACCTCCGATGCGGGAACACCGATTACCGTCTCCGATCCGGACGGACCGCATGCACTGGCCTACCAGTCGATTGCCGCAAAGGTTCTCGAACAATTGCAGGCAGCCGAAGGATCATCACGGGGGCCGAACATCATTTTCGAGTGATCAGGCCGTAATTCATCGTTGCCCTGTCATATGCTGGTGGCACAAGCTGGTGGCGCTTGCTGGTGGCAGGGAAACCAATAGGATAGAAACCGCACAGCCCTTACCAAAATCTACACGGGAGTTATTTGTGTCCGCATCCTCAAACGAAAAGACCGCTGTCATTACCGGTTCCACCTCCGGCATCGGCCTCGGCATTGCAAAGGCGATGGCCGGGCAAGGCATGAACATCGTCATGAACGGGATTGAACCGGCAGATGACGTCGAGCCGATCCGCAAGGAGATCGAGGCGATGGGCGTAAAGGCGATCTACTGCCCTGCCAACATGATGAAGCCCGAAGGCTGCAAGGAACTGACCGATGCTGCCCTGGAAGCGTTTGGCCGGATTGATGTGCTTGTAAACAACGCTGGCATACAGTTCGTTTCGCCTGTGGAAGAATTTCCGGACGAGAAATGGCAGGCGATCATCAACCTCAATCTCTCCTCCGCCTTCTACACCACCAAACACGCACTGCCGGGCATGAAGGAACGCGGCTGGGGCCGGATCATCAACATCGCCTCAGCCCATGGCCTTGTCGCCTCGCCCTTCAAATCGGCCTATGTGGCGGCCAAGCATGGCGTCGTCGGCTTTACCAAATCCGTTGCGCTGGAAGTGGCTGAAGCCGGGATCACCGTCAATGCCATCTGCCCGGGCTATGTTTGGACGCCGCTTGTTGAAAAGCAGATCCCCGACACGATGAAGGCACGCAACATGAGCGAGGAAGAGGTCAAGCGCGATGTCCTGCTGAAAGCGCAGCCTACCAAGAAGTTCGCAACCATCGAGGAGGTCGCCGCATTGGCGGTATTCCTTGCTTCGGATGCCGCAGCCTCGATGACCGGTTCGCCCGTTTCGATGGATGGCGGCTGGGTGGCGCAGTAATGCTGATCCTGCAAACCATGATGCATTTGCAATGAGCAAGCCGGTCAAACGTGCCAATTTTGCCCTTCAGGGTGGCGGCTCGCATGGTGCCTTCACCTGGGGCGTGCTCGACCGACTGCTGGAAGATGGCAGGCTGTCGATCAATGCCATATCGGGCACCTCTGCCGGGGCGATGAACGCCGTCGTCATGGTTGATGGCTGGATGGAAAACGGCGCTGACGGCGCGCGGGCGCATCTTGAAACCTTCTGGCGAAAGATCAGCGAAACGGCTGCGCTGAGCCCGGTCAAGCGCACGCCCTTTGACATGTTCATGGGAAACTGGTCGCTGGAATATTCACCCGGTTACCATTTTTATGACGCTCTGACGCGAATGGCCTCGCCTTATTTGCTTAACCCGCTCAAGATCAATCCGCTGCGCGAACTTCTCGAATCGATGGTCGATTTCGAGCGGGTGCGCCACTGCCAGTCACCCGAATTGTTCATCTCGGCAACCAATGTCGAAACGGGCCGGGTCAAGGTGTTCAGTTCGGCCGAACTGAACGCCGACATGGTGATGGCTTCTGCCTGCCTGCCGATGATCTTCCAGGCGGTGGAGATCGATGGCGTGCCTTATTGGGATGGCGGCTATATGGGCAATCCCTCGCTGTTTCCCTTCCATGAGGGAACCGACTGCGCCGATATCGTGGTGGTGCAGATCAATCCGGTGGAGCGCAAGGGCGCGCCGACGACGGCCCATGACATCATGAACCGGATCAACGAGATCAGTTTCAATTCCAGCCTGCTGAAGGAGTTTCGCTCGATCGAGTTCGTTTCGCGGCTGATCCATGAGGGCAAACTGTCGAGCGAAACCTATCGCGACAACCGCATGCACCTTATCGAGAACACGGAGGCACTGATCCCGCTGGGTGCGTCCTCCAAGCTGAATGCCGAATGGGCGTTCCTGACCCATTTGCGCGACCTTGGCCGCCAGACCGCCGATGCGTTCCTCGATGAACATCTTGATGCGATTGGCGAGCGCTCGACCATCGACCTTCGCGCCATGTTCCAGGGCAAGGAGCGGGATTAGAGATCCTGGTGCCGGAACCCTGACGCCGGCCTCCGCGTTGCCCTCCAGTATCCGGAGTTCGACGACGCGAGGGAGAAACTGCATGCCCACGATCAGGAAAAGCCAGTCCAGGGGAAAGGGTTCGCCCGACGTGACAGGCATCTACGATGAGCCGACCGGAAGCATCCAGTACATTGCCGCCGATCCGCAAAGCCGCAAATGTGCGCTGATCGATATTGTGCGCGATTTCGACCCGGCCAGCGCCGCCATCGGCGACCAGAATGTCGATACGGTTCTCGAACTGGTCGAGAAGGACGGCCTCAGCGTTGAATGGGTGCTCGACACGCATCCCCATGCCGATCATCTGATGGCATCCCACTGGCTGGCATCGAGGCTCAAGGTGCGCAATGGTATTGGCGAAAAAGTCGCGACAATCGCGCGGCTCTGGCGTGATTACTACCACCTGCCGGACGCTTTCGATACCGAATGCGATTTCGATGAACTGTTCAGCGATGGCGACACGTTTTCAATCGGTGAGTTACCGGTGAAGGTGATGCTGACGCCCGGCCATACGCTGGGATCGATAACCTATGTGGTGGGCGAGGATGCTGCCTTCGTCAACGACACGTTCATGCAGCCAGATGCGGGCACTTCGCGGGCCGATTTTCCGGGCGGGTCGGCCAGCGTATTGTATGACAGCCTGCAGAATATACTGGCGCTGGACAAGGACATCCGGCTTTTCGTTGGCCATGACTATGGCACGGATGATCGCGAGGAACCCGAATGGGAATCTACCGTCGCGGAGCAACTCCGGAATAACATTCATGTGGGTGGTAATATTAACAAAAGCGAATATATAAGGCTGCGGGAAGAACGCGATGCAACGCTCGCCCTGCCCGACCGGATGCTGCACGTCCTGCAAATGAATTTGCGGGCCGGACAATTGCCCCCGGCGGAAAGTGACGACCAGCATTACCTGAAAATTCCGCTCAACCGATTCTAGGAGAAAATACACATGGAAACCGAAAAGCTCGAACACGGCACGCTCGAGAACTGGACACCCGAGGAAGTGTTGCAGGGCCTGAAGAACAAGGAAATCATCCTTGTCGATGTGCGAACCCCGCAGGAGTTCAACTTCGAACGCATTCGCGGCGCGCTGCTTTCGCCCATGCAGGAATTCGACCCGTCCTACATTCCGGCAAGTTCGGACCGCAAACTGGTGCTTCATTGCGGCTCTGGCGTTCGCTCGAAGAAGATGTCGGAACTCTGCCACAAGGCTGGCATCAGCACGATTGCCCACATGGCAGGGGGTATCGGCGAGTGGAAGAAGCGCGGCCTGCCCTATATCGCCATTGACACGGCAACCGGGGCTCCCAGGGAAACAAGCCAGGGCAAGTAACGCCATATCGCGAACCCGCCTTTGCGGGTTCCCGGCCGCCCGGCCCTGCGCTTGAAACAGGCCGGTTATCCGCTTGGCTCCCTCGCATTTACCTGCGAGTAACCTCCGGCTGATCCGGAGGCCCCGCCTGTGGCGAAATCGTGCTTTTCCTTTGAGCGGCAAGTCTCTATATGGCTTGGGAATGAGCAAAGATTCCATCTATCCCGGCCGTGACAACATTCGCAATTTTTCCATCGTTGCGCATATCGACCATGGCAAATCCACCCTCGCTGACCGCCTGATCCAGGCCACCGGTTCGCTTGAGGACCGCGAAATGAAAGAACAGGTGCTTGATGCAATGGACATCGAGCGCGAGCGCGGCATCACGATCAAGGCAAACACGGTGCGCCTTGAGTATGACGCGAAGGATGGCCAGCACTATGTGCTGAACCTTATCGATACGCCCGGCCATGTCGACTTTGCCTATGAGGTCTCGCGTTCGCTGTCTGCCTGCGAGGGATCGCTGCTGGTGGTCGATGCCTCGCAGGGCGTCGAGGCGCAGACGCTGGCCAATGTCTACCAGGCCATCGACAACAACCACGAGATCGTCACCGTCCTCAACAAGATCGATCTTCCCGCCGCCGAACCCGAACGCATCAAGGAACAGATCGAGGAGGTCATCGGCCTCGACACGTCCGAGGCAGTGGAGATTTCCGCCAAGACCGGCCTCGGCATTCCCGATGTGCTGGAAGCCATCGTCAAGCAATTGCCGCCGCCCAAGACCGGCGATGCGGACGCCCCGCTGAAGGCACTGCTGGTCGATTCCTGGTATGATTCCTATCTCGGCGTGATCGTCCTCGTGCGCGTCATCGATGGCAGGCTGAAACGCGGCCAGACCATCCGCATGATGGGCACGAATGCGAAATACCCCGTCGAGCGCGTTGGCGTCATCACGCCGAAAATGGTGCAGGTCGAAGTCCTGCAGCCCGGCGAGATCGGCTTCATCACCGCCTCGATCAAGGAAGTCGCCGATACGCGCGTTGGTGACACGATCACCGAGGACAAGCGCCCGACGCCAGAGGCCCTGCCCGGCTTCAAGCCGGCGCAGCCCGTCGTCTTCTGTGGCCTGTTCCCGGTCGATGCCGCCGACTTCGAGGACCTTCGCGCTGCCATGGGCAAATTGCGGCTCAACGATGCGTCGTTTTCCTTCGAGATGGAAACCTCTGCCGCGCTCGGCTTCGGCTTTCGCTGCGGCTTCCTCGGCCTCCTGCATCTTGAAATCATCCAGGAACGGCTCGAGCGCGAATTCGATCTCGATCTGATCGCCACCGCCCCCTCGGTTGTCTATGACATGCAGATGAAGAATGGCGAAGTGCGGCAGTTGCACAATCCCGCCGACATGCCCGATGTCAGCCATATCGAGGAAATCCACGAACCCTGGATCAAGGCGACAATCCTGACACCGGATGAATATCTCGGCGGCATTCTCAAGCTCTGCCAGGACAGGCGCGGCATCCAGACCGAACTGACATATGTGGGCAGCCGCGCCATGCTGACCTATGAACTGCCGCTCAACGAGGTGGTGTTTGACTTCTATGACCGGCTGAAATCGATCTCCAAGGGCTATGCCTCCTTTGATTACCAGATGATGGGCACTCGCGAGGGCGACCTCGTGAAGATGTCGATCCTCGTCAATGAGGAGCCGGTCGATGCGCTCTCCATGCTGGTCCACCGGGCGGAAGCAGAAAAGCGCGGCCGGGTCATGTGCGAAAAGCTCAAGGACCTAATCCCCCGCCACATGTTCAAGATCCCGATCCAGGCTGCTATCGGCGGCAAGGTGATTGCCCGTGAAACAATTTCCGCGATGCGCAAGGATGTGACAGCCAAATGCTATGGCGGCGATGCGACCCGCAAGCGCAAGCTGCTCGACAAGCAAAAGAAGGGCAAGAAGAAGATGCGCCAGTTCGGTCGAGTCGAAATTCCCCAGGAAGCATTCATCCAGGCCCTGAAAATGGGCGATGAGTGAAGAGGGACACTCCGGCCTCTTTCCTTTCGGGAGAAAATGGGAGGACTTGCCTGTCCAACAAGGCGCAGCAACTCTCGGCAGCGTAACGGTATGGATCAAGACACGCCGCGCGCGGGTGGCTCCTTGGGCAGGATTGGAAATAATACAAAAAAACTTATCCCCGCCTGCTTGACCTCCCCTATTCTCCGCTCACTGTCTCCCATGCAAACATTGGTCTGATCGATCGCCAATCGGAACAAGGAGGGGCAGCGGCGGAGCGTTAGGCCGAGAGGGTTCGACTCCCAGGGGGCTTAACTTGAAGGGCAGGCTGGACCGTGTACTGAAGAGCCTCCTGTCACTACAAATCTCCGCGTGCGGCCTGCGGGCCCGTACACAATGGGTCAAAGGATAGGCGAGCAGGCCGCACGTTTGCTTTTTCTCGCTGCGCAGTTGCGCAGGGTGGGTGCGGAAGTGTGTCCGAATTCCCGAGGCGGAGAGGGGTGAGAGCGCCGCGCCACCCCCGTCAACTCGCACGGAAAGAATAATGGCACCAAAGGCCGGCACAGAGTGAACAGATACTGCCCGAGCAAGCGGATAGGCATGGTGGATGCCGGATTGCATGGCATCCGGCCGATCAGCGTTTCTTTGAAAACGCTTGTCGGTGCTACATGACGCGCTGCGCGTGGCAGACGGCATAAGGCCTTACGAAAAGGCGCGCCCGCAATCACCACTCAAGGGGCGACCAATTGAAACGACCGGTCCTGACACGTGCCTACCGTGTCCCTCTCAGTGCCCAGGGGCTGACTTCGCGGTCGCGGATAATGGCGCGTTTTTCGTCGATCGTCTGTGTGAGATAAACGACAGGCGCGACACTCGTCTGGGCAACCGCAGCGACTGCCGGGCTGTTGAAGGTGCAAATGGCAACGAAAACCATGACGAAATAGCTTGCCCAGGCAAGTGTGCGCTGGAACAGGCCGTCAGGCTTCTTTTCCTCGCCACTTGAAACCGTGGCATAGTGCTTGCGGCTGTCGATCCTGAAGCCGCTGCTGTTGTCGTTTGAAAATGATATTCCGAATCTGCCCATGACATTTCTCCTGACCCGGTTTGCGCCAAATGACATGAAAGGCCGGGAGCCTGAAAATTGTCCTTCGAATGCTTTGCAATGGCGCGATGCGCGTAAAGCGAAAGCATGGTCAGCATGTCGTAAACTGCTTGCATTCGGGTTAGGGAAATCGTTCAAACTTTAGCCAATGCAGCAAACAAACCGCGCAACAGGGAACTGACGATGCGAGTGATCTATTCTGAAAAACACAAACTGCGCGATGCCAAAACCGAATTGCATGGCGGCGAACTGGTCAAACCGTTCGAGGCGCCCTTCCGGGCGGAATGGATCCTGGAGGCGGTAAGGAAAGCCGGTCATGGCGATGTGGAAACACCGCACGCCTTCGACCTTTCCGTGGCTAGGGAAATCCACGATCACGGCTATCTCGATTTCATGGCGGTGGCATGGGAGCGCTGGGTTGCTGACGGTTACAAGGGCGAGGCGATCCCGTCGTGTTTTCCAACCCGCCGCTTCGAACAGAACCGCCCGCCGCGCGATGTTGAAGGTGCGCTCGGCTATTACGGCTTTGCCGCCGAGACCTCGATAACGCAAACGACATGGCAGGCGGCCATCGCCTCCATGCAGGTTGCGATGACGGGGGCTGACCGGCTGGCCGCAGATTCCGAGCCTGTCTTCGCGCTTTGCCGCCCGCCGGGCCATCATTGTTCCATCGACCAGTTTGGCGGTTATTGCTTCATCAACAATGCGGCTGCCGCCGCGCAATATCTGCGCAACAAGGGCGCGGCAAGGGTCGCGGTACTTGATGTTGACTTTCATCATGGCAACGGGACGCAGGACATTTTCTACGAGCGCGGCGACGTGTTCTTTGCCTCGATCCATGGCGATCCGCTGGATGCCTTTCCGCACTTCATGGGCTTTTTGGAGGAAACCGGAAAAGGCGCGGGAGAAGGGTCAAACGCCAATTATCCGCTACCGCCGGGAACGCCGTATGCGATCTGGGCAGAGGCACTGGAAGATGCCATCGGCAGGATCGAAACTTTCGGCAGCGAGGCGCTTGTCGTTTCGCTGGGTGTCGACACGTTCGAGAGGGATCCGATCTCCTTCTTCAAGCTGACCAGTGATGATTTCACGCGCTATGGCGAGCGGCTTGGCAGGCTTGGACTGCCGACACTGTTCTGCATGGAGGGGGGCTATGGCGTGAAGGAAATCGGCCTCAATGTCGCCAATGTGCTTTCGGGTTTTGAAAGTGCGCGCCGATGATGCTCGCAAAGAGTTTATTCGCGCACAGGGCCGCAACGGTTATGGTGTTTCGACATCTGAACCGATCCGCGACAAGGAATTCCCGATGAAGTTTTTGCGACCTTTCCTGCTTTTCCTGGCGCTGATGGCAGCAGGTTTTGGCAACGCCTTTGCGAGCGAAAAGATGTCTGCAAGCGAGGCGCTGGAAAGGGCCGGGCGCGGGGAGATCGTATTGGTTGATGTGCGCAGTCCGGACGAATGGCGCGAAAGCGGCGTCGCTGGGCCGGCCATCACGCTCTCCATGCATGAACGTGGCTTTCTCGAGGGTCTTGCCAGGCTCAAGGAGGAAAATTCCGGCAAGCCGATCGCGATGATTTGCGCAACGGGCGGGCGTACGGCCTTCCTGCAGAAGGAACTGGAAAAGCGCGGCCTCGGTACGGTCATCGATGTGAGCGAGGGCATGTTCGGCAATGGCGAGGCGCCGGGCTGGCTGGCGCGCGGCCTGCCGGTCAGAAAGGTGGGCGGCTAGGCGGATAAACGCCTGTTCCCTGGGGCGCCTGGTCTTTTAGACGCCTATTCTTTGGGGCGGTTATCGATGACGCGCTTGGCCTTGCCTTCGGAGCGCTCGACCTTGCCGGGATCATGCACCTCTATTTCGGTACTTACGCCAACAATGTCCTTGATGCGCTTGGTGAGCATGCGCGCTGCCGCTGTCCTGCTCAGTTCATCGGCGGCCGAGGGATCGGCCTCTACATGAACGCGCATGGCATCGAGCCTGCCAGCCCGGTACAATTCGATCTGGAAATGCGGCGTGAGACCGCCCGTCGCCATCAACTGTTCCTCGATCTGGGTCGGGAAAACATTGACGCCGCGCAGGATGATCATGTCGTCGCTGCGGCCGGTGATCTTTTCCATCCGGCGCATGGAGCGGGCAGTGCCGGGCATGAGGCGGGTCAGGTCGCGGGTCCGGTAGCGGATCATCGGCAGGCCTTCCTTGGTCAATGTGGTGAAGACGAGTTCGCCCATCTCGCCATCCTCGAGCACTTCGCCGGTGTTCGGGTCGATGATTTCGGGATAGAAATTGTCTTCCCACACATGCAGGCCGTCCTTGGTCTCTACGCATTCATTGGCAACGCCCGGACCCATGATTTCGGACAGGCCGTAAATGTCGACGGCATGCATGTCAAAAGCCGCCTCGACTTCCTGGCGCATGGCGTTGGTCCAGGGCTCGGCGCCGAAAATGCCGACCTGGAGCGAGGTCGCGCGCGGGTCGAGGCCCTGGCGGTGAAACTCCTCGAGGATATTGAGCATGTAGGAGGGTGTAACGCAGATCGCCTGGGGCTTGAAATCATTGATCAGCGTGACCTGGCGGGGGGTCATGCCGCCGGAAACCGGCACGACGGTCGCGCCGAGCCGCTCAATGCCGACATGGGCGCCAAGGCCGCCTGTGAACAGGCCATAGCCATAGGCATTGTGGACCATTTCGCCGGGCCGCACGCCGGCGGCGCGCAGCGAGCGCGCCACCATGTTGGCGAAGAGGTCGCAGTCATTGTCGGTATAGCCGACGACCGTCGCCTTGCCGGTTGTTCCCGAAGAGGCATGAATGCGGCGGATTTTCTCGCGCGGCACGGCAAACATGCCGAAGGGGTAATTGTCGCGCAGGTCGGTTTTCACGGTAAAGGGAAACTTCGAAAGGTCAGACAGTGTCTTGAGGTCATCGGGATGCACGCCCTTTTCTTCGAAACGCCTGCGATACATTTCGACGTTCTCATAGGCATGGCGCAACGACCATTTCATGCGTTGAAGCTGAAGCGCCGCAATCTCGTCGCGCGAAGCGACTTCAATGGGTTCCAGTTCGGATTTTTTCGCACCCAGATCCTTCATGCCGACTTGTCCCTCCCTGTCGCAAATTGCATGTTTGAGGGCACTCTAGCCGCCCGAAGCCGGTATCGCCAACAGGCATTTTCGCAAAACCGTGTCGGGACACAGCGCCCCTCCTCCTCCAGAAGGCGGACAGGCGTGCCTCGGCTCAGCTTCAAGCGCCCGCATACATGGGCGATCGTTGGTTCGGTTATGGAGAAGACTTCCGGCATCGTTGCCCGGACACGGTCTGACAAGGGCAAGTCTTTGGACCAGATCATGGCCTGGCTTTGAAGGTCTGCTTCAGTGGCTTGCCAGAGTTCGGGATTGTCCGAGACGAAGGGAATGCGTGCGTCGGCACGGGAACAGGATACCGAACCGTTGTGAACGCAACTGCGGTAATCGCTGCCTCCATGTTTGCGGGTGGTGGCCTACCAAACCTGGTCTCGTACGGCATCCGGTGGCTGGGGGCCGACCCGCTGGTCTGGCGCGCGGGCTTCCAGGACGAGTTTGTGAACTTTGCCATCAAGATCATCCCGCTTAGCTGATCGAGATGCAATGAGATACACCCCGGCACTCAGCGCCTCCAGACCTTGTCTGCAAAGTGATCGGAAACGGCCTTGGCAGTCTTCAAGTCAAGAAGATCGGTCCGGTTGGCAAGGACCTCCGCATAATAGGGGATGTTCAGCAACCGCTGATCCCTGGGCTCTGAGACCTGCATCGCATTGTAGCCCGTCTGATGGAAATAAGTGACATAGGCACGGACCTGCGCTGCCCGACCTGTGAAACCCAATGCCAGGAAAACCTGAAGCAGCTGTTGAATCCTGAATGTCTCGATTTCCTTCAAGACTTCGGCCGTACGCTTTGAGCTATGCGCCCAGTCGCGTATCGCATTGTCGTATTGCGGTATGTATTGGTCCTCTTTCAGCAGCACGCCGACATAGGCGAGGTATTGGTCCCATCCATCATCGCCTGCGGATTCGATCGCTATGGTGAAGGGCGCGGTATTACGCTGTGCCCAGTCCTGGCGGACATCTTCCAGAAGTTCTTCGAGGTTGGCGAACTGCCAGTAGAAGGCCCCGGTTGTTGCACCCAACTCTTGCGCCAGTTGGCGCAGACTGATACCGGCGATGCCTTTCTCGATCAGCATCTTGCGCGCGGCCGCGATCCAGCTTGCCTTGTCCAGATTGCGATCTTTTTTGGGTTTTCGCTCCGCCATGCCAGCTCCTGTTGCCGGACCTGAGGGGCGCCCGGAAAAAAAATTATTGACTCAACTACAGGGCATAACGCATGTTACGCAACATACGTAACAACTGTTATGTATAAGTGTTGTATAACAACCCAACAGGGAGGATCGAGATGTTTCGAAGTTTTTTTTCGGCTGTCGTGTTCGGAATCGCGCTAGCCTCAACGGCCGCCTCGGCGGAAATCGAACTGAAATTTGCCACCGATTCCGGGGACCGTGAATCGCCCTCGGGCATTGCACTGGCCACCTGGGCGAATGCAGTGAAGGAGGGTTCGAATGGTGAGATTGATGTCAAGATATTCTACCAGAACGAACTCGGGGGTCAGCTCGAGGTTTTTGACCTGTTCGTCGCCGGAGAAGTCGATGCCATGATTTCATGGCCCTCGACCTCTTATGACAAACGGATCGGGATCCTGAACACACCCTACATGGTCACCTCCTGGGAAGAGGCGCTGGACGCCTACAAACCCGGCGGCTGGGCCAACGGTGTGCTGAACACGGTGTTCAATGATATCGGACTGAAATATTTCGGTGCCTGGCCGGAAGGATTCAGCGGTGTTGCAACCCGCGGCGCCTATACCACGGACGTAGCCGGCGCAGCCAACATCAAAGTTAGGACACCACCGCTGTTCCCATTCCCGCAGATTCTTGAATCGATGGGATACCAGACCGCAGCGATCGACTGGGGCGAGGTCTACACCTCGATCCAGACCGGTGTGGTCGACGGTGATGCAGGCAACGTGATCTACTGGGACTACGAGTACTTCCGCGATGTGCTGGACTACTATGTCCGTACGAAGCATACCTTCGTGACAGGAAACCTGCTGGTCAACCTCGAGACCTATGAAGGCCTTTCAGACCAGCACAAGCAGCTGATCGAAGATGCCGCTGTCGCGGTGATAGAGGCGCGTTTCAAGGCCGCTCGTGACGAAGACCAGCATTATGTCGATCTGGCAGTGCAGTCCGGCATGGAGTACTTCGAACTGACTGATGAACAACTTTCGCCGATCGCAGCGAAAGTCCGGGCCGAAGTCTGGCCGCAGATGGAGCCTGATGTCGGCAAGGACATCATGGATATGATCCGCGCTCAGGTGAAATAAACATTCATTGCGGCCGGAGCTTTCGGGTTCCGGTCGCTCTCCAGACTTGCTGCGATCCGGGAGTAACGCTACATGGTCGACCTTCTCAGAAAGCTCGATGCCGGGCTGATCGGCATTCTCAACATCATCGTGATGTTGACTAGTCTCGCGATCACCGGGCTGATTCTCTTCCTGGTTCTTGCCCGTTTCGTGCTTGGCTGGTCGGTCGTCGGCGTGCTGGAGTTGGCCACTCTGTCGGCAATGTGGCTCTATATGTGCGGCGCGGTTGTGGCGGCACGCAACCACGAACACCTCGTCGTCGATTTCCTTGCCTTGTCTTTGAACAATCCGAAGCACAAGGCCCTGCACACCTTCGCAGTATCCGCAATCATGGTCGTGCTCAGCCTGTTCTTCCTGAGTCTGGCCAATGACATGGTTGCATGGTCGATCAAACGACCGCAAACGACCGCTGCTCTCAGCATTCCCCTCATCGTCCCGCAATCTGCAGTCGTCCTGGCTGCAATTCTCTGTGCTGTCTATGCCGTTCGGGACGCCATTATCGCCGCCGCAGTCGTGTTTGGCAGAACCGACAAGACAACAGGAGAGGCTTGATCCATGGAAGCCCTATTCGGCATTTTGCTGCTTATGGCCCTGATGATTTTCGGGGTACCGGTAGCGTGGTCTTTCGCAGGCGTCCTTATGTTTCTGGTTTGGGCATATGAGGTCAGCACTTCGACATTGCTCTTGCAGGGGTTCCGGTCCCTTGACTCGGTCATTCTTCTGGCACTGCCGCTGTTCGTCCTGGCAGGCTATCTCATGCAGAGCGGTGGGGTTGCTGCACGTCTGATCAGCTTCATGTCAATGGCAATGCGGGGACGAAAGGGCGGTCTCGGCGCAGCCCTGATCGGATCCTCCGGAGTATTCGGCGCGATTTCGGGAACTGCAACCGCTGCGGTTGCCTCGATCGGCACCATTATGGGGGATCCGCTGGCCGCACGCGGCTATCCACGTGGCTACACCAGTGCCCTTTTGGGTGTGTCCTCGCTACTTGGCATCCTGATCCCCCCGTCGATTACTTTGATCCTCTTCGGTGTTGTCACCCGCCAGTCTATCACAGCCCTCTTTGCGGCGACGATCGTGCCCGGCCTTCTGTTGATGGTCGGCCTGATGATCTTCAACAAGGTCGTGACTGCAAGGATGCTGGTGGACACACCTGAACGCATGGCCGCGATATCGGCGCAGAAATCACCCCATGGCCCGATGCGCGCGACGCTTCAGGCCCTTCCGGCCCTTATGATGCCTGTAGTCATTTTGGGTGGCATCTATGGTGGCGTTTTTACCCCGACCGAAGCCGCCGCAGTCGCTCTGTTCATGGCAATCCTTATCGGTTTCTTCATATACCGCGACCTTACCCTGGCGCGGTTCCGCCAAAGCCTGATCGAAGCCGGGGAAACGACGGGCACGATCATTCTTATCTTGCTGTTCTCCTTCATGATCGGGCGCATCATGGTGGCTGAAAGCGTGCCGCAGGAACTGACCGAAGCCGTGACACAGGTCACGGAAAACAAGATCCTGATCCTGTTGCTGGTCAATGCTTTCCTGATCTTTGTCGGCATGATCATGGATGACCTTTCGGTGACCGTGGTCATCGCTCCGCTGATGATGCCCTTGATGGTACATCATGGTGTCGACCCGGTGCATTATGCCTCAATCGTGGCCTGTTCGGTCGTGATTGGCGCAAACAGCCCGCCCGTCGCTCCCATACTTTACATGGCGTGCAGAATCGGCAAGGTCTCGATTCATGAAGCTGTCAGACCGGCACTGCAGATCATCTTTTACGTCGCGCTTCCTGTGATGCTGTTGGTCACTTTCTTCCCGGAATTGTCGCTATTCGTCCCGCGTTTGCTGGGCTTGCACTGAGAAAGAAACCCTGAATGCCACTGCTCGACGTCGCTTTGTACCAGGCTCGGCCCGAGTATCGTTCTGCGGACGACGCTCTTTCAGATCTCGATTCAGCATTGTCGCGTGCCGCCAGCAAAGGGGCACGGATTCTCGTCACGCCTGAGCTGTTCTTCTCCGGTTATGGCTGTGCCGACGCAGTGCGGGCAGCAGCCCAGGTTCAAGGTTCTTCCCATCTGCGCGGGGCAGGACAACTTGCAGCCCGGCACGGCGTCGGGCTGGTTCTGGGCTACCCAGAAAAGAGCGGCGGCGCACTCTACAACAGCGCCGCCGTTTTCGACCGGGACGGACATCTCACAAGCAATTATCGAAAGATTGCATTGCCGAACGACTTCGAACGCGACTGCTTCACGCCGGGAACCGGGCCTGAAGTATTCGAGTTGGAAGGCGTCCGCTGTTGTGTCCTGATCTGTTATGACATCGAGTTCCCTGAACTGGGGCGGCGGGCTGCGCTATTGGGCACGGAATTGTTGCTGGTACCGACAGCGCTGCGGGCCAAGTGGCGCTTTGTCTCGGATACCATCGTCCCGGCGCGGGCGTATGAAAACGCAATGTTCATCGGATATTGCGATTTTTCGGCCGACGATTCCAAATCGCAATTCAGTGGAACCAGTTCGATCTGCGGCCCGGACGGGCAACACCTTTGCCGTGGGACGGGGCCCGAAGACCTGCTCCTGGCGACGATCGACACCACTGCTGTCCATTTGCGCAAGTCCGATTTCGACTTCTTGCAGGACTTGAGACGTTTCGACCTTTCAACGACGCCGCTCGCGTGTATCGCATGAAGACTCAGCTGTCAAAAAGGCCCATTGCTATAGACCTGCTCCACTGATTGTTCCCGTTTCCAAGGTAGCTCTGATCCAGTTGGCGCCGGGACCTTTATCTGGAACGCCGAACCGTCGACAGATTTGCCATCGACATCGTGAAGTCAGGACCAAGCGCAACATCAAATCTTGCAAAAAACCGGATGTTTAAACGTCTCAGGTGGTGGAACAGCGCGTCGGACCGTCGCGCCCGGCGGCATGTTGACCCATGCCTGCGGCAGGGGCCTGTGCGAGGCCATATTCTGCCATTGTTTTCGATGCTGAGTATATTTCATCCGACCTGGCGCGCTGCCTTGGTGTACTCGCGGCGGTCTTTCCATTGATACCATGCTACAGCTGCCGGCAGGAACCAGGGCCTGCCATTGTAAAGCGGGCGCGTTGGATACGGCAGCTCGTCAAGGGCGGTTTGGCCCTCCTTGAGGCCCAGTACTTTCTGACCCAGCCGCATTCCCAGATAACTGGCCATTGAAACGCCCGAACCACAGTAACCCATCGCGTAATGGATACCATCGCGAACGCCGGTATGGGCCAGTTCATCAAATGTGTAGGCTACTGTGCCACTCCATGAATGGGTTACACCATAGTTGCCGAGTTCGGGAAAAATACGGCACATGCTTTCATAGAGTTTGGGACCACTCTCTTCGGGAGCGGTTTCCCAAGCAGAAACCCGCCCGCCAAATATAATTCGACGCCGGTCCGGTGAAGCCCGGTAATAGTAGACGACCTTGCACGTATCACTCGCAATGCGGTGCGTGGGAAAAAGCCGGTCAACCAGTTCCTCGGGCAGAACCTCGGTCGCAATAATATTGCTGCCAATGGGAATGACACGGCGCTGCAGCCACGGGGTAAGCCTGCCGGTATATCCGTTCGTGGCCACGATCACCTTCTTTGCCCGGACAGTTCCGCGCGCGGTTGCAACCGTGAAGCCGGTGCCGGATTTTTCGATCGCCGTTACGGTGCAATAGCCGACCACCTGCACACCCGCCCCAATTGCGGATTTCAGCAAACCACGGTGATACTTCGCAGGATGCAGACTGGCGTGCCTGGTGAAAACCACACCGCCAAAATAGCAGTCGGAACCCAGTTCGGACCGTTGCGAACCACGGCTGACTGCATGCGACTCGATATTTTCATCGCGCTTCAACTTCTCCGCATCACGCACCAGTTGCTCATAATGTTGCGGTGTATGCGCGGCGTGATACCGGCCGGACCGGCTGAAATCACAATCAATACTTTCATCCTGAATGCGTGTTTCGATCCATTCCAGTGCGTTTTCGCCCTCCTTGCGGATTGCACGCGCTTTCACCGCGCCGAATTTCGCAGTGAGCTTTTCAAGGGTAGGCTTTACGCTGGTGCTTATCTGGCCGCCATTTCGGGTACTGCACCCAAATCCGGCATCGCCGGCATCTAGCACAAGTGTGGACCTGCCGCCCCGGGCGGTTTCGATTGCCGCATTGAGTCCGGTATAACCCGAACCAACGATGACAACATCGATGCTCTCGGGAAGGGTTTCCAGCAGTTCGGGTTGCTCGTCGAGCTGTTCGAGCCAATAAGGCTTCCGGCTAAATCCTGGCAAAAGCCCTGTCGGCATTTTTGCCTCTCCTGTTTTGAACCACTCTGTCAAATCGCGCGCAGTTCACACTGTCCGGCAAGGCTGAAAGATGCGGATGGTACGTGTTTGGTACAGCCGATCATATGGAGCCATTGGACTGAACTTTATATCCATTGTGCTTTTTTGTGCAGACCAATCAGACTTTCAGCGCGGGAAGGGATCTGATGATTTTCATGCCTCTTTCAATGTCTTCGGGAAGGGTGCAGCCAAAACCCAGGACAAGACCTTTTTGTGCAATCGGCGCCAGGCAATACTGGCTCAGCGGTGCCAAAGAAATGTTTCTCGCCCTTGCCTGCAAAACCAGTTGCTCCTCGCTGACCTTGCGGTGCACAAATGCAGTTGTATGGAACCCGCCGCTTGTATTTTGAACATGGATGGTATCAGGCAGATCTTTGGCGGCCTCCATCAACGCATCATATCTTGCCTTGTACAGGCTCCTCATCATGCGCACATGGGTCGAGAAAAGTCCCTCATCCATGAAATCGGTGACTATTGCCTGTATTGAAGTTGCCGGACCACTGACCCAGGATGCGAAAATATCATCAAAAATCGCGGTCATTCTTTCGGGAACAAGAACAAAGCCAAGCCGAAGCGAGGGAAACAGAGTCTTCGAAAATGTCCCCACATAGATAACCCTGCCATGGGTATCGATGCTTTTCAGGGCTGGTTGAGGCTGGTTTCCGAAATAGAATTCGCCATCGTAATCATCTTCAACTATCAGCGCCTTTTCATTGATGGCAGCCTCCAGCAGTTCAAACCTGCGGGCCAGCGACATGACATGCCCGAGCGGTTGCTGATGCGAGGGTGTGACGAAAGCCATTCTGAAACGGGGCGATTTTTCAAGTCCTTCTGAAACCCTCATCCCCTCGTTGTCGACCGAAACGGGTACCAGTTGCGCACCGGTGGCAACGAATGCATTGCGCGCACCTTTTGCACCGGGGTTTTCAAACCAGACCTTGTCTCCCGAATTGAGAAACAGCTGCCCTATGAGTGAAAAAGCCTGTTGGGCTCCTGTTGTAATGAAAATCTGTTCCGGATTGCAGGTGATCCCGCGCGCCGCAGCCAGATAGGCGGCAATGGCATTTCTCAATCCCTGAAATCCCTGCGGCTGACCATATCCCATGATCTCATCACGGGTACTCCTGAGATGCCGGGCCGAAATGCGCGCCCAATGGGCGAGCGGGAAAGCGTCAAGGGCGGGCAATGCGGTAACGAAAGCCTGCGATAGATAGGGAAGCCGGGCGCGCGGCGCATATGCATTCGGTGACCGGGCCACATTGCTGGAAAGCCTCGGCCTGGTCTTCGTATCCGGTTCCACACTTGCCGACATGATCGGCTTGCGGGAGACCAGGCTTTCGCTCACATAGGTTCCCGAGCCAACCCGTGAAATGAGCATTCCGTCTGATATCAGGCGATCAACGGCATCGATCACGGTCGTTCTCGATACACCCGCCTCTCGCGCCATGATACGGCTCGCAGGCAACCGGTCACCCGGTCTCAATCCGCCCGACAGCAAAATGTCGCGCAGTGCCATGTAGAGTTGGACACTGATATTCTTGCGGGATTTCCTGTCCAGTTTGATGGAGGAAAGCAATGCCCCGGCTTCTCTTTTCATTCCAGCGCTTCCAAATTGGTCTGTCCGTTTCATGATAATGGATATTCTGCGAAGGCCAATAGTGTGTTTACTGAAAGCGTTAAACCCCGGGTCAATGCGGTGGAAATTTTATGAAAATCAGGTCGATTGAAACCTTCTCGAACGAATTTGTCTGTTTCGTCCGTGTAACCGCCGAGGATGGTTCAACGGGATGGGGGCAGGTTGCTCCCTATCACGCGGATATCACGGCAAAGGTTCTTCACCGTCAGGTGGCACCATATGCGCTGGGTAAGGACATTACGGATATTGACGGAATTCTCGGCACCGTGCGGGATCGTGAGCACAAATTTCCCGGTTCCTATTTGCGCAGGGCGATGGGCGGGGTGGATACTGCCTTGTGGGACCTGCTTGCAAAACTCCAGGAAAAATCCGTTTGTGAAATGATCGGCGGCACACCGGGAACAATTCGCGCTTATGCCTCTTCGATGAAACGCGATATCACGCCGGCCGATGAGGCGGACCGTTTCCTGAAATTGCGCGATACCTTCGGGTTCGATGCCTTCAAGTTTCGCATTGGTGCGGAAGTGGGATGGGACACGGACGAGTGGCCTGGCCGCACCGAAGAGATTGTACCGACAATTCGCCGGGCTCTCGACGAGGATGTCGCGCTGCTGGTCGATGCCAATTCCTGCTACTCGCCCAAACGTGCCATAGAAGTGGGGCATTTTCTGCAGGACAATGGAATTTCACATTACGAAGAGCCTTGCCCTTACTGGGAGTTTGAACAAACCAAACAGGTTACCGATGCACTTGATATTGATGTGACGGGCGGCGAGCAGGATTGCATGATGGCCAATTGGAAATCCATGATTGACGATCAGATCGTGGACATCGTTCAACCCGATATCTGTTACCTTGGCGGCATGAACCGCACACTGCGTGTGGCTAAAATGGCCGAAGCCGCGGGGATTCCCGTCACCCCGCATTGCGCAAATCTGTCAATGGTCACACTGTTTACCATGCATCTGCTCCGTGCCATTCCCAATGCGGGAAAATATCTCGAATTCTCCATTGAAGGACCGGATTATTATCCCTGGCAGGACGGTTTGTTTGTGAACAATCCCTACCGAATCGTCGACGGCAGAGCGAGCGTCACGGACACGCCGGGGTGGGGAGTGGAAATAAATCCCGGTTGGCTTGAGAGGAACTCTTATGAGATAAGCGAACTGGAGGTTTGATCAGCCTTGAGCGGCTCCGGAGCATGGGCCGGGCTAAATGACAATTGGTATGGCGTATTATCGAGAATGGATATGCGTAATGGTCCAATAAGGCGATACGCTCGAATACGCCTGTAACAAATACGTCAAGAACAAATGCAAATGACGCTTGAATTTTAACCAGGGAGAAAACGCATGATTATCAAAATAGCAATGGCCGGTCTGCTTGCGACCACAGTCTTGACCACAGCAGCCCAGGCGGAAACGCTCCGGCTCCTTACCTGGGGTTCATATGCCCCGGAAGAGCTGATCCAGAAATTCGAGGCAAAGTATCCTGATATCAAGGTTGAAGTAACCTTTTCCAACAATGAGGAAATGGTTGCCAAGCTCCGCGCAACCGGCGGCGCAGGTTTCGATCTGGCACAGCCCAGCCATGACCGGATTTTCGCTGCCCAGCAGGAATACAATATCTACAAGCCGATGGACCTTTCCAAGATCGACACCAGCAGGATGTCAAAGGTTCACCTTGACGGGGTAAAGGCCAACACCACCATCGACGGAGAGGTATATTCGGTTCCCCACCAGTGGGGCACGTCCGGCCTTATGGCGGACAAGTCCGTGGCTCCGGACCTTGCTGCATGGGGCGATCTCTGCGATCCCAAATACAAGGGCAAAACATCCATGCGCCTGAGGCGGACCATCCTACTCGGCATGGCATTTGACATGGGTGAGGATCCGTTCGCCGCCTATGCGGATCTGAATAAATACCAGCAAATTCTCGACACTGTCTCCGAAAAGCTTATTGCCTGCAAGGACAACATCAAAGCCTACTGGAAAGGTGGCGACGATCTGTCTGCCATGATGCTTTCCGGTGAGATTGTAGCATCCGAAACCTGGGATTCCACTGCCTACAAACTGTATGGCGAAAACCCCAACATCGTGTTTGTGCCACCAAAGACCGGAGCCCTTGCCTGGATTGATACCTTTACCCTGCCCCGCAAGGGTGAGGCGGATGATGCTGCCTACAAGTGGATCAATTTTGTTCTGGAACCGGAAAACGTGAAAATCATGTCGGCAAGCACAGGCGCCATTGCAGCTGTGCAGGGCGGCAGCGATCTGTTACCGGACGACAAGAAAGCTGCGGTTAATGCAGCATTCACGCAAACCGATATCGACAATCTGAAATTCTTTGCAAACATCCCTCCAGGTGTTGAGGACATGGAAGGCAAGGCCCTTGAGAAAATCAAGGCTGCCACCGGTTCTGAATAAGTTTTCAGCGTAGTAATACTGCAATATCAGGCCGGTGGCGCATCTTAAGGATACGCCGCCGGTCATGCCAAGTTCCAGTAACCCACGATTCTTGCCTCGGGAAACCAATGCAGCCAGACATTGAAAACGATCTCCAATGCGTAGCGGTCAAAAAGCATTTTGGATCCGTGCGGGCGGTCGATGATGTTTCGCTGGAAATCCCGAAAGGTTCCTTTTTCTCCATTCTTGGCCCGTCAGGATGCGGCAAGACCACGCTCATGCGGATGATAGCAGGGTTCGAGTCACCCGACTCGGGCGACATCCGTATCAAGGGCAAGTCGGTCATTGGCACGCCGCCCAACAAGCGAAATGTCAAAATGGTGTTCCAGCACCTTGCGCTGTTTCCGATGATGAATGTTTATGAGAACATCGCCTATGGGCTGCGATGCAACCGGGTTCCGTCCGACATTATCCGCACAAAGGTGCATGATGTGCTGGAGCGTATTTCCCTGCCGGATGTTGCAAATCGCGAAATCTCGCAGTTGTCCGGCGGTCAGAAACAGCGCATTGCCATTGCACGATGCATGGTTCTGGACCCCGATGTCCTGTTGCTGGATGAACCGCTAGGCGCACTTGATCTTAAACTCAGGGAGTCGATGAAAATCGAGCTCAAGCTGCTGCAACACCAATTTGATACCACCTTCGTTTACATCACCCATGACCAGTCTGAAGCACTCGTCATGTCGGACAATGTTGCGATCATGAATGAGGGCAGGTTTGTCCAGACTGGCACACCACAACAATTATATCACTCACCGGCAGCCGCATTTGTTGCCGGATTTGTCGGCGATACGAACCGCTGGTCAGGACGGGTAAGAAAACTGGCTGGTTCAAGGGCTGAAATAGAAACCAATGCGGGACTTCGCATAACGGGGGTCGTTCGCGGAGCCAAAAGCCCCAGTGTCGGGGATCTGGTAAGTGTATTCGTGCGTCCCGAATTCATCACGGCACAGGAAGGCAAGGCCTCCAATGCATCTTCGCGGAAAACAGGCAATGCAATTGACGGCACGGTCGACAGCATTCTCTTCAATGGTGCGAACAGCCGTGTGCTGGTACGTGACAAGGATGGTGAACTGATAGAGGCTGATGTAGTGCTGACCGGTGGAACCGGTGACCTTAAGCCAAAGCAGGGCGTCCGTCTGGAATGGTCGCCGGAGCAAACCATGTGTTTTGTGGATTGAAGGTGACAACAAATGTTGCAGAAAGACATAAAACGCCTGTCGCTCTACCTGCTGTTTGCACCTTTTGCGCTTTGGATTTTACTGCTCATTCTACTGCCACATGCCGGAATGTTCGTCATATCGATGCGCGAAAAAGTGGCCCCGCGTGTTTATGAATTCGGCTTGTCCAACTATGTAAATTTCTTCACCGAACCGATTTACTGGAACACGCTACTGCGCACCGGTTCGATGTCCCTGCTGGTTACCGCGCTCGCACTCCTGCTCGGTTTTCCCATTGCCTATTACATCGCAAAGATTGCAGGCAAACGCAGCCGCGGCGCGCTCTTTCTGATGTGCCTGATACCCCTTTGGGTCAGTGACCTGATACGCGCCTTTGGCTGGATCCTGCTGTTGCGGGAGACCGGCGTTATTTCTACAGGCCTGCAATCGGTCGGCCTGATCAGCTCGCCCGTGGAGTTCCTGTACAATGACGCCGCAGTCATCATGGGCCTAGTCTACACTGTCATCCTGTTCATGATTGTACCGCTTGTCTCGACGCTTGACGGCATGGACAAGTCTTTGATTGAGGCGGGTTACAATCTGGGCGGCAACGGCCCGACGGTGCTTCGCCGCATCATCATTCCATACGCAATGCCGGGAATTGTGGCAGGCTGCATTGTTGTGTTCATGTTGACGGCAGGAAGTTATCTGACACCCATTCTTTTGGGCGGCAAGAACTCCAGCTGGTTTACAGAGCAGATCTACGACCAGTTCATCACCCGCTACAACTGGGAATCGGGAGCGGCTTTCGGTTTCCTCCTGCTGGCATTCACCTCATTGGTGGTCTGGCTCGGACTGCGACTGTCAGGCCAGACACTCAACAGCACCGTGGCGGATAGCTGATGGCGGCACCAAACACCAACAGGGCTTTCCTTGCCGGCTACAGGCTCTACGTTTTCGCCTTTTTCATTTTCCTGGCAGCCCCGCTGGTTGCGGCCGGAACATTCGCTTTCAACGATTCGCTGTTTCCTGCCTTGCCCTGGCAGGGGTTTACCCTGGACTGGTTTTTCAATGATACCGAGCCGAAGCTTGGCATGTTCCATGACCGTCGGCTACTTCGCGGCCTGTACTACTCATTCGTCATAGCAAGCTTTGTCTCTGTCCTGTCCGTATTTGTCGGCACCTGTAATTCGTTCCTGTTTGTAAGGTACAAATTCCCCGGCAAGGATTTCTTCTACATTCTCATGGTCCTGCCACTTGTCATTCCCGGTGTGATCCTTGGCATCTCCATCCTGTTGATGGCTAGCACGATTGCCAACGGGGTCGAGGAAACGTTTGCGCTGGATATCGATTTTCTCCGGCCCGGAATAGTTCTCGTAGTGCTCGGTCAATTTTCGTTCATTACGACAATTACCTCGCTTGTCATCATGGCAAGACTTCGCAAATTCGATGAGTCCCTCGAAGAGGCGGCCCTGAACCTTGGTGCAACAAGAGGCCGCGTTCTGCGGACGATTACGCTGCCTTACCTGTTTCCTGCGATGGCAGCGGCCGGCATTGTGGCATTCCTTGTCTCCTTCGAGAATTTCAATACTACCCTGTTTCTCGTTGGCTCCGAGGCTCCGCTGACGATCACCATGTTTGACCGAATGGTGAAAGTCGGATCAACTCCTGTCCTCAATGCGGTTTCCTTCTTCCTGATGCTTGGCTCGGCTCTCCTCGCCCTGGTTTCGGTAGTGATCCAGCGCGACGATCCCAAAACCTGAACAATCCGACCTACAATATGCGAACCTTTGATTTCATCATAGTTGGTGCAGGTTCGGCGGGCTGTGTGCTTGCCAACAGGCTGACTGAAAACGGAAAACACACAGTGCTGCTGCTTGAGGCCGGTGGCCACGACCGCAATTTCAAGATATGGATGCCCATTGGCTACGGCATGGCGTTCTATGACATGCGTATCAACTGGATGTACCGGACCCAACCCGATCCGGGAACAAATGACCGGGTGAGCTACTGGCCGCGTGGCAAGGTTATTGGAGGGTCGTCCTCCATCAATGCCATGGTGCATATCCGCGGCAGTCACACCGACTTTGACGACTGGGAAGAAATGGGGAATCCGGGATGGGGCTGGAAGGATGTTCTGCCCTATTTCAGGAAAAGCGAAACCAGCGACCAGGGTCCAACAAAATGGCGCGGTGGTGACGGTCCGCTCCACATTTCCACGATGGAGCGCGATCTGCACCCGACCTGCCGGAATTTCCTGGAAGCAGGCAAGCAATGCGGACTGGACTATAATCCGGATTTCAACGCCGAAACCAATGAGGGAGTAGGCTATTACCAGAACACTGCCAAAGGCGGTTTTCGCATGTCATCAGCACGCGCCTATTTGCATCCGGCAAAAAGCCGCGCCAATCTGACCGTTATTTCGCGGGCCCATGTAACGCGTATCCTGTTTGACGGCAAATGCGCGACAGGCGTGGAATACCGCCATCGGGGACAGATTGTCGAGGCGCGGGCAAACAGGGAAGTCATCCTGTCCGCGGGATCGGTCAACACGCCCCAATTGTTGCAACTGTCCGGTGTTGGCCCGGTTGATACACTGAAGAAATTCGGCATCGATATTGTGCATCAGCAGCCAAATGTCGGAAGGAATCTGCAGGATCATTTGTGCATAGATTCCATCTACCGGGCGAAGGTGCGGACACTGAACGACGAACTTCGCCCCTGGTCGGGCCGGTTGTGGCACGGCATGAATTATGTCTTGCGCCGCCGTGGTCCGCTTTCCCTTGGCGTCAATCAGGCAGGCGGGTTCATCCGTACGCGACCCGGGCTGAGGCAGCCCAATATGCAGCTCTATTTCTCGCCGGTCAGTTATACAAAGATGCCGGCTGGAAAGCGGCCACTGATGAGCCCGGATCCGTTCTCCGGAATCATCATGGGAACCCAGCCGACCAGACCCACCAGCCGGGGTCATCTGGAAATACGTTCCAGTAACCCCGAGGACAGCCCCCTGATATATCCAAATTATCTTTCCACCAATCACGATGTAAACGAGATGCTCGAGGGTGCGCGGTTCATGCGCAAAATGGCAGAAGCCCCGGCGCTGGCGGAAATCATCGAACAGGAAATCATGCCTGGACCGGACGTTGAAACCGATGAAGAAATGATCGCCCATATCCGGCAACGTTCAGGAACGGTTTTTCATCCGGTCAGCACATGCCGAATGGGGCGAAGCGAGGTTGACGGTGTCGTGGATGCGCGTTTGCTGGTTCACGGGATACGGCAATTACGCATTGTGGACGCTTCTGTTTTTCCTGCAATCACATCGGGAAATACAAACGCACCAACGATAATGGTGGCGGAAAAAGGTGCCGATCTCATTCTTGCTGATCACGGCTTCATATAAA
>CAZIPH010000029.1:0-30819 GCA_964541115.1 uncultured Salaquimonas sp.
CTCGGCAATTACCAGAAGATGGTGCAGGAATTGCGCGCTGCCGGTATCCGCGCCGAAATGTATCAGGGCAACCCGAACAAGTTCGGCAAGCAGTTGCAATATGCCGACCGGCGCGACATGCCGATGGCCATTATCCAGGGATCGGACGAGCGCGAAAGGGGCCTCGTGCAGATCAAGGACATGATCGAGGGCCGCAAGCAGGCCGCTGCCATCGAGTCGAACGAGGAATGGCGCGAGGCGCGCCCGGGGCAGTACGAGGTTGCGCGGGCGGATCTTGTCGCCGAGGTGCAAAAGCGGCTGGCGGAGCAGAAGGCGGATAGGGATGGGGAAACCGGGAATGGTTGAGGTGGCAGCGGTATTCTTGCGACCTGCCTCCCCCTTTTGGGGGCGAGCTGGCGAGCGCAGATGCCAAGCGTCAGCGAAGGCTGATGCGGTGGGGGTGACCCACCTGTTGTTGGAAGGCGAATCAGGCCATACAGATACAAACTCATACCCCCACCCGCTCTGTCAGCGCGCCAACGCGCTTGCCAATCGCGTGCCTCCCCACAAGGGGGAGGCGGTCAACGCCGCGGGTATCACCCCATGACCGCCCTGACGACGCAAATCGAGGCCTTTCTGAAAGAGCGCAAATGCACCCTTCCGGAGATCGGCCTGCTGCAGCCGGCGGACCCGATCCTCAATGCGGCGGGTGAGGATATCCGCCGGCGCATCTTCATCACGAGCGACCAGCGCGGCCAGACCTTTTGCCTGCGGCCGGAATTCACCATTCCCGTCTGCCTTGCCCATATCGAGAGCGGACAGGAGCGCAGGCGCTACGGCTATGCGGGCAAGGTTTTCCGCCAGCGCTCGGAGGAACCTGCCGAGTTCCTGCAGGCGGGGATCGAGGATATCGGCGCGAAGAATTTGATTGCCGCAGATGCCCGCTCGCTGCGCGAGGCGGTCGAACTGTGCCGCGAACTGGGCAAGGGAAAGCTGGCCGTCACCATTGGTGACCAGGCAATCTTCGAGGCCGTGCTCAAATCCATGGGACTGCCCAAGGCATGGCGCGAGCGGCTGGGCCGGGCCTTTGGCGACGAGGCGCGCATCAGCGCCGATCTCGAGCGCCTGTCCGGCAATAATGGCGGCGTGCTCGAAGGGCTCGACAAGCCATTGGCAGAAGCGGTCGAGGCGAAGGACCGCGAGGCCGTGACTGCCCATATTGAAAAGCAGATGCAACTGGCAGGCCTTTCGGCGGAAGCAGGCCGCTCGCCGGAGGAAATCACCACAAGGCTGTTGGAAAAGGCGCAGCTTGCCTCGACCACGCTGTCACAGGAAAAGCGCGAGATACTGGGCGCATTCCTGCGGCTCGACCTGCCGCTCGCCAAGGCCAATACGAAATTGTGGTCCTTTGTGCGGCGGGCGCATATTCCGCTCGGCAAGCCGCTGGAGGATTTCCACAAGCGGGCAGCGGCGATCGAAAAACTGGATCTTCAAGGTGTCACCATCCGCTACAAGGCGGGGTTCGGGCGGCAGCTCGATTATTATACCGGCTTTGTCTTCGAGTTGCGCAGTCCTGGCCAGCCGGGGGGGCATCCACAAAACAAGGCCCAGAACAAGCCATTGGCGGGGGGCGGGCGCTATGACCGGCTCCTGACCCTGCTCGACAAGAAGGCCAGCGCCCCGGCAATCGGCTTTGCGGTCTATGTCGACCGGGTGGTACCGAGGAAAGGCGGTGCGGCATGAGCTTCACCATTGCTTTGCCCTCCAAGGGGCGGCTGAAGGAAAAGGCCATCGAATGTTTTGCCAAAGCCGGTATGGAGGTTGGTCTGCCCGAGGATGCGCGTTCCTATCGCGGCACGATAACGGGGGTCGCCAACAGCGCGGGCAATGTTGAAATCGCCTTTCTTTCAGCGTCGGAAATCGCCCGCGAACTGATCGCCGGCAAGATCGCGCTTGGCGTGACGGGCGAGGATCTGGCGCGCGAAGCAATTGCCGATGCCGACAAGTTTCTCGATTTCCGGGTGAAGCTGGGCTTTGGCGGTGCCGATGTCGTGGTGGCGGTGCCGCAGGCCTGGGTAGATGTCGAGACCATGGCGGATCTTGATGACGTGGCCAATCATTTCCGCAAACATCACGGGCGGCAATTGCGTATTGCGACGAAATACTGGCAGCTGACACAGAACTGGTTTGCCGATCACGGCATCGCCATGTACCGGATTGTCGAAAGCCTGGGCGCAACCGAGGGTGCCCCTGCCGCCGGAACGGCGGACATCATTGTCGACATCACGTCTACAGGCTCGACGCTGGGCGCCAATCACCTGAAGATACTAGGCGACGGCGTGATCCTGAAATCGCAAGCGAACCTGATTGCCTCGCGCAAGCTGCGGCTTTCGAAGGAAGACCGCACGACGCTAAATGATGTCAGCGCCCGCCTGAAGGCAGCCTGCCAGGAAAGCTGACAAGCATGGCATCTAAACGCGAAAAGGCCGCCGCTCTGTTCAAGGTGCGGCGGCCTCTTCATTTTTCACATGCGCTATCAGCTACGGCGTGCGTCGACTGAAAGCGAACCCGGGCCAGAAACATACAGGGCCAGGAAACCGCCGGCAATTGCGAGGTTCTTCATGAAGGAGATGAACTCGCCCTGGTTGGACGGATCAAAGTGAAAGACGACTGCCGTAAAGAGGCAGAATCCCGCCAGCGCCAGCGCGGTCAGCTTCGTCTTGAAGCCGACCAGGATGAAAAGACCGGCGACCAGTTCGAAGATGGCGGCGAGCCAGGCAAGTGCGGCTGAAGCTGGCAGGCCCTTTGAAGCGATATAGCCGGCAGTGTCGGCAATGGTGCCGAACTTGCTTGCTCCGGCCATGATGAAAATGAAGGCGAGCAGGACGCGCGCCACAAGAAGAATGGTGTTGTTGTTCATCGTTTCCCTCCTATGGAAATGTCGCGGCAACCTATGTGCGGATTGCGCCGGGTGCCATAAGCATTGCGCGAACAGAGCGTTCACAATTGCGAGGGATCAGATCATCGTTTCGGGCCGTACAACGGCATCGAATTCTTCCGCGCTCACCAGCCCGCTGGCCAGCGCCTCCTCGCGCAGGGTCGTGCCGTTTTCATGCGCCGACCTGGCAATTGCGGCAGCTGCATCATAACCGATTGACGGCGCAAGGGCTGTGACCAGCATGAGCGAGCGCGAGAGGTGTTCGTCGATCCGGCTCCTGTTGGCGGTAATCCCCTCGACACATCGCTCGGCAAAGGACTCCATCGCATCGGCGAGGAGCCTGATCGACTGGAGGAGGTTGAGGGCGATCACCGGCTTGTAGACATTGAGCTCGAACTGGCCCTGGCTGGCGGCGAAGGTGATCGTCGCGTGATTACCCATCACCTGGGCGCATACCATGGTCAGCGCCTCGGCCTGTGTCGGATTGACCTTGCCGGGCATGATGGAGGAACCCGGTTCATTGGCCGGCAGGTTGATCTCGCCAAGGCCCGAGCGCGGGCCACTTGCGAGCAGGCGGATGTCATTGGCAATCTTGTGGAGGTCCGCCGCCAGTGTGTTGAGGCCGCCATGGAAATTGAGAACGGCATTGTGCGAAGTCAGCGCCTCGAACTTGCTGGGCGCGGTCCTGAAGGGCTGATCGGTGAGCGTGCCAAGTCTTGCGGCAAAGATCCGCGAAAAATTGTCAGGCGCATTGAGCCCGGTGCCAACGGCCGTGCCGCCCTGCGCCAGCAGCATGACCGGCTTGATCAACTGGCGCAGTGCCTTGTTGGACGAGGCCAGCATGGAGGCATAACCGGAAAACTCCTGGCCAAGGCTGAGCGGTGTCGCATCCTGCAAATGGGTGCGGCCGATCTTGATGATCCGCCTGAAGGCACGCGAGCGGTTGGCAAGTGCAGCCTTCAGCCTGTTGAGGGCAGGAAACAGGCGGACATGGACCTCGAGCACAGTCGCGACGTGAATGGCAGTGGGAAAGGTATCGTTCGAAGACTGGCTGCGATTGACATGATCATTGGGATGAACCGGCGTTTTGGAACCGAGTTCTCCGCCAAGGATCTCGATGGCGCGGTTGGCGATCACCTCATTGGCGTTCATGTTGGTCTGGGTGCCGGATCCGGTTTGCCAGACAACAAGGGGAAACTCCGTGTCATGCTGGCCGGCGGCAACCTCCGTCGCGGCACTGATGATGGCATCTGCAAGGTCCTTGTCGAGCGTGCCAAGTTCGAGATTGGCCTGTGCTGCCGTCAGCTTTACAAGACCCAGCGCCCGTATCAGGGGAACCGGCATCAGTTCGGTACCGATGGGGAAATTCGCGATGGAGCGCTGTGTCTGGGCGCCCCAGTAGTGGCCGGCGGGCACATGCACCTTGCCCATGGAATCCCGTTCGCTGCGCATCGCCTTGTCCTTGTCAATCATCTGCGCCTCATCCTTCCTTGAACAAGCAACAATACCTGCTCCGCCAATGGTTGCGGTTTTCGCCTACGGCCCGGTTACATGGTCAGCTCGAAGCGCCCCAGCCGGGTGATCGCCTGAAACGTGGCATTGTCATGTCCTCGTTATGCGTCCGGTGCATTCGTGACATGTTGAACGGACACTTGTGGGCACGGTGCTGAAAGCCTAAATCGCGGCTGCCGGCAGGCTGAAAGTCTTGTCGGCAGAATTCCCGGGAAGTTCCCGTGCCCGGTATATCCGGTTTCAAGTTCTGGAGATGCTAACATGTTTGACGCAATTCGTGAATTCGCCTACGGGCTGAAACTGGGTGCGCGCCACTCTGTTTCGACACGCCACTACATGACAGAGAAGGCATTGCGTCCTTCTGTCCGCGCCGCCCTGCGCGATGGCATGGTCAATAGCGAGCAGTCAGGGCGCTGAAAACGCGGCTGGATCAAGGTCTTTTCGCGTAGAAAATTTTTCCAATTCCCGCGATTTTCAGCCACGATTCCGGCGTAATCGCATTACGATATTTCCTGACTGGCGCGTGCCAAACGAATCAATTCCGGTTCCGGCCACCACGCCAGATATTTCAGGATGATCATAAATGGCTTCTTCACCGAAACCATCTGCCAAGCCAAAACCCAAGCCAAAACCCGGCAAGTAAGGCTTACCCTGTCAGCCTGCCATCCGGGTTGACAAAATTCGAACGTTCGAGAGCCGCCGAAGACCCGCCCCGTTTTCGGCGGCTTTTCAATGGGAAGTTTCAGGCCTTGTCAGGCAGCCAGTTCAGGTGGCCAGATCTGGCAACCGGATCAGGCGGTTTTTCTGGCGGGCGCGGGATTGTTGCGTAACGTTTCGAGAAACTCGTTGGTCCATCGCTTGATGTCGTTTCTGCTCAGATCTGCATAGAGGACCTCGTGACGCTTTCGCCGTTCGTGAAGCGGCATTTCCAGCGCGCGCGCAATCGCCCTGCCAAGAGAGGGCGTATCATGCGGGTTGACCAAAAGGGCTGCCTTCATCTGTTCGGCAGCGCCCGCGAACTGTGAGAGGATCAGGACACCCGGGTCCCCGGGATCCTGCGCTGCCACATATTCCTTGGCGACAAGGTTCATCCCGTCAAAGAGCGGCGTTACCAGACCGACGCGCGACTGGCGCATGAGGCCTGCCAGGACGTCGCGGTCAACAGCATTGTGGATGTAATGGATCGGGCTCCAACCCAGGCTGGCAAACTCGCCGGATATCTCACCTGCCAGCAGTTCGAGCCGTTGGCGCATGGCCTGGTAGGCTTCCAGGTTCTCCCGGCTCGGCGGGGAGATCTGCAGCAGCCGGACCTTTCCCTGCCAATCGGCATGATGTTCGAGAAAATGACGGTACCCTTCGAAGCGCTGAACGAGACCCTTGGAATAATCGAGCCTGTCTACGCCGATCAGTTGCATGGCGGGTGCGGGCTCGAGTGAGCTTATTGCGTCCTCTGCCATCTTTTTGAATCCGGCCACATCGATGGAGATGGGAAAACTGCGAAGGCACATTGTGTGGCCGCCGATGCGAAGATTGCCGCCATTGGTAATCTCGCCCTTCAGCGCGCCCTGCATTATCGCAATCATGTGGGAAACATCGCGCTGGGTCTGCAGGCCAACCACATCATAGGCAGCAAAGCCGTAGGCCAGTTCCTGCCAGCCGGGAATCGCCGTGAATGTCTGAAAGGGCGGAACGGGAATGTGCAGGAAAAAGCCAATGCGGTTATGGACTCCGATTTCACGCAGATATCGGGCAAGGGGAATTAGCTGGTAATCATGAACCCAGATCATGTCGCCGGGTTCGATCAGTTGCGCTGCCTGCCTTGCCACCCGCCGGTTGAGCGCGTGATAGGTTTCCATGTCCTGGTTCGAATAATCCAGAAGGTCGGTGCGACTGTGAAAGGTAGGCCAGATTACCGAATTGGAGTAGCCCAGATAGTGGCCCTCGATTTCGCTGCGCGTCACATCAAACAGCCCAACATCGAACTGGTCCAGATGATGGATCTGCAATTGTTCGCCAGGTTCTTCAACCGGTTCGGGATTGGCCCCGATCCACAGGCCGCCATTTGCATTCAGCGCATCGCCGAGAGCGACCACAAGACCACCTGAATCCTTGCCGCCGCCAATTGCAGGCGCACGGTTCGATATGGCAACGAGGCGTCCCATTATTGCCGGGGCCGCTCGCCCGCCTGTTCAAAAAGCCAGTCGATGAAGGTTTGAGGGCTTTCGGTCCGGTAGGTTGCGCCGGTGTTTTCATTTCCGATCTTCACGCTGTAGCCGCCGCGGTTTGTGACCAGGTTGAAACCGGATTCATCTGTCAGGTCGTCTCCTGCAAAGAAGAGGACCTTGCCGGAATCAAAGAGTTCATCAGCAATCCTGGCGATGATCCTTGCCTTGTCTGCCCCTTCCGGCTTGATCTCGGCGGCCATCTTGGCATGCTGCATTTCAAAACCTTCGTTGCCGCCGGCAACCAGGGCCTGGCAATAGTGCACAACTGCCCCTTCCAGTTCCGGCGCGCCGCGATAATGAAGGACAAGGCCGGTGGGCTTTTCCTCGAGGTCAACCGATGGATGAAGCGAGACGAATTCACGGGCTGCCTTCTTGAGGTGCTCCACCCTTTCCATGTCACATTCGATGCATTCCTCGCTACCATCTGGCAGGCGCAGTTCCGCGCCATGACCGCCTGCGAGGACACCCCGGAATTTGGGGAAGTATTTTTTCAGATCGGCGATGCTGCGGCCGGAAATGATGGCGACATTGCCGCCGGTAAGGCTTTCCAGCCTGTCGAGAATTTTGCGGGCATTGTCGGGCAGTTCCACCTGATCGGGCCTTTCCGCGATCGCGACAAGCGTTCCGTCAAAGTCAAGAAACAGGCCGGTCCGTTCCAGGTCAATCGACAGGCGGGCAAGATCCTCGCAAGCCGCCTGGGAACTGGAAAATCCGTTGAACTCATAAAAATTCGAAACGACTGACATCGGTGACTCCCCTTTTCTGGCTTGTAGTTAACGCCTGTGGCGATAGTTTGTTCCCCCATGATAATTGCGATCACAAATGCCGCCAGGACGCCGGTTCAGGCCCCATCACGATTTGTATCCTGCCGCAATATCGCCACGACAACTGTCCGGTTTGGCCCTTTTTTGGGCATGGCACCGCCGCCTTGGCCCATCAAAAAGTCAGCATGATCGGCGAAAAATGCGGGCATTCGCCGGTTGCTCTCAACCATGGAGGGGAACCCATGTCACACTTTGCTTGCGGCGCCAGCCGTCCCATTCCCGAACTTGTCTGTTCACCGGTAAATTCATCGATCGGAGCGGACCGCGAGCCCTGCGGCACGAAACGCCGGCCATCCCGAAAATCTCCATCCGGCAGTCTCAACCTCGCAATCAGCCTTGTCGCCATTTTCGCGATAGCACTTGTGAGCTTCAGCGCCTTCAGTGCCGCCCTGGCGGCACAAGTTCAAACAGGCGCCGAAAGCGGAAGTGTGCAGCTTGCCAGCGTGCAACTGGTGCGGCCCAATGACATCAATTCAGGCAGCCTGCTGCTGCCATCGAAAAAGCCCGGCCAGTATGTCGAGGCTCCACGCCTGCAAAGCGATGTTGAGATTACCATTAGCGGGCCTGTTGCAAGGGTCAGCGTTACCCAGCGGTTTGAAAATCCTTCCGATGGCTGGGTGGAAGGCATTTATGTCTTTCCCCTGCCCGAGGAGAGCGCTGTCGACACGCTGAAGATGCGGGTGGGTGACCGCCTGATAGAGGGGATGATCAAGGTGCGCGAGGAAGCCCGGCAGATCTACGAGCAGGCGAAGAGCGAAGGCCGCAAGGCTGCCCTTCTTGAGCAGCAGCGCGACAATCTCTTCACCAATGCCGTTGCCAATATCGGCCCTGGCGAGACGGTGATCATCAATATCGAGTACCAGCAGACGGTGCGCCAGGATGCCGGCACCTTCTCGCTGCGCTTTCCCATGGTGGTTGCGCCGCGCTATTCACCGCAGCCGCTGATCCAGAGTGTGGATTTTTCAAATGGCAGCAGCGGATTTGGCGTGGTTGATCCTGTGCCGGACCGAGAGGCATTCGAGGCGCCGGTGCTTGATCCGCGCACCAATGCGAAGGTGAACCCGGTCACGCTTGTCGTCCGCCTCGCCGCCGGCTTCGAACTGGGCGAGGTTGAAAGCCCGTTTCACGAAATGATCTCGCGCGAGGAAAATGCCTCGACCCGGATCCTGACGCTTGAGAACGAAACGGTTCCAGCCAACCGGGATTTCGAACTGGTCTGGAAGGCAAAGGGCACGGCGCCCAATGCCGCCCTGTTCAGCGAAACGGTGAACGGCGAAAATTTTATCCTTGCCTTCATCACGCCGCCGCAGATCATGCCGCAGGATTTGCCGAAGAAGGATCGCGAGGTGATTTTCGTGATCGACAATTCAGGTTCCATGGCGGGCGAAAGTATGGTGCAGGCAAAGCTTGCACTCGAAGATGCGCTTTCCCGGCTCACGCCAGCCGACACGTTCAACATTGTACGCTTTGATGACACGCATGAAATTATCTTTCGCGATGCGGTTCCTGCCGACCGCGAGAACCTCGCTGTCGCGCTGGCTTTTGTGCGCGGCCTTGAGGCCAATGGCGGCACGGAAATGCTGCCTGCGCTGAAGACAGCGCTGATTGACCGAAATGCGGGTGATGCCAACCGTATCCGCCAGGTGGTGTTCATCACGGACGGGGCAATCGGCAATGAGCAGGAATTGTTCTCGGCCATTGCGCAAGGCCGTGGCCGCAGCCGTGTCTTCACGGTCGGCATCGGTTCTGCACCCAATTCGTTTTTCATGAACCGCGCGGCGGAAATGGGCCGCGGCACCTTCATCCATATCGGCTCGGCCGAACAGGTAAAGGAACGCATGGGTTCGTTTTTTGCCAAGCTTGAAAACCCGGTCATGACCGGGCTGTCGGTGCAGGGGGAAGGGGCAGTATTGTCTGAGGTAAGCCCCGACTCCCTGCCCGATCTTTACAAGGGCGAACCAGTCATACTTGCCGCAAGGGTGGACAGCACATCCGGCACGCTTGCCCTGAGCGGCGACTATGCCGGCCAGCCCTGGCAGGTGAACATGGACCTGGCGCAGGCAACCGCCGGCGAGGGCATCGGCAAATTGTGGGCACGCCGCAAGATTGCTTCCCTTGAGGCGGGCCGGTCCTATGGAACCGACTATGCCGCCATCGACGGCGAAGTCGAGAAAGTGGCGATCGACCATCACCTGGTTTCAAGCCGCACCTCGCTGGTTGCCGTGGATGTCAAAGTCACGCGACCTACCGGTGAAACCCTTTCCTCGACGAAACTGCCGCTCAACCTGCCGGCAGGCTGGGATGCTGAAAAATGGTTCGAGGATGTGCCTGCACCTGTCCTTGAAGGCCCGCAGAAGACGATGCTGCAAAAGGTCCGCGCGCAGTCTGCCGGGCTGGTTGCCGCTGCCTCTTCGAGCAATGCTGCGGCCAGTATTGCCGAAGCCAACCGCCGGGCAGTGCAGCTTCCGCAAACCGCGACGCCGGCCGAGCGCAACATCCTGCTGGGTCTGCTCCTCATGTTGCTGGCAGGCCTGGGATACGGTCTGTCGCGCATGTATCAGGGTGTCGGGCGCAAGGTAAGCCGGGCCGAGCGCCAGCGCGCGCGTCATGTCACGCTGAACCTTCCATGAGGAGCAAATGATGAAGCGATTTTTCAAACCGCGCAACCTTGTCTTCCTTGGCATTTTCGCAGCAGGTCTTGGCCTTGTCGCGGACGGGTTGTGGATCAAGGGCAAGGCGGTGGTGGCACAGGTGCTGCTCAACCAGGCTTTTCTCTCGCCCGCGAAAGAAGCGCAAAGACCATGGGCCTGGGCGGATATCCGCCCGGTCGCCCGCATCGAGGCGCCGAGGCTGAAGCGTTCCAACATCGTGCTCGATGGTGCAAGTGGCGAGGCGCTGGCCTTCGGGCCGGGCCACCTGCACGGTACGGCAAATCCCGGCGAGCGCGGGACTGTTGTTTATGCAGCCCATCGCGATACGCATTTCAACTGGCTGGGCGAACTGAAGAAAGGCGATGTGGTGACCGTCGACAGGCGCGACGGAACACGGCTTACCTATACGATACGCCGCGCCTGGGTCGCCCCGCATGATGCTTCCGGCATCAATGCCGATAGCGATGAAAAGCTGATTGCGCTCACGACCTGCTGGCCGCTTGATGCCAAAAACGATGGCCCGTTGCGCTATATCGTGGAGGGTGTCGAGACCGGACGCGAAGTCAGGCAGCCGTCGATCTGACGGATGGTTCACAGCAAGATCAGGCAGGCGGCTCCCAGCGGTCCTGCGGGAAGCGATCGATGATGGCATCGGGGTCGCGAAGATCGGCAATGGCAATGCGCCCGCCCGTACTTGTCTCGATGACGATCGTACCGCCGCCAAAGAGTTTTCCTGCAAGGCCGCGCTTGACGAAAATGCGCTCGATCAGCTTGTGCGGAATCTCCAGCATGCGATCCTTCGGCCAGCCGGGATGATAACATAGGCTTTGCGGTTTCAGGAGGACGCGAACGGTCTCGAACCTGAGGAATGCGTGAGCTGCCAGTAGCGGAACACCAACCGCTGCCACGATTGCAAAGAGGCGAAACAGGGCCGAATCCGCCCTTCCGGTTGCCCACAGATACAACATGCTGGCACAGTAGCTGAGCAGGATGACCAGCGTCGGCATGAATATCTGCCAATGGGGTTTGAACAGGTCACCGCTACCGGCGGCCTCCAGTTCAACCTCTATCTCCTCGTCGATTTCATTGAGCGAAGCCATTGTCATCCGATCCGGGAAACAGTTCGACAATCAGGTTGCACACCTTGCCTTGGAAATTTTCCTGCAAGTCTGCCTTAAACGCCCTAAATAGAAAAGGGATGCCCTTGCGGCTGGTTAATGATCCTGTGGTCAAATCTGGAAGGCAGTTGTTTCACCATGAATAATTTCAGTGAAATCAGTGGTCTTCCCGGGCTGAATTTCGATACCAGCTATGCCGGACTGCCCGACCGTTTTTATGCGAGGATCCAAGCAAGGATATTTTCCGGGCCGCGGCTGGTAAAACTCAATGAAGCACTGGCCCGTGAGCTCGGCCTTGATTTCGAAAATGCGGACCGCACCACCCTTGCGCGCGTGCTTGCAGGCAATGATTTGGCTGGCGGTGAGCAGAGTGGTGGACAAGCGGGTAGCCTGCTGGCCATGGCTTATTCCGGTCACCAGTTTGGCCATTTCAACCCGGGCCTTGGAGACGGGCGAGCGGGGCTGATCGGTGAAGTGATCGACGTTAGCGGGAAACGGCGCGACCTGCACCTGAAGGGCTCGGGACCAACGCCGTTTTCGCGAAATGGCGACGGACTTGCGGCGCTGGGTCCGGTAATGCGCGAATATATCGTTGCCGAGGCGATGCATGCCCTGGAGATTCCGACCACAAGAAGCCTTTCCATTGTGCTGACCGGCGACAAGGTCTGGCGCGAGGAAATCCTGCCGGGCGCTGTACTGGCCCGCGTCGCAGCGAGCCATTTGCGTGTCGGGACCTTCCAGCATTTTGCAGCGCGGCAGGACCGTGAAGGCCTTGAGGCGCTGACCCGCTATGCCATTGACCGCCATTACGGCGAAATCGCCGGTCACGAGAACCCGCCGCTTGAACTGCTGAAGACCGTCAGCCGCAGACAGGCGGATCTGGTGGCAAAATGGATGGGGCTCGGCTTCATCCACGGCGTGATGAACACCGACAACATGACCATATCGGGCGAGACCATCGACTATGGCCCCTGCGCCTTCATGGACCATTATGATCATGGCAAGGTGTTCAGTTCGATCGATCAGCAGGGCCGCTACGCCTATGGCAACCAGCCGCAGATTGCCCAATGGAACCTGGCAAGACTGGCCGAAACACTGGTGCCGCTGATCGACACGGACGAGGACAAGGCAGTTGAAAGCGCAACGGCAGCAGTCGGCGAGTTTGCAGAGCTTTATACCACTGCCTGGCGCAGGACATTCTCCCGGAAGCTGGGCTTGAGGGACGAAGAGGCATCGGACGAAATCATCCGCCGCTACCTGACGCTGATGCACAAGCATCGCGCCGATTTCACCACGGCGTTCCGCCTGCTCACCCAAAGCGCCGACAATGATTTTATAAAGGGTGACCTGACATTCATGTTCAGGGCAGACCCTGATTTCGGGCAATGGTTCGAGGACTGGAAAAAAGCGCTTGGCGGCGATGTGGCCGCTGCGGTCAAGACCATGCGAAAGGCCAACCCGGTTTACATTCCCCGCAATCATCTTGTGGAGGAAGCCATTCGCGCGGGCGAGGACAATGACGATTTCGAAGTGATGGAGCGCCTTCTGGAAAAGGTGCTCGACCCCTACCGATATTCAGGCCCAGCGTCAGACACTGAGTCAGCTACAGGGCAGGCAAGGCCTGACCGGTACATGCTGCCACCCGAGCCGGGCGAGGAAGTGCTCAAGACGTTTTGCGGCACCTGACTGCCTCGCTGCTGCCAGGGTGCGATCAATCGTCACTCATTGTTGCCGGATGCGCGAACATAGCGCTCGGGCCGGTTGCGCTTTGGATACCAGTACCTGGCCCGCATGCGTGGAGCCAGAAGCCAGGCGAGGATCGGGGAAATCACCAGGCTGGCACAAATCACCAGGAACAGTGATAGGCCGAGATTGTCGCGCAGGGCCGGGATGGAAAGTACCGCCACGGCACCTGTGCCAAACACCGTGGCATTGACGACAAAGACGAGTAGCAGGGTAATGAGACTGCGGGTGGACACTGAATATCTCCTTTCGCAAACCTAACGCTTATTGCCTCGGACAGGTTCCCGTCCTGCATTGCCGCGATCAAAAGAACAGCTTATGTCGCAACTGTACGCCAGTTGTTCGTTTCCCGCACTTGGCTGCGGATGCCGGCAGGAGCATGCATTCTTTCATGGTGAGGAGATCGCCGCGAATTGCATGGTTGGGGAGATTGCAATGACCCGAATGCAGACACTGAGGGAACCGGCCCCGGCCTTCCACAAGCTCCATGATTTCCTCAAGGGTTGCGAGGCGGATCAGCTTCCTGATCATGTGTTGCAAACTGCGAAACTCTATCTGCTTGATCTGATCGGCGTCCTGATTGCGGCCGACAGCCTGCCCGCTTCGCGCATGGCACGTGATCACTCTGCAAGATACTGGGCGGCCGGGCCGCAAGCCACTGCCGTACCGATGCTGCTTGATGGCAGGCCCGTCTCGCAGCCGGGCTTCGGCTTTGCCATGGCAACCCAGATTGACAATCTCGATGCCCATGACGGCTGGCAGCCTTCCAAGGGGCATGCGGGGGCAGCGCTGTTTCCTGCTCTGGCCGCCTTTGCATTCGAGCGCGGGGATCTGGGCGGGCGCGAGGCACTGGCAGCGCTGGTGGCGGGTTATGAAATTTCCTACCGCGCTGCGCTGGCGCTGCATGCCACGGTTCCGGACTACCACACATCCGGGGCGTGGAATGCCCTGGGATGCGCCGCTATCGGGGCGAAGCTGCGGGGCTCTTCGGCCGACGTGTTGCGCCATGCGCTCGGCATTGCCGAATATCACGGCCCGCGCAGCCAGATGATGCGGGAAATCGCCAATCCCTCCATGCTGCATGACGGCACCGGCTGGGGTGCGCCGACCGGCATATATGCCCTGCTGATTGCCGAGGACGGCTTTGTCGCCTCGCCCGCAGCGACGGTCGAATTCGAGGATGCGGCCTTTGCCTGGGAGGATCTCGGCAAGCGCTGGCTGACCTGCGAACAATATATCAAGCCCTATCCGATCTGCCGCTGGGCCCACGCCGCCATTGACGGAGCGCGCCAATTGCAGCAGCGCCACGGCTTTTCCCATGAGGCCATCGAACAGATCGACATTGCCACTTTCAGCGAATCGGCTGAACTCAATCTTGATGTCCCCACTGATACGACAATTGCACAATATTCGATCAACTGGCCGGTCGCGGCGATGCTGGTTCGCGGCAGGGTGGGCGTCGCGGAGGTTCTGCCTTCCTCGTTTGACGATCCGCTGATTGGCGCGCTGACCGCAAGGTGCAAGGTCGGCGTTGATCCTGTAATCGATGCTGCCTTTCCGCAGAAGCGGCTGGCGCGTGTTGCGATAACCCTGAAGGATGGCAGTGTTCACGAAAGCGGGCTGGTCACGGCTAGCGGCGGGCCGGAGCCGCAGCCGGGCGAGGCGGAAGTCATCGCCAAGTTCCGCACCTTCGCCGGCAGCGCCCTTTCGCCCGGACGCCTTGCACAGATCGAGGCGGCAGTCCTTGGATGCGACCGCGCCGGAAGCCTTTTCGGGAATGTCCTTGATCTGCTGACCAAACCGGTATGATGATACCCTGGCCGACACCGCGGTTCACTGTCAGGAACGGCAGATTTCCGGATATGGATAGCGGGAAGAAAATGGTGGAGCTAAGCGGGATCGAACCGCTGACCTCTTGCATGCCATGCAAGCGCTCTCCCAGCTGAGCTATAGCCCCAAGGTAAATCCGCACTGAGACCGGGATTTACGGGTGAAAAGGCAAGTGCCTGTTTGCGGTGCCTCGAATACCCCCCGCCCATTCGCGAATCAAGGGGAAATTTCGTTTCGAAGCCAAAACCGGACCGGAGCAGCAATCGCCGCCCCGGCCCTGGTTGACGGGACGATTACAGTTCGTCCTCGTCCTTGGTGGGAATGACGCCCGGGATCGGGGCATCATCATCATCATCCTCGAGGAAGATGTCGTCATCGGCGGCATCATCATCCTCGTCGTCGTCCAGTTCGACGTCAGGGATATCCTCGGGAATATCGTCGTCCGTCACGTCGTCTGATGTGGTGATTTCGTCATCATCATCGTCATCGTCGTCTTCGGTATCCTCGAGGCTTACGATTTCGATTTCGGAATCATCCACATCGTCCTCATCCTCGAGTTCCTCGATCTCATCCTCGTCCTCGTCCTCGTCATCCTGAACCCTGGACTTGGCGCTTTCCCTGCGAACCTTGGAAATGGTTGCAGCCTCCATGAAATACGAAAGCGGATAGGATGTACCGGTATAGGGGGAAACAACAGGGTCCTTGTTCAGATCGTAGAACTTCTTGCCTGTTTCCGGGCAAACCCTCTTGGTGCCAAGCTTGTCTTTCGCCACGGCGGACCTCTTTTCAAAATGCTCATGAGAAGTTGGGGCCTCCCTTACATTTCAATGTGGCAGGTGTCAAAAGGCTTTTTCGCGGCTTTCGGGACCATCAACCGGGGAGCATCCGCCGCCCCCTCAAAATTGCGAGGGCCGGTAATGACGCTGCGCAAAAGCTGTGTTACCTGACGCGCGCATTCTTCAACCATTCTTTGCTGATTGGGGCATTCATGTCCGGGCACGGTCCGAAAATTCCAATGCAATCGTCCAAATGCGGCCCCCTTTCGGGTGCGCTCGCCATTCCCGGCGACAAATCCATCTCCCACCGCTCGATTCTCTTTGGCGGCCTGGCCTCGGGGCAAACCCGGGTTCGCGGCCTGCTGGAGGGCGAAGATGTCCTCAACTCGGTCAAGGCCTCGCAGGCGCTGGGCGCAAATATCCGCAAGGAAGATGACAGCTGGATTATCGATGGAACCGGCAATGGCCTGCTTCTGGAGCCGGAAGCCCCACTTGATTTCGGCAATTCGGGCACCGGGTGCCGCCTCTATATGGGGCTGACGGGAACCTATGATTTCCCGGTCACCTTCACGGGCGATGCCTCGCTTTCCAAGCGGCCAATGGGCCGCATCGTCGATCCGCTGAAACTGGCGGGCACTCAGGTGATCGACCAGGCGGAGGGCTGTCGGCTGCCGATCACCCTGCGCGGACCGCGCTTTGCAGCGCCGGTCAGTTACCGCGTTCCCATGCCATCTGCGCAGGTCAAGTCCGCCGTCCTGCTTGCGGGCCTCAATGCGCCGGGCATCACCACGGTGATCGAACCCGTGATGACGCGCGATCATACAGAAAAGATGCTTGCCGGGTTTGGCGCTGCCATCGAGGTCAGGACCGATCGGGAAGGCGTTCGCCATATCCAGCTTGAGGGCCAGGGTAGACTGACCGGCTGCGACATCCAGGTGCCTGCCGATCCTTCGTCTGCCGCCTTCCCGATTGTTGCCGCGCTGATTGTTCCCGGCAGCGATATTGTCCTTTCAAACGTGCTGATGAACCCGACAAGAACAGGCCTCATCACCACGCTGATGGAAATGGGCGGCAATATAGAAATTACCAATGAGCGCGAAAGCGGCGGCGAGGTGATCGCCGATCTTCGCGTCCGCTCCAGTGAATTGAAGGGTGTGCGGGTGCCCGGCGAACGTTCCGCCTCGATGATCGATGAATATCCGGTCCTGTCGGTGGCCGCCGCCTTTGCGCAGGGTGAGACGCTGATGGAGGATGTCGGCGAATTGCGGGTCAAGGAATCCGACCGGCTGGACGCAATGGCACGCGGGCTCGAGGCCAATGGCGTGGCGCTCGAAGAGGGCAAGGACTGGCTGAAGGTCTCAGGCAGACCCGATGGCAAGGGAACGGGCGGAGGGCCTGAAGTCGCCACCCATCTCGACCACCGCATTGCGATGAGCTTTCTCGTCATGGGGATGGCCAGCGAAAAGCCGGTGAGGGTCGATGACACCTCGCCAATCGCGACAAGTTTTCCCGAATTTGTTCCCCTCATGCGCCAGATGGGGGCACGGTTTGAGTAAACCCCTCATCATCGCCATTGACGGTCCGGCGGCCTCGGGCAAGGGAACGCTGGCACGGCGCCTCGCGGAACATTTCGGCCTGGCGCATCTTGACACCGGTCTGATCTACCGGGCGGTCGGCAATGCGCTGCTGCAGGTCGGCATGCCGCTCGACAATGAGGAACTGGCCGCAGAGGTTGCGCGCAACATCAACCTGGCGATGCTCGACCGCGAAGCCCTGTCGGTCCATGAGATCGGCGAAGCGGCCTCACGGGTTGCTGCCATGGGCGCTGTGCGCGCTTCCCTCCTCAAGGCGCAGCAGGATTTTGCCGCCACACCGCCCGGGGCCGTGCTGGATGGCCGGGACATTGGCACGATTGTCTGCCCGAACGCTGACGTGAAGCTCTACGTCACCGCTTCACCGGAGGTCCGCGCAAGGCGGCGCTACGAGGAAATGCTGGCGAGGGGACGTGATGTTTCCTATGACGAAGTGCTGGAAGACCTCAAGAAGCGCGACGCGCGGGACACGGGGCGAGCCGATGCACCTTTGCGTCCTGCCGAGGATGCCTACTTGATTGATACGTCCGAAATGGATATAGAGGCGGCGTTCAGCGCTGCCCTGGCCCATGCCAAAAGCAGGACAGGCGCCTGACAGGCCTGACAGGCCAGCCTTTCAAGCAGATGAAAGCGACATTTGCCCGGCTTTTGCTGGCTTTGTGCTTTTTGCGAAGGGCCGGATGTGAGGCATTTGCACGCAGAAGCAATCGCCCCCGCGCCAATTGCCCTTCATCAAGGGCGGGCCATTGCCTCTTTTGAAACTCGAACCCGGCGCAATTGCAGGACCGCGTATTGCCGCTTGCGGCAAAATCCGAACGCCGCCCTGCCAGGAGCACTAATGGAAAACATGAATCCGAGCATGGAAGAGTTTGAGGCTCTTCTCAATGAATCCTTTGAAACGCACGATGTCGTTGAAGGCAGCGTCGTCAAGGGCATCGTTACCGCCATTGAAAAAGACATGGCTGTCATCGATGTGGGCCTGAAGGTTGAAGGCCGCGTACCGCTGAAGGAATTCGGCGCAAAAGCCAAGGACGGATCGCTGAATGTCGGCGATGAAGTCGAGGTCTATATCGACCGCGTCGAGAACGCCATGGGCGAAGCGATGCTGTCACGCGAGAAGGCGCGCCGCGAAGAGAGCTGGGTGCGTCTCGAAGAGAAATTCGAAAACAACGAGAAGGTCGAAGGTATCATTTTCAACCAGGTCAAGGGCGGCTTCACCGTCGATCTGGATGGCGCAGTTGCCTTCCTGCCACGTTCACAGGTGGACATCCGTCCGGTGCGCGACGTGAGTCCGCTGATGAACAATCCGCAGCCTTTCCAGATCCTGAAAATGGACCGCCGCCGTGGCAACATCGTTGTTTCACGCCGCACCATCCTGGAAGAGAGCCGTGCCGAGCAGCGCTCTGAAATCGTTCAGAACCTTGAAGAAGGCCAGGTCGTAGAGGGCGTGGTCAAGAACGTTACCGATTATGGTGCCTTCGTTGACCTTGGCGGCATTGACGGCCTGCTGCACGTAACCGACATGGCATGGCGCCGCGTCAACCATCCTTCCGAGATCCTGCAGATCGGTCAGACCGTCAAGGTCCAGATCATCCGCGTGAACCAGGAAACGCACCGCATTTCACTGGGCATGAAGCAGCTGGAAAGCGATCCCTGGGATGCGATCGAAACCAAGTACCCTGTCGGTGGACGCGTCACCGGTCGCGTGACCAACATCACCGACTATGGTGCATTTGTCGAAATCGAGCCTGGTATCGAAGGACTGATCCACGTTTCGGAAATGTCCTGGACAAAGAAGAACGTGCATCCCGGCAAGATCGTTTCCACCTCACAGGAAGTCGATGTGGAAGTGCTCGAAGTCGATCCGGCCAAACGTCGCATCTCACTGGGCCTGAAACAGACCCTGGAAAATCCGTGGGAAGGTTTCGCGACCCAGTTCCCGGTTGGTGCGAAGGTTTCCGGCGAAGTGAAGAACAAGACCGAATTCGGTCTCTTCATCGGCCTGGAAGGCGATGTCGACGGCATGGTTCACCTGTCCGATCTCGACTGGAACCGTTCCGGCGAGGAAGCCATCGAGGACTACAACAAGGGCGATACCGTGGAAGCGGTTGTACTGGATGTGGACGTCGAGAAGGAACGCATCTCGCTTGGCATCAAACAGCTTTCGGGCGATCCGATCGGTGATGCAGCCGACAGTGGCGGACTGCGCAAGGGTGCGATCGTCACCTGCGAAGTAACCGAAGTGAAGGATAACGGCCTTGAAGTGGTGATTGCCGATACGGACATCAACACCTTCATCAAGCGCGCCGACCTGTCGCGTGACCGTGACGAGCAGCGCCCCGAGCGTTTCTCCGTCGGCCAGAAGGTTGATGCCCGCATCACGCAGTTCGACAAGAAGAACCGCAAGGTTGCCGTCTCCATCAAGGCGCTGGAAATCGCCGAGGAGAAGGAAGCCGTTGCACAGTTCGGATCAACCGACTCGGGCGCTTCGCTTGGCGACATCCTTGGCGCTGCGCTGAAGAAAAAAGAAGAAGAATAATCCCTTCTTCGGTCTGACCTGATCAACCCGCGCCCGGATATCTCCCGGCGCGGGTTTTTTTATCGCAGGTCCCTCTTCTTGCCGTAAAGAAGGGGGACTGATACCACCTTCATACACGCTGCAATTTTTCGGACATCGCCATGGCTGAGAGCACTCTTTCCGTTGACGCACTGATTGACAGGCGCAATATGAAGCGCCGGGTAACCTTCTGGCGCATTGCCGCGCTCGTGCTGTTGGCACTGGCCGTTCTTTTCGGTCTGTCAGCCGGTGGCGCCTTTGACGGACTGGGCAAAAAGAACACCGATCATATTGCGCGGGTCAGCATTTCCGGAGTCATTACCAATGACAAGCCGATGCTGGATCTTCTCAAGGACATCAAGGAAGCCGACAAGGTAATGGGCGTAATCCTGGACATTTCCTCACCGGGCGGGTCGACCGTTGGGGGTGAGGCGCTTTACGAGGCGGTTCTTGACCTTGCCTCTGAAAAGCCGGTGGTAACCAGTGTAGGGACGCTTGCCGCCTCGGCCGGTTACATGATTGCCGCGGCATCGGACCATATTGTCGCACGCCGCTCGTCGATAGTCGGCTCGATCGGCGTGATTTTCCAGTATGGCCAGGTTTCGGATCTGCTCGACAAGATCGGCGTTGAGGTCAACGAGATCAAGTCGGCCCCGCTCAAGGCCGAACCCTCACCCTTCCATGAAACCACGCCGGAAGCGCGCGCGATGATCGACAGGCTGGTGCAGGATACCTATCAGTGGTTTGTCGGCATCGTTGCCGAGCGCCGGGGCTTCACGCCACTCAAGGCAAGGCAACTGGCTGATGGCAGTGTTTTTTCGGGCGCCCAGGGTCTTGAGAACGGACTGATCGACGCGATCGGCGACCAGGATACCGCCAAGGCCTGGCTGGTTGCCGAAAAAGGGTTGTCCGAGGACCTCAAGATCGAAACCTGGCGACCCGAGCGCGATGATAACAGCCTGCTTGCCAACCCTGTGGGTGGAACAGCAATCGGATGGCTGGCGCGCCAGATCGGGATCGTTCCGGCTGGAGATGCCATTGATGCAATGAAGCACATCCTGCCGGAGCGCCTGTTCCTTGACGGGCTAGTCTCAATAATGCACATTGACGTAGCGCAGGAAAAGTGAAGTGGGATTTGGCGCAAGGGCGAAACAGGAGAATACCCACATGATCAAGTCAGAATTGATCCAGCTGATCGCGGACAAGAACCCGCATCTTTATCAACGTGACGTTGAAAACATCGTCAATGCGATACTGGGTGAAATTACCACAGCGCTTGCCAATGGTGACCGCGTGGAATTGCGTGGTTTCGGTGCATTTTCGGTGAAGAACCGGCAGCCGCGTCTCGGCCGCAATCCGAAAACCGGCGAAAAGGTCGATGTCGAGGAAAAATGGGTTCCGTTTTTCAAGACCGGCAAGGAACTTCGTGAACGGCTGAATGCCTGATGACTTTGGCCCTACGGGGCCTGTGGTTTTAGGCCTGGTGAAACAAGGAGGACAAGGTCTGAATGCTGCGCAAACTCGTATTTCTTTTCATCGCGCTGCCGGTGGCAATCATCCTGATCCTGCTCTCCGTCGCGAACCGCCATCCGGTTCGTTTCGGGCTCGATCCGTTCAATCCGGCCGAACCGATCTTCTCCTATACAATGCCGTTTTTTGCGCATCTGTTCCTGGCGGTTTTTGTCGGCATGATCATCGGGTCGCTGGCGACCTGGTTCAAGCAGGGCAAATACCGCAAGACGGCGCGCATGGAGCATACCGAGGCCGTGAAATGGCAGAGCGAAGCGGAGGCGCAGAAGAAGCGCGCCGAGGAGCTTGCCGTGGAATTGCATCCCGAACTGGAAGCATTGCCGCCATCGCGCCGGGCTGCCTGAGAGGCACAGCGCGGAGAGGTTATCCATAAGCGGCTGACTTGCCGAATGCCGGCAGGTTTCAAATACCAAACCCCTTTCGCAATCAGGCAGGGCAGGCTTGTTTCACGGGATGCCGAATTGCTGTCAGCCGATCAGATAGACGACTATGGCAAGGATCAGGCAGATGGCGAGACCCCAGAAAAGGACACTGCCGTAATTTTCGTGGTAGGCGTTACTCATGTTTTTCCCTGTGAGGTTATTGTGATCTGTGCGTTCACAAAAGCTTACCTTGCGAAAGGCCGGTTCGCAACCGGAGTTCAAGCCGCGTGAATGGCATCAGCGGTTTTCATTCGGGATGCTTTTGTGTAAGCCAAGCGCAATGAAACAAGCTGCAATGCCCGGTCCGGGCGTTTTCATACGGCAAACCGATCTTGAAATCAGAACGCAAACGCAACAAGCCCAGGGCGGGCCGGAAAACACCCGAAAAGACGGGCGCGCCGGACAGGCCGTCTGTGGCCGGGCGCAGGCAGGCTGGCCCGCCAGTAGCCCCTGTTGACGCATCGTCGGGCAAGCCAGCCAAAACTTCGGCCGCGCGACCTGAGCTAGCGGCAAGGCGCAAGCCCTCGGCACGACGCCTGCCACAGACAATCGGGACGCTGCTGGAAAGTCCGCCCGACTCCGATTACGCGCTGCTGGATTCAGGTGACGGGCTGAAGCTCGAACGCTATGGCGACCTGCGCATTGTCCGGCCCGAGGCCCAGGCGATGTGGCAGAAATCGCTTCCGTCGGCAGACTGGGCACAGGTCGATGCCATCTTTACCGGCGACACGGATGAGGAAGGCCTTGGCCGCTGGCATTTTCCCGGACGGCAACTGGCGGAAACCTTCCCGATGCGCTGGGACGGCATGGCCTATCACGGCCGCTTTACCTCCTTTCGCCATACGGGGGTCTTTCCCGAACAGGCTGCCCATTGGCGTTTCATGATGAAGGCGATTGACCAGGCCAATGCTCGCGGCGACGAGAAACCGCGTATCCTCAACCTCTTTGGCTATACCGGCATCGCCTCACTGGTCGCAGCACGGTCGGGGGCGCATGTTACCCATGTGGATGCCTCGAAAAAGGCCATCGCCTGGGCCCGCGAGAACCAGGTACTGGCAGGTCTGGAAGACAGGCCGATCCGCTGGATTTGCGAGGATGCAGTGAAATTCTGCGAGCGCGAGGTGCGCCGCGGCAATACCTATGACGGCATCCTGCTTGATCCGCCCGCCTTTGGCCGCGGTCCCAAGGGCGAGGTCTGGCAACTCTTCGAGCACCTGCCACACATGGTGGATCTGTGCCGCGAGATGGTGAGCGAGCGGCCACTCTTTTGCGTGCTGACCGCCTATACGATCCGCACCTCCTTTCTTGCCGTCCATGAACTGATGCAGGAAGTCTTTGGCGATGCCGGCGGACGGCTTGATTCAGGCGAACTCAACATCCTCACGGAAGGCTCACAGCGGCGGATTTCCACCTCGATGTTCAGCAGGTGGATTGGCCCCCGGATCAGTGGGGAGATCGACGCATGAACAGCGCCGCCCGTCCGCCAGGCCTCGTCAAGGAAGTCACCTCGACCGCCAATCCGATCATCAAGGACATCAAGGCGCTCGCCCTGAAAAAGAACCGCGATGCGCAATCGCTGTTCATGGCAGAGGGACTGAAACTGGTTACCGATGCGATCGATGCCGGCTGGCAGACAGACACACTGATTCATGCGGCGCATATGAGCGCACAACCACACCTCCAGCAAATTGCCGCAAGGGCGCGCGCTGGAGGGGCCAATATCCTCGTCGTTTCCGACAAGGTGCTTGCTGCCATAGCCAGACGCGACAATCCGCAGACGGTCATCGGCATCTTCCACCAGCGCTGGCACCCGATCGGGGCGCTTGAAGAGCATCTGTCATCGGGAGGCGATGTGGTGCTGGCACTCGACCGGATACGCGATCCGGGCAATCTGGGCACGATCATCCGCACGGCAGATGCCGTCGGGGCAAAGGGTCTGATCCTGATCGGCGAAACCACCGATCCCTATTCGCTGGAGGCGGTGCGCGCCACCATGGGCTCGATCTTCCAGGTTCCCCTTGCAAGGATGAGCGAAGCCGATTTCATTGCATGGGCCGGGCATTGGGCTGGCCGCTCTGGCGGGCGCATAGCAGGAACGCATCTGAAGGGTGCCGTCGACTATCGCAGCATAAACTGGCAGGAAAAACCCGCCGTGCTCCTGATGGGCAATGAACAACAGGGTCTGACGGATGCGCTTGCCCGCGCCTGCAGCGATGTCGTCATTATTCCCATGAGCGGGCTTGCAGATTCGCTCAACCTTGCCATTGCCACTGGTGTCATGCTTTTTGAGGTGCGCAGAGAAAACCTGAAAAGGGAAAACCTGAAACAGGAAACGGGCGCTATGGGAGCAGGCAGTTGATCTTCAGGCGTAGACATGGCGTCCTTCTTGCTGCCGTCCTGGTTGCCATCGACCTGTTCGTCAAGAACCTGGTTGAAACCAGGCTGCCCTACCAGGAGGTGGTTCCGGTATTGCCGTTTCTTTCCTGGTATCGAACCTGGAACGAGGGAATTGCCTTTTCCTTCCTGTCGGGCCTTGATGACCGGCTGCTGCTGGGCCTGACGCTCGTCATCATTGTGTTCGTAGTCTGGCTCTGGCGGGAAACGCCGCGACACCGTTTCTGGACCCGTATCGGCTTTGCCTTTGTGATCGGCGGGGCAATCGGCAATCTAGTCGACCGGGCCTTTCTGGGTCATGTCGTCGACTTCATCCTGTTTCACGTTGGCACCTGGTCCTTTGCCATATTCAATCTAGCAGATACTTTCATAACGATCGGCGCCGGCCTGATCATTGTGGATGAACTGTTCCATCTCAAAAGTCCGCGCCTTCCGAAATCCGGCAAAGGCTCCGGCCAGAAAGGAAAAATGTAATGTCCGACCGTTTCAGGGCGATCCTGGTTTCCCGCGATGAAAACAAGCAGCAGAGCGTTGATATTGTCGAACTCGGTGATGAAGACCTGATGGACGGCGATGTCACTGTCGAGGTCGAGGCAACCACCGTCAATTACAAGGACGGCCTGGCGATTACCGGAAAGAGCCCGGTTATCCGCCACTGGCCAATGGTGCCGGGAATCGACCTTGTTGGCACGGTAACCGCTTCCGACAGTCCTGCCTTTGATGTGGGGGACCAGGTGCTGCTCAACGGATTTGGCGTGGGCGAAACCCATTGGGGCGCATATGCGAACAAGGCCCGGCTGTCAGCCAACTGGCTGATCCCGATGCCAAAGGGCCTGACGCCGCTTCAGGCAATGGGCGTTGGAACGGCTGGCTATACCGCCATGCTCTGCGTCATGGCGCTTGAGGAAAAAGGCATTGCGGCTTCCTCCGGCCCGGTCATTGTGACCGGTGCCAATGGCGGGGTTGGCTCGGTTGCCATCGCGATCCTGTCCAAGCTTGGTTACCACGTGATTGCCTCGACGGGCCGGGTGGAGGAAAGCGGGTTCCTGAAGGAACTGGGCGCATCGGAAATCATCGACCGGGCAGAACTGTCCGAGCCGGGCCGGCCGATGGGCAAGGAGCGCTGGATCGGCGGGGTCGATGCTGTTGGAAGCCACACGCTTGCCAATGTGATTGCGCAGACAAGCTATGGCGGAGCAGTTGCAGCCTGCGGCCTGGCGCAGGGTTTTGACCTGCACATGACTGTGATGCCATTCATACTTCGGGGCGTTTCGCTGCTGGGCATCGACTCCGTCATGCAGCCAAGGGAGCGCCGGATTGCTGCATGGGAGCGGATCGCCAGGGACCTCGACATGGACAAGCTGGACGCAATCACCACGACGATCGGGTTTGAGGACATCATTCCGACCGCACAGAAGATCGTCGAGGGCAAGGTGCGCGGCCGCGTTGCCGTGAACATGAAGGCCTGAAAGGCGGCCGAGGCAGAGTTAGAAAGGGGCTCCGCACCTGTTCCGCAGCGGGGGGTCCTCTTCACATATCCGTGTTTTGCGGCATCCGGCAGATAGGGCTAACTAGAGGCCTGAATGACGAGTTTTTCGGGAGAATATCTATGAACAGGCTGATCTACACACTGGCGGCACTTGCCGCCTCGAGCGTTCCTGCATCCGCGCTGGACATTTCCAACTGGGACAGCGTGCGCGAGGCTGCCCGGGGACAAACCGTGTATTTCAATGCCTGGGGCGGCGCGCAGAACATCAACGACTATATCCGCTGGGCAGGCGACCAGGTCGAGGAGCGCTACGGCGTCAAGGTCAACCATGTGAAGCTCGACGACACGGCCAATGCGGTTTCTGCCGTGGTCGCTGCCAAAGCAGCCGGCGTTGACAGTGGCGGCGAGATCGACCTCATCTGGATCAATGGCGAGAACTTCGTCAACATGAAGAAGCAGGGCCTGCTGCTGGAAGCCGGCTGGGTTCAGAAACTACCGAACTGGCAGTTTGTCGACTGGCGCAACAAGCCCACCATCCTGACCGACTTCACCGAGCCGACCGACGGCATGGAAGCGCCATGGGGCATGGCCAAGATGGTCTTCTTCCATGATGCGGCGCGCGATGTTGCCATGCCGGATTCCTTCGCGGAACTGGTCGAATGGACCAGCGCCAATCCCGGCCGCTTCACCTATCCCGCCCCGCCCGATTTTATCGGCTCATCCTTCCTCAAGCAGGCATTGACCGAAAGCGTCGAAGACAAGTCGATCCTGCTCAAGCCGGTGGTCGAGGGCGAGTTCGAGGCAGTCACGGCGTCGCTTTTCGAGGGTCTCGACAAGATGCATGAAAACCTGTGGCGCAGCGGCAAGACCTTCCCGAAGAACAAGGAGGCCCTGCGGCAATTGCTGGCTGACAACGAGGTCGATATTGCCTTTGCCTTTTCGCCAGCCGAAGCCTCCAATGCGATCGCCAACAATGAACTGCCCGATACGGTTCGCTCCTTCGTGTTTTCCGGCGGCACGCTCGGCAACACGCATTTTGTAACTATCCCCTATAACGCAGCGGCAAAGGAAGGCGCGCTGGTCTTCGCCGACTTCCTGATGTCACCCGAAGCGCAGTTGCGCAAGCAGGACCCGTCTGTCTGGGGTGATCCGACCGTGCTGGACATTGCCTCCCTGCCCACAAACATGCAGGAGAAATTCGGCGCACTGGACCTTGGCATAGCAACGCTGAAGCCCGAGGAACTCGGCCCGACCTATAACGAGCCGCATGCCAGCTGGATGGAACGGCTTGAGAAGGAATGGTTCAAGCGCTACGGCGTGGCAAACTGAACCTGTAGCGGCTTGGCAGGACACCGGATCGCGGCATAGACTGGGCCATGTTGCGCCAGGCTCCCCTCATTGCCATTGTGGTGCTGGCAGGCCCGATCATCTGCGGCCTGCTGGCGACCTTTTTGCCAGCATTGGGATATTTTCCGGCGCTTGGCGGGCACGGCCTGACGCTTGAACATTTTCGCGAACTGCTTTTTCTGCCCGGTATCTGGGAGTCAGCATTCGTAAGCCTTTCGAGCGGACTCGTCACGACACTGGTTTCTCTCATTATTGTCATGACGTTTTTCGCGTCATGGTCAGGAACCGCCTCGTTTCATTTCATCCAGAAGCTGGTTTCCCCGCTCCTTTCGATTCCCCATGCGGCGGCGGCATTCGGTATCGCCTTCATGATCGCGCCATCGGGCTGGATCATGCGGCTCCTCTCGCCGGAACTGACCGGCTTTACCCGCCCGCCGGATTGGCAGATCCTCAACGATCCGAACGGTTTTGCCATGATGGTCGGTTTGATCGCGAAGGAAATCCCCTTCCTGTTTCTGATCACCCTTGCCGCCATGCCACAGGCCCGGCCTGGCGCCTATGGCAAGGTCGCGACTTCGCTGGGTTATGGACGGGTGGCAGGCTTCATCTTCGGCGTCTGGCCGCAGCTCTACCGGCAGATCCGCCTCGGCATCTTTGCGGTGATCGCCTATGCCAGTTCGGTCGTGGATGTGGCGCTTGTGCTGGGGCCGACCAATCCGGCGCCGCTTGCCGTGCGGCTTGTCGAGTGGATGGGCGATCCCGACCTTACAAGGCGGTTCCTGGCTTCTGCCGGTGCGGTCCTGCAACTGGGCGTGACCGTCACGGCGATGGGCATCTGGGTTGCAGGCGAAAGGCTCGCGGGCCGGGCGCTTTCGCGAATGAGCCAGTACGGCCATCATTTTGCCCGTGACCGCGCGGTGCGGCTCCTGTCCGGCGGCTTGATGATTGCCTTTGCCGGGCTGGTGGTTGCGGGGCTTGTCATTCTCGGCATCTGGTCCGTGGCGGGCTTCTGGACCTTTCCCGATGCACTTCCCAAGGCTTTTACCCTTGCCACCTGGGACAGGCAGTTGATGATTATCGAGCGGCCATTCATCGTCACCCTTGTACTGGGACTGGTCGCAACGCTGTTTGCCATTGCCATTGCGCTGGCCTGCCTTGAACGTGAGGTACGAACCGGGCGAACCGGCGGGACAAGGGCGATGGGTCTTCTCTACCTGCCGCTCCTCGTGCCGCAGCCGGCCTTCCTCTTCGGCCTGCAAATGCTGTTTCTGGCGGGCGGAATCAATGCGAGCTTTGGCGGGCTCGTACTGGTGCACCTGATCTTCGTTTTGCCCTATGTCTTCCTGTCACTGGCAGATCCCTGGCGGGCATTCGACCAGCGCTATGCCCACGCGGCAGCAGGAATGGGTGTCGGGCCGAACCGGATTTTCTGGCAGATACGCCTGCCAATCCTGCTGCGGGCGGTGCTGACGGCCGCCGCCATCGGCTTTGCCGTATCGGTGGGCCAGTACCTGCCGACAATTCTGATCGGAGCCGGGCGATGGCCAACGCTGACGACCGAGGCGGTCGCGCTTGCGGCCGGTGGCGATCGCCGCGTGATCGGGGTATATGCCTTCCTGCAAATGGCCCTGCCCTTTGCCGGATTTTTCCTCGCGGCGCTGATACCGGCATTGCTGTTTGCCAACCGCTCAGCAATGAAGGCATCACAGTAGCACCGCCGGGAATGAAGCCGACCACATAGCTCAACAGTAGGAAGCCATGCCGCAACCGGGCCAAACATCGCCAGCCGCCCTGACATTCGACAAGGTGTCCATCCGCCTCAAGGGGCGCGAACTGGTTGCCATCGATACCTCTGTCGCACCAGGCGACGTGCTGACCATCATGGGGCCTTCCGGCTCCGGCAAGTCGAGCCTGCTCGCCTATGTGGCCGGTTTTCTTGAACCGGTCTTCGAGGCGAGCGGGGAAGTGCGCCTTGGTGAAATAAACCTGCTGGCCCTGCCTGCCGCCGAGCGCCGGGTGGGGCTTCTTTTTCAGGATGCGCTGCTTTTTCCCCATATGAGCGTCGGCGGCAATCTCGGCTTTGCCCTGCCCGCTTCGATAAAGGGAAGGCAGGCGCGGCGCGAAGTGGTGGAACAGGCGCTGGAGGATGCAGGCCTTGGCGGGCTGCATGACCGCGATCCCGCGACGCTTTCCGGCGGACAGCGGGCGCGTGTTGCGCTGATGCGGATCCTGCTGGCCCGGCCCCGTGCCCTGTTACTGGATGAGCCCTTTTCCAAGCTCGATGCCGATCTCCGCCAGCAGATCCGTGAATTCGTCTTTTCCCAGGCAATCAGCCGGAACCTGCCGGTGGTTCTCGTAACCCATGACCGCCAGGACGCGGAAGCGGCCGGCGGGCGCCAGATCATTCTCGGCGCAAACGGGAATGGCTGATGCCGGTTTCTGAAAGCTATCGTACCCTGGCGCTGCCTCCCCTGCCGGTGCAGGAATGCCTTGACGACCTGGTTTCAGCCCTGCGCGAGAAACCTTCTGCGGTCCTTGTTGCGCCGCCCGGGGCCGGCAAGACCAGCCGCGTGCCGCTGGCACTGCTCGATGAACCCTGGAACCAGGGCAAGAGACTGATCGTGCTTGAACCGCGGCGACTGGCGGCAAGGGCAGCAGCCGAACACATGGCGGGTCTGATTGGCGAAAGGCCGGGCGGCAGGATCGGCTATCGAGTACGCATGGACAGCCGCACTGGCCCCGACACCCGTATTGAATTCGTCACCGAGGGCGTCTTCACGCGCATGGTGCTGGATGATCCCGAACTTGCCGGGATCGGCGGTGTGCTCTTCGATGAGTTTCACGAGCGCAATTTGGAAAGCGATCTTGGCCTCGCCCTTGCCCTCGATGTGCAGGCCTCGCTGCGGGAAGATCTGCGCATCCTTCCCATGTCGGCTACGCTGGACGGAGTGGCAGTTGCAAAGCTGCTCGATGATTGCCCGGTTATCGAAAGCAAGGGCCGCAGTTTCCCGGTGGAGATCATCTACCGGCCACGAAAACCCGATAGCCGGCTCGAAGATGAAATGGCTGCGGCGATCCGTTCGGCGCTCGCACAGCAAGAGGGCGGCATTCTGTGCTTCCTGCCCGGACAGGGCGAAATCATCCGGACGGCTGAACGCCTTTCCGACCTGCCGGAGACAATCGAGCTGCATCGTCTTTACGGCGCAATGAAGCCCGAGGACCAGCGCTCGGCGATCGCGCCTGCAAAACCGGGACGCAGGAAAGTCGTGCTTGCAACGTCCATCGCCCAGACCTCACTGACGCTGGATGGCGTGCGGGTAATCATCGACAGCGGCCTTGCCCGTGTACCGCGCCATGAACCGGCAACCGGCCTGACCCGGCTGGAGACGGTACGTGCCTCGAGGAATGCCGTGGCCCAACGGGCCGGACGCGCCGGACGCACCCAGCCCGGCATGGCGATCCGCCTGTGGCATGAGGGCCAGAATGCCGCCATGCCCGAACAGGACCGGGCGGAGATCCTCGAAGCAGAATTGAGCAATCTCGTCCTCGACCTCGCCAGTTGGGGGGTGAACGATCCTGGCACCCTCAAATGGCTGGACCTGCCGCCGGAACGGGCATGGAACGCCGCCGTGCAGACCCTGCAGCAACTGGGGGCGCTGGATGGCAACGGGCATATCACCGGGTCCGGCGGGCAGTTGCGGGAAATGCCGCTGCCGCCGCGCCTCGGCCACATGGTGCATCGCTCAAGGGAATTTGGTGCCGCAGAGCGAGCTGCGCAACTGGCCCTCCTCATCAGCGAACGAGGTGTCGGCGGCAATGACACCGATCTTGAAAAGCGGCTGGAAAACCTGTGCCGCTCATCCGATCCGCGGACAAAGAGCGTAAAGGCATC
>CAZIPH010000029.1:30919-38485 GCA_964541115.1 uncultured Salaquimonas sp.
GCAGGCAAGGACAGGAATGACCCATCCGTGTCGGTGGGGCTGCTTGTCTCGCTGGCATGGCCCGAACGGATTGCAAGGAAGATGGGCAATGGCCCCAATGGTGAGGCACAGTACCTGCTGGCCAATGGCAGGCGGGCCTTGCTTGACGGGTTGTCGCCGCTGGCAAGGGCGGAATGGCTGGCCATTTGCGAGATACAGGGAAGCGCGGCGGCAGGGCGCATATTGAGCGCGGGCGAACTGACGCCGCGCGATCTCCTTGCTGCCCATGGCGAGACAGTCCGCGTTTCGCGGGAAGTCGAGCTTGAAGAAAAATCCGGCCGGTTCAATGCCTGGCAGACAAGGCGGCTTGGTGCGATCGCGCTGTCGCGGGAACGCACCGCCATCAGCGCGGAAGACAATATCAGCGAAAGAACCCTGCAGTACATTCGCGACAACGGGCTTGGCGGTCTGATAGCCGGCGACAGGACAGCACGGCTTTTGAGCCGATTGGGTTTTCTTCACCACCATTTCGGTGAACGGTTCCGGCCTGTCGATGAAACCAGCCTCGTTGAAAGTACCGATGAATGGCTGGCGCCCATGCTGGCGGGCACGAAAGGTCCCGGCGATCTTGATGATGCCAGGATGCTGGAAGCCGTGCGCCATTATGCAGGCCATCAAAACCTTTCCGAAATCGACCGTCTCGCCCCCGAGCGCTGGATCCTGCCGACGGGCAATGCACATGTCATCGACTATGAAGGCGAAACTGCCGCCTTGCGGGGGCGGGTACAGGAATTCTTCGGGCTGAAAACCCATCCTTCCATTGGCGAGGGAAGCGTGCCGCTTGTCCTTGAACTCCTGTCGCCGGCCATGCGGCCCTTGCAGAAAACACTGGACATTGCCCGCTTTTGGGAAGGAAGCTGGCGGGATGTGCGAAAGGACATGCGCGGGCGCTATCCCAGGCATGTCTGGCCGGAAGACCCGGCCAATGCCGAACCGACGAGCCGAGCCAAGCCACGCAGCTGACGCATCCATACGGGGAAACAAGTGTCCGAAACCGGCCTTCAATATCGTGAATCGCTGGCACTGAGGCTGGAGACACTCATCCGGATCCGCTGGATGGCGGTTATCGGCCAGACTGCGGCTGTATTGTTTGTCCACTTCGGCATGGGGTTCGAACTGCATCTGCTGCTCTGCCTGGCGCTGATCGGCATGTCGGCATGGCTGAACATTTTCCTTCGCCTGCGCTATCCTGGAAATGTGCGCTGGCGCGGCAAGGCCGTTACCGCGCTACTGGCCTATGACATTCTGCAACTTTCGGTCCTCTTGTACCTGACGGGCGGGATACAGAACCCGTTTTCTGTCCTGATAGCAGTCCCTGTAGTCATTTCTGCCGCATCGCAACGGGTACGAAACATAATTCCCCTGCTGGTTTTCGCGCTGGGGATATCGCTCCTGCTGGTCTTTTTTCACGAGCCGCTGCCATGGTTTGCCAATGAGGCTCTTTCCCTGCCGCTTGAACTCAAGGCGGGTATCTGGGTCGCCATCGCCTCAACGACCGCCTTCACCGCGGTCTATGTGTTCCGTGTGGCCGACGAATCGCGCAAGCTGGCGGACGCATTGGCTGCTACCGAACTCGTCATGCAACGCGAGCAGCATATGAGTCATCTGGACGGGCTGGCGACTGCTGCTGCCCATGAACTGGGTACACCGCTCGCGACCATCTCACTGGTGGCCAAGGAAATGATCCGCGAGGCAGGTGATGATCCGCAGCGGCGCGAGGATGCCGAACTGCTCAAGAGCCAGGCGGACCGCTGCCGGGAGATCCTTAAAAAGATCTCCTCGCTTTCCTCTGCCGAGGACGAGAATATCTCAACGCTGCCTGTCGATGTCCTGATGGAGGAAGTTGCTGCGCCCTATGCCGGATTTCACAAGATCATCTCGATCAGCCATTGCGGCACGCATCCGGAAGATGGCATCGAGGACGGAATGCCAGCCATGCGGCGCAACCCCTCGATCATTTACGGACTTGGCAATCTTTTGGAAAACGCTGTCGATTTTGCCAGGTTCCGGGTCGAATTTTCCGCCCGCTGGAGTGATGACCTTGTCGAATTCAGGATCCGTGATGACGGACCGGGCTTTAACGAGGCGGTTCTCGACAAGATTGGCGAACCATTTATCTCATCGCGCAGTAGCGAGACTTTGCAGACAAGTGGCGGGCTGGGCCTGGGCCTTTTCATTGCCAAGACCCTGCTCGAGAGGAACCATGCGGCAGTCAACATCGTCAACCGCAGAAAGGCGGAAGGCGGGGGGGCGGAAGTCACGGTGACCTGGCGCAGGACCGATTTCGAAGCCGCAGCGAGGTAATTCGTGCCATAAGAAGCCTCAACAACGGGTTTGTGCCGTAAAACTTCATATCTGGCGGCATTCTTCCCTGCCAAAAACTGCCAATGCGTTGGCAGACGCGCTTTTGTGCACTATTTCTTCTTCAGATTAAAAAGAGAGAAAGCCGTGAACACTGCAACGATGGAAACCGAACTTCCCCCGAGCCGCAAACTGCTGCTGGTAGATGATGACAAGCCCTTCCTGACCCGTCTGGGCAGGGCGATGGAATCGCGGGGGTTTGATGTTGATACGTCGGAATCACTTTCCGAAGCCTATGCCAAGATAAAGTCAAACCCGCCGGATTTTGCGGTGGTCGATATGCGCCTCGGCGACGGCAATGGTCTTGATGTCGTTGCCGCGATCCGCAAGATCAAGCCGGACTGCAAGGCAGTGATCCTGACCGGATATGGCAACATTGCGACTGCAGTCACTGCGGTCAAGCTCGGTGCTGTCGACTATCTGTCGAAACCTGCAGATGCCGATGAGGTATTCGCTGCGCTGATGCGCGAACCTGGTGACAAGGCAGAGCCGCCCGAAAATCCGATGTCGGCAGACCGGGTGCGCTGGGAGCACATCTTGCGTGTCTACGAATTGTGCGACCGCAATGTCTCGGAAACCGCCCGTCGCCTCAACATGCACAGGCGTACGCTGCAGCGCATTCTCGCCAAGCGCGCACCGCGCTGAGTTAATCGATATCCTCGATACCGGGCAGCCTGCCCAGGTTTGACAACGCATATTCAGACACGCGACCGGCGCGCAGGGCTGCCTGGCGGGCAAAACGAAGGGTCAGCGCCTTGCGCGTGGGCGCGGGCAGTCTGTCCTCCAGCGCATCCCGGATGACATGGGCGCCATAGTCATCGGCAATGTACAGGCCCTGATCGGGCGGAAAGATTTCCGCCGGTACCCCGGCATGGGTGGCGAACCAGAACCGGTCGCAATAGGCGGCATATTCGGGCCACTTGTTGTCCGTGCGGAAATCCTCGATGGAGGACTTTATCTCGACAATGACAAAGCAGCCCTTGCGGTCGAGGCCGATCAGGTCTGCCCTGCGGCCACTCGACAGGGAGAATTCGCTCAGGACGACCATGCCAAGCGCCTCCATGTGCCGGGACATGCCGCGCTGGATCATCAGGGCCCGGTCGGACTGGCGACCGTCTTCGAGCGGGTTGCTGTGGCCTATGCTGACAATCGGCATGTGCAGGTTCCATTCAGTGATTCCCGCGCCCAGTTTTCACATGGATGCGGGAAAAGGCAAATGTGCTGTTTTCGCAACAAGGAAAGGAAGACTGTGGCGCGGCGATGTTTTGCCTGCGATTTCATTGGCGCGGCTAGTGCCGTTGAGCTAGCACTCGCGCTGCCAATTCGTTTCCTGTGGCGTCAAACCGACGGGAAATCACCAGGATACTCCCAAAATGCCAAAGCACCTCCGTTCCTCCCTTACGGGACCGCTGGGCGGTCTCGCCGCGCTTGCCTTGCTGGCCGGTTGCTCGACCTCCATGCCGGACCTGCCGAAATTCCAGTTCAAACCAGCGGCCTTCACCGTCATGCCGGGGTTGCGGGCCTTGAACAATCCCCTCAAAGATCCTTCACTGGAATTCATCGCCGATTATGGCGCGAAGACGGATGGTGAATTCTCGCTACCTGCAATTCCGGTCAAGGAGATGGACAAGCGGTTCCTTCGCCAGCGGGTTGCCTACCAGACTGCCGAAAAGCCCGGCACAATCATCGTCGATGTGGCCAACCGTTTTCTCTACCTGGTCGAAAAGGGCGGAACCGCCATGCGCTATGGCGTTGGCGTGGGGCGGCAGGGATTTGAATGGCAAGGCGATGCCTATATCGGCTGGAAGCGGGAATGGCCAACCTGGACACCGCCCGAAGAGATGATCGAGCGCCAGCCGGAACTCGTCAAATATTCCGCGGACAATGGCGGCATGGAGCCGGGCCTGACCAATCCGCTCGGGGCACGGGCGCTATACCTGTTCCAGGACGGCAAGGACACACTCTACCGCCTGCATGGCACACCGCAGTGGAACTCGATCGGAACGGCGGCTTCCTCGGGCTGCATCCGGCTGATCAACCAGGACATCATCGATCTTTATTCACGGGTCAACGGCCGCGCAAAGGTGGTAGTGCGCCAGTAGTTCCTCCCGATAATCCGAAAACAGACGAACCCGCCAGTCGCAGGACAAGGCGGGTTTTGACGTCTTGGGTTCCCGCATTGCGTGAAATTACGGCAATAATGGTACAAGATGCTCCCTTGCGGGTTTTCCCTGCATTGGTCAGTATGGGGCAGTATGGGATCAGGGCAAGTGACGGATAACGCGAAGCAATATACGATCCTCATCACAACGCACCAAATGGCGAATACCACTGGGAGGTGACATCATGCAGCCAGGCTTGCAAAGGCAGGAAGACGCACCTGTTCATGTTATCAGCGAAGAGGGCATCTGCCGCATAACGCTCAACACGCCACACAAGCGCAATGCGCTGTCAGAGGAAATGATCGCCGCACTTTCGGCAGAACTCGAACGCTGCGAGAGCGATGACAGCGTGCGGGTGATCGTGATCGCTGCAGAAGGTCCGGTCTTCAGTGCAGGCCATGATCTCAAGCAGATGACAGCGGCACGCCAGAGCGCAGATGGCGGCAGGGCTTACTATGTCGATATCATGCAGCGCTGCTCGGCGCTGATGCAGCAGGTGGTCACGCATTCAAGACCGGTGATTGGCGAGATTTCAGGGATAGCTACGGCGGCGGGGTGCCAGCTGGTGGCAAGCTGTGATCTTGCGGTTGCGGGACAATCGTCGAAATTTTCAACGCCCGGTGTCAATATCGGGCTTTTCTGCTCGACGCCCATGGTGGCAATTTCGCGCAATGTGTCGCGCAAGCACGCAATGGAAATGCTGCTGACCGGCGAGATGATCAGCGCTGAACGGGCGGCAGGGATCGGCCTCGTCAACCGGGTTGTTGCCGATGCGGAGGTAACCGGCGAGACCATGGCGCTTGCCGCGCGCATCGCCTCCAAGTCGAAAATGACGCTCAAGATCGGCAAGCGGGCTTTCTACGAGCAGGTGGAGATGGGTCTGGCGGATGCCTATCATTATGCCAGCCAGGTGATGGTGGAAAACATGCTCAAGGATGATGCTGTCGAAGGCATCAACGCGTTTGTCGAAAAACGTCCCGCAGAATGGAAAGATCGGTGAGTTCGGCCATGACGGGGATTTTCGAAACGGACCTGGCGCGCAATGCGGCCAATTACCAGCCACTTACACCGCTGCAATTCCTTGAGCGGGCAGCGAATGTTTATCCTGACAGGACCGCGATCATCCATGGCGCCATGCGCCGCAGCTACAGCGAATTCTATGCGCGGTCCCGGCAACTGGCTTCGGCGCTCACCCAGCGCGGCATTGGACGCGGCGACACGGTTTCGGTGCTGCTGCCCAACATACCGGCCATGCTGGAAGCACATTACGGTGTGCCGATGGCGGGGGCAGTGCTGCATTCGATGAATACGCGGCTTGATGCCAAGATCATTGCCTTTCAGCTCGAGCATGGCGAAAGCCGCCTGCTGATCACCGACACGGAGTTTTCGCCTGTCATCAAGGAAGCGCTGGCGATGATGGACAATCCGCCGCCGGTGATTGATGTGGCCGATCCGCTTTTCGAGGGTGAGGGCGAAAGGCTGGGCGAAACAGAATATGAGGCCTTCATAGCCAATGGTGACAGCAGTTTCGACTGGCTGATGCCGGAAGATGAGTGGGACGCGATTGCGCTCAATTACACGTCGGGAACAACCGGCAATCCCAAGGGCGTCGTCTATCACCATCGCGGCGCGAGCCTGCTTGCCCAGGGCAATGCGCTGACCGCTTCCATGCCGAAGCATTCGGTGTATCTGTGGACCCTGCCGATGTTTCACTGCAATGGCTGGTGTTTTCCCTGGACGGTTTCAGCCATTTCGGGGACCCATGTCTGCCTTCGGGCGGTTCGCCAGAAACCGGTCTGGGACGCGCTGGCCGATCACGGCGTCACGCATATGTGCGGCGCGCCGATTGTCATGTCGACAATGCTGTCAACGCCAAAGGCAGACAAGCGCGAGCTGACGCAGACCGTCGAATTCATGACGGCTGCCGCCCCGCCGCCTGAAAGGGTGCTGGCGGACATGAAGGCCGCCGGTTTCAACGTGACCCATCTTTACGGCCTCACCGAAGTTTACGGGCCTGCGATTGTCAATGACTGGAACAGTGACTGGGACGGCCTTGACCTGGCGCGCCAGGCAGCGCTCAAGGCCCGCCAGGGGGTTCGTTACCTTGCCCTAGAGGGCGTCAGCATACGCGATCCTGAAACGATGGCCGAGGTGCCGCGCGACGGAGAGACAATCGGCGAAGTGATGATGCGCGGCAATGTGGTGATGAAGGGCTATCTGAAAAACCCGAAAGCGACGGCAGAGGCTTTTGCGGGCGGCTGGTTTCACACCGGCGATCTGGGCGTCATTCACGAGGATGGTTACATCCAGTTGAAGGACCGCTCCAAGGACATCATCATTTCGGGCGGCGAGAACATTTCCTCCATCGAGGTTGAGGACGCGCTCTACAAGCATCCTGCCGTTACCGCTGCCGCCGTGGTCGCGATGCCCGACGAGAAGTGGGGCGAGCGTCCCTGTGCCTTCGTCGAGACCGGCGAGGATGTGCCAAGCGAAGAAGCATTGCGCGAATGGTGCGGCGAACACCTGGCGCGCTTCAAACTGCCGGCAAGGATCATCTTCGAGGAATTGCCCAAGACCTCGACCGGCAAGGTACAGAAATTTGTCCTGCGCGAACGGGCAAGACAGATTGCTTCTGAAAGCGGGAAATCATGAACCACGACCGGTATGATGACGCCTATATCCGGGAGATCCTGGATGAGGTGAAGACGATCGCGATTGTCGGGGCCAGTGCCAACACGGTCCGCCCGTCCTTCTTTGTTGCCAGGTACATGCTGGCCAAGGGGTATGATGTCATCCCGGTCAATCCGGGTCACGCGGGCAAGGAAATTGCCGGGGCGATGACCGTTGGCAGCCTTGCGGAAATCGACCGGCCAGTGGACATGGTGGATATTTTCCGCAATTCCGAGGCGGCGGCGGGTGTGGTCGATGAGGCCTTGATGCTTGATCCCCTGCCCAAGGTGATCTGGATGCAATTGTCGGTGCGCAATGACGAGGCAGCGGCAAA